>NZ_BATQ01000067.1 GCF_000739635.1 Verrucomicrobium sp. BvORR034 | reverse complement strand
CGAAGCTTGTTCTTGAGTACAGGAGGCGGGGGTTCCCAGCCCCGCTCACTCCCCAAACGTCTCACGATACCCTTCCCCGCTCCGCCCGCCCCACAGACCGCGGGGCCGGAGCCCCCGCCTCCTTTACTCCGCGGTCACCTGACAAGTCTTGCATCTTCCAGTCTGGAGTCTCCCGCGCAGCGGGTCGGGCCATCGCCGCCGCACACATTGTTTCCCCTACCCGCCCCCTTGCCAACTGTCGCACTCCGCAACACCTGGCACAGCCGGAACAAATCCACCCTTGCCCACCTCTCCTTCACCATCTTCACAATGCGCACATTTTCAACATCTTAACCCAACTCTAATCATGGCACGGGGGCTGCAACTGCGCGGGCCTGCCTGGCGTCGTCATCTCACCCTTGAAGCGACTCCAGTGCCCCTCACTTGCTCACCAGCTCTCCCACCATGAGACGACTCCTGCACCTGCTCCCCATCCGCACCGCTGCTGCCCTCACCCTCCTGGCCACCGCTGGCCCCAGTCTGGCCGAGACCGTCATGGGCTTCATCTATGTTGGCCCCAAGGACGACTACGGCTACAACCAGGCCCATGCTGAAGGCGGCATCGGCGTCGGCAAGGTCCCAGGCGTGAAAGTCGTGGAGGAAGCCAGCGTCCCGGAAACCAACGCTGTTCAGGAGACCATGCTGAACATGGTGAACATCGACGGCGCCTCTGTGTTATTTCCAACGTCCTTCGGCTACTTCGACCCTCACATTCTCAAGGTGGCCAAGGAGGCCCCCGAGGTGCAGTTCCTCCACTGCGGCGGGCTCTATGATGAAAAGAAGCATCCCAAAAATGTCGGCAGCTACTTTGGCTGGATCTATGAAGCTCAGTATGTGAACGGCATCGTCGCGGCTCACGCCTCCAAGTCCGGCAAGCTGGGCTTCATTGCCGCGAAGCCCATCCCCCAGGTGCTCATGAACATCAACGCGTTTGCTCTGGGGGCCCGGAAGGTCAATCCCAAGGCCACGGTCAAAGTCGTCTTTACCGGTGACTGGGCCATGCCGGTCAAGGAGGCAGATGCTGCCAACAGCCTCATTGACCAGGGTATCGATGTCCTCACCTGCCATGTGGACAGCCCGAAGGTCGTCACCCAGACCGCCGAGCGTCGCGGAGCCTACGTCTGCGGCTACCATGCCAACGCTGCCGCCCTCGCTCCCAAGGGCTATCTTACCGGTGCAGAATGGGACTGGAGCAGCGTTTATTCCAAGTACGCCAAGATGATCCAGGAGGGCAAATCCCTCATGAATGGCGGCATCCCCCATCTTATCCGCGGTGGCTTCAAAGAAGGCTTCATCAAGATGTCCCCCTATGGCCCTGCCGTGTCTGATGCCGCCAAGGCCGACGCCGATGCAGCCAGGACCGCGTTCATGGCGGGGACGCTGGAGATCTTCACCGGTGAGCTCAAGGACAATGATGGCAATGTCAAAGTCCCTGCCGGTGGTGCCCTAAAGCGCGACGATCCCGCCATCGAATCCATGAGCTGGCTGGTCGAAGGGGTGCTGGGCAGCACCAAGTAAGCGAGTCCATTGCCTTCCTGATCGATGGCCGAACTCTCTGCCACTCCCTCTGTCCAGCCCGGATCTGCCGGGCTGGCCCCGCTCCCTGCCAGTCCCCGGCTGCGACGCGCCTGGGGACCGGCGTTTGAAGCCATCCTCATCCCACTGGGAGCCATCCTTCTGGCGCTGGTCCTGTTCGGTCTCTTCTGCAAAGCGCAGGGGCAGGATCCCTTCAAGGTGTACGCCAGCATCTACAAGGCCTCCTTTGGCAGTTGGTTCGCCTTTCAGAACACCCTGATGCGGACCGCCCCGCTGATGCTCACTGCCCTCTGCACGGCCCTGCCAGCGCGGCTGGGCATGATCGTCATTGGCAACGAAGGGGCCCTCGTCATGGGCGGCATCGGAGCTGTCATCGCCGGTCTGGCGGTCCCAGCCTGGCCGCACCATCTGGCCCTCGGCTTCATGGCCCTTTCCGGCATTGTCTGGGGCGGTCTCTGGATCTCCCTCTCTGCCGGTCTGCGCCAGTATCGCGGGGTGAACGAGACCATCAGCAGCCTGCTGCTGAACTACATCTCCATCGCCATCCTCAATCATCTGGTGAACGGGCCCATGAAGGACCCCACCAGCCTGAACAAGCCCTCCAGCTTCCCCATCGCAGAAGAGATCATGCTGGGCCGCATCACCTTTGGAGACTTCACCATGCGGGTCCACTGGGGCCTGGCCTTCGGGCTCGTGGCCTGTGTGATCCTGTGGTTTCTCATGCAGCGCACCACCTTCGGTTTCCAGGCCCGGTTTATAGGAGCCAACCCCAAGGCGGCACGCCTTGGAGGGCTCCCCGTCAATCGCACCACGCTCATCACCTGTTTCCTGGCGGGTGGCTGTGCGGGCGTGGCCGGCATGGTGGAGGTCGCCGCCGTTCACGGCCGGGCCAATGAATCCCTGGCCGCAGGTTTCGGCTACGCAGGCATCCTGGTGGCCTTCGTCGCCCGGTTTCACCCCCTGGCCATCGTCCCCGTCTCCCTGTTGCTCGGCGGCATCCTCGCCAGCTCCGGCATCTTGCAGCGCGCCCACAAGCTGCCTGACTCCACCTCGCTCGTTTTCCAGGGGCTCGTGTTCCTGGTCATCCTCTTCAGCGACTCGCTCTACGGCAGGTTCAAGATCTTCAAACCCTGATTTCCTAAAACCCACGTCATGGATTCATTCTGGCTTGTCACAATGGCCATCCTGGCTGGAGCGGTGCGCGGAGGCACGCCCTTCCTCTTTGTCAGCCTGGGAGAATGCCTCACGGAAAAGAGCGGCAAGATCAATCTGGGCCAGGAAGGCTCCCTCCTGGCCGGGGCCATGACGGCCTATGCCGTCTCCTACCACTCCGGCTCCCCCTGGTACGGAGTACTCGCCGCCATGGGAGTGGGCATGCTGCTCGGGCTCCTCTTCGCGTGGCTGTCACAATTACCTCGAACCAATGACATTGCCGTCGGCATCGCCCTCATGCTCTTTGGCAGCGGCATCGCCTTCTTCTTTGGCAAACCCTACATCCAGCCCAGCGCCCCGCTTCTGCCCGGCATCCCCCTCGGGGCCTGGAGCGACTCCACCCAGATCCAGGCCGCGCTCCGCATCTGCCCCCTCTTTTTCCTGGGGCTGCTCACCGCCTACTTCCTGGCGTGGTTCCTTCGCAGCACTCGCTGGGGCTTGCAGATCCGCGCTGCGGGAGACCAGCCTTCCGCCGCCCGGGCTCTCGGCATCTCATTGAAGGCCGTCCGCACCTGGGCAGCCATGGCGGGAAGCGGCCTGGCCGCCGTGGGCGGTTCCTACCTGTCTCTCTACTATCCCGGAGCCTGGACCGAGGCCATCTCCGGTGGCCAGGGGCTCATGGCTGTCGCCCTCGTCATCTTTGCCCGCTGGGATCCCAAGATGTGTCTCGTGGCCTCGCTGCTCTTCGGCGGGGCTCAGTCCGTAGGTCCCGCGCTCCAAGCCGCCGGCATCCAGACAGGTTATTACCTTTGGAATGCCTCCCCCTACGTCCTGACGCTGATCGTCATGGTCATCACCTGCTCGACCAAGAAATCACTCGCTGGCGCCCCGGGGGCCCTCGCCACGGGTGAGTAATTTTTTCCCGTTCCTGTCATGACTCTCATCCCACCGGAAAATCTGGAGAGATTCACCCAGGCCCCAGCCTCACTGGACCTCTACCGCATCACCAAGAAGTTCGGCGACTTCACTGCCGCCGATGAGATCTCCCTTACCGTGCCACCGGGCACCGTGCACGCCCTGCTGGGTGAGAACGGCGCTGGCAAGAGCACCCTGGTGAAGTGTGTCATGGGTTTTCACCCGGCCACCTCTGGTGAGATCATGGTGGGCGGCCATGTCCGCGAGATCCAGCACCCTTCGGATGCGAGGAAATACGGCATCGGCATGGTGTACCAGCATTTTACCTTGGTGCCCAGCATGACCGTCACGGAGAATCTGGTGCTCTCCCGACCAGATGTGCCTGCAGCGGTGAACTGGAAAAGGGAAACCGCCCGCCTGGAGGAATTCATGGCCACGGAGGCCCCGTTCAAGGTGCCCCTTCACAAGCGCGCCTCCGAGCTCGCCGCTGGAGAGAAGCAGAAGACGGAGATCCTCAAGCAGCTCTACCTCAAGAGTCGCATCCTTATTCTGGATGAGCCCACCTCCGTGCTCACCCCCGCCGAGGCCACCGAGGTGCTCGCCCTGCTACGCCAGATGACCGTAGCGGGCAGGCTGAGCATCATCATCATCACGCATAAGTTCCGCGAGGTCTTTTCCTTTGCAGACGACGTCACCGTGCTCCGCCGGGGCAAGCTAGCCGGCCAAGGCAAAGTGAAGGACCTGGACCGCGACTCCCTGGCAGCCATGATGATGGGCGGAACCTCCAGCGCCAAACCTGTTCCGTCTGCACCGCGAGCGACAACTTCCACATCCAGCCGACGCACTGCACTCCGGGTCAAGCAGCTCTCGGTTCTAGGTGACAATGGACTCACCGCCGTGAAGGACGTCTCCTTTGAACTCGCCGAGGGCGAGGTTCTCGGGATTGCCGGAGTCGCAGGAAACGGTCAAAGGGAGCTCATGGAGGTGCTCGGCGGCCAGCGCCCCGCAGCCACAGGCTCTCTGGAGGCCCATGGCCAGCCCTACCACGGCACCCGCCGGGACATCCTCGCCCACCAGTTCCACACCTTGCCGGAGGAGCCGCTCCGCAACGCCTGCGCCCCCATGCTCAGCATGGCGGAAAACATCGCCCTGCGCACCTTTGACCAGCCTCCTCAAGCACGCTGGAAATGGCTTCTCAACTTCCGCGCCATTCGCAAATCCGCCCTGCCACTCATCGAGGCTTATTCCATCAAGACCCGCGGGCCAGACACGCCCATTCGCGATCTCTCCGGCGGCAACGTCCAGCGGGCCATCCTTGCCCGGGAACTCTCCACCCTACCCCTCAAGATCCTCGTCGTCTCCGAGCCCTGCTTCGGGCTCGACTTCGCCGCAACCGACTTCGTGCACCAGAAGATCACCGAAGCCCGCGATCGCGGCGTCGCCGTCCTCGTGGTCAGTTCCGACCTCGACGAACTCCTCAAAATCACCGACCGCCTCCTCGTCATGAGCGGCGGCCAGATCACCTACGAGACCCCCACCGCCACCGCCGACCTGGCCGTGATCGGCACCCACATGGCAGGGCACGGCTGACCAGCATGCCCTCCACTTAAAACTGAAAACTCCCCTACGGCTTCACCGTCCCCGTCTCGGGCTTGGGCACCTCCGGCTCGAACTCCAGCAGTTTCTGATGGGTGGAAAGCGCCTTCCTGGCCTGGGCAAAGAACGTGCTCAAATCTTCGGTCTTCTGCTCCTTCACCGCCGTGTTCAGGTCATGCAGCGCCTTCGTGAAGTTCAGGTCCACCGCGCCCATTTGCTTCTGGGCCGCCTTGTACGCGGAGTTGAACTTCGCGCTTGCCTCCTGAAACCCACGCCGCTCCCCTTCCGTGCGATAGAACTCCCGTTCCTGCTCCCGGAACTCCCGGCTGAACATCCGTTTCCAAAACGCGTTCTTCATGTCCGGCGTCTCCACGCTGGCGCTGGCCCGCTTGGAGAGGTAAGCCTCCAGCTCCGTAAATTCCTGAAACGGCTTCTGATACTGCTTCTGCAGATAGCCCAGCCCCGTCGCAATCACCGCCAGACGCTGATTCTCAGCCTTGGAGATTTCCTGGCCCGCCTTCACCTTCTGTTCTAGCGCATTGATGTAGTCCAGCGTCTTCTTGCTCCCGTCCAGGATATCGCCGAATTGCTCAAAAGCCCCGCTCATTCGCTGGCGCTCTTCCTTCCGCAGATTGTCCAGCCTCCCCTCCCAGTCCGCGTTAATCGCCAGGATGGCCTCGTCGTGCTCCTTGGAACGCGCCGCCAGTTCCACGCGATGCCGGTCCGCCTGGGCTTTCAATTCACTCATCTTGATCGCCTCCGCCTGCTGCAGGGAGTCTTGGGCTAGCCAGAGCTTCTCCTTCGTCTGCCACACCCAGGCGCCCATGCCCGCCACGGCTACCAGCATGACCATAAATAGCGCTCGAAACTGATTCATGTGAAAACCTCAGTCAGCCGCCCTCACACGCAAGACAAATGTTTCAGCATGAGCCGCCTTTGTCGATGCAAGAACGCGCCGGGGCCTCGCGTGATGGCCTTCATGAACACACCGTCCACCACCACCTCACGTCGCCGGTTTCTCCAGTCCGGCGCCGCCGCAGCCGCCACCTTTGGTTTCCCCACGATCGTCCCCTCCAGCGTCTTTGGGCAGAACGCACCGTCCAACCGCATCACCATGGCGGTCATCGGCTGGGGCATGATGGGGCCGAGCAACGCCAAGAGCTTCCTCAACGAAACCGACTGCCAGATCGTGGCCGCGTGTGACCTCGACAAAGGCCGTCTGGATGCAGCGCTGAAAACCATCAACGAAACCTACAAGAACCAGGACTGCAAAACCTACCATGACTACCGGGAAGTGATGGCCCGCAAGGACATCGACACCGTGATGCTGGCCGTCCCCGACCACTGGCACGCCCTCACCGCCATCGAAGCCGCGAAGAACGGCAAGGACATCTACGGTGAAAAGCCCCTCGCCCGGACCATTCACGAGCAGCAGGCCATTGTAAAAGCCGTGCAGGCCAACAACCGCATCTGGCAGACCGGCTCCTGGCAGCGTTCTCGCGACGAATTCCGCATTGCGGCCGAGGTGGTCCGCAACGGCCTGATCGGCAAGATCACGAGCGTGGAGGTGGGATTGCCCTCTGGACACAACGACTTCGCCAAGACTGGGGACAAAACCCAGATCACCCCGCCCCCCGCAGACCTGGACTATGAAATGTGGATCGGTCCCGCCCAGATGGAGCCCTATATCGAGGCCCGGGTTCACAAGAACTGGCGGTGGAACTACAACATCGGCGGCGGCCAGTTGCTGGACTGGATTGGCCACCACTGCGACATCGCCCACTGGGGCATGGATTGCGACAACACCGGCCCAAGCGAGGTGATCCCGCTGGGTGCTGACTTCCCGCCCAGGGATGCCGTCTGGAACACCGCCACCAAGTACCGCGCCGAGGCGAAGTACGCCGACGGCATCACCATGACCATTGCCGGGGGTCATCCAGACATTCGCAGCGGCACCAAATGGATCGGAACAGATGGCTGGGTATGGGTGGACCGGAGCGGGTACGATGCCTCCAAGGACGACCTGCGCCGGAAGATCCAGAAACGCGACAAGGACGGCAAGGTGGTGGACGCCTACGTGGCCCCCAAGCTGGGAGATGACATTATCAAGTCCCCCCTCTACCGCTCCCCCGGCCATCACCGGAACTTCCTGGACTGCGTGAAGTCACGCCAGCCCACCATCACCCCGGTCACCACCGCTCACCACAGCGCGATCCCCGGGCACCTCGCCCTCATCGCCCTGATGGAAAACCGCACCCTGAAGTGGGATTTTGCCGCTGAACAGCTCCTGAATGACCCCGCCGCTGCGAAACTTCTTGGCCGTGAGTATCGCACCCCCTGGAAGCTCCCCGCTTAGATTTCCGCTTTCTTAGGCAACCTCGCAGGGAATCAGCCCGTAGTCATCTCGTTGATGATAGAAACCGAACAATTGAGACACGAATAAGCAAAACTTATACTTGTCAGGCGACGAATAACATTTTAGGCTTATTTTGGCATGACCTCCTCTCCGGTCATCTATCTCTCCGCGCCTACGCGGGATCTGGACAGCACCCGCCGTCAAGTGGCGGAGTTGCTGGCCAAGCGGGGATGTAGGGTGCTGCAGCCTGCGATAGATCCCGATGGCGGAGAGGCGGAAGAGGTGAAGCGACAGATCCAGGCAGCGGACATGGTCATACAGATCATCGGCTATCGGACTACCCCATTTCTCAAGGGGCTCCCCCCTTCGCGGGAGCAGATCTACCTGCACGCCCTGGAGGGAAATCTGGCCGCCAAGTTCAACAAGCCCATCCATCCCATCTTTCTGACAGAGGAATACCCCACCGATGCGATGGAGGGCGACGAGGATGCTGAGCTCAGTGAGCGCCATCGCTACTGGCGCGAGTTCATGCGATCCGACCATCTCCTCTACATCCCGGCCAACGAGTCGGAGCTGAAGAGCCACATGCAGAAGCTCCATCTCGGCCCCTTCCACCCCAGCGCCGTGGCCGCCATGAGCGAAGGCGGCAACCACGCCCCATCACTCACCCTTCACCATTGAAGGGACAGAGTCTTCTTCAAGGTCTGCGCGCTCCTCAAAAGCGATGGATGCGCCGTGCAATGAGGGCCGGGAGGATGAGGGCCTGTTTGAAATGATGTTTCGGGCCCGAAGGGCCCCTGGCTACAACATCTCCACGACCAGCGCCGTGATGTTGTCCTTCCCTGACTCCGCCAGCGCAGTCTCCACCAGGAGTTGCGCCACAGGCAGTTCCTTTTGAGCGGGCGAAGGAGCCATCACGAGGTCTTTGATCGCACGATCCCACAGCCCGTCCATGAGCCCATCTGTGCAGAACAAGAAGCGGTCCCCGGCCTGGCAGCTTACCGCGCCCACGTGAGGATCGAGCAGTTGATGCCCCGCCCCCAGCGCCTGCTGCAGCACATTCCGGCGGGGATGCGTCCGCGCCTCCCGCTCATTGATCTTGCCAGTGCGACGGAGCCACCCCACGTGGGAGTGGTCATGGGTGACCTGCGTCATCTCGCCGTCCTTGGGGAAGTAATAGATCCGGCTGTCCCCCAGATGGCCAAAGTACATCCACCCTGGTGTGAACCAGCCCAGACTCAGGGTGGCCCCCATGCCTGCGCATTCATCGTACACCCGGCCCATGCGAGTGAGTTCCGTGTGGATGTTGTCGAACAGGAGCGAGAGAATATCGGCAAAGCCCGGCACCAACCGCTGCGCAGAAAACTTGAAGCTCCGGGGGAGCAAACGGGTGATCTTCTCCGCCGCAATCCGGCTCGCGAACTCGCCTGACTTGGCGCCCCCCATGCCATCACTCACGGCAAAGATGAAGTCAGACTCCGCCAGCGTGGATTCTCCGATCTTCCCGAGGTAGCGCACCTCGTGGGCATCGAAGGTGAGAGCCAGAAAGGTGTCCTCGTTGTTCACGCGCACCCGGCCACGGTGCGTCATGCCAGACCATCGAAGGCGGAGAGGGGTCGATTCAGAAGCAGGTTCTATCATGAAGACTGAGGAAGCGCAGAAGCAGAGGCTGAGGGTTCCTCATCTAGCAAGGTGGCGAACTCAAAGTCAATCACACAAAAACGTCCATCAGAAGCCCGGTAGGTGATGTTGCGCAGGAAGGCATCTTCATGGCGCACGCCGTACTGCTCCAGCTCCGCGAAGACCTCCTTCATCCGACCTTCCGACATGTGCTCCACACGCGCCCCGCAGTTGGTCGTTACCAGCCTCAGCCCCTCGGCCTCAGCCTCCAGCACACGAGGCACAAAGTCGCACCCGCGCTCTTCGAGATACCTCAGCACCCTCACCTCATTCTCGAACCTCTCTTTCGCAAGGTGCCCGCGAAATACCTTGTGAACCCGCCCGTCATACCCGATGCGAACGCTAGCCCTGGCGGTGTCTTTGACTTCGTGCATTGGCGCTCACCATTCCACTTTGGCATGGCGGTCGCAAGACGCAGTTGTGAAGATGTCTTCATCGGTGACCGAAAAGGTGCCTTTTGCATCTATTTTTGATTGCACATGGCACGGGATATGCTTCATCGAAGGGCGATATCCACGGGAGCCGTCATTGGAATTCCTGCGGGAATTTGCCCTCAAGGCACAACCAACCCTAACACCACAAGTATAAAATCCATGGCCAAGTACAAACTGGAATACATCTGGCTCGACGGTTACACGCCCGTGCCGAATCTCCGCGGCAAGACTCAGATCAAAGAATACGCCAGCTTTCCAAAACTTGAAGAGCTTCCAAACTGGGGTTTCGACGGCAGCTCCACCCAGCAGGCCGAAGGCAAGAGCTCTGACTGCGTGCTCAAGCCCGTCGCCGTGTATCCTGACACGACCCGCAAGAACGGCGTGCTGGTGATGTGCGAAGTCATGCTTCCCGATGGCGTCACTCCCCACCCGACCAACCACCGCGCCACCATTCTCGACGACGCCGGCACCTGGTTCGGCTTTGAGCAGGAATATTTCCTCTATCAGGACGGCCGTCCTCTCGGGTTCCCTGAGGAAGGCTTCCCCGCCCCCCAGGGTCCGTACTACACGGGCGTGGGCTTCAAGAACGTGGGCGATGTGGCCCGCCAGATCGTGGAAGAGCACCTCGACCTCTGCCTTGACGCCGGCATCAACCACGAAGGCATCAATGCCGAAGTGGCCAAGGGCCAGTGGGAGTTCCAGATCTTCGGCAAGGGCTCCAAGAAAGCCGCTGACGACGTTTGGGTGGCCCGCTACATCCTGAACCGCCTCTGTGAGAAGTATTGCGTGGACGTTGAGTATCACTGCAAGCCGATCAAGGGTGACTGGAACGGCTCCGGCATGCACGCCAACTTCTCCACCGAGTACATGCGCTCCGTGGGCGGCAAGGACTACTTTGAAGGCCTCATGGCTGCTTTCCAGAAGCACATGGACGAGCATATCGCCGTGTACGGTCCGGACAACCACCTCCGCCTCACCGGCCTGCATGAAACGCAGTCCATCGACAAGTTCACCTACGGTCTGGCTGACCGCGGCGCGTCCATCCGCATCCCGCACAGCTTCATCAACAGCGGCTACAAGGGCTACCTTGAAGACCGCCGTCCGAACTCCCAGGGCGACCCCTACCAGATTGCTTCCCGCATTCTGAAGACGGTCTCCACGGTGCCGACTCCTTAATCGGATCGCTACCCAGCTCTCCTTCAGCGGCGTCTCCCTTTGCGGGGTGACGCCGCTTTTTTGTGGATGCACGGGAGCCACCACGCGCATACTCCAGAGTTTCGAAAATTCACTTGGCCGCCCCTCCGAATCTTCGCCATCTTCCTCCTACCATGGAATCCCCCGCCCCACCCTCGTCCTGGGCCACTTTCCCCGCACTGAGCGCCTTGCCCCAATTTCGGAACGCCTTCACCCTGCGCCATCCGGAGATCGAAGTGACTGTGGATCGCGAGGAGGCGCTCCGCCGGCTGACCAGTTGGCACCACGAAGTCGTGGCAGAGCTCGGATTCCCTGTGGCCAAGTTTGCCACCGCCAATCAAGTCCATGGCAATCAGGTGGCAGTCGTCTCCGCCGCCAGTCCTGAAGCCGTGCCGAATACAGATGGACTGGTCTGCAACACGCCCGGCATCATTCTGGGCATCTATGTGGCCGACTGCGGAGCGGTCTATTTTGCCGATCCAGTCTCGGGTGCCTTTGGCCTTGTCCATTCCGGGCGCAAAGGCACGGAGCTCAACATCACCGGCGAAGCCATCGCCACCATGCAGCGCGAGTTCGGCACGCGGCCTGAGGACGTCATCGTGCAACTATCGCCCTGCATCCGGCCACCCGTGTATGAGGTGGACTTCGCCGCGGACATTCGCCAACAGGCCATCGCCGCCGGCGTCCGTCCAGAGAACGTGCACGATGATGGCGTCTGCACCTCCTCGGACCCCGCTCTCTATTACAGCTATCGGGTGGAGAAGGGCAAAACGGGCCGGATGCTCGCCTTGCTGGGGCGCACCGCCTAGCGCAGCGGGCTCATTAGCTTCTCTTCTCCCCACTCTATGTCCCGTCGTTGGCTTCTCCGCATCGCCGGGGCCTTCATCTTCGCCTCGCTCGCAGCAGCAGGATTCCTGCTCTGGATCGGCAGAGACTTGGCCGCGCCTGCTCCGGCGAAGATCGGCCCGCCACCTGCCAGCTATCCGGCGAAAAACGTTACGATCCCGGGAGAGGGCAACGCCTCCGTAGCAGGTTGGATGCTTCGCGCCCCAGACACCACTGCGGCACGCGGTTCCGTACTGCTCATGCACGGTATCCGGTCTGACCGGCAGAGCATGGTCGGCAGGGCTCGTTTCCTTTCCAAGTTGGGCTACCACACCCTGTGCATCGACCTCCAGGCGCATGGCGAGAGTGCGGGAGATCACATCACCATGGGGCACCTGGAATCTCGCAATGCCGCTGCCGCAGTCGCCTGGCTGCAGCAGGAGTTCCCCTCCACTCCCGTCGCCGTCATCGGCAGTTCCTTGGGCGGAGTCGCCGCTCTGCTGGCCCGCTATGAGCATCCTCCCCAGGCCATCGTGGTGGAGGCAGTCTTTGCTGATGTCCCCACTGCCGTGGCCAACCGGCTGGAGATGCGCTTCGGCACCTGGGCCCGTCCGTTGCATCCGTTGCTCACCCTCCAGGCAGAGTGGCTGCTGGGCCTGAACTTGGAAGAACTGAACCCCGTGGCCGCCGCCCAGCGGGTCCCCTGCCCGCTGCTGGTCATCCATGGGGCCAGAGACCAGCATGCAAAGATCGGAGAAGGCCGCGCCATCTACGACCGGGCCCCCGGTCCCAAGGAGTTCTGGGAAATTCCCGGAGCTGCGCATGTAAACTTGCACCGCTTCGCCACTTCCGAGTATGAATCGCGGGTGGCAAGCTTCCTATCCGCCAGCCTGCCGCAGTCCACCGCTCCATGAATCCCACCTCCCCGCCCAGCGCCGCGCCGTCCGCATTGATCAGCATTGAGCCCGAACTGGGCTCTGAGGAGGTTCAGGAGCTCTTCAACCAACTGGCGATTTCGGGCGAACGGCACTCCCCGCCGCGGAACTACCGTCCCCTCAATCTGGTGATGCGCGATGGAGCAGGCATCATCCGGGGTGGCCTTCTGGGCTCCATTGCCTGGGACTGGCTGCAGATCGACCTCCTGTGGGTCGAGGAAACCTTCCGCGGGCATGGGTTTGGCCGCGAGCTCCTGGAGCTGGCCGAAGCCTGTGCCCTCAATGAACGTTGCCGTCATGCCCGGCTCGATTCCTTCGACTTTGGCGCCATCCCCCTCTACGAGAAACTTGGCTATGTGATCTACGGCTCGCTGGAGGGATTCCCAGCCGGGCACACGCAGTACTTTTTGCGCAAGACTCTCGGCCCGCCCGTGTCCCCTTCCGATGTGACCAAGGTCGTCTGAGTTGCCCACTTTCCCGTCATGAAAATCCCCTCCCTCCGCATCCTCATTCTCTGCAGCGCCGCCGCCCTGCTGCTGAACGGCACCGGCTGTAGCACATACACTGGCAGCTCCTCCTCCCCCCCGGCCCAGTCGGCATTCTTGTACGGGAAGAAGAAGCTCCAGGACGTCCGCAAGCTGCCTGCCAAACTGATGGCCCTGATGCGTCGCGACGGATCCTTCTGGGATGCCGACGACATGACCGGCGCCCCCTCCATCCGCATCGATCTCGGCGAGCAGATGGTCTATTTCTACAAAGGGGATGAACTTGCCGGCGGCTCCCCCATCTCGTCCGGTAGAGAGGGCTACTCCACCCGCCCCGGACGCTATCGCATCATTGAAAAGGACATCGACCACAAGTCCTCCATCTACGGCGACTACGAGGACTACGACGGCAATGTCATCGTGCAAAACGTGGACAACCGCAAACATCCCCGCCCGCCCGGCACCCGCTTTGAAGGAGCCAAGATGAACTACTTCATGCGCATCTACGGCGGCGTCGGCATGCACCAGGGCTACCTCCCAGGCTACGCCGCCTCCCACGGCTGCATCCGCCTGCCCGGCAAAATGGCGGAGAAGTTCTATGAAGCCACTCCCATGGGCACACCGGTGACGATTGTGCCGTAGTTCAGATTCCCTCGACGGCCATAACTCCGTCTAACGTATCCAGACGGCTCCTGAAAAACTCAGCAGGCGTAGTCCGGTTGTGCCAACCGGCTCACGCATCAAGCGCCTCTCGATCCTCTTCCCGCTCCGCCCCCCCACAGACCGCGGGGCCGGAGACCGCGCCTCCTTTACTCTGCGGCCTTGTCACCTTGAAGCTTGTTTCCGGGTACAGGAGGCGGGGGTTCCCAGCCCCGCTCACGCATCAAACGTCCCACGATCCTTGACCACAGTGGGCACGGACAAGCCTGCGCCGGCATTCATGTCTGGCGTCTCCAGCGCAGTGGGTCGCACCCTCTCACCCAAAACTTTTTTGTTTTTTACCGTTAAAAAAAGTCCGCAGGTGGAGATCACTCCATATCCCCTTTCTCATGTTACCTGGTGAAACAGAGCGGCATACCCGATTCCTGCGGGTGTTTACCGCGCACGAGATGGCCATCCGGGCTTACGTCCGGCGGTTGGTGCCCTCCCGTGCCGATGCGGATGACGTGATGCAGGAGGTCGCAGTGGTGCTCTGGGAAAAGTTCGGTACTTTCCGTGAGAACGGCGACTTCCGAGCTTGGGCCTTTGGCATCGCCCGCTACGAGGTGCTTTCCTGGCGCAGGGACAAGGGCCGCGACCGCCTCGTGCTGGACGACGATGTCCTGGAGCGGCTCGCCGAAGAAACGGTTCAGGACGAGCCTCGCCTGCACCTGCAGCGCCAGGCCCTGGAAGGCTGCCTGGCGAAGATGAACGCTGGTCAGCGGGATCTTCTCATGCTGGCCTATGAAGAGGGCGTCTCCATTCAGACCGTCGCCCAGCAGAGCGGGCGTACGGTGGCGGGCTTTTATCAATGGCTCCACCGGGTGCGACGCCTCCTGCTGGAGTGCATTCAACGTGGCCCCATGGGGAGGGTCTGGTCATGAACCGGCCCAACGACCCCTGGGATGCCCTGCTGGGCCGCTACCTCGCCGGCCAGCTAAACGCTGATGACCGCCGACTGCTAAATGAGCGCCTGCGCCATGATCCCGCGGCACGACGGGACTTCGCCGCGATGCTCAACCTGGACTCCGCCCTGGCCGTGGCAGCAGCGGGCACCCGCGAGGAAAGACGGGCCCGCGCCGTCAGGAACAAGCGCCTGACCTGGATTGGCACCACCATCGCCACCGCCCTGGTCCTGATCTCCGCATTGGGTTGGTGGATGACCCAGGATGATCGTGCGCCCTTTGCCACCGTCATCACCTCACAGGGAACGGAATGGAGCGGCCCCACTGAGGTACGAGGAAAGATGCAGCACGTCCAATCGGGTGCCGTGGGCTTCCAAACCGCCACGGGCAACCGCGTCATTGTGGAAGGTCCGGCCACCTTCCGGTTCACTTCAGCGCAGGAACTGCGGCTCGATCACGGCCGGGTCCTGGCCATGGTCTCGCCCGAGGGCAAAGGTTTCACCGTGGTGACTCCGGCGGGCAAGATCGTCGACTATGGCACCGAGTTCGGCGTGGACGTGGATGCCGACGGTTCCGCGGAGGTGCAGGTGTACCTGGGAGCGGTGGTGGTCACCCCCAAACGTCAGGGCAGTCATCGCAACCTCACCAAGGGCGAGGCCCTGACCATGCCGGGCGATGGCTCGCCCCCAGGGGCCGTAACTGGCGGTCGCCGCCAGTTCTTCACCCAGCCAGAGACGGTGCAGCAACTGCGCAATACCATGGACCAGCAGGTCCCCGTCTCGGCCACGCCCGACACGCCCAGCCCGCGCACCGCTCATGGCGACTTCTGCAATCTGGGCAACGGAGCCGGCCTGCCAGGGGTCGTCTATGACTTCAAGCAGGATCCGCAGAAGCAGGACATCCCTTTTGACTCCGGACGTTATTTCAAAAAGGTGAAGGCACTCGGCGCGGCGGGATTCCCGGCCGGGGAGGTGCAAGGTTATTTCCGTGTGCCGCCACTCCAGCGGCGCTTCGCCTACCTGGCCATGCCAGTGGAGGAGGCTGATCTCGCCCCCTGGACACTGGGGGCGGAGCAATCCATGCAACCCACAGGCTGGGTCGCCCACTACAGCGGTGTGGTGACGCCGCCCACCAGTGGGGAATGGCGTTTTGTCGGCTACTTCGATGACGCCCTGGCGGTGTACATCAACGGACAACCAGTGTTGGACGGCTCACGTGATGAGATGATCAACGCTGGCGAGCCACACCCCGATGGCGAATTGCGCCAGCCCTTTGGCACCCAGGCGGTGCTCAATGGCAAGGCCCATGCCGGCAAGTGGGTGGCTCTGAACGGCCCGACGCGGATTGACATTGTCGTGGGGGAACGGGTGGGCACCCAGATGGGCGGGCTCCTCATGGTGGAGAACCGCCGCACAGCCTACAACGTGCGGAGCGACGGCTCCCCCATCCTGCCCCCCTTCGTGACCCGCCGTCTGAGCACGGAAGACCGGGCTCACATCAAGGCCTTTTCCGAATCCCGCGACGGCTTCCAGCTCGAGTGGCAGAACCTCCCCGTTTTCAGACTGGACGACAGCACTCCCGCCCCCGCTTCAAGTTCGTCCCAATAACCGCCGCGCTCACCCCGCGGTACCTCTTCCTTTTGGCTCCTCACCCTCATGGCTCTCCCCATCTCCGCAGCCAGCTTCCCTTCCTTCACAGCCCGCCTCCGCACGCGCGCCCTCTCCCTGGCGGCAGGTCTCGTGGTCTTGCTTGGCACAGCGCTCGCGCTGCCTGCGGCCACCGTGCTCAAGAACGGTACGGCGAACATCACCCAGACTGCGACCGACTGGGTGGATGGCAGCAGTTCACCCATCGCTCCCACATCGGCAGATGTCGGGCAGTTCGGCAATGGCGTCCCCACCACTCTCACGCTGGCAGAGAATGTCTCGCTGCTGGGCTTGAATTTCGCCGCGGTCACCACGCCCTCCACTTTTGTCATCAATGACGGCGGGAGCAAGGTGCTCACCCTCGGTGCCAGCGGCATTGTGGTGGAAGCCGGGTCCCACAGCGTTACCTTGAACCATGCCATCGCTCTCGACGCCGACCAGACCTGGACGGTGGGCACCGGGCGGGCACTGGTGGTCAACGGTCCCATCAGTGGGAACTTCAACCTGAATCTTTCCAGCGCCGCCGGCGACTATACTGCCGGCTTTCGGTTCACGGGTACAGCTGCCAACACTTACACCGGCACCACCACCCTCTCTGCTGGAGCCCTCATCCTCGCCAAATCAGCGGGGGTGAACGCCATCGCAGGCAACATCTCCGCCACCGCCCACGGAGCGAACATCATCCTGGCCAATGACGAGCAGATCGCCAACACAGCCATCGTGACCCTCGCCAACGGCGCCAAGCTCATCCTGGAAGGCCGCACCGAGACCATTGGCGGCCTCCAGGCCACCGGCAGCACCACGCTCGTCCAGGCCACGGAATCCGGCACCAACCGGCCTTCCACGCTCATTCTTGATGTGGCCGGATCGAATTCCTACCACTTTAACGGCGGGATCGTGCGCAATGGCGGGACCACCAGCGCCCTCTCACTCGAAAAGAAAGGTACGGGCACCCAGATTTTGGAAGGTGCTCTCATTCACACCGGCACCACCACCATCAGCGGCGGCACGCTCGTGATTCGCACGAATGGGGCGGTGTACTACAACAACACCCGGGCCATCACCCACTGGGCCAGCGCCATCGTCAACAACGCCACGCTGAATCTCCAACACACGAACACCACCGCAGTGGCAGAGACCCTCAGTGTCGCCATCAGCGGCAGCGGTAGCGTGATCAAATCGGGCGCAGGCACGATCCATCTGGGCAACACCGGCTCCAGCTACACAGGCATCACCTATCTTGAAGCTGGCATCCTGGGCGTGGCAAAGCTCGCCGACTACGGTGCCACCAGCAGCCTGGGCAATCGCGCTGCAGATGCCGCAGGCGATGTGGGCCTGGTGTTTCGCGGTGGCATCTTGCAATACGTCGGGGCCACAGCCCAGTCCACCAATCGCGCTCTGCGCATTGGCACCGCTGGCGGCACCATCGACGCCTCCGGCTCCACGCTCAGCGCGACCGTCAAGTTCACCGCCACCAGTTCCCCCGACCTCTTCGAAGGCACCGGCGCTCGCACCTTCACCCTGACGGGCACGAACGCAGGCCAAAACGAGTTCCACCTGCAACTCACGGACCAGGACACGAACAAGACCAGCCTGCAGAAAACGGGTGCGGGCACCTGGTACATCGCCAACACGAACAACACCTACACCGGCACCACCATTCTTCAGGGCGGGACTCTCAATGTGGCCTCCCTCTCGGACTACGGAGTGGCTGGCAGCCTGGGAGCCCGCCTCGCCACAGAGGGTCCCTCGGGCACAGATCGTATCGGCATCCTGTTCCGGGGTGGCATCTTGCAATACACTGGCAGCACCGCCCAGAGCACCAATCGCGGTATCCGCATCAGCACCACGGGCGGAGCCTACATCGATGCTTCGGGATCCACTCCTGAGGCCACTCTCAGCTTTACCGCGGTCTCCTCGGCCGACCTGTACGAAAACGCCGGTGCCCGCCAGCTTACCCTCACCGGCACCAATCAAGGAAACAACACGTTCAACCTCCTGCTCACCGACCAGAATGTCACGAGCGGCAAGACCACACTGAACAAGACCGGCATTGGCACCTGGATCCTGACCAACGGAAGCGGCACCTCCTCTGAGAGCACCTACAGTGGTGACACCAACATCAATCAGGGCATCCTGGCCACACGGGGCTTTGGCATCGGCAACAGCAGCCTCGTCAACCTGGCGGATGAAGCCACCGCCACCCTTCGCCTCGACGCCAACGAAACCATCGGAGCTCTGGGCGGCGGTGGGTCCACGGGTGGCAAAGTCGATCTTCAGACCTTTGCCCTCACCCTAGGCGGCGGCAATCGTGACGGCACCTTTGCTGGTGTGATCACCGGCTCGGGTGCCACCAAGGCGGACGACCTCATCAAAACCGGAACGGGCACCCAGTACCTGACCGGAACGAACAGCACCTACGGCGGGTTCACCGTGCTGGCCCAGGGCATTCTGAACATCGCCAAGATCGGCAACCTTGGGGAAAACAGCAGCATCGGCAACCGTGCGGCAGACAACGCCGCCAGCGACGTGGGCCTCATCTTCCGTGGCGGCACTTTGCAGTACACGGGCAGCACCGCCCAGACCACCGATCGCGCCATCCGGGTGAGCACCACAGGCGGGGCGTTCATCGACGCCTCCGGCTCCAACATCGACGCCACCCTCTCCTTCACTCGTGGCAGTTCTCCAGACTTCTTCGAAAACGGCGGCAGCCGTCAGCTCACCTTCACCGGCACGAACCAAGGAAACAACACCTTTAACATGGCCATCACCGAGACGGGCGGCACCACGACGGTGAACAAGACCGGCATCGGCATCTGGAAACTGGGCGGCACCAGCAGCTACACGGGCGATACCAACGTGAATGCTGGAGCTCTGTTGCTCACCGGAGCGCTGGCCAACTCCAAGGTCACGGTGGCCAGCGGCGCCACTCTCGGAGGCACCGGCACTGCCGCCGGTCAGATCATCATCAATGGCACCCTGTCACCGGGGAATGATGCCAAGACCAATGGCTACGGGATGGGCACCATCACCTTCACCAACACGGTCAACTTCGCCCAGGGCAGCAGCTACTTCGTCCAGCTCGGCACTCATCTCGGCGGCGGCGTGGGTGCCTCAGACCGCATGGCCGCGGGCAGCGGGCTGACCTTGGGTTCAGAGGTCAACCTTTCGGGTGTGTTTCAAGGCACCTTCGACGACCGGGAAGACAACACCCGCTACTGGATCGGCACCAACGGCGGCACGTGGACCATCAACGGAACCTTCGCCAACAGCGAGGTCTGGGACTGGACCGGCATTCTCTACACCGCAGAGGAGGCTCCTTTTCACCTGGGCTACAAGGTGACCGTGGATGGCGTGGACTTCGCCCTCTTCTATGATGCGAACTTCGGCAGCGACTCCCTGTATGGTGGTAATGACATCGTACTCATTGCCACCGTGCCAGAGCCGCTTGTCAGCACCCTTTTGCTCGCTGCGCTTGGCAGCATCGCTTTGCAACGGCGACGTCGTGATCCCCGCCATCGTCTGATCGGATAGATTATTTCATCATACCCACATCGTTCATCCCCCGGTCTATCGGGCGGGTGGAGACCGGCACGGCCGGCCCACCCCCTCATGCACTGATGGCTGAAGCACAAGCGGCACACTTTTGAGATTTAAGTCTTGAATCGAGTTTCGATTCGTCATTACATCGTACACACCGCGTTTCATTTTTTATGAACCTGGAGCAGTCCATCACTACCACTGGTAGCAATATGCGGGCGCAGCAAAGAACCTCGTCAGGCATGGCCTTGATCTCCGTGCTCTGCGTGCTGGCGCTGCTCATGGTGCTCGTGCTTGCTGTGCTCTCCATGAGTCGCACGGAAACGCGCGCTTCATCATCGTACGCCCGCATCACTGATGTGCGCACCCTGGCGGATCTACCGGTAAATGTGGTGATGGGCCAGATCCGGCAGGCAACTTCCGGATTGGGTGATGGCAAGTCGTGGACCTCCCAGCCAGGCATGATCCGGGTGTTCGGCACCGCACCTGGCCCATCGAATCGCGCCAGCCTCATCCAGGCTTATCGGCTCTACTCCTCGGATGCCATGGTGGCCGGAGCTGCCTTTGACTCCACGACGGAAGCGGCAGGTCTGACGGGATGGGAGACCAAAAAGGCCCACTTCACAGACCTCAACGAACCTGTAGTCACCCCTCTTCCTTCCGGCACGCAGACCATCCTCAGGAAGACATTCCCCATCATGGACGTGAGTGTCTTCGACTCCAACTCCGATGGTGTGGCTGACCTTGTCGGCAGCAGCGATGGACGAATCGACGGTGCCCGCATCCTTTCAGCCCTCCCCGGCACCGACGCCTCGCACCCGCTGCCCATGCCCGTACGCTGGATGTATGTGTGCGAGGACGGACGGCTGGTCGTGCCCAGCGGCGAGCAGAATGGCGAGGCTCTCTTTGATTCATCCGTGGTCACCACCGCCAATCCCATCACCGGCCGCATCGCCTTCTGGACGGATGACGAGTCCTGCAAGGTGAACATCAACACCGCCAGTGAAGGGGTGCCCTGGGACGTGCCGGTGGGCACCTCCTGGCAGGACCAGAACTGGGCCAAGTTCATGCCCGGCCAGAATGAATTCCAACGCTTCCCCGGACATCCCGCCATGACCTGTCTGAGCACCGTGATGAAGAGCTTCGACCCCGCCTTCACCCGCCTCACCCAGCAGATGAGCTCCGCCTACACCGCCGGCACGGGCGAGGCCACCTATGCCAGCACAGATTATTTCAAAAACCTGTACGAAATGCTGCCCCGTACCAACTGGGGCGACTTGGGGCAGAGCTCCCGCGCGGGAACCACCGCCGTCACGGTGGACACCGGGCTTCCCGTGAAGGCGGAGCGCATCTTCGCCTCCGTGGATGAGTTCTTTTATGCCTCGAACCTGAACGGCTCCGGCCAGCGCCTGCCCAATGACTCCGCCAGCCGCGTGGATGGCAATGAAATCCGCATGGCCCGCGCCTTCCTCACGGCGCACAGCCGCGCACCAGAGACCAATCTCTTCAACCGGCCTCGCATTTGTCTCTGGCCCCTCTTTGCGGACCCGAACACCCGCAACCCCAAAGACCGCCTCATAGCCTTCGCAGCCACTTCATCCGGGCAGACCGCCGCCTGGTATCGCGCCCAGAAATGGGTTTCCGATTCGAACCCAGGCTCATCGCAAAGCCCGGATGCGGACTTCAACCTGCAACACAACCAGCAGCTCTTCTCGTACCTTCAGTCCCTCACCGCCAAACCCGTGCCCGGCTTTGGCACCGACACCTTTGTCACCAAGTATGGCGAGCTGAACCGCAACCAGATCCTCCTGCAAATGTTCGACCTGCAACGTTGGGGGGTGAACTCCTGGTACGCGGAACGCGGCGCTGGCGGGGCGATTGATTTCACGAAGAGCTATGCCTACGTCCCCCCGCGGGCCTATGTGAGACCATCCGGCGGCTGGGTGGGCGAATGCTCCGCCCTGCCGACAAAGGTAAGCACCCTGCCAGATGGCGGAGCCGTGCCACCCGATGGGCTCAAGGCATTCGGCCGCTGGCCCACCGTCGTGGAGGTGGCCGTCGTCTTCATGCCCACAGAGATCAAGGCCAAGAACAACACCGTCCTGCGCGACAGCTTCGATACCATCGAGGTGAACAAGGCCAAGTTCGAAGGCGTGACCAATCTCTACGCTGACAGCGGCCCCACCTGGACGCCGCCAGACGGCCCGGGGCAGAAGTGGGCAGACCGAACCGTCAAGATGCGGCCCTACCTCATGATCCAGCCCTTCACCCCGGTGGTGGGCATGCCTCCCTACAGCGCCAACATCCGCTACCGGATCGAGGGGCTGGAGACCTGGAAGGTCAATGGCACCACCGCAATGTTCGCCGACATCGGCACGTTGAACACCCTTCGCACGGAGCGCTCCAATGGGAGCACCGATGAAAATGCCCACATGACCTCCTACACCGGACTGCAGGCGATCATCATGGACAAACTGCCCCGCGAGTTTGTGGGCTCGCCCAACGAGGGCAATTGCTACCCCTTCATCGGCCGGGAAATCCCCGTGGACCCCAACCAGGGCACCTTCACCTTTCCCGGTAGTCCCGGCGATGACGGATCGAACCAGGAGATCACGATCAAGATCTACTCCGGGTATGGTCCTGCACCTGGCCCCAATGACACTCCTCTTCAGACGATCAAGATGCGGTTCCCCACCGTGAAGTTGCGCACCCCTCGACTCTATCTCGGTGAGTGGAAGGATACGCCGCTCATGGGGCTGCAGCGCCGCATCGACCAGGGGAGCTTCCAGTCAGAAGTGACCCGCCCCGGCGACGTCATTCGCTCCGTCGTCGTCAATTCCTCCCCCACCTCTCCCAGCGGCGGAGACTACCGCATCATCACCGCCAAGGCGTTGGTGACAGCCGACCACTTCAAGCCCCATCCAGAATACTTCTACGATGCCGACGGTACCAAAGGCAGCTTCGTGTACGAGGCCCAGAGCTTGCGTCTCGCCTCCAAGACCCATACCGGCCACTACGGCCACCCCAACATCGTCGCACCGGGCTACTTCGACAGCATTGCCGATGGAGCCCAGCACTCCTGGCAGACGGCCGGTTGGGAGTGGACCGGCTCCTCCCCCAACCTCTCCAGCACCAAGCCCTATGGTCTGCTGAGGGACGTCTTCTACTGGCAGGACTGCCAGCCTGCGGGCCCCATCAAGCTCAACGGGGCCTACAATTCCTTGAACCGTCCGGGCGACTGGGACAACGGCATCGGCCGGGTGGAGGACGGCGCTTACATCAACAAGCCGGATGAAGGCGGCTACGATGGCAGTGCCAACAAGTACTTCGAGCGTGGCGGATTCGCCGAGGACAGCGGCAAGGCCTACTCCCCCAACCGGCAGATCGCCTCTGCCGTGGCTTTTGGCTCGCTGCCCAGTGGTGTGCTTGGGAATGCCACCACCCCCGTCTCCCGCCCCTGGCAGACGCTCCTGTTCTGCCCCAACCCCCACTCCCGCAGCACCCTGGCGCTTCAGCAGCCTGTCGCAGCAGATCACTTCGGTTTCACGCTGCCGCGGGACCACCTGCTTCTGGACTCCTTCTGGATGCCCATCGTGGAGCCCTACGCCATCAGCGAGCCCTTCTCCACCGCGGGCAAGGTGAACATGAACCACCAGATGCTGCCCTTCACCTACTTGCAACGGGCCACCGCGCTGCATGCGGCCCTGCGCAGCGTGAGGGTACGAGCCATGCCCGCCTCCCTGGCGTGGGTGGGAAACAGCGACCGGACCAACTATCGCGACATCACCAATGGCGTGGAGGAGTGCTACAAGTCTTCCGGCCACTGGATGAAGTTCGAGACCAGCTATGACGTGAATGTGACGGAGACACTCAAGGCCTTCACCCACCGGTTCAACACCCAGAAGGACGTGTTCCGCTCCGCCTCGGAGATCTGCGAGGTCTTCCTCGTGCCCCAGATGATCCCGGGCCGCACCTACAGCACCGCTGCAGGCGGCAAGCCTTCACGCAATCCACAGTACGAGGAAATGACAGACTGGTGGAACGGCGCCCTGAACACCCAGAAGGATGGCATGGAGCTCACCGGCGACAACACGCGTGAGTCGCCGTACAACCAGCTCTACCCGCGCCTCACCACGCGGTCAAATGTCTTCCAGGTGCACTATCGCGTGCAGGCACTCCGCAAGTCCCGCTCCACCAGCGCCAGCCGGTGGGACGAGACCCGGGACACGATCTCCAGCGACTATCGCGGCTCCGCTATCCTGGAGCGCTACCTCGATCCCAACATCACCGGTCTGCCCAACTTCATCACCAACCCCGGCAACTCCTCCGCCGCCCTGGACGACCACTACCGCTTCCGCGTCATCCAGCGCAAGCAGTTCGCCCCGTGACTTTCTGTTCCCACTTCATGCACCCCCACCCTCATTTGAGCACCGCCATTCCCCATGAAACTTGTCTTCCCCGACGTGCGAGCCCGTCTGTACCGGGTCCGCTGCTCCTCTGCCTTCTCACTTGTTGAAGTCACCCTCGCGGTGGCTGTGACCGCCACCGTGGCCATGACTCTCCTGGGCCTCCTTCCGGCAGGTCTGGATGGCATGCGCCAGTCGGCCAATACAGCCGCCCATGCCCGGATCCTGCAGACGCTTGCCGGGCAGGCCCAGATGAGCACCTGGCAGGAGATCACCAGTTCCGGCTACTCCAGCCGCACTTACGCCTTCGACTATCAAGGAGGTGAGCTGGAGAGCCTGGAGAGCGCTCAAGTCACCTACCTGGCCAGGGGCCGGGTGCAGGATGCCCCACCCCTGCCGGGCAGCACAGCCACAAATCCCCGGCTGCGGCTCCTCCGCATCGATATCGTCACCGGCTCCAGTCCCTCAGACTTTGGCACCCCACGCTGCAACACCTACGCCACGCAGATCGCCCAGATGGATGACACCCCCTAACCCAAGTTGCTTCCATGAACCGCCGCCTGCACGCCCCCGCCTTCACCCTGCTGGAGATGCTCGTCTCCATGACGATCACCTCCATCCTGCTCACGCTCATGGTGCAGATCATGGGCACCACCCAGCAGACCTGGCAGCGCACCAAGTCCCAGGCCGAGGCCTTCCGGAGTGCACGTGAGGCCTTCGAGAGCATCTCCCGCCAGCTCGCCCAGGCCACCCTGAACAACTACTGGGACTACAACGACCCCAACCAGCCCACTTACTACCAGCGACAGTCCGAGCTGCACTATGTCTCCGGCCCCGCCTCCTCTTTGCTCACTTCCATGGCCAATCCCACCATCGGTCACAGCGTGTTCTTCCAGGCACCTCTGGGGGTGGATCATCTGGACCCCGCCACCCAACCCGGTGCCGGACTGGACCAGGCCCTCAACGCCTGGGGCTACTATGTGGAGTACAATTCTGACCTGCCCACCCGTCCCGGGTTCATGACGATAGCCTCCCCCACCCACCCTGAGAAAAAGCGCTTCCGGCTCATGGAGTTCCGCCTGCCCTCGGAGAACTTTGATCTCTTCAAGCTGCCCAGCACCGCCACCGCAGGCACCCGTCCGGCCTTGCATGCCGCCTCCACCGCCTCGGGTCTCTACTCCTGGTTCCGCACCCCTTTGCAAACGCGGTCGGAACCGCTCGCGGAAAACATCCTGGCCCTCATCATCCGGCCCACCTTCCCCGGACAGTCCACCCAGCCGGATGACTATCTCTATGACACGCGCAGCTGTCAGCTCTCCAGCGGCAACATTTCCGATGTGGATGCGGCCCGCCGTCACCAGCTGCCTCCGGCCATCCGCATCGTGCTCGTGGCTCTGGATGAAAGCTCCTGGCTCAAGATGGAGCACGACGAAACCCTCTCCACAGAACTGGTGAACCTCGTCAACAACGAGCTCTTCACCCGGCCTGCCAAGCTGGAGGAGGATCTGACCGAGCTCTCGGCCACCCTGACCACCATGAACCTGCAACACCGCATCTTCAATACCACGGTCTCCATCCGCGCCGCCAAGTGGCATACCGAGAAACAGAAGAATCCCACGACCACTCCGTAGGTGCTGCGGCAGATGGATCCCACAAATTCCCACGCCATTTTGTTTCCATGAACCCACACTCTCCCGCCCCCCGTCCATCGGCCCGCGGATTCACCCTCGTGGAGCTGATCGTGGTGATCGCCGTGGCCAGTGTGATCATGAGCCTCTCCATTGGCGGGCTCAACCAGTCCCTGCAGTCCCAGAGGCTCAGCGCCTCCGCCACCCGCCTCGCCGGTGAACACGGTGCCGCCACCCTCCAGGCCGTGCGGGAGAATCGCAGTCTCGAAGTCCGCCTGCTCCGCCGCACACTGGACATCAGTCCCGCCAACCGCCTGCGGGGCGTGCAGATCTATGCCGTGGAGCCCACCACCGGCCTGCCCAGCCCCGTGGGCGAACCGATCTTCCTCGATCCCGGCGTCGTCATCCTGGAAAACGAAGTGCACTCCTCCCTGCTCAAGCACAAATCCACCACCATCCCCGACGGCTACTACACGCTGAAGGCCTCCGGCACCACGGATCTGGACAAAGGCGCCACCGACCGCTGGTGCTTGACTCTGGCACTGGAAGAGGAAATAAAAGACGAATCCACCCCTCCCGCGAACCACCGCGTCCTGGTGATCAATCCCCACACCGCAGCGGTTCAACTGTACTAGGGCGTGTGCAAGAGATGATCCAGACCTGCAGGGCCCAGTAAACTTTGCAGTGCAAATGCTCAGTTGAAGCTCTTCCTCGAAGAGGATGAGGCCACAAGCCCAACGTTGGACGAGCTTCAAGCGAGTCTACGTTTGGAAGATGAGGTTCGGGAATCTACTCCGAAGGAGTTGTGGCGGCCTGGCTCACTTCGGCACCAAGGTTCGTTGACAGGATCCAGCCTCGCCGTGTGCGGCGCCTGCCCGAGAAACTCAACCGCATGTCCAAAGAGAGCCTCACAGCCACTGCTTGATTTTTGGCACATGGAACATCTATAATTGCCACACTCCCCCCACCCCATGTCTTCCGATTCCATTGCCCGCATCAAAAACGACCTGGAACTCTACGTCCGCACAGGGAAGGTGGAAAAATTCCTGGAATCTGTAAAGGCCCTTCAAGATGCCGGCGAGGAGTTCCTCGTGGATGCCAACTACGGCGCCAGCGCCACCCTGCTGGAACATGCTGCAGGCAGAGGGCAGCCAGAAACCATCAAGGCCCTGTTGACACTGGGTGCCGAAGTGGACCGCCCCAACAGCCGCGGTGAGACCGCTTTGATGCACGCCGCCTTCAAAGGAAGCCTGCCCGCCGTGAAAGTCCTTCTGGAGGCGGGCGCTGATCCCAAAGCCCGTGACCGCAGGCGCAAGACCGCGTTGGACGGCGCCCTGTACACCAAGTCCACCGAGGTGGCGGCCCTGCTCGCCAGCCTGGATACCCAGCCCGACCCCATCGCCACCTCCAACTGGTGGGCCACCGCCCCACCCGAGGTGGCCGGTCCCCTGCGGCTGCTCCTGGAGACAGTCGCAAAAGACGGATCTCGAGGTGAAGTCCTCGAACCCTGGATTCTGGCCCGCACCCTGCCCCAGCTCCAGGTTCCCACCTGGTGGGAGGAGCTCATGACCTCGCTCCCGCTGGCCGGAGTAGAATTCGCATGCCCTTCACCAGAATCGCCTGATGGGGAGTACGCCCAGTTCCTCAGGCTGGATGGATTGGAGGAAATCACCACCGACTGGGAGCACGTCATACCGACCTTGCAGGAGGCACGCCTCTATCCTATCGCCATGGCCTCCAACGCCTGCTACTGGGTCGTCCCAAGCGATGGCGACCTCAGCAGTCCCGTGAACTATTGGGACCAGAGCGGCCACTGGGTGGTTCCCGGCAGCCCCACCTTCGCCGCCTGGCTGGGTTCCGCCCTGACCCTGCGCGACAAGTGGCGGGAGTACATAGTTTAGGCACAGCTGAAAGCCCTGGATTATTGAAAGTACTCTCTCAGCGCACCCCTGGCATTGCTGGACAACTCTTGGCGACGCGATTCCTTGATCGCCTCAGACTCCAGACTTCCTGCCGCTTCTCGATTCGGCTCATCTTCCGAGTCCTCCACATCGAAGTCATCCACCTCCACCTCGTTGTTGTCCGCGCCAGTCTTGGGAGCTTTGGCAGACTTTTTGCCACCTTCCACGCTCCTGTCACGCCCGGCCTCGGGCGCAGGAGATAATAACGCCCTGATCCCGGTCGGCACAGAGAAGCCCACGAAGAGGGCGTTGGCCAAGTTTCCGTTTGCGAGCGCGTAGGCGCAAGCCCCCGCAAAAACCGCCAGCACTCCCACGATCAAGAGATAGACCTTCATTTGCCGCTTGGGAATCAACGCCCTCCTAGCAATAAAGCTCTTGTAGAGGCGCAACGCTTCGTAACCAGCGAGACCGATCAAACCAAAGAGAATGTCCAGTTCTTTCATTGTAACATGGTTAGTCGCTTAGTACCGTCCAGAACGACTGTCAGCGAGTTTTCAATTAGCAAGTTGCGTCCGACCAAAGCCTTCCGGCCCGGACAGAGAATCCTCCCCCCTCCAGTCTCCAACCGCAGCGGGCAGGTAGGCTTGCAGAACCTCGCAAATGGTCCCTCCTCCCAATTTCGGACCGCCTGCCCGCGGATCTCTACCCCCACCGTCCCTCCATTCCCTTGGCAGCGCACCAGGCATTGAAGCTTGAGAGCCGTAGCCCAGTAGTGCGCGGAGTCCGCTCCCAGCCGACGCTTTGGAGCCCAAAAAGTCGTGGGTTTGATCAGTTCGAGGGCCAACAACGCCTCATAGCTGAAAAACGTCATGGGTGCCCCCGTATCAAAATGGGCCGACACCTCCTTGTCGCCCGCAAAGGCCAGCGTCACCGTGGGGTAGAAAGACCTTCCACTCTGGTCTCCACAGGGAGCCCAGGCCATATCCACGTCATCCACTTCCACATCATTCCAAAACACAAACGGCACCCGCTGCTGGATCCGCCCAAAGTCCATCATGCTCTCCTCGTCCCAGTTCTCTTCCGGAGAGCTACCATAGGCCCGCACCACTTGGTGGTCCCCGCACAGCAGCACCCAGAGCTTCCCTTCCGCAAATGCCCGGTCGAGCGTCTTCCGGGCAATTTTGCCCGCTTGCACGCGTAGCTGGTCCTTTACCACCAACGGCAGCTCGGTGAACTCTGACAACGGCATGTCAAATGGGTTCTTGCCCCGCAGTTCAATAGCTACCTCGTCCTGGATTTTGATCGTGGTAGTGACCCCCTCCTCCATCAACCGCCGGATCGGGGCAAGGAACTCCGAGTCAAACTTCGAACTGCTGGGGTTGTCAAAGTCTTTGTCCATCAGCTGCACATCAAAGCCCAACGACCGCAGCTCCGCTTGGTATCGCGCTAGGTAAAGATAGCCCGACAGGACCGCTAGCCTGGTTTTGGGCAAGATCTGACGCAACTGCCGCAGGCACTCAACCCCATCTGGCGGCGGCATGTTGATGTCTACCAAGCAGGCCTCGAACTCAGTCTCCCGCGCCAGAGCCACGGCCGTCGCCGTACAGTCTGCAGTGGTTACCTGAAACCCGTTTTCATCCAGGGCCCTGACAAAGGACGAAAGCTGCGCAATCTGGTCATCAACCCACAACAATTGTCGTCTTTCGTTCTTTTTCATAGGCGAAGGCTCCTGAACATGCTTCTATGCAAACTCGACCTGCATTCCCGGTAGATGGATGATCATCTCCGTGTGGTAGCCCCACTTGGAAGCCGCCCGCACAGTCCCGCCATGAGCGTGGATCAATTGGCGCACAATCGCCAACCCCAGTCCCATGCCCTCATGCATCCGCGTGGTGAAAAGGTAGTCAAATACACGCTCTAGTTTGGAGGACTCGATGCCTGGCCCGTTGTCATAAAACTTGATCATCAGCCCCTCATCCACCTGCTCCGCCGATATGCGAATCAGCTTCTGCATCCCCTTAGTGTCCCGCTCCAGAAACCACAGCGAGTTCGCAAAGAGGTTGGCAAAGACCCGCTGCAGTTTGTCCTCATCCACGCGAATACGCCACGCATGGGGGCACTTTACCTCGACGTTCACCCGTATCTTCGCGGCCTCATTCCTCACCTGGTCCACTGCCCTGTCCAGAAACTCTCGCAGAGACACTCGCGTCTTCCTGACTTCGCTGAATCGGGCCAGCCTCGTTAGAGAGTGAATCCTCTTCTTGCCCTTGTCCACGCACACAAGGGCTTGCTCAATCTCCGGCACACCAGACACCCCGCGCGCGGCCTGGTATAGCGCCGTGGACAAATAGTTCTGCGCGTGCAGGAGTTGCTCTATCGCATCATGCACATTCTCCAGTGCCAGCCTTCCTGCCTCAATCGCCGGTGCCGCCTGGATGATGCGACGCTCCATCTCCGTGAGCATCTGGATCCGATCCGCATTGGCCAGCCCCGCGCTCATGCGGTTCGCAAAGGCCTGTAGAATATGTAGATCAATTTCAGAGAAGCCAAACTGACGCTTCGCATAAGCCGCAATCACCCCCGCAGCCTCCCCACCAATGTCCAGCGGTACAAATATGGCCGCGCGCCAATTCCGCTGCTTCACCAGATCCCGGTGATGAGCCACCCCCAAACTCTTCTCCTTGAGTTCGTCTTCATCGAGCAGGTCATTCAACATCACCGGTTTCCCGTTCTGGACCGCCTTGCCAGCAATGCCCTCCCCGATGTTCATGTCCAGATGCACCCGTCCGGGCGGGTCCAGGGCAAAACCGCGTGTCTTCAACGCTCCACGGGATTTGTCCACAATCCACACCACTACCGCCGCCGCCGCCAAGGCCAGACGCCCCGCCTCCGCCACGGCATCAGCAATTGCGTTGGACGAACTGGGCACGTTAAGGTCCTGGCTGGACAGTTGCTCAATCGCCGCGCAGGCTTTCTCCGCCCTGACCGCCCGGGAGACATATGTGGCCACGTACTCGATACGCGGCTGCGCCTTCTCCAGAACCTTTTCATCCACCAACACCCAGAAGCAGCCGATCGGGTTGTCAAATCCTGAAACCACTGGCGTCAATAGCAGCACCGCATCCCCTCCCGTCGGCAGATCCAGCTTGCACTGCCGAGGTTCCTTCAGTTCCATCCTCGACCAAAGCTCCTGCACCTTCTCCAGGGCCGCGCAGCACCTCGTCTCCAGCATATCTTCGTCATCCACCAGAAATTCCAGCTCTCGCCCCGCCCCATCCCCGATCTGAGGCACAATCAGCCCACCCGCCGCATGGTGAGGCAGATCCCTGAAGGCGAGACCGATCAAATTGACTGCCAGCGAACAAAGCGGCCGCCCTCCAGCCCTTAGGTTTTCAAATGCCACAGCAAGCCGGGCAAATCGGCTTTCAACGTCCCTGTTAGATTCCGCCTTCATGACACGCGCAAAAGCCCAATGGCACGGCACCCAGCATCAAATCAATATACCCTCACATCGAACAACCTACACAATGTTTGTCAACACATTGTTGGTTAAGGCATACTTACAAACCGCTACTACCCCACCCCTCTTCGGATCGCCTCGCCAATTTTTCACATTCATGGACAACCACTTGCAGATCGCCCTCTCCAACCATTCCTTCAGCGCCGATTCGCAAAAAAAACGATGCGTAAGTGCATGAAGCAAACAAAAACACACAAATTCACGCCTGGACTTTCCTGAACTTCCCTACCCAGCACAAAGGGCGGCAGCGTTTACACACAACCGCCCTTGCAAATCAATCCGCGCGACAAACTACCGTACTGCCTTATTGCTAAGGTTCTGGACTACTGGTTCGCGGAATTACCGGATTACTGGGCCTTTTTACATCACCATACCGCCATCCACCGCCAGCGTCTGGCCCGTGATGTAGCGTGCTTCGTCGCTCGCGAGGAAGGCAGCGGCATTGGCGATGTCCACCGCCTCACCGAAGCTGGCGAGCGGGATCTGCTTGAGCACCCCTTCCTTCTGGGCGTCGTTCAGTTCATTGGTCATGTCTGTGACGATGAACCCCGGAGCAATGGCGTTGACAGTGACGGCACGACCTGCAAACTCCCGCGCCAGAGACTTGCTGAAGCCAATGAGGCCAGCCTTGCTCGCAGCATAGTTGCACTGGCCAGCATTGCCGATCAAACCAATGACGCTGGCCACGTTGATGATGCGCCCGGTCTTTGACTTCAGGATGGAGCGCTGGAAGGCCTTTACGAGGTTGAACGCCCCTTTGAGGTTGGTGTTAAGAACGACATCCCAATCCTCGTCGCTCATGCGTAGGGCCAGGCCATCGCGCGTGACGCCAGCGTTGTTCACCAGAATGTCCACGCTACCCAGATCGGCCAGCACCTGTTTGCCCATCGCCAGCACGGCGGCGGCATCGGCCACGTCCACAGCGTAAGCCTTCGCGGCTCCGGGATAGGCGGCATTGATGGCCTCGGCGGCTCCTTGGGAACTGTTTTCCGTGCGGCTGACGATGGCAACCTTGGCGCCTTCTGCGGCAAAACGTTCTGCGATGGCGCGACCGATCCCACGGCCGGCACCGGTAACTACTGCGACTCGATTGAGGAGCTTGCTCATTCAGGGTCATTAGCGAAGCCCGGGCGGGCTTGCAACCCAGAATGCGGCACCATTTCCTTCTTCTTGCTCTTGAAGTTGTGACAGCTACACTCGCCCCATGCGGTGCCCCGTTTGTCAACAGAGCCTCCATGAAGTCTCCCCGGCGTGCCCGCATTGCAGCTTCGATCTCACCATCGCCGTGCAACACTTGGGCATGGTGCCGCGGCTGCAACCAGACGTCACAGATCTGGCAGGCGTGCTCACCCCTGGCCAGACCTCACTGCTCCAGGAGATGATCCGCGAGAAGGAGCGACGTTTCCCTCAGCTTCAGTTCGCCTGCGTCACCCTTCAGATCCCCCCTCAGGTGCCCCTGCGCGCCTATACTTTCTGGCTGCTCAATCGCGGCAGCCTGGTCAGCGCCATGGAAAAAGGGGGCGACTGCCGCATCGTGCTCTTCACGCTGGAAATGAACCAGATGCAACTGTGCTGCATGCTGGGTTACGGCCTGGAGCCCTTCGTAAACCAGACCACTCTGGAGCAAATTGTGCAATCGGCACAGCCCCTGCTTGCCAGAGGAGATGCCGCCGGAGCCTTTCAGGCCTGCTTGGAGCACGTCGACCTGCATCTGACGGCCATCAGCCGAGCCATTCCCGCCATCTACGGCCTCCACGAAGAAAAAGTCGCATCACCATTGAGCACGGAGGCAGAGTTTGCCTACTAAGTAGCCAGCCTCGCCCTATGGCCCCACGATCCCCTTCCCATTCGTCCGCCGTTTCCCGAAGCCGCCTCGTCCAGACCGCGCTGGGCGCTTTTGCCGCCTTTTTCCTGGGAATGATCGGTCAGTATCAGGCCCAGGCCCGCGAGTACCTGCCCCAGTCGGTCACCTTCAAAGGAGAGGACAAATTCCAAGCCTTGGTGACGCGAGCCCTCCGGGAGAATTGGCGTGCACTCCCCATGGGCGAGCGAGTGGCCCAGTTCGGTCTGGCCCTCCGCGGCACCCCGTACGTCGGGTACACACTGGAGATCGACAACAAAATCGAGTCCGCCTCCTGCAACTTCAATGGCCTGGACTGCTGGACCTATTTCGAGACCGCGCTCGGTCTGGCTCGAATGATTGGGACCCCCAAGCCCGCCTACACTCCCAGCGATCTCCTTGCCGAGATCGAGTGGACCCGCTACCGAGGAGGCGTCTGCACCGGCTTCTATCTGGAACGCATCCACTACCTGGCGGAGTGGTGGTATGACAACGAAGCCCGTGGGAATGTGCTCAACGTCACTGGAGACGTAGGCCCCACCGTCGCCCTGGTCGGGAGAAAGTGTCAGGAGATGACCGTGCTCTGGAAAGGCTACCGCTATCTGAAGAACGACCCCTCCATGCTGCCAGAAATGGGCCGCATCGAGCGGAGGGAAAGCGCCCTCCCCTTCAACTACATCCCGAAGAGCAAGGTGGCCGCCATGGAGAAGAACCTCCAAAATGGAGACATCATCGGCATCGTCACCAACCAGACTGGCGGCCACTGCTCCCATGTGGGCATGGCGTACCGCACGAAAGACGGTGTGCTCCACTTCATGCACGCCTCCAAGAACCACAAAGCCGTGGTGCTGGATGACTCCCTTTCCACCTATCTGAACCGCTTCAAATTTCACTCCGGCATCATCGTGGCCCGCGCCCTGCCCCGGACGGCCACGATCATTGACCCCACTCACTACGCCGACCGCATCCAATACATCACCGGCATGCCCCCGCTGGTGGTCGCCAGAAAGGGGTAAGCAGCGTCACCAAAAGCCTGAGCGCCCCCCCACCACCAAGGAGCGGCGGTTTGTGCTTGCGCTTGCACAACCGCCGATGGGAAGCGGAGCGATTGGCCACAAAAACCCGACTGCCGTGTGAGGCCCAATTGCTGCTTGCAGACTTGGGATCAATTCCGCTCCGGCCAACTCCGGCGGTTGTGCAAGCACAAACCGCCGCTCCTTGGACAGCAAAAACCAGCACGCCTTGACTACGGCCGCGTACGAATTGCAGCAGCCCAATCCTCCCTGTTGTCGATGTTCACAACATGGAAATCACAAGGGCCACCAAAGCGGCGTCGAGCCGCACGTACTCCAAGACACTGTCGTGACTCGCAGCGTGGCAGGCGAAAACGGCACGTTCCAGATACTCGCAAGCACAAGCACATGCACATGCTCGATCCCCTTCAGATGTCCATGTACTTTGCCATGCTCACCCTCAGGGGTACGGAACGCCATCAACCTCCCACCAAGCGCTCCACGCCAACGGCGTGATACATAAGAGCCCGGGGTCAGACCGCGAAGCGGTCGCCACCCCGGGTATCGATAGAGTAGCACTGGAACTCCAACGGAGTTCAACAAACCGTCCAAGCTACCTGGAGACGAAATTCCCATTCCCTACGGTCCTCATCCCACAATGCGGCCACGCCATGGCCTCTGAACCTCGCTTCAAACTTCTGGCCCCCTTCCCGATACGAACGTTGCATGCCGAAGGCATCCCAGAAGGCAGCCAGGGGTCGGGCGAATTTGACGAGCCCAGCCCCAGGAAACTCGCACAAACGATTGCCCCTGAAGGGACGCCAGAAAGCGTGTTCCTCCCAGCAACGATTCTTGCACCCCTCCAAGATGCATTCATTGTACCACGCCCTCCAAGGGCATCGCTTCGCTCAACCTCTGGCTACCGTCTCAAATGGCTTCGGCATGAAGGAAGGATGGCCACCCAGTAGCGAAAAATCTCTCGAGGTACTAGGCCTTCCCATGCTTTTTTGCCTCCGGGCTTCCCGATGCCGGAGGCATCAAAGCCCTTAGCCGGAGGTTGAGGGAGCGTAGCGACTGACACCTCCGGAGGATCAAAATGAGTATTGCATCCCGGAGGGGATGCCAGCGAGGTCCCTTTGCCTGCACAGTTTCAGCATCGACGCCCTCGCCCCTCTTCCAGGTGCGATGACTTGTCCACCTTTCCTGTTGAGTTCTGGCTCCTCTCTCGACGCGATCAGTACATACCGAAGGCATCCTCAGACAATAGCCAGAGGCTGGGCGAGTTTCCTTGTTCACCATCCGCCGGGCGGTCAACCATGCCGAAGGCATCCCAGACGGTAGCCAGGGGCCGGGCGAGTTTCACGAGCCCTGCCCCTGGAATCTCGCACAAACGATTGCACCCTGAAGGGGTGCCAGAAGAGGCGCCTAGCCTAGCGACCAAAGGCCTCTAGTCTCAGCCCCACCCTACTTCGCCTCCTGGTCCTTGTACTCAAACTTCTTGAGATCCTCCAGCGAGACAAACTCCAGCGCCGACATGTGGGTGGCTTCCAGCACCACATCCGGCGCCCATCCCGCCTCCAACGCCTCTTTCCAGCGGGTAATGCAGAGGCACCACTTGTCCCCGTTCTTCAGGCCGTTGAATCCCCACTCCGGCACCGGGGTCAGCAAGTCATTCCCACAGGCTTTCGAGAACAGGAGAAAATCATCCGTCATCACCGCACAGACGGTGTGCAGGCCACGGTCTTCCGATCCAGTGCGACAGTAGCCGTCCCGGTAAAAGCCGGTCAGGGGCTTCTTGCAGCAACACTTCAGTTCAGTACCCAGAACGTTGGTTGGCATGGCAGCAGAAAATTAGAGGTGCGAAAGGTTCGAAACCAGTCTCCCACCGTTAAGCGGGAGATACACGGGCAATATACCATCGCATGCCCGCCAGGAAAAGGATGCTCAACTTCAAGTTGATTCGACAAGTCCCCAAAGTTTAAACGCCTTCCTCCATCCGGATGACCCGGCGAAGGAAGGCGTTGTTGAATTCGAACGATCGTTGAGCGGTTTTGTGCGTTCGCGGGACCTAGGCCAAATCCAGGGCCTTCTTCAGCCGTTCAAGAGCGCCTGCGGTGCACAAGGCATACCCAGCCTTCCCCTTGAAGATCTGTCGCAAGGCGACTCCATTGCAGTTTTCCTCCATCACCTGCCACAGGAACGGCAACAACAAGTGTGGAATGGCTCCGTGATAGAACTCATTCGCATACTGATGTTTCTTTCCCGCGAAGTCGAACCCAATTCGCACCTCACTACCAGGGTCCGGCGGAACTTCCTCGTCCTCAAACTCAATCGTGATGTTCTTAGGAGTGAAAAGCCCGTAGGACGCTTCCGCTATCTCATTGATGAGGGTCGCCAGGTCCTCCGTCCACTCCTCTGGTTCTTGCCAGCGCTCGATCGTCGCATTCAGTCGTTCGTCCGGGATTCTGGCATGAGAATAGCCGTCCCGAAAATCCGAGATGGCACGCTCCCTGACATCGTCTGGATAATGTTCCAGATAGTCGACATCTAGCGCCACCTTCAAAAATTCGGCAAATTCCTCTTCCTCGTTTTCGGCAGATTTTTGTGTGAAGAAGGGAGGAATCTTGCGAGCAACCGCAGGCACCTTCCAATCGGGGGGCGGCTCATCGAATGGAGGTGTCCCAAGTTTCCCAGAAATACGGATGGGAGCCTCCCCCTTAACCCATGGCGCACCAAAGTGCTGAGACAAAGTAGTCCTCAGTTTGTCATTGCCTCCTCTCACTGCAAGGACCGAACCGGCCTCAAATGTGTACAAGAGCAGAGGAACGCGGCTGGAGCCCGACTTGGTGGTGCTGATATATCCCAGCGGCATCTCAACAGGAAAGTGAGTGGGCTCCATTCCAGCTACGAAGGCCCCCATCTTTAGCCACTCGGGATGGAGTTGCCGAAATCCCCGCCAGTTCAGGCAGGTGGATCCCGGCAGTGCACCACATGAACTTTCCATTACGCCAGCAAGTTCCTTTACCGATGCCAGCGCAGACTTGGCGCTTACCACTCCCTCCGCATAGTCAATGATGAGCCAGGGCCAGATCTCCGTCTTGAGCAAAGCCGGACGCAACCAGTCAATGCCAAGCATCGCATCCCAGAAAGCTGCGACATCAGTCTTCCCCTCCGAAAAAAACGTTCCTCTTTCCGTGATACCCGCCCCCTGTAGTTTCAACTTTGAATAACAGCCGGAAAGGAGTTCACTCACTTCCTTTTCATATTCACCGAAAGCACGACCAGTGGCGGCTTCGGCTTCGGATGTCGAGAACCCCTTCATCCAATGCACCGCAAAACAGTCGTTGTGATCCCAAGACATCGAGATGCTCAACTCCAAGGTGCCAAGCTGCTTGGATGGCGAGGCCCACACTTTGAACTGGACAGAGTGCTGGACATCGTGTCGAGCCTTCACAAGATCGATCCACCGCCGAATGTGGGAGGCTGAGACCAAACCGGCCTGTAAACGGTAACGAAGATTCAGGCTGGTCTCCCCCCGACGCCGATAGACTTCAGAGGCACGTTCGGCCATTACTCCAATCGGAACAGAACTCACAAACGAGTCGAGCGCCTTGAAGTTCAATGGGATGAATTCTTCATCCCAACCATCGCCACCGGGGAACTGGCTGTATCCGGGAATGTCCACCAGCGATGTCGCGAGTGCCTCGACGTCGCCAGGCGACAAAAGCCTGTCCATAAAGGAAAATCTGCTCAGTGGAAATTTGCTCATGACAGAAGTACGGGAACTGTAGCGCGTCGGGCCGCTGCTCGTCTATCGAGAGAATACCGCAAAAGTGCGGAGAAACTTCCTCCATCGCGGCGTCTCTGCTGGGAGCGCACTCGAGCGCCTGCGAGCGAACGACGGGTGACTAAAACGAAAATCGCCCGAACAGCGGGGGCGCTGGTCGGGCGAGATTGGAATAGAAGGCGTGCGCTCTCGTTAACTTTGCCGATCACGAAGACCGATCACTCGGTTGGCGCTGCTGACGACGCAGGCGGCCCATCCCCCTGGCTTCCGCCTTCACCAGCCCCCTCGGCGGCAGGAGTTCCACCCTCAGCACCCAAGATTTCACCTTCGACTTTCTCTTCGTCGTCGGGGATGACCTTGGCCACATCCTGAATGGTTTCGCCTTCGCTCAGGTTCATGAGCTTCACGCCCTGGGCATTGCGGCCCGTCTGGCGAATGTCCGCCACCCGGATTCGCACGCTCTGGCCGCTGCTGGTCATGAGCATGAGCTCGTCTTCTTCATGCACCGCCATGGCCGCCACCACGTTGCCGGTCTTCTCGGTCACGTTCATGGTGGTCACGCCTTTAGCACCACGGTTGGTCTTGCGATATTCTTCAAACGGCGTGCGTTTGCCCAAGCCGTTCTCCGATACCACCAAAAGCTGTGCCGTCTCATCCACCGCCGTCAGGGAGACGACATGGTCGGTCTCACCTGGGCGAATGCCCATCACCCCGGCGGCAGCGCGGCCCATGGGGCGGATGTCCGTTTCCTCACACTTCACGCACATGCCCTCACTGGTGACGAGGCAGATCTCACTGGAGCCATTGGTGAGGATGACCTGGATCAGGTCATTTCCTTCATCCAGCTTCACTGCGATGATCCCGTCTTTGCGGATGTTCTTGAAGTCGGCCAGCTCGGTCTTCTTCACCGTGCCATCCTTGGTCGCAAACAGGACAAAGCGGTCAGAGCGCCACACGCCCTCATCGTGGTCACTGTCCGCTTCGAGACGGAGCACAGCAGCGATTTTCTCCTCTGCGCGGAGATTGAGCAGGTTCTTGATGCTTCGCCCCTTGCCAGTTCGCGCCATTTCAGGAACCTGATAAACACGCTCCACATACACACGACCGGTGTTGGTGAAGAACATCAAATAGTCATGCGCGCTCGCGGCAAAGAGGTGCTCCACAAAGTCGGCAGCATCATCTTCACCCGCCGCCTCCCGCGTCTCCATGCCTTTCAGGCCCTTGCCTCCGCGTGCCTGCGTGCGGAACTCGCTGGCCAGCGTGCGCTTGACGAAGCCACGGTGCGTGATGGTAACGATATTGCGCTCGTTGGCGATGAGGTCCTCAATGTTGATCTCGCCTTCCGCGGCTTCGATCTTGGTGAGACGCTCGGTGCCGTACTTGGCGCGGATGTTGCCCAGTTCATCCTTGATGATGGTGAGCACTCGGCTCTCCTTCGCCAGGATGTCCATCAGGTCCGTGATGGTATTGAGCAGAGCCTCGTAGTCAGCCTGAAGCTTTGTCCGCTCCAGCGCCGTCAGTTGATAGAGGCGCAGGTCGAGGATGTGCTTCACCTGAAGGTCTGTGAAGACATACCGGCCACTGCGAATGCTCGGTTGGGAGCGGATCAGGATCCCCAGCGACTGGGCGGCTTCCAAGGTGAAGGTGTAGGCCTTGATCCGGCTTTCCGCCTCGTCACGGCTCGAAGCCGTGCGGATCATTTTGATGAAGTCATCAAGCTGGCTCAGCGCCAACAGGAGCGCCTCCAGCTTCTCTGCATCGATCTCCGCCTGCTTGAGAAGGTACTTCGTGCGGCGAATGATCACTTCGCGGCGGTGCTCGATGTAGCAACTGATCGCATCTTTCAGCGAAAGCAGGCGCGGACGACGGTTGTCGATCGCCAGCATGTGCACGGAGAAGGTCGTCTCCAGCGAGGTCTGCTTATAGAGATTGTTCAGCACCACCTGGGGGCGGGCTTCACGACGCAGATCCACCACCACACGGGTATTTTCATCCGACTCGTCGCGGATGGCCGTCACTTCCGGGATGATCTTCTCAGAGGCCAGCTCGCCAATGCGTTTGCACAGTTCCGCGCGGTTCACACCATACGGAATGGCAGTGATGATGATCTGGGGCTTCGTGCCCGTTTCCGAGATTTCTGCATGGCCGCGGATACGCAGCGAGCCATGACCAGACTCAAAGTAGTCACGAATACCTGCGGTCCCCAGAAGAGTACAACCGGTGGGGAAGTCTGGGCCTCGCACGTACTGCATCAGTCCCTGCAGGGTGATGGCAGGATTGTCGATCTGCGCGCAAATGCCATCCACAATCTCCCGCAGATTGTGCGGAGGCAGGTTCGTGGCCATGCCCACGGCGATGCCGGTGCCGCCGTTGATCAGCAGGTTCGGGAACGCGGCGGGAAACACCACCGGCTCGGTGAGACGTTCGTCATAGTTGGGGACGAAATCCACCGTCTCCTTCTCCATGTCGTCCATGAGGTGCCCGCCCAAATGGGTGAGCCGGGCCTCCGTATAACGCATGGCTGCCGGAGGGTCACCTTCGACTGAACCGAAGTTTCCCTGCGGATGCACCAGCGGATCCCGCATGGACCACGGCTGCGCCATGTTTACCAGGGTGGGGTAGATCACCGCCTCCCCGTGCGGGTGGTAGTTCCCTGAGGTGTCACCGCAGATCTTCGCACACTTCATGTGCTTCTTCGGCGGATAGAGCGAGAGCTCGTGCATCGCATACAGAATGCGGCGCTGGCTCGGCTTGAGTCCGTCTCGCACGTCGGGCAGGGCGCGCGAAATGATGACGGACATGGAGTAGTCGAGGAAAGAACCTTTGAGTTCCTCTTCTACGTTGATGGGCTTGATGTTGTCTTCGCTCACAGGAAAAAGCAGTGCGATGTCGGTGCAGAGAACGCCGGTCTCACCGGCAGCTCTGCGGGGTCAGATGGTCAGCCGGGCGTCTGTCACACGTCCAGGTTGCGCACATTGAGCGCGTTCTCTTCAATGAAGATCTTGCGGGGCTCCACGACGTCCCCCATGAGAATCGTGAAGATGCGGTCCGCCTCGATCTCGTTCTCCTCATTGAGGCGCACCCTCAACAGTTTGCGCGTCTTCTGTTCCATGGTGGTCGTGTAGAGCTCCTTGGCGTTCATTTCCCCCAGACCTTTGAATCGGCGGATTTCAAGGCCACGGCGGCCGATGTTCATCACCCCTTCCAGAATGCCGGGCACGCTGAACACGGGGTGAACTCTCGCATTGTCCCCTTCACCTTCCACCAGTTCAAACAACGGCTTGTCCTGGCTGCTGTAGTGGTCCAGGGAGAGGCCCAGCTCAGAGAGCTGCCCCAGGAGCTTCTTGATGGAGTTTGCCTCGTGGATCTCCACGAGCCGGGCGCGACGAGTCCGTCCGTCCTTCACGGCCGGCTTCTCTGCCACCGCAGGTTCGGCACCTTCTGCGCCCTCGGCTCCAGCCACCACGGGAGCTGGCTCGATGGAGCGACCAAAGAGGCCCAGGTCGGCATTGGCGTGGGCGAACTCGGCAAGCTCCCGGTCACCCAGGAAATAACTCACCATCTCCTCATTGCCATCGCGAATGCGCACCAGGAAGGCGGGCATTGCCCCGGTCTCCTGATCCCGGCACTGGATGTACTTTTCAAAGTCGCCCCCGTTGCGCCGGATCACTTCATTGAACCGCGAGAGGCGGGACAGCAGGTCCAGGATGGGCTTCAGCTTGTCTTTCTCCATCATCGGATTCTCACCCGAATCCGTGAGCACTCGCAGGCGCACTTCTTCCGCGCCCAGGTCGATGAGGATGTGGTTCAACTCCCCGTCGTCCTGCACATATTCTTCGCGCTTGCGGCGCTTCACGAGGTAGAGCGGCGGCTGGGCGATGTAGATGTAGCCACGGCGCACCAGCTCGGGCATCTGGCGGCAGAAGAAGGTGAGCAACAGTGTGCGGATGTGCGAGCCGTCCACGTCAGCATCGGTCATGATGATGATCTTGTGGTAGCGGGCCTTGTCGAGCCGGAAGCTGCCTTCGTCCGCACCGTCACCGATCCCGGTGCCGATTGCGGTGATCATCGCCTGGATTTCGCGGTTCTGCAGCGCCTTGTCGAGCCGCGCCTTCTCCACGTTGATCAGCTTGCCTCGCAGCGGCAGGATGGCCTGCACGCGGCGGTCGCGGCCCACCTTGGCGGAGCCACCGGCGGAGTCACCTTCCACGATGAAGAGTTCGCTCTTCGCGGGATCGCGCTCCGTGCAGTCCGCCAGCTTGCCAGGGAGACCGCCGCCGGTCATCACGCTCTTGCGCACCGTTTCGCGCGCCTTGCGGGCGGCTTCACGCGCCCGGGCTGCCGTGAGAATCTTGTCGATGATGCGCTTGGCCACCCCTGGATTCTCATCCAGGTACTGCTGCATCCCCTCGTAAACCACGCTGCTCACCGCACCCTCCACTTCCCCGTTCACCAGTTTCCCCTTGGTCTGGGAATTGAAGCGCGGGTTCGGCAGCTTCACAGAAAGGATGCACACCATGCCTTCGCGGCAGTCTTCCCCGGTGATCGGCGGATCGCTCTCCTTCACCATTTTGTTCGCTTTTGCGAACTGGTTGATCGCCCGTGTCATGGCACTGCGGAAGCCGCTCAAGTGCGTGCCGCCGTCCGGGTTCGGGATGCTGTTGGCAAAGCACAGCATCTGCTCCGAGTAGCTGTCGTTATACTGCAGCACACAGTCCACAAAGCAGATGTCCTGCTTATCTTCCACCTCGACGGAGCGCTGTCCGCGCAGCACCACCGGCTTGTCATGAACCAGCGTTTTGTTGTCGCCAAGCTGCACCACAAACTCGACCACGCCGAACTTGTAGAAGAAAGTCTCCTCGCGGATGGGCTCAGGCCGCTCATCCCGCAGCACGATGATCACCCCTGGGTTCAGGAAAGCAAGCTCGCGAAGCCGGTTGACCAGCAACTCGAAACGAAACTCCGTGGTGATCGTGAAGATTTCGGCATCAGGAAAGAACGTGATCTTTGTGCCCGTCCGGGTGGGGTCTTCCAAATCGCCCACCACCGTGAGCGGTTCGACGGTTTTGCCACGAGCGAAGGAGATGGCATACACCTTGCCATCACGGAACACCTCGGCTTTGAACCACTCGGAAAGAGCGTTCACGCACTTGGCACCCACGCCGTGGAGACCACCAGAGTACTTGTATGCTCCCTGACCGAACTTGCCGCCGGCGTGCAGGTTCGTCATCACTAGCTCCACCGTGGGAATGCCGAACTTCGGGTGAACTTCCACCGGAATTCCGCGTCCGTCGTCTTCCACCGAGCAGGATCCGTCTGAATGAATCGTCACTGTGATGGTCTTGCAGAAGCCGGCCAGATGCTCGTCAATCGAGTTGTCCAGCACCTCAAAGACGCAGTGGTGGAGGCCTCGCTCGTCCGGGTCACCAATGTACATTCCCGGTCGCTTGCGAACCGCCTCCAGGCCCTCGAGTTTGTCAATTTGCTCCGCACCGTAGGCCTGATTGTCAGCGATGCCGGTGTTGAAGATCTCAGGGGTGTTATTGTCGTCGGACATGGGTCGTTGGCTCAAAATACCGACCCCGAAATGAGCGCTGCGGTCGCGAGCAGGCAAACCATCGTGCCATGCCGCAAATTAAGCGCCGCCAGCGGGGTAGATCAGTTTAGCGAGCGGGCACAAGAGCGCCAATTTTTTTTACGGTTTTGGGCGGGAAAACTGGTGGTTTTTCCCGGGAAAACACCCTCTGTTCCCCTTGTTTCCGCTGGTTCGTATCCAGAACGCCGTTACATACCCTCCCATGCACCCCGATACCGACTTCGATTTCGCCGTTTTAGGTGGCGGCAGCGCCGGTTACGCCGCCGCCCGCACCGCCGTCGCCCTGGGCCTGAAAACCGCCATCATCGACGGCGCAGAAGAGCTCGGCGGGCTCTGCATTCTGCGGGGCTGCATGCCCAGCAAAACCCTCATCGAATCCGCCAACCGCAACCTCGTCATCCGGAATGCTGCCTCTTTCGGCCTGCAAGCAACCTCCCAAGGGGTGGACACCCGGGTCATACGCCAGCGGAAACGGCACTTGATCGCCGATTTTGCCGGGTATCGCCAGCAGCAGATCAACGATGGCAGATTCACCGTCATTCGCGGAATGGCCCAGTTTGCCGAATCCCCTGACGATGCCGTGAATCTCAAGGTCACGCTCAAGGACGGCCAGATCCGCCGCCTGACGGCCGGGACAGCCTTGATCGCCACCGGATCGGTCATCAATGTGCCCTCCGTACCCGGCCTCCAGGAAACGGGGTACTGGACGAGCGACACGCTTCTGGACGCGGAGGACACCCCCTCCTCGTTCGCCGTGCTGGGCGGCGGTGCCATTGCCTTGGAAATGGCGCACTACCTGGAGGGAATCGGCCGCGAAGTGTCGGTGATCCAACGCAGCCCCCACCTGCTCACCGGTATGGACACCGATCTCGCCGCCGTGGTCCATGGTGCGTTTGAGAGACGCGGTATGGGCATTTTCTGCGGCACGCGTCTCCTTCGTATGGAAACTGCTCCGGATGGCAAAAAGCGCGTGTATTTTCAGCACGCCGGAGCGGAACAAGTGTCTGAAGCTGCGGAAATTTTAGTGGCTCTGGGAAGAACCCCGGCAACAGCCAATTTGGAAGCTGGAAACATCGGCATTGAGTTGGATCGAAAAGGGCAAATTCCGGTTTCTCCAGAAATGTTCACAAGCCATCCACGTGTTTTCGCCGCAGGTGATGTGACGGGTCCTTTGGAAGTGGTGCACCTCGCGATTCAACAAGGCGAAGTTGCAGCGAAAAACGCAGCAAGCACGCTGAAGAACCAGCCCTCCAAACACCGCATGGATTATCGTTGCAAACTCTTTGGAGTCTTCACTCATCCACAAGTTGCTGTTGTGGGACTTTCAGAGACAGAAGCACGTGAAAAACGCGTACCTTATCTCGTCGCCAGCTATCCCTTCAATGACCATGGCAAATCCATGGTGATGGATGAGATGGAAGGCTTTGTGAAGTTGTTGGGTGACCCTGAAACAGGAGAGATTTTGGGCGGCTCTGTAGTGGGTCCAGAAGCCACTGAACTCATCCACGAAATCGCTATGGCCATGCACCTTGGCGCCACTGCAGCCCAGGTGGCAACCGCTCCCCACTACCATCCAACACTTAGTGAAATATGGACTTATCCCGCAGAGGAGATTGCAGAACAAATGGATGCGAAAATTTGACCAAAGAAATAACTCCATGGGCCTCAAAAACATCCGAGTGATTGATTGACACCCTTCCCTCAGAATGATTACTTTTTCCTAATGCTGAAACAAATTATCGGACAACCCACGGAAGGCATGAAAGATGAACGGCGCAGCGATATTTCCGCCGCTTCTCCTGCCCACTCCGGCGCAGCACAATCCCCCTCTCCCACAACACAATCGCCAAGATCGTCAACCCAACCACTCATGACCACCAGCAAGAACGTTCTCGCCAACGACGTCGAAATCAAAGGATCCATTAAATTTTCTCACGACCTGATCATCGACGGAAAGATTGAAGGTGAAGTCAGTTCAGATGGCGCATTGACCGTTGGCGAAAATGCGTTGATCAAAGGCGAGATCAAAACTCGCGCAGTAACCCTTTTCGGAAAAGTCGAAGGCAATATAACCGTACAAGAACGTTGTGAACTCAAGTCGAATGCCGTACTGGTGGGCGACGTGACCGCAGCAACCTTGGCGATTGAAGAAGGAGCCACTTTCCTGGGCCGGTCCCAGGTGGGCAAAGGCGCTGCCGCCAAGGCAGCGAACAGCGGCGCGGGTGGCCCTCAGAAGCCCTAATCCCCAACCCTTTCTAAAGACGTGCTTGGAAAATTTCTAGTCAGAGAACCGAAAGACGAGAAATCCGCACTCTCAAAAAATCAAATCGAAGTCACTTGCCCCATTTGTGGCGCGGCTCAGCGTGAGCCGCGTCTGGTGGTGACGACCTTCTGCAAGAAGTGCGGGGAGCACCTGCGAATCGAAAAGCAGCGTGCGATTGCCTCGTCCCAGTGCAACCCGAATCCCAGCGCAGTCTTTCCTGCGGTGATGGATGCGTCGGCCAAGGATCCCCTCCTGGCCGAGCTAAGGAAGCCAGACGCCCCCGCCACCCCGGAGACCCTGCCATCCCAGCCTGAGACTCAGGCTCAGGAAGAATTCAAGGCGCTCCTCCCGACCGATGGCCCTCTTCAGGAGGAATTGCCTCTGGGTCTCGGCGATATGATGGGCTTCAAGGAAGCTGAACCTGCAGCACCATCACTGTATACTGGCGCTCAAACGCGCACCGGACTCCGTCAGCGACCTCAGCCCCAGCCGCAGGTCCCTGCGCCTCAGCCACTTGGACTCGCCGCGCTCAAAAAGCCGGCTTACCTGCAGCGCACAGAAATTTCAGAAAAAGCCGAACGCCCCAAGCCTACTGGCGAGGTGCAGGGTCCCATGGCCCAGAGCACTTTCCAGAAAATGAAGGAGCAAGGCTACTACCGCCAGCAGTACTTCAAGGAAGTCGAGTGCGGAAAGTGCCAGCACAAGTTCAAGGTCGGTCGTTCCGCCAAATCCACCACCTGCCCCTCGTGCTCCGCCACGATCTGCATGGAGGATTTCGACATCAATCTCGACTACAGCACCCCGATCGACACCCGTGGCGATGTGCTGATCCGCCGCAACGGCGTTGTGAAGACCACCGAAATCCGCTGCCGCGACCTTCGCGTGCAGCAGGGCCAGGTGAATGCCAGCCTCTTTTGCAGCGGGGACATCACGCTCAAGACCTCCGGCTTGATCGAAGGTGAAGTGCGGTGCAATCGGCTGGTGATCGAAAAAGGCAGCGAGGTCCAGTTCGCGAGAACCATCCAGGCCGCCGAAGTCGAGATCCAGGCCAAGGTCATCGGAAGCATCCAATGCACCGGCCGGGTCCTGCTCACAGGTACCGGCAGTGTTCAGGGTGACGTCACCGCCCGCTCCATCGGCATTGATCCCGGTGGCGAGCTCGACGGCTCCATGAATATTCTCCGGGTAGAGCCAAAAGTGGAACCCAGCGCGCCACGCCAGGTCAGCGCTTCATCGCTGGTCACGGGCTGCGGCCCAGCCCCCAAATCCACCCCCTGACGATTTTCGAACCCGAAGCATCTGCTTCGGGTTCGTTTTTTTCGGGCAGTCTGGACACCCCCTCCCGGGACGCTCCGGTTCGGCTCAACCGCGCCAAAGCAGGACCTGGCGGCATGGATCACAATTTTTAGCTGCCTGTTGAGCCCAATGCCACTCGGCTCGGGTTTTTTGAAACTATCCATTGGGCGTGAGCCCCTTACAGCCACCGGACCCAGGAGTCAGCACAGGCTTGTCACGGCTACGGCCAATCCCTTGATCCGCGGTTGCGGCTTGCAGATTGGTGCATGCGTACCATATTCAGCATGGTTCAAATCGCCGCCCCAAGTATCACCGAGGAGATTCTTCGGCTGAAAAAGCAACGCAACGCCATTATCCTTGCTCACAACTATCAGAGTCGTGAGATTCAGGAACTGGCCGATTTCGTGGGCGACTCCCTCGGCCTCGCTTACAAGGCCAAGGAAACCAAAGCGGACGTGATCTGCTTTTGCGGCGTTCACTTCATGGCGGAGACCGCCAAGATTGTGAATCCGGAAAAGATTGTCGTCCTGCCTGACGCCAACGCCGGCTGCTCGCTTGAGCAAAGCTGCCCTGCCCCGCAGCTTGAGAAGTTCCTCGAAATCCACAAGGAGAAGAACTACTACGTCATTGCCTACATCAACTGTAGCGCTGGCGTCAAAGCCCTCAGCGACTGCATTTGCACCAGCGGCAATGCGGTGAAGATCGTTGAAGCAGCCCCCAAGGATCGCCCCATCCTGTTTGTGCCAGATCAGAATCTCGGAGCCTGGGTCATGGAGCAGACCGGCCGCAAGATGGATCTCTGGCAGGGAGCCTGCTACGTGCACGTGGAATTTACCCGCGACAGCATCAACCAGATCAAAGCGGAATACCCGGACGCCAAGGTCGTCGCCCACCCAGAATGCACCTATGCCGTGCGCCTCCTCGCCGACGAAGTCTGCAGCACGGAGAAAATGGTGCACTACTGTCGCGACAGTGAGGCCGAGAGCTTCATCATCGTGACAGAAAGCGGCATGCTGCACCGCCTGGAGAGGGAGGTGCCCAACAAGCGCTTCATCCCCGGTCCCACCGGCCACTGCCGCTGCGCCGACTGCCGCTACATGAAGATGAACAATCTCGAGAAGCTTCACGACTGCCTGCTCAACCTGCGCCCGCAGGTGGAAATGGCCGAAGAGGTGCGCAAGCGCGCCGAGAAGCCCATCTTGCGGATGCTAGAGCTGAGCCGCTAGAGAGTTTAATTTCCACGAACTATGTTGAGGGAGACGAAGGGACCCACACCCCGACGTCTCCCTTTTTGTTTCCTCTCCCTCCCCTGACCTTATGAGCACCTGGTTGACCATCGTCATTGCCGCACCGTTGCTCATCCTTTGGGCTCTGCACGAGCTGGGGTGGAATGCACCCGTCGCAAAAGCGCTGTGTGCGGTAGTCGGAGTTGTGACCGTGGGCCACTGGCGGCCCAAAGCAGAACAGCTGGACGATTCCGCTGCCATCGCCATCTCAGGTGCGGGCCTTGGAGTTCTGACCTTGCTGATTGGGATTTTTATTTCCTGAATCCTGGTTCCAGTATTACGAAGTACTGGGCAACCTCTTCGAAGGCGATTCCTTCTCAGGCGCACTCGCAGCTGCATTCGTGAGAGTGCGGTTCACGCATCAAACGTCCCACGACGACGCCACCGCTCAAGCCCGTCCATCGGCCTGAGCACCACCTCACAGCCTCAACCTACTGGCGCACTTCCTCGGGAGCCTCAAGCACTTCACGCGCCGCCTTTTCCTCTTCGTCTTCAGGCAACAGTTCGACACGCTTGAAATGAAGCTGGGCCACACGACGAGCCTCAACCTTGGTGGCGGTGACCTCATAGTTCTCAATCCGCAGCATCTCACCCTGCTTGGGGAAATGCCCGAGGAAATGAGTCACATAGCCACCGACAGTGGTGACCTCATCACTCTCCAGCTCGAGATCCGTCAGATCATTGAGCTCATAGAGGTTGAGCATGCCTTCCACTTCGAACTCCTCGGTGTTGATACGGCGAAACTCAGGCTTCACCGGAAGGTCGAATTCGTCCTGGATGTCACCCACGATTTCTTCCACGACGTTGTCGAGCGTCACAATACCCACGCCGCCGCCGTACTCATCCACCGCCAGCGCAAGGTGGGCGTGCTTCTCCAGGAAAAACTTCAGGAGCTTGTCGATGGGCATCATCTCCGGCACCAGCAGCAACTCGCGCTTGATCCGGCGCAGATCGCTGCCGTCCTTACCACCCTCGTGAACGAGTTTCAGAATGTCCTTGATGTGCACGAGGCCGATGGTGTGGTCCAAATGGCCTTCCACCAGCGGAAACCGCGTATGCTTGGACTCAATGGCGAGCTTCAAGCTGGACTCGAAGGGTTCATCCACATCCAGGGAAATCACATCCTTGCGCGGCGTCATGACATCGCGAACCGCGCGATCATTCAACGCCAGGGCGTTCAGCACAATGTGCTTTTCGGTCTCGGTTACTTCCTCGGACCGCTGACTTTCCGCGACGATGTGCTTGAGCTCCTCTTCAGAGTGCACGCGCTCCCCTTCCGCCACAGGGTCGAGTTTGAAAACCACACGGAGAATCCAGTTGGCGGTGCCATTGAGGAGGAAGATCGCGGGCTTGAGCACCACATAGAAGAGGTGCAGCGGCCGGCTGATCAGCAGCGTGGTGGCCAGGGCCTTGCGAATGGCCATGGACTTGGGAGTCAACTCGCCCAGCACCACGTGTAGGAAGGTGATGATGGCAAAGCCCGCGCCCCAGCCGATCCCCCGCACCACCGCTTCATTCTCCAAGCCCACCTTAAACAAAAGTGGCTGGAGCATATGGGAAAGGTACGGCTCACCCAGCATGCCCAGGGCGATACTGGCAAGGGTGATGCCAAGCTGTGTAGCAGAAAGATAAGCGTCCAAATGACGCGTCACCGAGCGGGCGAACTTGGCACCGCGATTGCCTTCGTCGATCTCCTCCTGGAGCTGACTGTCGCGGACCTTGACGATCGCGAACTCCGCGGCCACGAAGAAGCCGTTCAGGAGCACAAAGAACATGATCACCGAGATCTGCCACAACACCTGGCTCCCGGTGAGATGCCACTCCCGCACCACCGGTTCGGCGGCGCTGGCGAGGACAATAGTGGAAAGAGAGAGAATCATGAGTCGGCGCGAAGCGTTTTCCGCGCCTCAACAGTGTCAAAGTTTTTCGTAAGATCCATCACAACGCTTCTCGAGGATGGTAAATCCTGCACTTTTGGCGTCGGAAACGGACATCGGTTTCGATACCCGGGGGGTGTTCACGGAGGTGATTACTTTCCTCACCGGCGTTTTGCACAGTGGGCACTCCGTAAGAGCAGGCCGGCTGATGGGACGTCGCAAATCAAACCCCTTGCTGCAGCGGGGGCAGCCGTCTTCAGGTTTGGTGGCGATGTAGTGGTAGGTCGGCATCTACAAAAACAAAGGTGCTGCGTCGCAGCACCTTCGCAAAGTCAATTTGATGTAACCTGAACTGAAATTACCAGCTGGATTTGGTCACACCGGGAATGAGCCCTGCGGAAGCCATTTCGCGGAAGGTCAGACGGGACATCTCAAAGCGGCGAATGAACGCACGACGACGACCGGACACACGGCAGCGGTTCACGAGGCGAGTCGGGCTGGCGTCGCGGGGAAGCATGGAGAGACCCACGTAGTCACCCTTAGCCTTGAGTTCTTCGCGAAGTTTCGCGTACTTCTCAACCGTCTTTTGTTTGCGCTTGTTGCGTTCGATCCAGCTCGTTTTAGCCATAGAGCTTGCCAAGATATATAAAACCTGTCGGCGCGCAACCTAAAATGAAGATTGTTTGCGCTTTCTTTTCGGCCTGCTGAGCGGAATCCGGACATTTTCCCTCCAAAGAACGGCCTTGCAATCCCTTTTAATTCCCCCGGATCCCTCTGGATCCCGACGAGGGTTTCTGGCGAGCGTCACGCTGACTCTGGCGATTCTGAAAACGATTCGTCGGAAAGACAAAAAGATCTGGCAAGCCTGCCAATCCCGGCTATGCCATTCAGCATGACTATCGGAATGATCATCGCAGTATGTTTTCTGGTCGCGGGGGCCTTTGCATTCACATATCTGAAGAAAGGTTCAATGTAATCGGTCATGAGTACCCGCATTGAAAAAGACAGCATGGGCGAGATGCCCGTGCCCGCTGAAGCCCTCTACGGTGCCTCCACCCAGCGTGCCGTGCTCAATTTCCCCGTGAGCGGCCGGCCGGTCCCCTACCCGGTGGTGCACGCCTATGGCCTCATTAAGTGGGCCGCCGCCAAGGTGCATGCCGACCTCGGCATCCTTGCCGCTGACAAGGCTGCTTTGATCGAACAGGCCGCCCTGGAAGTCGCAGCCGGAGATCTGGACGCCCATTTTGTGCTGGACACGTATCAGACTGGCTCCGGCACGAGCACTAACATGAACGCCAATGAGGTCATCTCCAACCGGATCTGCCAGATCGCTGGCAAGCCAATTGGTGCCAAGGACCCCGTTCATCCGAATGACCACGTGAACATGGGGCAGTCGTCCAACGACACCTTCCCCACTGCCATCCACGTCGCCGTCGCCCAGGAGTTGCTCAACAAGCTTGTCCCCTCCCTTCAGAAGCTACAGGCTTCCCTCGAAGCCAAGAGCAAGGAGTTCTGGGATGTCCTCAAAATCGGTCGCACCCACCTTATGGATGCGACCCCGGTTCGTCTCGGGCAGGAATTCAAAGGGTTCGCCCGTCAGGTGGAACTCGCCGTGGATCGCTCCCACAAGGCCATCAACGCCATTCTCGAGTTGCCTCTCGGCGGCACCGCAGTGGGCACGGGCCTGAACTGTCACCCTGATTTCCCGGCCAAAGCGATCGCGCTCCTCGCAGAGAAGACCGGAATCGCCTTCCGCGAGGCCAAAGACCACTTCGAAGCCCAGTCCGCCAAGGACGCCCTCGTTGAAGCCAGCGGCCAGCTCAAGACCATCGCCACCAGTCTCTTCAAGATCGCCAATGACGTGCGTTGGCTCAGCAGCGGCCCCCAGTGCGGCATTGGTGAAATCTCCCTCCCCGCTACTCAGCCCGGCAGCAGCATCATGCCCGGCAAGGTGAACCCGGTGATGTCAGAGAGCCTCATGCAGGTCTGCGCCCGCGTGGTGGGCAATGACGCCACGGTCACCTGGTGCGCGGCCAACGGCAACTTCGAGCTCAACGTGATGATGCCCGCTCTGGCAGCCGCTCTACTCGAAAGCATCGAACTGCTCACGAACGCCGCCGGCATCTTCCGCGAGCGTTGTGTGGATGGCATCGAAGCCAAACGCGAGCGGTGCGCCGAGCTCATTGAATACAGTCTCGCCATGGTGACCGGCCTGAACTCGAAGATCGGCTACGACAAGGCCTCCGTGATCGCCAAGCTTTCTGCCAAGACTGGCACTCCGGTCCGTCAGTTGTGCCTGGAGCGCCTGGAGGAATTGGGCATCACCGAAGCAGAGCTGACCGAAGCCCTGGATCCCGCCCGCATGACGGCACCAGATGCAGGCATGGTCGGGGCCGGTGGCGGCTAGTCTGCCCGTCACGATCTGCCCCTAAACTTGAAGGGTCAAAGTAGGCATTCGCCACTTTGACCCTTTCTTTTTGCCGCAGGGTCGAAGCCGTGCAGCAAAAGCAACTCCCAAAACTTTAGTCGGCGGAGCGCAGAGACATGCCCGTCACCAGTTCCGAGCGGAAGGTCATCTGCCACGGGACTTTGATCCCCGCCTCGCGCGCCATCGCCACCAGTTCCGGGAGCGAGTCTGCGGTCATCTTTTCCATGATCCGGCGGCGGTGAATCTTGATAGTCGCCTCTGTCGCCCCCAGGGCCTGGGCGACGGAACGGTTGGACATCCCGCGAATGAGCAGTTCCAACACCTCCATCTGACGCTGAGTCAGCGATGAAACCCGGGTGTGCGCCTCCTTTTGTATGGCTCGTTTGGTCGCCAGGTTTGCCGAGCGCTTGAGCGCCAGACTGACCGCATCCATCAGGGGTTCACGCTGCACAGGCTTGGAAAAATAATCCACTGCCCCCATTTTCATGGCGGCAACACAGGCCTCGACGCCCTGCCTCGCCGTCACAAACACCATTTGATCGCTGCGCCCTCGCTCCTTGAGGTGTCGCTGCAGTTCGATCCCGGTCATGTCCGGAAGATCCACTTCAAGGATCACACACACAGGGCTGGCAGCGTGGCATCCAGACAGGAATCCCCTGCCGCTAGAGTACGTTTCCGCTTGATACCCAGCTTCATCCAGCCATTCCAGTATCCGGAACCTTCCAGAAACGTCCGGATCGACCACGCAGACCTTTGCGCTAGAGATTTTCATTTTGTCGCCTCGTCAGGTTGTTGCATCCCGATGGAAATCTTGGAAACGGCAACTAAATCGCCGTCATAAGAAATTGGTGAGTAGGGAGTTGCGCTCACGCTGGCGATTGTGTTCGCAAGCAATCAATTTGTGAAATGCATTGTACGTATGTGTTCCATGCACTAACCGTATGGCATGGATCTCCGTTCCCTTGGCGTGTTTGTCGAAGTGGTGCGCCGTGGCGGCTTCACGGCGGCGAGTTCCAAGGTGGCGCTGACCCAGCCTTCCATCAGCCGGGTGATTAAGCAGCTTGAGGATGACATAGGCCAGGTCCTGATCACCCGTCAGCATCGATCCATCGTGCTGACCGACGCCGGCAAGATCCTGTTTCGACACGCGCAGAACCTCCTGCGGGATCACGCCGCACTCGAAACAGAGCTGGCGGACCTCGCAGGGTTGAAGCGAGGGGTTCTGACGCTCGGCATCCCTCCCCTGAGCGGCACGCTCTTTGTTCCGCTGATCAAACGTTACAAGAAGACCTATCCGGACATTGAGCTCGTTCTGTTCGAGAAGGGATCCAAGGCCACCGAGCGCGCCCTGCTAGGCGCAGACATGCAACTGGGCACCCTGATCCTGCCCCTGGACTCCGCATTGTACGACTCCGTCCCCTTTTTCCACGATCGTCTCGCGCTTGCAGCACCGCTCCATTCCCATTGGGCCAAGCGGGAAAGCGTGACACTGAAGGAGCTCAAAGACGAGCCGTTTATTATTTTTCCAGAGGATTTCGCCCTCAACGACACGGTGCGCAACGCCTGCGCAGCGGCGGGATTCACTCCAGAAATCGCTGCCAGCAGCAGTCACTTCTCCCTGATTGCGGGGTTGATCGACAGCGGTGTCGGCATCTCCCTGCTTCCCATGTCCGTGGTACGAGGGACCAACGCCGTGGCCGTCATCCGCCTGGAGGAACCCGACATTCAGTGGAATATCGCCATCGCTTGGTGTCGGGATTTCTACCTGTCGCACGCGGCCAAGGCTCTAGTCAATCTGGTGAAGGCACATCCCGTCGATCCCTGATCTGGGACGACTAGGCATCGACCTACCATAGTCATCACATCGACATACGCCAAAAGGCGTATGCGAGAGAAACTTCCGTCCTGCGGACAGGCATGTTCGCTGCTGCGGCATTCTATTTTCTCCACTACTTTTCCTCGATTGATCGGATCACTTTCTGGCATTATTCGCTTTCTTAAATTTTCCAATCCACCTCACGTCATCTCCCTCCCAGTGTTGAAGTCGCGCCCCTGCTCCCCTGTCCCCAAGATTACCTCGCTCGCCATTGCCAGCCTTATGGGATTGGCCCTCGTCACCCCCGCCAGCATCCTGGCCGGTGAGCCAGTACTCTCCTCAGAAAAGGCCGTAGGCACGCTCCCCGTTCAGCCCCCCGGCTCGGACAAGTTCATCAACATTTCCACCACAAGTCTTTGGTACCTGTATGGCTTCAACTGGGACAAGCCTTTCGCCTCCAGTCATGAGCGGGACCTGATCACTCTGGAACACTACCAGGACAACGCCTGGGGGGATCTTTTCTTCTTCACAGACTTCACCAACCTCACCACGGAAGGACGAGGCCACCCGGAAACAGGTTTTGACCTCTACGGCGAAGTAAACCCCAGGCTCAGCCTGGGCAAGCTCACCGGCAAATCCTACCGTTTTGGTCCGGTGAAGGACATCTACTTCTACTCGGGCATGTTGGAGTTTGGCACCTCCGACTCCCTCGCCAACATCAACCGGAGCTTCGGCGCACAGCTGGATAAAACCCAGCTCCGTCAGCTCCACGGCATGGCGCTGGAGCTCGACCTTCCGGGGTTCGCCTACTCCAGCATCAACTTCTTCTGGCGGGATGACTTCGACATCAGCGGCAGCACCTGGCAGATCACCTACGTGTGGGGCATCCCCTTCCGCCTGGCAGGCTGCGATTTCATGTTCAGAGGCTTTGCCGACTACAACGGTGCGGAAGGTGAACTGGCAGAGTCCTTTCACACCAGCCCCCAGCTCATGATGGACCTTGGGGCCAAGCTGTTTGGCAAGAAGTCCAAACTGTGGATCGGCACCGAGGTGGACATCTGGGTCAATGAATATGGCCTGAAGGGGCAGCACGATGTCGTGCCGCAGGCAGTGCTGGAGTTCGAGTTCTAACGATTGTCCAGCGCGCCCCTGAGTTGCGCAAAATCTGCGCGACATCCCCCAAAGTGTGCTGTTCTATGGTGCCAGGACTCTCTTACAGTCGTCCCCTTTCCTCAGCAGCTCTTTCCCGCAACCGGCCCATGCAATTGACCATCAATGGCAATCCCGCCGAGGTGGCCCCACGACCGGGACAGTGCCTGAGAACCTTGCTTAGAGAGCACGGCTGGTATGGAGTGAAAAAAGGGTGTGATGCCGGTGACTGCGGTGCCTGCACGGTCTGGGTGGATGACAACCCGGTGCACAGTTGTCTCTACCCAGCCTTCCGGGCGAAGGATCGTCATATCACCACCATCGAAGGGCTGTCCCCAGAAAATGGCACCCTGCATCCGATGCAGGCGCAGTTCCTGGCGGCCCAGGGGTTTCAGTGTGGATTTTGCACCGCAGGCACGATCATGACTGCCGCCGCGAAAGGCGGTGCCATGCGCACGCCTATGGAGAGGGTCCTGAAAGGGAACCTCTGCCGGTGCACCGGCTACCGGGCCATTCGGGATGCCATTGAAGGACGTCGTCACGTGCAGGAAGACTTGCCCGGTGCCAGCGTGGGCCGCAGCCTGGGCAGCCCGCTGGGCCCCGCTCTGGTCACGGGTCAGGCCCGCTTCACGGCCGATGAGCCCCCGCTTCCTGGTCTGTTGCATCTGAAGGTGGTGCGCTCTCCCCATGCGCATGCCCAGGTGCTGGCCATTCGGAAAGAGGCCGCCCTTGAGGTGCCGGGAGTGCACAGCATCTTCACCTGGGAGGATGTGCCGCAGCATCGCCCTTTCACCAGCGCCACACATGATGACTATCACGTGGATCCGGATGACACCCTCATGCTGGACCGGGTGATGAGATTCGTCGGGCAACGTGTCGTGTTGGTGGCGGCCGACTCTGAACAGGCTGCCGCTCTCGCCTGCGACAAGATTGAGGTGGACTACGAGATACTGCCTGCCGTGTTTGATCCCGAGGAGGCCATGCGCCCCGACGCTCCGATCCTGCACCATGGCAAAGACGCCGCCTCACGCATCTCCCACCCGGAGCGCAATGTGCTGCGGGAGATCCACGGCGAGAATGGCAACGTGGCCGCAGGGTTCGAGGAAGCAGACGTCATCGTGGAGAACACCTATGCCACGCACCGGCAGCCGCACGTGACTCTGGAGACGCACAACAGTCACAGCCACCTCTCGCCAGACGGGCGGCTGCATGTGCGCACCAGCAGCCAGACGCCCTTCCTGACGAAGGTAAAGCTGGTGTACCTGTTTAACCTCTATCCCGAGAATCTGCATGTGTACACCGAGCGGGTGGGCGGCGGCTTCGGCGGCAAGCAGGAGGTGTTGACCGAAGACCTCTGCGTCTTGGTGACCCTCAAGACAGGACGGCCCGCCCGTTGGGAGTTCACCCGTGAGGAGGAGTTCACCGCCACCACCACGCGGCACCCCTTCCGTGTGAAGGTGAAACTTGGCGCACGACGCGACGGCACGCTCACGGCCATGAGCATGCGGGTAGTGACCAACACGGGCGCCTACGGCAATCACGGCGGCGAGGTGCTGGGCCATTCGCTCAACGAGGCCTTTGCCGTGTATCGCTGCCCCAACAAACAGGCGGACGGCTATGCGGTGTACACGAACTGTGTCCCCGCGGGCGCCTTCCGGGGATATGGCCTCACACAGACCGCTTATGCCGTGGAGTGCGCCATGGATGAACTGGCCAGCACCCTCGGCATGGTGCCAGCCGCTCTCCGGCGGAAAAACATGATCCAGCCCGGGGACACGCTCTTGAGCATCTGGCCCCATCCCGGCGATTTGGAGATCGGCAGCTACGGTCTGGCCGAATGCCTCGATCTGGTGGAAGCAGCGCTTGCCAGCGGCCGCGGGGAACCCGTGCCGCAGAGCCCAGAGTGGTGCACCGGGCAGGGTCTGGCACTAGCCATGCTGGACTGCGGCCCGCCCACTGAGCATCGCTCTGAGGCTCGCATTGATCTCCTCGCTAATGGGTCCTATCAGGTCGCCATCGGGTCTGCGGAGTTCGGCAGTGGCTCGCTCACTGTACAACGGCAGATTGCGGCAACTGTTTTGGGGTGCCCGGTCGAATCAGTCAAAATGGTCACTGCGGACACGGACAAGACACCCTACGACACCGGCACCTTTGCCAGCACTGGCACGCTGGTGGGCGGCGGCGCGGTGCTCGCTGCGGCCAAGGTGCTGAAGGAACAGCTCCTCCGGCTCGCCAGCCGCTACACAGGACAACCGATTGACTCCTGCCAGCTCTCTGGGGCCGCTGTTGATTGTGCGAACCATCCCCTTCCTTTGAGTGAATTGCTTGCACGGGCTGAGAAGGAGGGACATCGCCTCAGCGCTGTCCGTCGTGCCTATGCCGCGCCCAGATCGGTGGCCTTTAATGTCCATGGCTTTCGCGTAGCTGTGCATCGCATCACCGGTCAGGTCCGCATCTTGCAGAGCGTGCATGCCGCAGACGCCGGGCAGGTGCTCAATCCCATGCAATGCCGCGGGCAGGTAGAAGGCGGCGTGGCCCAAGGCATAGGCTGGGTGCTCAGAGAGGACATGCAGCTCACTCCGGAGGGGCGCATCGCCAACCCCACGCTGCGCCACTTCCGCATCCCGGCCATGGCGGATCTGCCCGAGACTGAGGTGTACTTTGCGCATACGCACGACCGCATCGGCCCCATGGGGGCCAAGCCCATGAGCGAGAGCCCGGTCAATCCCGTGGCTCCGGCCCTGGCCAATGCCATTGCCAACGCTACCGGCATCCGTTTCACCGATCTCCCCCTCACTGCTCCGCGGCTGTACCCAACGCTTGCCCACCGTCCCACTCTACCTGCACAAGACATCGCCCTCTCATGACGCCTCCCCGTCCCGCCACCTCTGGTTTCCTCGAACGCCGCTTTCAGCTCTCGCGTCATGGCACGTCGGTGAATCGTGAGATCATCGCCGGCTGCACCACCTTCGCGGCCATGGCCTACATCCTGGTGGTGAATCCGCAGATCCTCAAGGACGCGGGCATGCCCCAGGCCGCCGTGGTGACGGCCACAGCGCTGGCCGCCGCTGGAGCCAGCCTGTTGATGGCGTTTCTTGCCAACTTCCCCCTCGCCCTCGCTCCGGGCATGGGGATCAACGCCTTCTTCGCTTACACGGTGTGTCTGACGATGGGCGTCCCGTGGCAGAGTGCCCTGGCGCTGGTGTTTGTGAATGGGTGCATCTTTCTGCTCCTCTCAGTGACAGGCATGCGAGAACGCATCGTCAACGCCCTGCCCAACTCTCTGAAAGCGGCGGTCTGCGCCGGCGTCGGGCTCTTTATAGGGTTCATTGGATTGAAAAATGGCGGCCTGGTAGTGGGGCACCCGCACACCTTTGTGACTCTGGGTGACATCTCAAACCCGTCGGTGGCCCTCTTTGGCGTGGGCGTGCTGCTCACCTGTGTGCTGGTGGCCAGGGGCACTCCGGCAGCCATCATCATTTCGATGGCCGTCATCACGGTCATCGGTTTCTTCCTGCCGGATGGCAAGGGCGGAAAAATCACCCAGATGCCAACCAGCATGCTGTCTCTGCCTGCCTCCATTGAGCCGACCTTTCTCAAGCTGGACTTCACCTTCCTCCTGAAGGAACCCGCCAAGGCCCTGCCCGTCATCATGACGCTGCTGCTCGTGGACCTCTTTGACAACATCGGCACGCTCATTGGGGTGACGAAGCGTGCCGGACTGATGGACAAGAACGGCCACGTGCCCGGCCTGTCCAAGGCTCTGACGGCCGACTCCCTGGCCGCCATCCTCAGCTCTCTGTTGGGGACATCTACTGTGGTGAGCTACATCGAGAGCGCCACCGGCGTGCAGGCGGGCGGACGCACCGGCCTCACCTCCGTGGTGGTGGCTGTGCTCTTCCTTCTCGCCCTGTTCCTGACGCCCCTCATCCTCATGATCCCCGGTGTGGCCGTGGCCCCCGCCCTGGTGGTGGTGGGCATCCTCATGTTTGAAAGTGTGAGCGAGATTGATCTCACCCGGTTCGAGGTATCCGCCCCCGCCATCCTGACACTCATGGCCATGCCCATGACCTTCAGCATCAGCACCGGCATCGGCATCGGCCTCATCGCGCTCACCGTCATCTCCCTGGGCACCATGAACCGCAAGGGCAAGGCCTCCGCCGTGACGGAGCTTCATCGGGAGTTCGAGGAAGATCCGCCCGCCCGTCCGCGTGACCTGACCCCCTTCACCTACGCCCTGGCCCTCATCTTCCTGCTCCACTTCTTCGAGAAGTGGTTGTTCAAGGTGATGGAAAAGTAGGAGCCACCCCACCTCTCATTTTCGATGCCCACGCTCCTGGTTCGCAATGCCGCCATGCTCGTCACCATGGACGGGCAGCGTCGTGAACTGAAGGATGCGGGACTCTATGCGGTGGATGGCATCATCCAGCAAATGGGTGCCAGCGCCTCACTGCCGACGACGGCGGATGAGGTTTTGGATCTGAGCGGTCAGATCGTGCTACCGGGATTCGTCAACACCCACCATCACCTCAACCAAACGCTGACCCGCTGCCTGCCCGCCGCACAGGACAACAATCTCTTTCCCTGGCTCCAAGCCCAGTATCGAATCTGGGCAGGCACCACAGAGGCGGCCTCCCGCACCAGCACGCTGGTGGGTCTGGCCGAGCTGGCACTTTCCGGCTGCACCACGGTGTTTGACCACACCTACCTCTACCAGAGCGGCAACAACGTGGATTGCCAGATTGAGGCGGCCCGGCAGTTGGGGGTTCGCTTTCATGCCAGCCGGGGGTCCATGTCGTTGGGCCAGTCTCAAGGCGGTCTGCCACCCGATGACTGCGTGGAGGACGAGGCCTTTATCCTCACCGACAGCGAACGCGTCATCCGCACCCACCACGATCCAAAGGTGGGTTCCATGACCCAGGTCGTCCTGGCCCCCTGCTCCCCTTTTTCAGTAAGCACGGGACTGCTAAGAGACTCGGCAGCTTTGGCCCGCCAGCACGGTGTGAAACTGCACACCCACCTCTGCGAGACCTTGGATGAGGAGCGCTACACGCTCCAACGCTTTGCCATGCGTCCCGTGGAGTGGATGGAGACGCTCGGCTGGCTGGGTGACGACGTATGGTTTGCGCATACGGTGCATGTCAGCGATTCAGAGATCCAGCGCTTTGCTCAAACTGGCGTGGGGGCCGCCCACTGCCCCTGCTCGAACATGCGGCTGGCCTCCGGCATTGCCCCCATCAAGAAGTACCTTGCAGCGGGAGTGAAGGTAGGCCTGGGCGTGGATGGCTCCGCCAGCAACGATGCCTCCAATATGTTGCTGGAAGTGCGCCAAACGATGCTGCTCGCCCGGCTGGCCCTGGGGCTGCGTCCTGCCGATCTGCCGCCACCTCCTCCAGAAGACTGGATGACCGCACGGGAGGCATTAGAACTGGCCACCTTGGGCGGAGCAAAGGTGCTCGGTCGTCAAGACATCGGTTCCCTCGAACCTGGGAAATGCGCAGACTTTTTCACTCTGGACCTGCACACCCTGAACTACGCAGGAGCGCTGCATGATCCGGTGGCAGCCATCGTGTTTTGCGCTCCCCAGCGCGTGCGGCACACCATTGTGCATGGACGCCCGGTAGTGAAAGACGGTCTGGTCGTGACAGTGGACATGCCGCCCGTGATTGAGGAGCACAACCGCCACGCTTCAAGGTTGGCCAGTGCAGTGTAGCTTTCCAACGGGATCCTCAACCCAGCGCGTTGCTTTCAACGCTCAGTTCCAGAATCCTCTCATACGCCCCAGGCACATTCATGTCGTCCAGCCACCAGCTGGACTCCAGTTCCAGCACTCGTCTTGGGATGTGAATCTCCCGCAGATAGTCCCGCATCGTTGCTGCGGGAGTCGATGCCAGACCAGCGAAGACCGAATACGGCAAAACCACTGGGTGCCCACGTCGACCTCCACTTTGAGGCTGGCAGATCTCGTCAACATGAACCGCCGCCAGATCCATGAGACGTCGCGCAGCGGTGAGTGGAAACTGCGGCTGATCCACCAAGATCACCGCCACGCTTTGAAGGTCCTTCTGCCAATGCGGCCAGGCGGAAGCGATACGCAAGGACGACATCATACCATCCTCCGGTTGGTCATTCGCAATCACATCCACCCAGTTCAAGCACCTCAGTTCGTCCAATACCGCATTGTTGGCGGGATCAACCACCATCGCAACCTGCTGAGCCCCTGCCAAGTTCCAAACGCTCTGATGATGCGCCAGCACCGTCCCTTTTCGCCATGGGAGCAACGCTTTGGGACGCCCCATCCGCCGGGACGCCCCGGCAGCCAGCACGAGAACCCCAAAACGATGGCTGCAATTTTTCACGATCTAGCGTAGATCATTCCGGTCATTCCTCACCTTAAAAACCGGCGCGTCCAAGCATGGATCTCCATCACATCACCGCCCAGCAATCTCCCCAGACTCCGGACGAAGTCCAGACCTGGGAACCCGGGCTCGCTTGGTTGGCAGGTGGCACCTGGCTGTTCTCTGAGCCGCAACCAGTCCTGCACACCCTGCTGGACATGGGGAACTTCAACTGGCCATCTCTCCAAGCCGTTGAGGAGACTGGACTGGAAATCGCCGCGACCTGCACCATCGCCCAACTGCATGCCTTCGGCGGCAGCACCGGTGTTCCCGCTTCCTGGCAGGCCTTCCCGCTCATCCAGACTTGCTGCGAATCGCTTCAGTCCTCTTTCAAAATCTGGAACGAAGCCACCGTGGGGGGCAACCTATGCCTGGGACTCCCGGCTGGTGCTCTTATCTCCCTGGCGGTGGCGCTGGAAGGCACTTGCGTCCTTTGGCCCCGTCAGGATCTTCCGCGATCCGTCTCCGCGCTCGAGTTCGTCACTGGCGTGCAGCAGACGGTTCTTCGGCCCGGCGAACTCCTCCGCAGCATCCACCTGCCTGCGTCGGCATTGCGGAAACAACCCGCTTTCCGCCGTTTCTCCCAGACGCAGGAAGGGCGGTCCTCCGCATTGCTCATCGGCACCCGTTGCCCGGTCACAGCAGAGATCCTCCTCACCATCACCGCCGCCACCGTCCGCCCGGTGCAACTCCGGTTTGCCACCCCACCCGGAGCCCGGGACCTGGCTGCCAGCCTGGAGGCAGCGATTCTTCCCACTGCTTATTTCAGTGATCCCCACGGCACCGCGGACCACCGCCGTCATCTGGTGCACTATTTTGCCCCGCAGATCATCGAGGAACTGGCCTGACATCCGCTGTCGTTCATCTCCGCGCTTCTGCCATGAACGACACCCACGCCACTCTGATCTGCACCCTCCCCGCCCGCACCGGTACCGGCATCAACCGGGCCGTATCCTCATGGCAGATCCGGTTTCATACCAAGGTGATCCGGTTTGAGGGGTTCATGAGCGCAGATCTCCTGCCCCCACCTCATTCGAACAGCCGGGATTGGAAACTCATTGTCCGATTCCGCACGCCGGATCAACTTGACCATTGGATGCACTCTGCCGAGCGGAGCTGGCTCATTGCCGAGGCAGAGGAACTGCTGGCGGACGGCGCGGTCTTTTCAGAAATCCTTCCCGAGAAGGAGGAAACCTCCCATCCGGGAGGCGTCACCGAGATTATTCGCTCCCAGATCCGCCCCGGCATGGAGGAGGCCTACCGCCTCTGGACCCGACGCACTCAGGAGGCGCAGGCACGGTTCGAGGGATTTCGCGGCGTGCACATCATCGCCCCCACCCCAGGCAGCGGCTCCTCCGAATGGACTACCCTCCTGCGCTTTGATTCGGAGGCCAATCTGGATCGCTGGCGTCACTCCCCCGAGCGCTCCGCCCTCTTGGAAGAAGCACGCGAGGTCATCCACAAGACCGAAGCCACCCGCCTCAAGTCTCCCTTCCCCGGCTGGACTCCCATTGATCCCAAGACCGGAGCCGCTCCACCCCGCTGGAAGACCGGACTCCTCGTCCTGGTCGGTCTCTATCCCCTGGTGATGATCAATCTCAGCTACGTCCGCCCCCTGTTTGGCAGTCTGGACATCACGCTCGTCACCCTCATGCTCAACATCCTTACCGTCGCCGCCACGACCTATATCACCATGCCGTTTTTGGTCGGGCGATTCAGTTGGTGGTTGATGCCCGCAACGGGAGAAACAGCCCACCTTTCCAAAGGCACCCTCAAAGGCCTTGGCATGATAGCAGGCATCTTGTTGATCGAAGCCACGACTTTCTGGCTCTTGCATTGACCTCATCCCGCCAAATTGAGCCACACCAAAAGCGCTGTGTTTTTCAGATAGTGAATGACGGAGACAAACCAGATGCTGCGTTTGGTGTAGAGAAAGATGGCTGAAAACATCATGCCAGCGAAGACATAATACGGGAATTCCTGCACGCCGTAGTTCAGGTGTCTCATTGCAAAGATGGCAGACGAAATCAACATAGCCAAGGGCAGCGCGTAGCGCCACGGCCGGGCCAGCCACTCGATCCGCTGAAGGAAGTAGGCGCGATAGAGAACCTCTTCCACGACCGCCCAGATCGGAAAGATGAGAAAGGCAAAAAGGTATCTCACCTGGGGATGTCCAATCATCGTCTTGATCGCGTTTGCCTCGGGAGCTGTTCCCCACAAGGCATGGCTGACACGGGCGAAAATCTCTGTAGCGAGAAAGGCGACAACCAACACCACCGCCAGCTGCCACAGGCAACGTCTCCAGTTGGCAGGCCATTCGAAGTTGAGGCTGCCCAGCCCACCGTTGAGCCAAAGCAACAGTACCGCGATGATCGCCAGACAGGGCGGGTTGCTATGAAGATTGGTGAGAGAGATCTCAACCCGCCCCCACGAGATGGTGGTGATGGCCTGAATCCAGCGGTCTGAAAGGAACATGGCCCCGAAGAGGACAAACTCGGCAAGGATCTTCCATCGAGAAGGGCCATCCGCCGCCACTGGCAGATCCCTCACGTCTTGAGGCACGGATTGGTTCAGCGCGTCTTCAGATTCCTTGTCACTCCCGGGGTTTGGTGGAGACCTATTCAATTGTCGCGCCCACCTGTTTAGGAGGTTTTATAGTGACTGGGGTCATTTTGGAAAAGACAAAACAAATTACCAAACGCTACAGATCCCGCGTCGCACACTGTCCGTCGTATCTTTCGGTTGCCTGAGTGGCCTCCATCGTCCCACTTCGGACATGCCTTCCCTGTCGGAACTCAACACGCTTCCCCAAGACTCCTTCACAGCCGCTTTGGCCGGGATCTTCGAGCACTCCGACTGGGTGGGGTTCCGAGCTTGGACGCGTCGGCCGTTCGCTGATATCGGCACCTTGCACGCGGCCATGTGCGCCGTCATGCATGAGGCATCAGATGCTGAAAAGCTCACTCTCATCCGCGCCCACCCTGACCTGGGCGACCGGCTGGCCGCTCTTTCACCCGAGTCCGCCGCAGAGCAGCAGGCCTCCGGTTTGAAGTCATTGACCGAATCCGAGCAGGCGCGCTTTCAGTCCTTCAACGCCAGCTACAAGGAGCGCTTTGACTTCCCTTTCATTCTCTGTGCCCGGCTCAATGACCCCGAGAGCATGCTCAGAGCGTTTGAATCCCGTCTCCCCAACGACCACGAAACGGAAATCGCCACCGCGCTGGCCGAGATCGAAAAGATTGCCAGACTGCGCCTGGACCAGCTATTCTCAAGCTAGCCCCAAGCACACGTTTCTCCATGCCCGGCCGCATTTCCACACACGTCCTGGACACCTATCACGGCAAGCCCGCCGCCGGCATGCTGGTGGAACTGCACCGCCTGACCGGAGAGTATCGGGAGCCTTTGTTCACCGCCCGCACGAACGCCGACGGTCGTCTGGACGAAAGCATGGTGGATGCCGAGGAAATCACCACCGGAGTGTATGAGCTGCTTTTTCACACCGGAGATTATTTCAAAGACTCCGGCGTGGCCGTCTCCCATCCTCCCTTTCTGGATCTTGTGCCCGTGCGTTTCGGAGTCGAGAGCCCGCAGGCGGCCTACCATGTGCCCCTGCTGGTGGGACCATGGTCGTACAGCACCTATCGCGGGAGTTGAATCACAGTTGTTGGCGGGTCTATCGCAACCAACGGCTTGCCCTTTGGACGGGGCCGAGGCACAATCGCAGGTGCCATGAAATCAGATTCCTCCTACCCGCGCGACCTGGTTGGCTATGGACGCCAGCCCGTGCACGCCGCGTGGCCAGGCAAGGCCCGCATCGCCGTCCAGTTCGTCCTCAACTATGAGGAAGGCGGCGAGAACAGCGTGCTGCATGGTGATCCGGGCTCTGAGACCTTTCTCTCTGAAATCATCGGCGCGCCCAGCTTTCCCGATCGCCATCTCAGCATGGAGTCGATCTACGAGTACGGCAGCCGCAGCGGAGTCTGGCGCATCCTGAAAGAGTTCGAAAAGCGCAACTTGCCCCTCACCGTTTTTGCCGTGGCCATGGCACTGCAGCGTCACCCTGAAGTGGCCCTCGCCGTCATGGAGCAGAAGCACGAGATCGCCAGCCACGGCCTCCGCTGGATCAGCTACCAGCAAGTGGATGAGGCCACGGAGCGCACCCATCTGGAGGAGGCAACGCAGATCATCGAGGAAATCACCGGCAGCCGTCCCCTTGGTTGGTACACCGGACGGGACAGCCCCAACACCCGCAGGCTGGTGGTGGAGAACGGTGGCTTCCTCTACGATTCCGACTACTACGGCGATGATCTCCCCTTCTGGACCTCCGTGGAAACTGCCACTGGAGGAAGCAAGCCGCATCTGATTGTGCCGTACACGCTCGATGCCAATGACATGCGCTTTGCCACGCCGCAGGGCTTCAATACGGCCGAGCACTTCTACACCTACCTGCGGGACACCTTCGACGTGCTCTACGAGGAAGGGGCGGAGTTTCCCAAGATGATGTCGATCGGCATGCACTGCCGTCTTTTGGGCCGTCCAGGCCGGTTCCTGGCTTTGCAGCGGTTCCTGGATCACCTGGCCAAGCACGACCGGGTGTGGATCACCCGGCGCGTCGATATCGCCCGCCACTGGCACCAGCATCATCCCTTTTCCAGCACGACCTCAGGCGCTCCATCATGAAACTTGTCTCGCAAAACTACGGCAAAGCCCGGGTGCGCCTCTGCAAGGTCCTCCGTGACGGCCCCGTGCATTCCGTCAAAGAGCTCACCGTGCGCATCGCGCTGGAGGGCGAGTTCGCCGCCAGTTACCAGTCCGGGGACAACTCCTGCATCGTGCCGACGGACTCGATGAAGAACGCGATCAACGTCCTCGCCTACCATCACCTGGGGGAGGACAACGAGCCCTTTGCACAGGTGGTGGGAGATCATTTCCTGAACCGCTATGCCCAGGTCACCAAGGTAGTGGTGGAGCTTGAGGAACGTTCCTGGAATCGGCTGGTGGTGGGCGGAGTGCCCCATCCCCACAGCTTTGCCCAAACCCAGCGCGCCACACCGCTGGTGAAACTCGTGCAGACCCGCACCTCCACGTCTCTGGAGTCAGGCGTCCAGGACTTTACCCTGCTGAAAACCACCGGATCCGGCTTCAGCGGCTTTGCCACCTGTGAGCACACCACGCTGCCCCCCACGGAAGACCGCTTGCTGGCGACCACACTGAAGGCCCGCTGGACCTGGAACGCCGTACCTGCCAGCTATCAGGCCACCACAGACGCCTTCCTGAAGGCCGTGGTCGTGCCGTTTGCCCAGAATCACAGCCCCTCTGTCCAGGCCACCCTCTGGGAAATGGCGGCGGCCGCCTTTGACGCCTGCCCCGAGATTCAGGAAATCACCCTCACCCTGCCCAACCTCCACTACTTTACCCAGAATCTGCGGGCGTTCGGCATCGACAACACGAACGTGCTGATGCTGCCCTCCGAGGAACCGCACGGTCAGATCGAGGCGACCCTTTCCCGCAATTGACGCCTGATTGCGCCTCCACCATGACCACTGACGGCCTGCTCCGAGAACTCCTCGCCGCCCGTGCGCGACGGGAACCCTGCGTGGTTGCCACCGTGGCCGCCGTCCGGGGCTCTGTCCCACGGGAAAAAGGGGCAAAGGCATTGATCTTCGAGGATGGACGCATCCTAGGCTCCATCGGTGGAGGCAAGATGGAGGCGCTGGTCATTGCCGATGCCCTCAGCACCCTGGCAGACGGCCAGCCCGTGTTGAAAACCTACCCGCTTCACGAAGCCAGCCCGGACTCCTTCGGTGCCATCTGCGGGGGCGAAGCAACCATCTTCCTAGAACCCCAAGCGCTGGGCGAGTGGCTGCACATCTTTGGCGGAGGACATTGCGGCCAGGCGCTCGCCCGGCTGGCCATGGACTGCGGCTGGCACGTCACTCTGGTGGATGACCGGCCGGACCTCCTGCAGGACGGAGCGGCGAATGTACTGCATGAGGGATGCGCCGCAGGATACATCGCCTCACGAGCATGGAGAAAAAATGATGCTGCGGTTCTGGTGGCGCGGAATTTTCACCAGGACCGCGACGCCCTGGCGGCCCTGCTGGTGCATCCCGGCGCCGGTTATCTGGGCATGATGGGCAGCAAGAAAAAAGTGCGGGCCGTCTTTGAGGAACTGCAAGCCCAAGGATTGGCCCCAGAGGCTCTGGCCGCGGTTCATGCCCCAGTGGGCCTGGACATCCATGCCGATTCACCCATGGAGATCGCCGTCAGCATCCTTGCGGAGATCATGGCTGTCATGCGCCAGCGTGCTGGGAACAGCCTGCGAGATGGTCTGCACTGAGTCATCCACCGCGAGCGCGGCGTGGAGTCCGCGTGACGGCGGAGGCAGCGGCCCCAGCTTGGTGGTGATTTCCTCAGCTTCCTGCGCCAGTGCTCCCGCCTCCTGAAACTGACCCAGAGAGCGATGACTGAGCACCATCAGCCGGCACGTGCGGGCATAGGCAGCTGCCGCTTCATCCTCGGTTGTACCGAGTTCCACGCGAATGACATGGGCCTTCTGGTGCATCTCCAACGACTCTTCCAGCCGCATCATGCGGTAGTTCAATGCGCCCACGTTGTCTGAGACATTTGCCACTTCTGCGGAAACGGCTCCACGATGGGTGACATACCCTGCCAAGGCCTCCTCGTAGCAGAAGGCCGCTTTCTCAAAGTCTCCCTGGCCTTTGCAGATGTGGCCGAGATTGTTCATGAGAAGAGAGAGCGTCGGTGAGGAGGAGATTCCAAGTCTGGCCGCCAGTTCAGCCGCCTTTTCATACAGCTCCCTGCCCCCCTGGGGTTCACCCCATCTCACCTGAAGCTCTGCCAGGAGCGAGCTGATCCCCAAGATCAGTTCCCCGTCCATGACAGGAGCATCCAGCAAGCGGTATAATATGCGACGGTACAGCGCTTCCGCCTGATGAAAGGCCCCCTTGCACAACCAAAGCTCAGCCAGCACATGCACCTCGACCATCAACTGCCCCATGCGCGACGGGTCGCGGTAAGCCTTGGGGCGCAATTCCTCCACCAGTTCATTCTGGAAGGCAAACTCCTGCTCAAACTCTGGGCTCTGAGGGTGCAATGCTGATCTGTCGGGGCTTGGGAGGGGGCGTTGACTCCCACGAAGGGAAGAGTCGCCATCCTTCCATCAATCTCCGACCGTCGCAACCGCAGCTTACCACCAGGAGACACCCACAAGTGAAACCAAGGTCCACAAACCCTTCAGGAACGACTTTTTGCCAAAGTCCGTGAACGAGGATTTCCCTGAACCCCGGCCTGGTTCGCGAGATGCCTCATCCGACTCCGTCGGGTCGGGCTCAGGCAAGGCAAAGTCTTCATCAAAGTCGGAGACGGAGCCCATGCTTTCCATGGGCTCGTCCACCGGATGCTGGCCCCGCAGGCGCTCCCTCAGCGCCGCGCGTGGGTCAGTCCGATGCATGGCACCATGCGGATCCCCGGAGAAATCATCATCGCCTTCGGCAAAGGCAGGCAGTGGCACGAGGCTCTCCACCCGGCTCACGATTTCAGCCGGGGTGGGCAGCGTTGCTGCCCCCGTGAGCGCCTTCTGCAGGCCGCAGACCAGTTCCTTCAGTTCTACGGACCACGCGTCACGCTCCTTGATTGGCTGGTTTGAAATGCTTCGGGCGCCGTCAAACAACGCAACCGCCAGAGCGGCAAATTCCCGGGTGCTGTCAGCCTCCTCGCCCGCATCCGATGGCTGACGCTCCAAGGGGGGCTCCATCAGGCAACGCAGGGTCGCGTGAGGCCGGGCAAGGACAAGGAAGCTGGGCCAGGCATCGAGGTGGCGGTGAGCCAGCTTCTCCACCTCCCGATCAGAGACTCTGGCCGTCACTCTCAGAACCAAATTGCCAGGACGCAGATCCAGACCGTGCAGCCCGACGGACAAGGACTGTTCGATCGCCTGTTTCACCTGGGCCAGCACCAGGCGTACTTCTACTGGCTTCAGGCAGCCCCGCTCTCGCAACACATTCAGCAGCGGCAGGTCATGAGCGCGCTCTTCCAACAGAAAGGCAAGACTCCCCCCCTCCCAGGCCCCTGCGCATCGCATGATGTTGGGGTGCGCATCCGTCTGCAGGTCCCCCAGCTGCGGAGCGAGGCATGAAGGGTTGAGCACCGTCATCACTCCTGGAGGTGGCAGCAGCTGCACGGTCAGCTTCCTACCGGATGGAATCTCCGTCACTGGAAGCGAAAAGGGATGTCGCTCGCCTCCCACATCCTCCAGTTGATACCGCCTGGCCAGCACCTCCATGTTGGGGGGATTAGGAAACAACAAATCCCTCAGCGAGGAATGCGGCACCATGCTCTCCAGCGCCACGACATGCCGGCGGGTGTCCTTGCCATGAAGATCACGACTCTGCGCCAGGAAGGACTCCAGCACTTGGGCACGGAGGGCTTCCAGCGTCGCTGGCACCTCGCCCGGCACCCCCAGGCAGGCCCGCAGACTGTTCCGCAACCGACCCGGCAGAGTATTCAGTACGGCCACTCGATCTGGATGAATGCCAGCTCGCAGTGGTCCGGTGAGCAGACGGCTCAGCACCAGGGAAACCTCACGCACCTGGCGGGCCATTTCATCGGGCGGATTGCCCCCTGACGAGCGACAGTGGCCATAGTCCAGAATGCGCAGCCGCAACAAGCTGTCATCCTCCAGACAGACCAATACCCGCTCCAGGCTCACCCCTTGTAAGTTCCCGCGCACTTTTTCCAGTTCCAGAAGTTCGTCCAGGAGATGCAGGACGAGACTGAAGGCCGTGGGGGCAATGAGAGCCCCGCGACGGGAAATATAGTGCTCCAGCAGTTCGCCATCGCGGAAGGCGGTGACATAAAAAGCAGTGCCTTGAGCCTCACCCGAATCCAGCACGGGGTCCCCGCCCTGCTCACTCCCCGCTGGGAGGTAAATCTGGAACTCAGGTGCGGTTTCAGCAACAAGATGCACCTCTACGAGCTGGCGGTGCCGCCGGTCCACCGCCAGGTACACATCCTCGCACGACGCCCTAAACAAAGGCATGGGGGCCTCCCCCGCGCTCATCGCCAGTTCGTAGTGTTTGAAACTTCCAATGTGCCGCATGACCGATCACGATCCCCTTCCAGATCCGCGTTTGCGCCGGGGGTGCCGCTTGTGATTTCCTGAATTTCGAGGCACTTAATGTACCATCTTGCTGGCCTACTGCCACGCACATTCGCGTCCGCAAGCACCTTGTTACGAAAAATTCTCTCCCGAAAACGGCACGCCTCGCACAAAAGCGCGCAAAGGTTGGACAACCTTCATCCCGTATTGGTATTGAATGGATATCCGCACCCAGCCATGACCGGAGCCCCCCGCCCTTCCCGTTTCCTGTCGGCCCTCCCAAAGGCTGGCCTTCTCCTCGCCACCACTGCCCTGCTTTCCTGCCAGAATCTGGCTCAGAAGAAGGAGGGTGACCAAACCACGAACTCTCCGCCAGTCTCGGCCCCTGCGCCCCCCACTCCCACGGATGCCCGGTTCATCTACAAAATGGCCGACGTTGAGTCCGTCGCCGCCACCCTCGCTCCCGGCCAGACCCGCCAGGCCACGGTGACTGTTTCCGGCCTGCTACACGATGGAGCCACCAGCCTGCACGAGGTCAAGCAGCAGCGCATCTCTGGAGGAGTGTTCATCACGGTGATCACTTCCAGACCTCGCGATGCCATGGCCACCTTGGCCATCATCCCCTTTGAGCGCACGGTGGAAGTCGATCTCGCAGGTCTGCCTCCCGGCACCGCCGTCATCACGGTCAATGGCAAGCAAGCTGCGCTGGAACTGCCTTGATCGGCCAGCTACGGCCGTTTCTTGAATGCGCCAGACTCCCAATCCGCCTCTGTGATCCGATCTTTAAATGGGTAGGGCAACAAGGCGCCGTCCACCAGATAGCCGCGATACCGCGTGAGCTCATCATGGTTGCCAAAGTCGATGATGGTCGCACTGTCCAGCTTCAAGACCTCGCCATCGAGTTGGTAATCCGCGAGCTCCTGCCGAGTATAGGCAACTACTTTGCTGGCGGCAGCATCCAGGCAAACTAGGGAAAAGTGCCCTCTGGCCGGCGGCACATCGCTTCCATGATTTCGAGAGCGGATGTAGAATGCCGTCACGAGCACGACCGTCTCGTCCTTCCAGCTCAAGGTACCCAGATATCTGGCCTCCTTCAGATGATACGTTGTGCGGACACCACCTTCCTGGTGCTCACCTGAGGTCAGTTCATCCACCCCGGAACTTTCCAGAGCACCGACCACCTTGAGCATGACCTTTGGCTGCACCACCGGAGCCTCTGCGCCCTCCCCCATGGCCATACTCCATGCCATGCCTCCGCAAATCAAAATCGCGAGCGCAGCACGACGAAGAACTGACGCTGTATCCGCCAGGAGTATTTTCATAGGTGACACAGACGCCAGTCCCTCCAGTCATGTTCACCCATCATCACCTGGCTTGCTCTGATGCTGGTACCGCCGTCTTGGCGGGTGACTCTGGGTTGGCCGGCGCAGGAATGATCTTGATAACCAGCCTCCCTTCGGTTTTGGGACGGTCGGGATACATGAGCCGCACACACGTGGCGGCCGAGTCCACCACCTGCTCGATGGTGAACGGATAGCCCTCGGGGACTTTTGCCTTCGCAGCATCAATGGTCACCACGAAATCCTCATCGAAATTGCCTACGTGGCAGGTAATGGAGAGGCCGTACCGTGAGACCATGTTCACATCGCCTTTCTCCCGCCAAAACTGGTCTGAAGGCGGCACAAAGGGGAGCCCTAGTGCATGCACCCACCACTCAGGTGAAGCACCTCCAGCGACAAAAGGCACATCGATGACCTGGAGGTAGGTGTCGCTGTCCGAGCCGTGAAGGTACACGGGCAGCTTGAGGGTTCCAAGACCCAGCGTGGTGGCCTGAACCCGGGAGCACACGATAGCCAGGAGGATCGACAATGACAGGAGGAGGGCTTTCATGTGGCCCATTTTACCCTGCCGCCTCCCCAACGTCGAGGTGCAAACGGGCCGGACGCTGGCCGGACGCTGGCCTGTCTCGCATGCAGGAAACAACCTTAATTCGAAATCCCCGCTCGACCCGCCTCCCTCCCTCTTCTAACTTGCGACCCCATTCCATGCCCTCCTTTCCCGTTCTTGAAGCTCTTGCGAGGCGCTATCACGCCTCCAAGCAGGGGCGCACAGGGACCGGAGTACGGGATTTTTTGGTGGACTACCCCGATCTGTTAAAACTGGCTGGCTGCACCGACGGAGATTCCCGAGTCCAGGCAGAAAAGGAACTGAACGCCGCTTCTGGACTGCCAGGCAGCAAACTGGTTCTGGAGCGCCATCCACGTGATCCCTCCATCATCTGGCAGGTTCGTCTGCTGGCTGACGGAGGCGAAAGCTGGCTCTTTGAAGTGCTCGGGCAGCCAACCCCCACGGCTCTTCGTGCCCAATGGGCTGCCTTTTTTCACCATGCGGCTAAAGACGTGTCCGACCTGCCAGCGCTATGGCAAGAAAGATGGGACCGATGGTGCACCAGGCTGGCAAGCGCCGCTCACCAGGGACAGTCGATCGCGCCCTTCGCGTTCAACAACCAGGATACCGCTGCGGAATTGCTGATGATCTTGAAGGGCGTGCTGAACTGGCAAACCCCGACGCTTGTGCGAGTGGCGAGCTGCACGCTCTGTGGTGATTCCAAGCAACTAGAAAGAATGGCCCCCCGCCTTGGCCAGGCCTTGGACCAGATCACCGGAGGACAATGCTCGAGTCTGGCCGACATGGGCCTGATGGAGACGCCGCGATCCGTACTGCTTCACGGCCCCCTTCAGATTCATACGACAGCGGGCGTCGTGGATCTGGGACCGCTCAAGGAAGCTTCCCGCATCTCTGCTGCAGACATAGAAAACGCCATCACGTTGGCGACCAGCGCCACCCGCTGCCTCAGTGTGGAGAATGAAACCACCTTCCACGGCCTCGCCCGCCTTCAGAGCGGCGTGCTGCTGATTCACACCAGCTACCCGGGTTCTGGTGTGTTGCGCCTCTATGAACGGCTGCCTGCTGAATTGGAATTCTGGCACTTTGGCGATACCGACCCTGCTGGATTTGACATCCTCAGGGACCTGAGAACACGCATCGCCCGGCCCATTCAGCCTTTGCACATGAATTTTCGCGAAGACGAAGATTCACCATGCCTCACGTCTCAAGAGATTCGCCTGCTTGAGCGATTGCTTGTGAGTCCGCAACTCGCGGATGTCCGGAAAAGCCTAACGGCGCTGCGATCCTCTGGCCGAAAAGGCCGTTTTGAGCAGGAAAGCCTCGGGCACCCCACCGCCAACTGGCCGTTTTTCGAATGCGCCAACGAGCCACAAACCTAATTTTTAACCGACAAAACCTCAATACACCCCCTCCGCCGTGGCTGATTTTGACAAGACAATTGAGACTTTCTTTTGCCTCTTCTTGCCAAACGGCGGCGTATCGCCATCTTGGAATATCTGCCTATGAGCGCCCTGACTAAGTCCCTTTCCGCGTTTGTTTGTTCATCCATTGGCAAGAAATTTCTTGTAGCCCTCACCGGGGCAGCTCTGGTCATCTTCATTTTGGGCCACATGCTCGGAAATCTCCTGGTCTTCTTGGGGCCGGACGCACTGAATGCCTATGGGCACAAGCTGCAAAGCATGGGAGCTCTGCTGTGGATCGCCCGCATCGGCCTGCTCGTCACAGTGGCCATCCATATTATCTTTACCATCAAGCTCACGCGTGAGAATCGCGTGGCCCGCGCGGACCGCTACGGTTACCAGGCCACCATCCAGGCCTCCAAGTCCTCCCGCTACATGATCTTCAGCGGGCTCACCGTCCTGGCGTTCATCGTTTACCACATCCTCCACTTCACGCTGCATGTGGGGAACAACTACGGCGACCTTCATGCCAACCTCCATGGCGAGACCGTGCATGACGTGTACACCATGGTAATTCACGGCTTTTCCTGGATTCCGGCCTCCATTTTCTACATCTTTGCGATGGGTCTGCTCTGCTCCCACCTGAGCCACGGGGTCTCCAGCATGTTCCAGACGCTCGGTCTGGCCACCGCTCGCTCTTGGCCGGTATTCAAGGGCCTGGGTCTTGCCTACGCCGGACTCATCTTCATCGGCAACTGCTCCATCCCCCTCGCTGTCATGTTCGGCTGGGTGAAGTAAGCGCGATTCACCACCCCTTTTCCCGCTCCGATCCCCTTTTCTGACCACGACCTTTCTCCGCTGCCTGCCATGACCATCGATCCAGATCCTGCTTTGAACGCCAAGATTCCCTCCGGCCCGCTGGCTCAGAAGTGGTCCAAGCACAAGCAGGACTCGAAGCTCATCAACCCGGCGAACAAGCGCAAGTACACGGTGATTGTGGTCGGCACAGGTCTGGCAGGCTCTTCCGCAGCCGCTTCGCTCTCAGAGATGGGCTATAAGGTGAAGTCCTTCTGCTTTCAGGACAGCCCGCGTCGTGCCCACAGCATTGCCGCTCAGGGGGGCATCAATGCGGCCAAGAACTACCAGAACGACGGTGACTCCGTTCATCGCCTCTTCTACGACACCATCAAGGGTGGCGACTTCCGTGCCCGTGAGGCCAATGTGTACCGCCTGGCCGAGGTCAGCGCCAGCATCATCGACCAGTGCGTGGCCCAGGGTGTGCCTCTCGCCCGCGAGTACGGTGGCCTCCTCGCCAACCGCTCCTTCGGCGGCGCCCAGGTGAGCCGCACCTTTTACGCCCGTGGCCAGACGGGACAGCAGCTCCTTCTCGGAGCCTACTCCGCACTGAACAAGGAGATCGCACGCGGCAACATCCAGATGTACGCCCGCACGGAAATGCTGGAGCTAGTGATCGTGGACGGTCATGCCAAAGGCATCGTGGTGCGTGACCTCGTCACTGGGAAGGTCAGCAGCCACTCGGCTGACGCCGTCATCCTCGCCACCGGAGGTTATGGCACCGCCTTCTACCTCTCCACGAACGCGATGGGCTGCAATGTGACCGCCAACTGGCGCGCTCACAAGAAGGGAGCCTTCTTCGCCAACCCCTGCTACACGCAGATTCACCCCACCTGCATTCCCGTTAGCGGCGACTATCAGAGCAAGCTGACGCTCATGTCCGAATCCCTGCGCAATGACGGCCGAGTCTGGGTGCCGAAGCGCAAGGAAGACTGCCCCAAGCCTCCGCATGAGATCGCGGAGGAAGATCGCGATTACTACCTGGAGCGCAAGTACCCCAGCTATGGGAACCTGGCACCGCGCGACATCTCCAGCCGTTCCGCCAAGGAAGCCTGCGATGAAGGTCGTGGCGTCGGCCCGGGCGGACTGGGCGTGTATCTTGACTTTGCCGATGCCATTCTGCGCTACGGCAATGACAAAGCCGGCGGCAAAGAGATGCCGAAGGAGAAGCTCATCGAGATGGGAAAGGCCGTCGTCGCTGAGAAGTACGGCAACCTCTTCGAGATGTATGAGAAGATCACGGGGGAAAACGCCTACAATCAGCCAATGCGCATCTACCCCGCCGTGCACTACACCATGGGCGGCCTCTGGGTGGACTACAATCTCATGAGCACCATCCCAGGCCTGCATGTGCTGGGTGAGGCCAACTTCTCCGACCACGGCGCGAACCGCCTGGGTGCCAGCGCACTCATGCAAGGCCTCGCGGATGGTTATTTCGTCGTTCCCTACACCATTGCCAACTACCTGGCGGCACAAAAGCCAGGCACCGTGACGACCGCTCACCCCGCCTTCAAGGAGGCCGAAGAGGCAGTCGCGGTTCGCACCCGGAAGTTCCTCGACAGCAAGGGCAAGCGCAGCGTGGACAGCTTTCACCGTGAGCTGGGCCTCCTGCTCTGGTCTCAGTGTGGCATGGCTCGCAGCCAGGAAGGCCTGCAGCTCGCCATCGACAAGATCCCGCAGCTCCGCGAGGAGTTCTGGAGCAATGTGGTGGTGCCCGGTTCCGGTGAGCAGTTCAACCAAGAGCTTGAGAAGGCCGGCCGCGTAGCAGACTTCCTGGAGTTCGGTGAACTCATGTGCCGTGACGCTCAGCACCGCCAGGAGAGCTGCGGTGGTCACTTCCGCGTGGAGTATCAGTACACCAAGGAAGACGAAGCAGCCAAACGTGGCCAGGCCGGTGAGGCGCTTCGTAACGACGATCAGTTCGCCTACGTTGCCGCCTGGGAGTACTCCGGCGACGTTTCCAAACCCGTTCTGCACCGCGAACCGCTCAACTACGAAGAAGTGCACCTCGCTGTTCGCAGCTACGTGTGATCCCCGCCCCGTTCCTCGTCTTTTCGCATCCTTTTTCCCCGTCCCCACCATGGCCCGCTCTCTCAATCTCCACATCAAGGTCTGGCGCCAGGCAAGTGCCAACGCCAAAGGTAGTTTCCAGGATATTGAAGCCACCAACATCCCGGAAACCGCCTCCTTCCTGGAGATGCTGGACATTGTGAACCAGCGCATCATCGAATCCGGTGGTGATCCGGTTTCCTTTGACCACGACTGTCGCGAGGGCATCTGCGGCACCTGTTCCATGGTGATCAACGGTATCCCCCATGGTCCGGAGCGCGCCACCACCACCTGCCAGCTGCACATGCGGAAGTTCCATGATGGCGACACCATCTGGATCGAGCCCTTCCGCGCCAAGGCTTTCCCGGTGATCAAGGACCTGGCGGTGGATCGCAGCGCCTTCGACCGCATCCAGGCCGCAGGCGGTTTCATCAGTGTGCGTACGGGCTCCGCTCAAGACGCCAACTCGCTGCCCATTTCCAAAGAAGCGGCCGATGCCGCCATGGACGCTGCCGAGTGCATCGGCTGCGGTGCTTGCGTCGCCTCCTGCAAGAACGCGAGCGCCATGCTCTTCGTCTCGGCCAAGGCCGGCCAGCTCAACAGCCTTCCTCAGGGTCAGCCCGAGAAACACCGCCGCGTGCTCGGCATGGTGAAAACCATGGACGAAGCTGGCTTCGGCAACTGCACGAACCAGTACGAGTGCGAAGCCGCCTGCCCCAAGGAGATCAGCGTGCGCTGGATCACCAAGCTCAATCGCGACTACGCCATGGCCGTGACTCACGAAGCCCTCCTCGCCCCCGTGGGCAAAGGCAAGGGTGAAGGTGGCGGCTAGGCGCGTTGAAGAGAATTGGAGGATTTTTGATCCTGCTGGATGAGCTTGGTCTCCGGGCCAAGTAAATCAGTGGGCAGTGCGTCAGTGAATGTCGCTTGGACGGCTGGTGAGTTTGCGCCGCCGTTCCGCCTCAAGTCAGGCCGACCTCATTAGAAGCTCTTCCTCGAAGAGGATGCTGCTAAAAGCCCAACGTTAACGAGCTTCCAGCGAGTCTACGTTGGGGTGACCAGAAGACGAACCCTACTCCAAAGGAGTTGCGGCGGTCTTCCGCGCTCCGACTAAGCGGCTACCACATACACACGTGGCCGGGAGCCATGGATGGACGCAAGCAAACTGCGGCCTCGCAAACCACATGTTGCACCAGCGCCGCGTCTCAACCAGCGCCGCGTCTCAACTTCTTGTATGTACTAAGCAACTTCTTTAGAAGGTGCAATTCTTCTAGGTTTTGCCGCTCGGGTTTGATAAATTTCACCCCGAAAAATCAAAACCCCCAATGCGCTTTCATACTTCGGCCCCTTCAACGGGAAATGTCCGCCTGCTTCGTCGTGGGATGAGTCTCATCCTGAACGTCCTGGCAGCAACAGTCGGCCTCTCGCTAACGCCCGCCGCACAGGTTCAGGCCCAGTCTTTGTATTGGGATGCCAACGGTACCACTGCAGGCACGGGTGCTGCCAGCAGCAGCACTTGGGACACGACAACCTCGAACTGGAACACCGACGCCACGGGAGCCGCCGCACCGGGCCTGTGGGCAGATGGCAATATCGCTGTCTTCAGCGCTGGCGCGGATGGTACAGGCATCCAGGCCATTACCGTCACGGGCACCATCAATCCTTTGGGGATCACCATTGAAGAAGGCACCGTAAATCTCTCCGGCGGCACGCTTGATCTGGGCGGAGACACGGTTTCCGTAGCGTCAGGCACCAGCACCATCAGCTCCGTGGTGAGTGGCACGGGCGCTTTGACGAAGACCGGCACGGGCACTTTGGTCCTCAGTGGCAACAACACCTTCACAGGCACTATGACTACCAACGTGGGAACACTGCGTGCCACAGCGAACGTCAATGCCTTGGGGACCGGTGCCGCCACGGTGAATCTCAATGGTGGCACGCTCTGGCTGGCCAATGACACCAGCCTCGCCTTCAACCGGAACACCACCGTCTCCGCCGCGACAACAATCACCCTGGGCCGCGCCACCGCTGGCAGTGGCTCGCAGACGTTTGGGATGGGCACGCTCGCCATGGGCAGCGCCACGCTCACCGTCAATGCCGACAGCACGACGTTGAATGTGGCGAACAATGCGGCGACCACCCTGACCTTTGGCGCAACCACCTTCTCGGCTGACGCTACATTCAACATCGTGAACTCAACGGCAACCGGTGGCAACACCACCGTCAGCTTGGGGGCCATCACCAACGACGGCACCGCCCGCAACTTGATCAAGAACGGCAACGGGCGGCTCACCCTCACGGTGGCCAACAGCTATGGCGGCAAGACAACGGTCAATGGAGGCCTGCTAAGCGTTGGCGCAGAAGATAGACTGGGAGCAAATCCGGCAGCCTACGCAGCGGACCAACTGACTCTGAACGGGGGTGGTCTCGAAGCCAGCGCCAGCTTCACCTTGGATGACGCCAATCGTGGCATCACCTTGGGAAGCAGTGGCGGAACACTGGATGTAAACTCTGGTGCCACCCTCACCCTGGCAAATACCATGGTCATCTCGGGCTCAGGCAACCTAATGAAGGCTGACGCTGGCACCTTGATTCTGGGCAACGCCAACACCTACACTGGCACCACCATTGTCACGGGTGGCACGCTCCGGGTGGACCAGGACATCGCCAGCGGCGGCGGGGCTGGGCAGTTGGGCAACAGCACTGCTGCCATCCAGGTGGCATCCGCAAGCCTGGTTACGAGCGGCAGTTACACCATCAGTCGGGGCGTCCAGATCAACGCCTCGGGTGGCACCACCACGCTGGGCACGCAGGCGACCACTGGCACCACGACCTTTAACGGGAACATTACCCACAACAACAGTGGCAGCAGCCAGCAACTCGCCCTGCGGGCCGAAGGGACAAGCATCGTAGCGTTCAACGGCAACATCAGTGGCAACTCCAACAACAACTTCGACGGCGACTCCTCCGTGTACACCAGCAGTACGGGCACGGGCACAGTGGTGCTAGGAGGAAACAACACCTACCGCGGCTACACCCAGGTGAGCGCGAACACCACCTTGGTAGCCCGACACAACAATGCACTGGGCACAGGCACGACGGGCGTCACCTTAGGCACAGGCGTGGTCTCAGGGGCCACGCTGGAGTTGCAGAACAACATCACCACACCTGAGGAGATCATCATCAATGGTACAGGCGTCGCGAGTGCCGGAGCCCTCAAAAGTTCCGGAGGAAACAACACAGTGAGCGGTCCCGTGACACTCGGTTCTGCCGCCACGGTGAATTCTGCCACTGCCGGCCAGACGCTTACATTGGCCGGGAATGTGAAGGCCGACTACACCCTCACCATCACGGGAGCAGGCAACACCACCATCAGCGGCGTCGTCTCAGGCCAGACGGGGTATGTGGCAGGCCTGAGGGAGGGGCGCGTCACAGCTGGATCATCGTTCAACACCACCACGGCCAACCCCGGCGGAGCCCAAGTGCTCTCAGCCATTGCAGGGTACTCGGCAGACAAGACGACTGCCGGAAAATGGGCCGATCAGGAGACATGGGTTTACACTGGTCAGTTTTTTGATGCCGATGGGAAGTTTGCCTTTGCCGAGAACATTGACGACTCCGTACAGATCATCGTCGATGGCAAAGTCGTCTTGACGAACTCAACCTACAACGTCGTCACCACCACCAACTCGACGACGGCCAACGGCGCTCCAGCTGGCAACATCACTTCCGATTTCGGCATGGGGACCAATAACGATGGTTGGCACACGATTGAGATCCGCTTTGGCAATGGTGGCGGCGGGGCCGGACCCGTGGTGGGGTCAGGATGGACCTCCACCTTCGGATTCGGCTACAATCCGATGGCAAGTGGGACTCCGGTCGTCTCCTTCAATGCGAGCGATTACCTCAAACTCCAGGACGATGGCTCCGGCACGCTGCTGCGCACGCAGGTATCCAACAGCCTAAATAAAACCGGCGTCGGCATCCTCACCCTGAGCAATGCCAACACCTATGATGGACCGACCACCGTCACCCAAGGCACCCTGCTGGTGACCAACCTCTCCGGCTCCGGCACGGGCACGGGCGCTGTCACGGTTGCCAGCGGTGGCAGCCTGGGTGGCACTGGCCGCATCGCGGGCAGCACCGTCATCAGCGTGGGAGGAAGGCTCATCATGGGTGCGGATACCGCCGCCGTGGGCACAGACTTCGGTACCGGCACCTTGAGCTTCGCGTCAGACCTCACGGTCTCAGGCACGATCAACTTCGATCTCGCTTCCAGCACCGTTTTCGACAAACTGAGCGTGGGCGGACTTTTGAGCCTGGATGCCAATACCGTGATCAACATCAGTCTCGGTGCATTCACCCCCACTGGCACAGAAGTCTTTGACATCATTGACGCCAGTTCCATCGCCCTCAATGGCTTCAACCCCGACAGCTTGGGCGACCTCGTACTGCCCAGCCTCTCATCCGGATACCAATGGGACACCACACGCTTCGCCTCCGAAGGCATCATCGCCATCGCCGTGCCCGAGCCATCACGGATGATACTGTTCTTCCTGGGGTTTGCAGCCTTGGTTTTGAGGCGGAAGCGCGCCCAGGGTTGATGAGGGCACCGCCGGGCACGCCACCTATCAAAGATTGCCCCTTGCCTGCCCCAAGCGTAGCGCCTAAACCAGCGTAGCGCCTCAACGGCCCGCTTGCGGCCCACCTCAACCAGCGCAGCGCCTCAACTCCCTCGCTCCTCTCCCCTTGAACTTGTTCATCACCGGCACCGATACTGACGCAGGCAAGACCTATGTAACCCGCCTGCTATTGGATGCACTGAAACAGAGCGGCATTCAGGCGGCGGGCTTCAAGCCTTTTTGCTGTGGGGGTCGGCAGGATTCCATCCTGCTCCACCAAGGCAGCGCCGAAGGGCCGGGATTCACACTGGAGGAGATCAACCCGATCTGGCTCAAGACGCCCGCCTCACCGTTCACCGCGGCACTGATTGAGAACCGCAAGCTAGACTTCGCCGATTTGAAGCGCAGCCTGGACAACCTCACCTCCCGAGTCGATCACGTGCTCATTGAAGGTGCCGGCGGTTGGGAAGTACCACTCGCTCCAGGATACACCCTGGCGGACTACGCGCAGGAAATTGGCTGGCCTGTACTGGTGGTGGTCAACAACCGTCTCGGAGCCCTTAACCACACCATCCTGACAGTAAAGAACATCCAGGCCAGAGGGCTCAAGTGCGCAGGCTTGGTGCTGAACTACGCCCATGAAGAGCGAGATGCCGCCAGCATCTCCAACCGCATGGTGCTGGAATCCATGGACCTCGCCCCAGTGGTGGCAGACATCATGCACGGCGAGACAGACGGCCGGGAGTTGCTGGACGCACTGCAAGAGTGGATGTGAGGCGGCCGAAATGCCGCTTTCGGGACGCCTGTGTGAAGCTCGAACCGCAGCACGCGAGGCGGAGACAGTTGACCGGCAGCGCAGATTGGCAATCTGCTGTGCCGCCCATTGGCAATCGGCACAAGGTGGGAGCGGAGGAAGATTGGAGAAGCTGCCGCGACGCTCGATCGAGCAGACTGAAACTGTGCTCCGAACAGCTAGCTTCAGGCGAAAAGGAGCTGGCCCCGTAACTCGCCAAGATCCCTCAGCGAGCCCCTTTCTGAGTGCACGCCCTGTGCACCCCACATTAGATCTCGCCTAACCCATCATCCATAACTCCTAACTCTCCCCCTCCTCCTTCACCTCAATCCCCACACCGTGGTGCTTGAGATACTTGGCGCAGGCTTCTTCCCCCATGTACTTGCAGAGCAGCTTGGGATCCGTTTCCGTCACGTCCACGAGGATCAAGCCATCAAGACAAGAGCCGAAGTCCTTGTCCACGTTGAAACTCAGCAGCGTGCCATTCAGACGCAGGTAGTGCTTAAGCAACACCGGGATGCCCTTGCCGTCCTCCTCCAGGCTGGAGATGAGGGCGGAGAAGTCATCCACGTTGCCCAGGTCTGCGGAAATAAACTCCCGCAGCAGCTTGCGATTCTTCCCATAGCGGAAGGGCTTCCGCGGCTTCACCAGGGTGGCCAGATCGGGATGAAAGTTGTTCTCCCGCAGGAACTCCACCATGAGCTTGCGTGAGAGCCCCTGATAAGCCTGGCTGATGCTGACAGGTCCGTAGAGCTTGGTGTAGTGGGGATTCTGGCACACCCAGGTCAGCACGCCTTTCCACAAGAGTGGCAATGCCGAGACGCTCCGCTGATAATTCGGGGCCACAAAACTGCGCCCCATCTCCAGCGCCTGCTCAAGGTGTTTCAGGAAAGGCTTCTGGAACTTGAACAGAGTGCTCGTGTAGAGCCCCTTGGCGCCATAGCGACGCATGATCATATCTGCACGGCCAAGACGATAGGCTCCCGCGACGCGGCGCTCTTTCTCATCCCATAGGAAGACGTGCAGGTAGTAGTCATCAAACTTGTCGAGATCCACATCCTCACCGGTCCCCTCTCCCACAAGACGGAAACTCACCTCGCGCAACCGGCCAATTTCCCGCAGAAGGTTGGGAATCTCCGGAGCCGCGGCAATAAACACGCTGAAGTTGCCCTGCTGCGCAATGGGCCCGCCCGCCTGCCGAAGGGCGGCGATCTCGGCCTCAAAGACCTGCTGCAACTTCGGGCTGTCAGGAGAAAGCGTCAGCGCGGGAGCCCCAGTCGGAGCCGGAGCGTCAGCGTCAGGTGCCGCGACTGCACCGGGCCCTCTGAGCGGCGCCTTGGGTCGCTGGCTCAAGATGAAAGTGTGAAGCCTGAGGTAGCGGGTGAGACTCTCATCGTCCTCAAACTTGCGCAGGCGGTTGAAGGGTATGGGCTGCCCCACCTTCACAGACACCACGCCCTGGTCATTATGAAATAACTCGCGAAAGATCAGACCGGTGCGCAACATGGGATGCACCAGACCGGCCCCATGAAACAACATGCTGTTCTGCCCCTCAAAATAGACCGGCAGGACGGTGGCCTTTGTGCGACGAACGAGAGCCCCCACATGGGAGCTCCAGGGGCTCTCCTCCACGCCGCGGCCCATCTTGAAGTGGGCCACTTCTCCGCTCGGGAAGATGGCAAGCGCACCCCCCTGCTTGAGGAAGCGCAACGCCTCTTTCATAGGACCGAGGTTGCGCTGGGCACTGTTCTCCCCGTTGAAAGGATCCACCGGAATGATCCAGGGACGCATCTCCTCGATCTCACCCAGAAGGAAGTTCGTCATGAACCTCACATAGGGACGATACTGGGAGATCAGATCCCCCAGAATCACCGGATCGAGAATGCCAAAGGGGTGATTCGAAACAATGATCAGCGGTCCTTCCGCGGGGAAGGTAAAGTTCTGAGGCAGATCCACCTCATACTTCGTGCCGATCTCCTGAAGTCCCGATGAGAACCACGCCCGTGCGGAAGGGTAGTCCGGGTGCTTCAGGTAGCGGTCGCGAGTGCGTTCATACAAGTGGTTGAACGAACGGATGGCGAGTCCGCGCTCTACGACAGGAGCTGCGAGTTTGTAGAGATTCCGCTTAAGGGGACCCTGCAAACGTGAGGAAAGATCAATGACCATGCGATGTGCGTCGGCCAGGTAAAGGCGTTGGGGGTTGAAGGTGCGGCCGGAACACGGCGGCAACGGTGGTGGGCGCGCCGAAAGAGTCAAGGAACAAGCCTGTTACCTTTCCTGTATGAAAGGTCCTTCATGCCAGGACATACCGACTGGTCGGGTGACATCTTCGCCACTTAGAACCTGTTTGGATAAAAACGCTGGGTGTGTTGCGAGGCATTTTGAGTCTGGACAAGGCGTGAAGAGGGCGTGAATCGAGATTCACAACCGATAAGCAACGCCGTCCAGGCTCAAAAGGACCGCAATCCGGAGGGGGCAGTTCTCAGGCTCGGCGAAGCCGCTCCTATCTCATTCCCTTAATTGAACCTGCCACACCCGGAGGTTTTTATCCAAACAGGTTCTCAGTACCTTTTTATCCGAAGAGGTACTTAGTCATCAAAGCGGACGTCCTCGACAAATTCCCCCACTTTCAGCCCCGATCCTTCTGCGGTGACAACGGGCAATCCAGCGACTTCCAGCCCGGCGAAAGTTACCCCTTGGATGCAATGGTCCGCCCCCAGGCCCCGCAGAAAACCGGGGCGGAATTGCTTGAAGCTTACATTCTCAAACCGCACCCCTTTTACGCCCCCTCCATCCAGTAGCTGAATCACGATGCCGTTCCTGCCACAGTTCTCCACGCGGATGTCCTTGAAAACGATCTCTCCCCACTCTCCCTTGCCCTCCCCGTGCATCACATTCATGGCATCCCGGCAGTGAACGATATCGACGTCCTCAAAACGAATGCGTTGGAGCGCAGAATGGGCCGGAGGCCCACAGCGGAGCGCCCGCGCACTGGTCAGCGCGATAAGGCGGCGCATCACGACCTGCTCACTCACCGCATCTTCTGGTGAAGTCACAGCAAAGGCATCCTCGGTGGTGTGAACAAGACAGTCCTCGACCAAGGCGCGCTGGGTGCCAGCGAGCCGGATCCCATCCACCCGGTCCTCACTGCTCAGGTCATTGATCACCTTCACCCGCCGCATGGCCACGTCCTGGCAGTGTGTCACGGGCAGCGCCACCGCCGTAGCTTCCTTGCAAATCACCCCCTCCAAGGTCACGCACCGCGACCGCTCTACCACCACGCAACTGGCAAGCAGCCTCTGCCCCTCCCGGCTGCTGGCCGCACCAGCGAGAGCCAACCCGCGGGCATCCAGCGTGCCACGCCCAAAGATGCGCACATGCTCCACCCCGTCCACCTTGACCAAGGCGGCGGTTCCCGTCTTGCCGGGAGTGGTAGGATAGTCCGGGTAGCTCTCGGCATCGTCGCTGCCTTGCAGCACCGCGCCAGGTGCCAGATAGAGCTGGGTGCGGCTCCTCAGGTGGATCCCCGTAGTGGTGTAGAGCCCAGGGGGCAGCATGACAACGGCTTCGTTAGCCAAGGCTCCCGCATCGTCACAGGCCTTCTGCAGCACGGCGGTCCCATGCTTGGCCCCCGAGCGGTCTAGATTGTAGGGCGGAGCGGTCACATCCAGCACTTTTTGGCCCTCTGGCAACTCGTCCTCTGGCGGATCCGCTAACAGCAACAGTCGCAACCCGTTCACTGTCACCACCATATAGCGGGAGGTCAGCATGGTGAACTTCAGGCGACCATGCTCCATCCGCGTGGGGACATCGCATTTCTCAGGGCTCATCGTCCAATGCCTCACTCCACCAGGGACTTCCACCTCCACCTCTGCAGAACCTGGGAGGGTGACGGGTGCGTAGGTGCAGTTAAGCCGCCCCCCTACCCAATGCTCAATCACCGGCACCTGCTTGTCATTCACCCAGACGCTGATCACGGGTGGCCGATTCCCGGCCTCACGCGCAGATGCACGCCCTCCGCCGACCAGAAAGAAGCCCCCCGCCACAAGGACCAGCGCTAGAGGATGGAAAACAGCTCTCCGACCGGTCCGCGCCGGTAATCCGGAGAATGGCAGCTTCATGACAAGGCGGAGACGGGTCGCAGGTGGCAAGCATCCCATGGCGGACAGGCCAAGCCTGTTCACCCCATCCGTTCTTGAGACAACTCCTGCCCGTGCGGCGTTGCGAAAAAGATTCAGCCAATGCCGCCCCTACTATCGGACCGGACATCTTATTCGATCTCGGTTGCAGTCATCACCCTCACGGCGGGTTGCGCTTCGGCGAGGCGCTCCAGAGTCGATCGCATGGAGGCATCAGACCGCATCACCTGCAGGTCCACCGGCTTCACAACACCTGCAAGGTCCAGGACGAAGTTCTTCCCCACCGCATCCGATACAGCCAGTTGCAGCCCGGGATGGTGATACATCCCCTCTCCCACCCGCAAAAAGCCCAGCGTCGTCATGTACGACCAGATCTGCAGATCATCGGGATGCACCGCCGCGCCGTTGCGGGTGCGATACCATGGCTGCGTGACCACCAGCCGCACTCCCTGCTCCCCGGGAAACTCGACCCAACCAGCCACTCTGTAATCATCACCAAAGACCTCATTGGTGAGCGCCAACCGCTCCAGATAAAGCTCGATCTCCGAGTCGTTGACATCCTCCATCGGATGCAGGGTGAACTTGACCACCCGGTCTGCTGCCAGGTCAAACCTCACCTCGTGCTCCGCCCCTGCGGCACGGATCAGGGGAACGATATGGCTCAGGAAGGCTCTCGGTTCGAGGAATTCAAGAACTCCAGGGCCGCCGCTGCGGGATCCGGCGAAGCTGGATTCACCCCGTGCTGCGCCTTCAGCGCCTCCAGGGACTCCTCCACCGGCACCGCTGCGTAGGCGCTCAAGGAGTCTGCGAGGGTCGATATTTTGACCGCCGGAAGCTTCACAGTGTTTTGATTCATAGCGGGGCATGGCGTGGCGCGAGGAGACTCAAATCGAGCACAAGCGGTGGAGAGGCAGCTTCTGGCCCCTTCAATCCTGGAAAAGTTCAGTGCGCCCGCAGGGATTCGAACCCTGGACCAAGGGATTATGAGTCCCCTGCTCTAACCGCTGAGCTACAGGCACGTGAGGGAGAAATCTCCATCCGACGGAAGGTACAGTTTACCCGGGATTTCTATTCGTCTCCTAGTTTTTTACAGAAGTTTCCGCACCACCAAAGTAAAGCCCGCAGGCAACGATCACGGCGATGCGGGGATGGGTAGCCAGCGGGCCTCCCCATTGGGCAAATACTGCAAAGCCATGGGACGAGGGCCAGCCAGAGCGAAAAGTTCTTCCGTGGTAATGCGAGGTGTAACGACGGTAGTGACCACATGATCGACCTTGCGGGTTGTCTGGACGACAAGATAGGGTTGTGGTTGAGTTTGGACCGTTGAGACTGAGGGCTGGGATACGACCCCGACGAAGGCAGGCTGGACCACGGTATCGTTCTTTGCTCTTTGCATCACAGCGTGGGCAGGTGGCGGTGGAGATGAGGATGGAGCCAATTACCACCACAGCAACGCAATCAGCGCCATCGGTATGACACTGGCGCGCACAAGTCGCCGTTGACTTCGACGACGGGCCGCCTGACGTGTTGCGGCCAGGGAGGCGGCGAAAGCAGCGGACGGCAAGGCTGCGTCGAGCAATAGATCGGATGGGACGGTTTCATCATCGCAGGTGACGCAGGAGTTCATCTCGCAGGCGGGCGCGCGCGGGTCAAGCGGGACTCAATAGACTTTTCGCTAGTGCCTTCACTGGCTGCGAGACCGCGCACGCTCGCACCGGCATAGTAGATGCCAATCAATAGGGAGCGCGCAATGAGGTGAATCATAGGTGAGTTTGCTGATAAGTGGCAGCCGCGCGGATGATTGTGGTGGCGACTTCATTCCGAGACACGTCACCCCCTCCAAAATCCTTCGCGAAAAACAGCTTCTCCACGCGAAACGATGATGACGGGCAGGATCAGGCCATCAACTCCGACCGCTAGCCATGACCTCGCGCCAGTCGAAATAAAATGGCCAATCCATCCCCTGTTTATACAGGTAACGGATTGGCCACTTTCGAATGTAACGTCGCATCAATCGTCATCCGCACGGATGGAGACATCCGTCCAGATCAGCAGTGGTCGGATCGTGTCTCGAGATGCTTCTCGCGCCACTGTTTCCGCGCTCCACGATCTTAGGGAACGTGTTGGCTGATAGCCGGAACGGAGCTCTTGCACCAACCCCGCGCCCGTCTTGCCCGGCAGAATGTCCTCAGCCAGGAGACCTCCCACCACCGACACACTTACCAATAGTGATAGAACAATTTTCTCCATACCAATAGACAATGTCCACCCTGCCTTCTGAGAAAGCTGAATATCGAAACGCTTTGTTCGCTCAACACCAACGTCCAATAGGCAGTTGGCAATCGACCAGCGTCACCCTCTTCCATCACCGCGGGGGATGGGGTGCTTTCTGCCTCGCATCAGAATCACCAGCCTCGACGAGCTTTTGCAATTGTGCCACAGCATCCCACCCCAATGGAGTCGGCACCCCGCGGCTGTGCCACCGATGTCCCGCCGTCACCCATCGTTTTCTGGCGTCTTCATAGGTGATGCCCTTGTCATCATCATCCACTCCAAACTGGAAACCACAGCTGGGACATATTTCATAAGAACCGCCGCTGGAAGGGGCACGAGGAGGCTCACGCAAGGCCGGATAGCCGCATACAGGACAGGTGTTCATGGGAGATCGAAGAGATTGGGAGGGTCAGGGTTTTCTCAGTCGTACCGGGCGGCCAGGCTGCCGGTCCCAGTACCCGGAGCTGCCGGGTTTGAAGTAAGTCTTCGTGGTACCGTCGCGATTGTAGGCGGCGAATGCCCCGCTGGCAGGATCGTAAACGCGCAATGTCCCGTCCGACGAATCCTGCTTCGCTGGCAACCCCTCGGCCATGGCATGCTGGAGGAATTCCCACGCCTGCCGCGCATAGTCCTCCTCACTCTTCGCACCGAAGTCGGGACCATGCCGCTCAAAGTGATCCCGCAGACTGGGCAGGTACCCCCATGTCACCTTGGCCGGTGGAGCCCGTGGGGCTGCCGGGGATTCGGCTGGGGGCTTCTTCTTGAGGACAGGCCCCTCAGGGGTCGCCTCTTTCACCGGCAAGGTGAACTGCCCGGACTTGAGCCGGACCTTGGCAGTGCCTACCGTGTAGTAGTAGGTGGTGCCGGGAGTCAGGCCCTCCAAAGCCACCGAGTGCTGCACGGCCACCCCATCCCCCGCTTTCCACTCCAGTTTGTCCGGTGCCAGTCCGTAACGGACGCGGGTGCCACATTCAGCGTCTGTCCGCCAGCTCAGCGTCACTTGCGTTCCTGAGGCTGCCACCACCGCGTCCGGTCCCTGGGTCACCTCCACCGCCCGCAGACCTCCCGTCAGGCAAATCAGCAGCCATACTGCTGACCATATGCCCGTCATCCAGCTCCGTCGGTCAATGCCCATCATCCTCAAAGGCTAGCGAAGAAAAAAATGAGGATCAAGCGCAAGAAACAGCACTTTCCAGTTGCACGATTTCGAGTGCTCGGCATACTAGCAGTCCCTCAAACGAAAGGCTCGGTAGCTCAGTCGGTAGAGCAGAGGATTGAAAATCCTCGTGTCGGCGGTTCGATTCCGTCCCGAGCCACTTTCTTCCCATTTTAGTTGGAAGAGTTTTGGCAGCAGACACCCTGCCCCACTGAACGTCGCCCAGCTGGTCTTTGGCTTTGGTTTCAGGAATGCACAAGTCATCCCAGAGAACGTGGGTCCTTTGGAGATTGTCTCCATCGCATCATTGGTTCTTGCGACCCGCCTGCGCGCCGCACTATATCTGGCGAAGAGTGTTCCCCACTTCCACATACCATGATTTCTGCTCCGCGACTCGCCAGCCTGTCCACAACTCTGCTGCTCCTGCTGTCTCAAGGAAGGGCCGCTGATCTGAGAGAAAGTTATGAGTGGAACCCCATGAAGATTGGCGGGGGCGGCTGGGTGGTTGGTCTGAGTGCCAGCCCCGCGGAGAAGGGCCTGATCTATGCTCGCACTGATGTATCAGGGGCCTATCGATGGGATGCCGCCAAAGCTGTCTGGAAACAGGTCGTCACCTCTTCCAGCCTTCCCCCAGACTCTGTGGGTTATGGTCGCTATCTCGGGGTGGACAGCATCGTCGGTGCGCCGGGCGACGCCAATGTCGCTTACATGGTGCTGGGCAGTCAGCCCTATGCGCTGACGGTGGGACAGGTCTTTCGCAGCGAGAATCGCGGCGAGGCCTGGACCGCCACCCAGTTCAAAGCCACCGGCGTGAAAGTCGAGGCGAACGGTGAAGGCCGACAGGATGGCGAACGGCTTGCCGTGGATCCGACCAACAGTCAGGTCGTGTACTTTGGATCGATTGCCGACGGATTGTGGACGACGGAGAACGGAGGAAACAAATGGCTCAAGGTGGATGCAATCCCACCGGGCAAAGCGCCCCACGGGGTGTCCACCATCGTCTTCGACCCGACAGGAGGCACCACCAAGGGGCCCGATGGCACTTCAAAGACAAACGTGATCTACGCCAGCGTGGAAGAAGGCGGCATCTTCAAGACCATCGATACGGGCAAGACCTGGCGCAAGATCTCTGATTCCGGTTTCGGTGATGGTGGCAAGCCCCGCGATGCCACGGTGGGACCGGATGGCACCTACTACGTCGTGTATGATCATGAAAAAGGGGCCACCGGTGGCGTCTGGAAGTGCAGCCCAGAAGGCAAGTGGACGGAGCTCACCCCTCCTGGCCAGGAAGGTGGGAAAAAACAGTCCTACTGGGCCATCGCAGTGGATCCTTTCGATGCCACTCACGTCGTCGCCATGATCCATGGTGGCAAGACCTTTGTCTCCCATGACCAGGGCGCAACGTGGAGCCTGCACCACTTCGCCCTGAACAGCCCGAACATCGGATGGCTGGGCACGCAGACGAATTATTTCCTCAGTACCGGTGAGCTGGCCTTTGATCCTCATGAGCAAGGGAAGGTCTGGTATGCGGAAGGTTTTGGCGTCTGGTGGACTCGCGACCTGTCTCCTGCCCAGGTCCCCTGGCAAGCCGCGAGTGAAGGCATTGAAGAAGTCTGTGGCAATGACGTCATCTCACCTCCCGGTGGGAAGCCGGTGGCCGCCATGTGGGACACCGGAGTCTTCCACTTCGGGAATGTGGATGCGTATGATGCCCAACGATCCCAGCCCACCTTCATGTCCGCGTGGTCTCTCGACTGGTGCCCGGCCGATCCCAAGTTCCTCGTCTCCGTCTTCCGCAGTCATCTCGACTTCGTGCCGAATGCCAAGTCTAGCGGCTTCTCGACGGATGGCGGCAGGACCTGGACCCGATTCCCCGCCGTGGAAAAAGCCACGGTGCCGAAGGAACTCGACTACGGAGTCATTGCGGTATCCGCGAATCAAACAGACAACATCGTCTGGTGCCCCACGGCGGGCAAGCTCCCCTACTTTACCAGGGATCGCGGCACCACCTGGCAGCCTTCAGATTTTGGCGGCCCACGCGAGACGGGACTTCATGCCCCCTACACATCCTTGAAGCCGCTCTGTGCCGACCGGGTGGCGCCAGACACCTTCTACTTCTACACCCCGCAGGAGGGCCTTTTCCGCTCCAGCGATGGCGGCGGACATTTTGCCAAGGTGGGCAACCCCATGGCCAATCGCTGGAACGCAATCCTGAAGTCCACTCCCGGCCTTGCCGGAGATCTCTGGTTTGCCTCCGGCCCCGGCACAGGGTTGCTGCACTCCAGTGATGGAGGCGTCACCTGGCAGGAGATTGCTGGCGTGAATGCCGCGCACAACATCGGCCTTGGAAAACCCGCCCAGCCTGGTGGCTACCCCACTCTCTTCCTCGTCGGCACGGTTTCAGGAGTCCACGGCATCCATCGCTCCACAGACAAGGGCGCGAGCTGGGACCGGATCGCCGAGTATCCATTGGGCATCTTCGACTCCATCGATGCGATTGACGGAGACAAAGACAACTTCGGCCAGGTTTACGTCGGATTTGCCAGTGCAGGATTTGCCTATGGGAAATCGAAACCCTGACGAAAACAAGTTGGCCAGCCTGACGCTAGTGCGTCGAGGCTGGCCAAGAATGCTACTTTCAGTGCGGAGGAGCCGGGGTCTAGGCGACCATGTCCTTCAGCTTCTTCAAGGGGCGAACCTTCACCACGGTGGAGGCAGGCTTGGCCTTGAAGACGGTCGGCTCCTTGGTGAACGGGTTGATTCCCTTGCGAGCCTTGACCGCCGGCTTGCGGACGGTTTTGATCTGCAAGAGGCCGGGAAGAACGAACTCACCGACGGAGTTTTTCTTCAGGTGGGAGCTGATAATCTCCGTGAGGCTGTCCAAGACGGCGGAGACTTGCTTGCGGCTGAGTTCCGTGTCCTGCGTGATTTGCTCCAGAATCTGAGTTTTGGAGAAACGATCTTTGATGGTTGCTGCTTTTTTCGCCATGGGAAGAAATTGTGCAAAAATCTCCGTAGAGTCAAGGCTCCAACCGCGGGGTAAGGCGCTATTTCTGCTGGAAAACACGGTCTTGGGTGCAGAATTCACGATTTGGCACCGCATCAGCCAGTCTGGGGAGAGACGTACCTAGCGGCAGTCACTCCACCATGAACCACCCTGAAAGCCCCTTTTCCGACCCCAAAGCCGTAGCAGACTATGCCGCCAAACCTCCCCGTCTGGTCCCGGGATTTGCCAGTCTGCAACGCATGACCGCTCTGCTGCTTGCGGAGCGCACCCCCGCCACCGGACGGGTTCTGGTGCTTGGGGCGGGCGGCGGACTGGAGCTCAAGGAGTTCGCCACCGCGCATCCCGGTTGGGAGTTCGACGGCGTCGATCCTTCCGCAGAGATGTTGAAGCTGGCCAGCGATACCTTGGGAACTCTGGGGACACGAGTCCGACTTCACCAAGGCTACATCGATACAGCTCCCGCGGGCCCTTTTGATTCCGCGTCCTGCCTGCTCACGCTTCATTTTGTGCCACGGGAGGAACGGCTCGCAACCCTGCGGCAGGTGCACCAGCGGCTCAAAAGCGGCGCGCCATTCGTCGTGGCCCATCTCAGCTTTCCGCAAGCTGAGCCAGAACGCTCGCTTTGGTTTTCACGCTATGTCTCCTTTGCCGTGGCCTCCGGAGTTGAGCCCGCCATGGCCGAGAAGGCGGTGCCAGCCATCCAGGCCAAACTCGACATTCTGGACCCGGCAGAAGAAGAAGCGCTGCTGCGCGAGGCAGGTTTCACAGGTGTCAGCCTGTTTTATACGGGGTTCACCTTCCGTGGATGGGTGGCGTATGCGTGAGCAGGAGGAAAACTTCTACACACCCAAGGGCATTCGATACGGGTTCCCCTCGCGGTTATGGAGTTCCCCTTAAGCACGCGGCCGCACCCTACGATTCAGCTATCGCAGACGGAGAAGCTAGTGCCTGCCAAGGAACCTGGATGCGAAAGGCACTCCGACCGCCACAACTCCTTCGGAGTAAAAACCTCCAACACCCGTACCCAACGTAGACTCGCTGAAAGCTCGTCAACGTTGGGCTTGTCGCCCCATCCTCTTCGAGGAAGAACTTCGACTGAGCGAGTGGATGGCACCGGTTCCTTGGCGGCCACCACAGTCCGAAGCTGATCCCTAGCGGGATCTCTAACACAGCCCAACGTTGGACGAGCCCTAAGCGAGTCAACGTTGGGTACCACCGCGGAAGATGATCAGGTGGGAAGGCCAGCAGCATCTGCTTTCTCCCCACTGCCATCAACACCTCCACGTCGCTCGAATGCGATATTGCACGAATGTTGGGTTGCGATATTGCACGAATGTTGGGTTGCACCTCGCGAGGCCACCCGCTGGCTGACGTTCCCGGCAAGATGCCGGAAACAGCACGCAAGATGCGTGCGCTCCCCAGGTTCTTTGGCAGGCACTCGCTAAAGCGTCTGCAAGCTTCGCCTCCCCGCCGATGTCGCCAAGTTTCGACAGACTTAGGCACCCCACGAACTTGGCGCGGGATGCATGCCACTAGCCCACGCACTTCATAGACAACTCTCATCTTTGCAGCCACACTCCCCTCTGATGCCTGCCACATCCAGCTTGATCGCGTTCAGTCTCGTCGCCTTGGGCATGGTGCTGACACCGGGGCCCAACATGATCTATCTGGTCTCGCGTACGATCTGCCAGGGGCAGCCAGCAGGATTAATCTCACTCATAGGCGTGGCGCTGGGATTTCTGTTCTACATGCTGTGCGCTGCATTGGGCATCACGTCCCTGGTCATGGCTGTCCCTTACGCCTACGACACACTGCGCTTTGGCGGGGCCATGTATCTTCTCTATCTCGCCTGGCAGGCGGTGAGACCTGGTGCACGATCCGTGTTTGAAGTGCAGAATCTGCCAAAGCAGGGCCCGGCGAAGTTGATCACCATGGGCTTCATCACAAACCTGCTCAATCCCAAAATCGCAGTGATGTACCTTTCCCTCCTCCCGCAGTTTATCGAGGTGCAACGCGGCAGCGTGCTCACACAGGCTCTGGCACTTGGCACCGCTCAAATCATCGTCAGCGTCACCGTGAACACGCTCATCGTCTTCACGGCAGGGGCCGTTGCAGTCCACTTGTCCCGCCGTCCCCTCTGGGCCCGATTTCAGAGGTGGTTCATGGGCACCGTTCTGGCCGGACTGGCGGTGCGCATGGCGTTTGAATCAAGGAAATAACAATACACCCCAAAACAAACACAGATACGCCGGCATAAAAAAGGAGCCTCCGCAGAGGCTCCTTCTTGGTGATTCGAATTGGCCTGGCCCACTCCTCAAATCCCCTGCAGCACACCTGTGCTGTCGCCCACGCGCTCGGCGTTGACGCCCATGCGATCCAGCATGGAAAGGTAGAGGTTGGTCATTGGCACCTTGTCCTTCAGGGCAATGTGACGTCCAGGATTGAGCGTACCATTCGCGCGACCGGCCACCAGCACGGGCAGACGGTCATGGTCGTGCGCGTTGCCATCGCTGATGCCGCCACCGTACACAATCATGGAAGTGTCGAGCAGGGACTTGTCCCCTTCCTTGGAGGCCTTCATGCGCTCCAGGAAGTAGGCAAACTGCTGCACATAGAACTGGTCAATCTTCGCGATCTTCTCCAGCTTCTCCGGGTTGTTCTGGTGGTGGGAAATGTTGTGGTGAGAGTCCGGCACGCCGATCTCAGGGAAGCTGCGGTTGCTGCCGTCATGCGCCATCAGGAAGGTGGCGATGCGGGTGGAGTCCGTCTGGAAGGCCAGCAGCAGGAGATCAAACATGAGGCGGATGTGCTCCTGCGTCGTGGAGGGCACTCCAGCCGGCACCTGCACCCCGGAAGGCAACTCGACCTTCATGGTCTCTGACTTCTGGATGCGCTGTTCGATGTCACGCACGGAGGAGAAGTACTCATCCAGCTTGCGATTGTCGTTTCCGGAAAGACGCTTTTGCAGGCTCTTGGCGTCGGCCATGACGAAGTCCAGAATGCTCTTCTGGTACTTCATGCGGCGCTGGGCCTCTGCGGAGTTCCCACCAGCGGCAATGGTACCGAAGAGACGCTCGAACACCAGGCGCGGGTCCATCTCTGGAGCCATCGGCATGGACTCCGTCTTCCAGGAAAGGTTGAACTGGTAGGCGCAGCTGTACCCGGAGTCGCACTTGCCAGAGCTACGGTCGCCGTCCGTGCTCAACTCCAATGAGGAGAGACGAGTGAGGTGCCCCAGCTGGGTGGCAGCGATCTGGTCCACGCTCTGGCCGATGCGGATGTCGTTGCCAGCGGTCTTCTTCGCCTGGCAGCCGGTCAGGAAGGTGGCCGTGGCCCGGGCGTGGTCGCCAGCACCGTCCCCGTTGGATTCCGCCTTGTCGTGGGCAAGATTGGAAATGACCGAAAAATCATTCCGCAGGCCCGCCAACGGCTGCAGCGTCGGGGAAAGCTCGTACCCTGCACCCTCGCCTTTCACGTTCCACTTGTGCACGTTCACCCCGTTGGGAATGTAGAGGAACGCCATCCGTGAGATCGCCTCAGGGGCCTTCTCCGCCGCGAATGCCCTGAATCCGAAAGATTCCAAAGCAGGCAAAGCCAGCAGCGTGCTGGCGCTGCGAAGAAACGCCCGGCGGGAAACTTGTGATGCAGATGTGGACATGGTTGCTGAGTTAAGGGGGATTTGAAAGGGTTGGTTCTCTTCAAGATACGCCTGCCGGGACCGAAAACTTTCGTGCTTCCCGGTCCTGCTGCAAAAGAATCTCAGCAGGCACCATGCCGCACCGACAGGGGCAAATTGTTTCGAACGCGGCAAATTTTTGAGAGAGCTCTCCCGCCTTTTCGTTTGCAAAAGCCCTCCCAGTGAGTCCGTTTGTTGTCTCCCCTTTGCCGTGCCTGCCGCGGGAAAGGGCGACCAACACCCACCATTGCCGAAATAATGATCCGTACTCTGCTTACCGCCGCCTGCGCACTGACGCTGCTCTCCACTGTGGCCCGCGCCCAGGATGTTTCCGTCACCATCAAGCCGGACAACGCCAACCCCCTCATGTACGACACCAAGACCTTCACGGTGAAAGCCGGCCAGAAGGTGAAGGTGACCTTTGAGAACAAGAGCGCTGTGCCCCAGCCGCACAACTTCCTCGTGGTGAAGCCCGGCACCCTGATGAAGGTGGGTGCCCTTGCCAACGGCATGCTGAGCGACCCCCAGGCGATGACCAAGAACTACATCCCCGAGTCCACGGACATCCTTTTCCACACGAAGCTCATTCAGCCCGGCCAGACCGAGTCCCTTGAGTTCACCGCCCCCGCCGAGGCTGGCGACTACCCCTACCTTTGCACCTTCCCTGGCCACTGGATGCTCATGCAGGGCAACATGAAGGTCGAGAAATAAGCCACTCCGATCTCCGTACAGGACAAGGGTCAGCAGCAGTTTCTGCTTCCGCCCTTGTCCTTTTTTCTGCCCAGTGGCAGGAAAACCCCTGCGAACATCCCCTTTGCTCCGTTAAAGAAGCTCCGTCATCACCCTATGAAAACCGCACTCTTCGCCGCTGCCGCCCTCCTCTTCACCGCCGTCACTGCCTCTGTTCAGGCGGAAGACAAGACCGTCGCCGTCGGTGACTTCAGCTTTGCCGTCGCCGCCCCGTGGACTGAGGCCCAGAACACCGGCATGATGACCAAGGCCGTACTCTCCCATCCCGTGGAAGGCGGCACTCCGCTTGAGGCCAAGTTTTATCACTTCGGCACTGGCCAGGGCGGTGATGTGGACGCCAATGTAAAGCGCTGGATCGGTCAGTTCGAAGGCACGCCTGAGGTGAAGAAGGAAGACCTGGACTACAGCGGCACCAAGGTGACGCTCGTGACCATCCACGGCACCTACCTCGACGGCCCTCCCTTCGGTGGCACCAAAACTCCCCGTGCGGACTACACCATGCTGGGCGCGATCCTGGTGGGCAAAGACGCTCCCGTCTTCATCAAGCTGACCGGCCCGAAAGCCGCCACCGCCGCCGCCACCGACTCCTTCAAGAAGCTCGTGGCCAGTCCGTTCAAGAAGTGAGGAAAGTTCCCCGGGAACTGCACTGCCTTAGTTTTAATGCATCAAGAGCCGCCTGAGAAGGCGGCTCTTTTTTGTGTTCGCAGCGTTGGAGAAGGGCGGCATATGAAATAACCAACAGTGCCCCACAGAGAACCCATCACCCGTCGGCTCAGTTGCCGCGGGGACGCGCGCTCAAGCCATCCCTCCCCAGCCTCAGAACCCTACCTCCCAACCAGCAACAACACTCCGGCAATCAGTGCCAGAATGGGCTTCACAATTTCCGCCTGTCCCAGCCTCAGGCCAAACAGGGCACTGACGCCAATGAGAATGAGATAGATGGCGAGAAGGAGGGTGCCGATGCTGGTGTTGAGCTTCATGGATTACTGTTTGGTGGATGAGTTGCTGCTGAATCGCGGACCGCGGCTGTTTGCGCGCATGCCATGCCAAAAGGCGAAATCTGAAGCCCTTCGTGTTCAATCGGTGGCAAGCCCGTCAAACTCTTCGGCGCCAAACACGCTGGGTTGCAGGGTGACCGCTTCGGTGGCCACATCAGGAGACATTCGCGGGAGGCCAAGAAAGAGCAATCGCGACATCGGGAGTTGCCGGACTCCCCCACCCTCCGTCACATTCGCAAGAAATTTGCAAAATCCCGCTTGAGGATTTGACGCGAGGATGGAGGCTCTCCGGCTCCAGCCCTCCGGGGCGCCCATCCCCTCCCTATGATCGAAATCCTTCTCTGGTGCCTTGCCGGCTTTGTCGCCAATTTCGCCTTTGCCTCGTTTTTTGAATGGTACTTGCACAAGTACGTGATGCACCGCCCGGTTGGAAAGTTCCGCTACGCCTTCGAGGCCCACGCGGTCGTCCATCACCACATTTTCAAGGCAGACCACACCTACCATCTGGTAAATGAGAAGGACAAGGAGAAGATCCCCATGGAATGGTGGAACGGCCCAGTTCTGATCCTGCTTTGCTCCCTGCCCACCACTCTCAGTGCCTTGGTGTTTGGCATCTGGCCGCTGGCCTTGGGCGGCGTGCTCGCCGCAGGTGCCTACTACGGCATCTACGAGTACCTTCACTGGTGCATGCACCTCCCGAAGAACCGCCGCGTGGAGAAGCCCTGGATCTTCCAGCGCTTGAACGGCCACCACCTGCTGCACCACCGCTACATGCACAAGAATTTCAACGTGGTGTTCCCCCTGGCGGATCTCGTCCTCGGCACTCTGATGCTGCGCGCCAAGACCCACTTCGCCCAAGCCCGCGGCCCCTCCGTCCCAGACGTTCAGCCCAAGCAGCCCTCCGGCACCATGGCTGCCGCGTAGAGCCCGCCTCGCATCCCGATTTCAAATACAAAAGCCCGCTGGATCATTCCAGCGGGCTTTTTGTTTGGGGGTTTATGCTCTCTGTCTAAGAACTAACTGAGCCGCGTAAACGCGGCTCAGTCCATCTTCCCCCACCCCCAAAAACTATAAGAGGGGACAGGCCCGAGACCCATCCCCTTTTCACCATCTTGTTAATCTGTGCTAAATCTTGTCAATCCTGTCTCGAGAGTCGCCTACTTCCCCAGCGCATTCTCCCGCAGATACGCCGGGCGGTCCGTTGTGATCGCATCCACCCCGGCCTTCACGTGCCGCTTGGCGATTTCGGGATCATCCACCGTCCAGGTGATGAGCTTCAGCCCCTGATCCTTCAAGCCTTTCACAAAGGCCGCATCAATCGGCCAGCCATGGTTGAGGTCCAGACCATCCAGCTTGGCAGCCTTGGCTTTTTCCACGAACTCAGACAGCTCAGGCAGTTTGCCGGTCTCCTTGTCCTTCTTGTAGCCGGCCAGCAGATAGTGCTCCACCTCGGGGAAGAGGGGCTTGGACTGCTTCATGACCTCGTAGTTGAAGGAGATGATCACCAGTTGCTTGGGGTACAGCGGGGAGGTCTTGATCACCTTTGCCAGTTCCGGCAGGATCTCGGGTCCGCATTTGATCTCCAGCACCATCTTCTTCCCTGCCGGGGTCGCGTCAAAAATGGACTCCAGAGTGGGGATTCTCTCCCCCGTAAATTTGGGATCCTTCCAACTGCCCACATCCAGCTTCTGAAGCTCCTCCCAGGTCTGGTCGACGATCTTCTTGTCCACTCCGCCAATTCGTTTGGTGGTGCCGTCATGCATCACCACCAGTCGCCCGTCTTTGGAAAGCCAGAGATCCAGTTCCGCGCCATCGGCCCCCTGCTTCCAGGCCTCTTTCATGGCAGAAAGGGAGTTTTCAGGGGCGTCGTGGGAGGCTCCGCGGTGGCCGACAATCTCGGTGGCGGAGAGGGGCAACGCCAGACTGGCGGCCAGGAGTGGAAGCAGGCGATTCAACGTCAACGTCATAGCGAGCAAAACGGGCCACGGACACCCGATCCTTTCAAGAGACATTGAGTGACATCCTGTCCGCACTGGACACCCGCCCCGGAGCGGGGTCTATTGCCCGCCCCATGAGCGCCGTCGTCCCTGCCCTGATCTCCGCCACCGACCTGTTCCTGTCCTACGGACAGCAACACCTGCTGGAGGGCGTGACCTTGGCTGTGGCCCCGGGAGAGAAAGTGGGCCTCGTGGGCCGCAATGGTTGCGGCAAAACGAGCCTGCTCAAGATTCTGGCGGAGGAGCACCAGGCCGACAGTGGGATCATCTCCCGCCGACGTGGTCTGCGCGTGGGCTACCTCCCCCAGGAGTTCGTGCTCGACGGCACCAAGACCGTCCGGGAGAACATCGAGTCCGGCGTCGCCGATCTGATGGGCTGGCTCCAGCGCTATGAAGCCGGCGAGGGCAGCGAGGCGGAACTCGCGGAATTGCACCATCTCATTGAGGCCGCCGATGGCTGGAATCTGGAAGCCCGCATCAAGGCCGATGCCACCGCTCTGGATGTTCCTCCCCTGGATGCACCAGTCGGCCCCCTTTCCGGTGGAGAGAAGCGTCGTGTGGCCCTTTGCCGGGCGCTCGTCACACAGCCGGATCTCCTGCTGCTGGACGAGCCCACCAACCACCTGGATGCCGAGTCCATCCGCTGGCTGGAAGACTACCTGCGCACCTTCGCAGGAGCCGTCATCTTCGTCACGCACGACCGTTATTTCCTCGACGTCATCGCCACCCGCATCATCGAGATTTTTGACGGCAAGGCCTATTCGCATCCGGGAAACTACACTGCCTATCTGGAGTCCAAGGCTCTGCGGCAGGAGATCTCCGAGCAGACCGAGCGGCGGCGCCAGCGCTTCCTCAAGGTGGAGCTGGCATGGGTGCGCTCCGGGGTCAAAGCCCGCGGCACCAAGTCCCGCCATCGCATGGACCAGTACTACTCCATCGCCGGGCAGGACGCGCCGGTGGAGGAGCGCGAGATGGATGTGCTCATCCCCCCGGCCCCGGAGATGGGGAACATCGGAGTGGACCTGCTCAACGCTTCCGCCCGCGTGGGCGAGGGAGACGAAGCCCGCTGGCTCTTCCGTCACCTGACCATGTCCCTGAAACCCGGCCAGTGCACCGGCGTGGTGGGCCGCAACGGGGTGGGCAAAACCACGCTACTGCGCCTGTGTCTCGGTGAACGCCAGCCGGATGAGGGCTCCGTCACCATCGGCAAGAAAGTCAGCTTCAACTATATTGACCAGAACCGCATGCAGCTCGACGGCAGCAAGACTGTCATCGAGGAAATTGCAGACATGGATGAGACCGTCTCCTTCGGTGGCCAGAAGATGGGGGTGCGCACCTACCTGCGCCGCTTCCTGTTCAATGACGACCGGCTCCGCGAGCGCATCGACCTCATGTCCGGCGGTGAACGCGCCCGGCTCATGCTGGCCAAGGTGCTGAAGCGGGGTGGCAACATCGTCGTGCTGGATGAACCCACCAACGACCTCGACCTGCCCAGCCTGCGCATGCTTGAGGAGGCCCTCGTGGACTTCGAAGGCAGTGTGCTTGTGGTGAGCCACGACCGCTATTTCCTCGACCGCGTGTGCGACCAGATCGTCGCCTTTGAAAACGGCGGTGTGTTTGTCCAGCCAGGGAACTACTCCTACTATCTGGAGAAGAAAAAGGAACGCGACCTGCTCGCACGTCCCTCCTGGGCAGAGCCGGGCAAGGCTGCCCGCAAACCCACTGCGTCCGCTGCCGCGAAGCCTCGCAAGCTCACCTACAAGGAGCAAAAGGAACTGGAAGGCATGGAAGCCCTCATCATGGAGGCAGAGGGCAAGGTCGAGGAGCTGGACCGCACCCTGAACGATCCCGAATTCTTCGTCACCCGCTCGCTTGAGGCTCCCGCCAAGATCGCGGCCCTGGAAAAGGCCCGAGCAGAGGTCGCCCGTCTCTATGCTCGCTGGGAAGAATTGGAGCAGGTTCAGCAGGCAGCGACAGCGTGAGTTCCTGCCCCACGGGCTGAATCGACGATAGTCCAAGGGAGCGGCAGTTTGTGCCTCAAGCACAACCGCCGAACGTGAGCAACGCGACGGATCACCCAACCCGGGATCGCCAGATGAGCCGATTTAGGCATCGCCTCATGGCAACCTCCAAGCCCTTTGCCCCCTCCCTTCCGATTGCCAAGCGGCGGCAAAGCGAATTGCCAATCTGCGCTGCTCATTGCGTTTCCACACAGTGCGTTGAACAAAACCCCCACACCCTTCGTCTCATCGTCACCGCAAGCACGGGTTGAAGCGAAGAATTGACATTCGGCGCTCCCTGTCGCTAACTATCCGTCGTGAACAAGTCCGTCACCAACTTCTGCATTCTCTTCCTCGCGTTCGTCGCGGTGGGCTGGGCGCAGGTGGCGGGCCTCAATCACCACTATGTCTGTGTCTGCACCGGGGAACCGGTGGAAGTGGCCTCTGACCACTGCCACGCCCACGGGAGCCAGGTGGCCACGGATGAAGAAGGCAGTCACCATGAACATGCCGACCATCATGACTCCCAGCCGCACACTCCGCTGAAGAAGGAGTTCAAGGCGCAGAACAAGACGTCTGCCACGGTTACCATTCAGGCCCCCGCACCTGTGATGCTTTTCGACCTGCCCGACTTTGCGCGGCCAGTCATTCCTCTTTTGATTGCAGAAGATCAAATCGACTCTCGTCCGCCGCATCATCTGGCGGAGAGCCCCCCGGCGGCACTCCAGGTCAAGGAGTGCGTCGTCCTGCTCGTTTGAGCCGGAACGTGGTGGTGATCATACCACCTTCTACGCAATAAAACCTGCGCAGCTTCGTCATGCTCGCGCATCACCTGCTTCATGCACCCGTCATGCAACCACGTTCCTATTTCACTTCCCTGCTTTTTTCCAGCCTCCTGCTGTGCCCCGCCCTGCTAAGGGGCGACGTCCAGATCTCAATCAACGGCGCGCCTTCCTACGCGCTGAAACACAATCCTGACATCGCTGCCGCCCGCATGCGCATCGTGGAGGCGCAGGGCCGCCTCCATCAGGCCGGCCGCCTCTCCAACCCCGAGCTGGAGTTCGACAACAACAAGAACCCGCGGAGCTCAGAACGAAATGTCGGGGTCGCCTTCAACCAGAAGTTCCCCCTCACTGCCCGGCTCAGCCAGGAGAAGACCCTGAGCCGCCAGCAACTGGCGCAGGCCGAGGCGGAAGTCCGCAACGAAGAGCGCAAGCTCATCGCCGAGGTCAATGCCGCAGCGATCAAACTCCTCGTGGCCGACCAAAAACTGGCCCTCGTGGAAGCCCAATTGAAGGTCTCCAACTCGCTCGTCGAGGTGGTCGAGAAACGCACGCAAGCGGGAGAAATTGCCGCCAGCGATGCCGCCCAACTGGCGATCGACAACCAAAACCGTCTGCTGGAGTTGCAGCAGATCACCGGACAAAAAGCAGTCCTTGTGAATGAGCTCAAGCCCTTGCTGGGCGTGAGTGCGACGAATGGCCTGACGCTCACCGGATCGCTCCCGGCCATCAGCAATGGGGCCAAGGGCATCGACGTGCAGGGTCGTCCCGATCTGAACTCCTCCCGGATCGCTCAATCCGTCGCGCAGAGTGAGGTGGATCTCGCCAAGTCATCCCGATGGGAAGACATCGGCGTGGGTCTGACCGTCGAGCATGAGAAGAGCGAGGACGCTCCTGAAGGCATCCGAGGCGACAGCTTCGTCGGCTTCCGCATCAGCCTACCTCTCCCCCTCTGGAACAAGCAGAAAGGATTGATCGCCGAGAAAGAGGCCGCCCAACAGCGGGCCGTCCTTGAGACCAAGGCGCTCGAGTCCCGCATCCAGAGTGAAGCCGCCGCCGCCCGCGCGGAGATGGCCGCCAGCGCCCGCCTCTATAGCGAGACCAAGACCAAACTCCTCCCCACGATCGAGCGACACTCCCAGACCATCGAGAAGGCCTACAGTGTCGGGGAAGCGGACGCCATGGCGTTGTTGCGATCCAGAGAACAGAAGCTGCACGCCGAGACGGCTGCACTGGATGCACTCCAGAGCTACCACCTCGCCCGGGCACGGCATGAGGCCGCCACCGCCACCCAGCCTGCCCTGCGCAGCAGTGGCAGCAGCAAATAATTTCCTCGCTCCCCCTTTTCATACTTTTCGTTACATGACCCCATCTATTTTCACCTCCGCCTGGCGCGGATTGCGCCTGCTTCTGCTTGCGGTCTGCCTGATGCTGCTGCACGCCCTTCCTGCTCACGCCGCAGAAGGAGGCGGCAACCGCAAGGACAGCACCATCATTCTTGACGAGACCCGGATCAAAAACCTGGGCCTGGAACTTGCGGAGACCGAGGAAACAGAATTCGAGGAAACCATCTTCGCCCTCGGCGGCATCGAGGTGCTGCCTGGCAAGAAAGCCGTGGTGAGCAGCCGCATCCCCGGTCGCGCCTTCTCTGTGCTGGCCCTGCCAGACCAGGAAGTGGACGAGGGCGAGGAACTGATGTGGGTGGAGAGCCGTCAACCGGGCGATCCCCCGCCCACAGTGCGGCTGGAGTCACCCATTGCTGGTACCATTGCCAAGGTGGACATCGCTCAGGGCCAGCCCATCAGCCCGGACCAGTCCCTCATCGAGATTGTGGACCTTTCCCAGGTGGAAGCGGCTGCCCGCGTACCTGAGCATCTGGCTGGCAGGCTTGCCAAGGAGCAACACGCGCGCATCCGCATTGCCGCCTACCCTGACAAGGTGTTTGAGGCCCAGCTCAACCACCTTGGTGCCTATGCAGATGAGACTGCTGGCACGGTGGAAGCGGCCTTTCACGTGCCCAATCCAGACAAATTGCTGCGTCCCGGCATGCGGGCGGAGTTCAGCATTGTCACCAGCAAACGCGACGCCGTTCTCTCCATCCCCCGCTCTGCCCTCCAGGGTGATGCCGGGGAAAGGTATGTCTTCATCGCGGACTACGAGTTGAAGCATGCCTTTGTAAAAACACCGGTGCAGATCGGCGCCCAGAACGATGAGCGTGTGGAGATTCTCAGTGGCCTCCTTCCCGGAGACCAGGTGGTGACCAAGGGAGCGTATGCCTTGAGCTTTGCCGGAGCGGGCAGCGTCTCCCTGCGTGAGGCGCTCGACGCCGCCCACGGCCATCCTCACAATGAGGACGGCACAGAGATGACCAAGGAGCAGATCGCGGCGGGCGGTAAAGGCGGCCACGATCATGACCACGACGGTGGTGGCGAAGGCGGTTGGACCCGCCTGACCACCTTCTTCGCCGGGACCAGTGCGCTGCTTTTTTGCATGCTCGCGCTGAGTTTCATCTTCCGCAAACGCAGCCTGTAAGCCCCGGCCATGCTGAATCATCTCATACGATTCTCGCTGCGACACCGCCCCATCATTCTGGCGGCAGCGCTGTTGATCTTGGTGTCTGGATGGCAGGTCTTGAAAAACCTGCCGGTGGAAGTCTTGCCAGACATGACCAAACCAACCGTGACCATCCTCACGGAATCTCCGGGCCTTGCTCCTGAGGAGGTGGAAACCCTCGTCACCCAGCCCATCGAATCCGCGCTCCAGGGTGTGGGCGGTTTGGACCGCTTGCGTTCCAGCTCAGACGTCAGCCTCTCCCTGGTCTTTGCGGAGTTCAAGTGGGGCACAGACATCTACCGCGCGCGTCAGCTCGTGCAGGAGCGCATGCAGGCCGTGCTCAACACTCTGCCAGAAGGCACCCAACCAGGGATGACGCCCGTGTCCTCCCTCATGGGTGAGATCCTGCTGGTGGGCATCCGCAGCAAGGACAACAAGACGGTCCCCATGGACCTTCGCACGCTCGCCGACTGGACCGTCCGCAGGCGACTGCAAAGCATCAACGGCGTGGCGGAAGTGCTGGCCATCGGTGGTGGTGTAAAGCAGGCCCAGATCCTGCCAGATCCGCAAAAGCTGGCCGCATACGGCATCACGTTCGAGGAATTACAACAGGCGGCCACCCGCGCTGCTGACAATTCCACGAGCGGCTACCTGACGACCGACACCCGGGAAATCATGGTGCGCAATCTGGGCATGACCACAGACCTCGATGAACTCGGGCGCACCGTGGTCAAGCAGCTCGACCATCGCCCCGTGCTCATCCGGGATGTGGCAACGCTCCAGTACGGCCCCCAGCTCATGCGTGGCGATGCCAGCATCGATGGCACCATGGGAGTCATCCTCAGCATCGACAAAGCACCCGGCTTTGACACGCTCAAACTGAGCGCCAGCATTGAGAAGGCCTTGAAGGACCTGAAACCCTCCCTCCCCGAGGATGTCGAGCTGGAGATTCTTTTCCGCCAGGGAGACTTCATCCAGAGTGCTGTGGACAACCTCAAGCAAGCCATCCTCGAAGGGGCTGTCATGGTCGCCGTAGTTTTGCTGCTGTTCTTGCTGAGCGTCCGCACCACCCTCATCACTCTCGCGGCCATGCCCCTCTCCTTTGGCATCACGCTGCTCGTGTTCCAGTGGCAGGGAGTCAGCGTGAATTCCATGACTCTTGGTGGCCTGGCCGTGGCCATCGGCATGGTGGTGGATGACGCCATCGTGGATGTGGAAAACGTCTGGCGTCGGCTTCAGGAAAACGCCTCCTCTTCCGCTCCCAAGCCCAAGCTGGAGGTCATCGCCACCGCCTCGGGTGAGGTGCGAAACTCCATCCTCTACGCCACCGTGCTCATTGTACTGGTCTTCTTGCCCCTCATGGGACTGGAAGGCCTGGAAGGTCGCCTCTTCACCCCCATTGCCATCGCGACCATCACCAGCATGATCGCGTCCTTCGTGGTCTCACTGACCGTCATCCCGGTGCTCTGCTCTCTGGTGCTCAATCCCAAGCCAACCAAGGAAGCCCACGGCTCCCACGATGGCTGGCTCGTGCGCCTGCTCAAGAATGGCGTGAAACATACGCTGCTCAAGGTGGCTCTGGGCAATCCGCTCCTGGTTCTAGGTGTCACCGCGGTGCTGCTCATGGGCTCCTTCATGCTCTACCCCAGCATGGGCAAGGAGTTCCTGCCCACCTTCAACGAGGGCAGCGCCACCATCTCCCTGGCCGGACCACCCGGCACGGGACTCCGCCAGTCCAATGAGATCGGTGAAGTGGGCGTGCGCATTCTTCAAAGCATTCCCGAGGTGAAAAGCGTGGGGCGCCGGGCGGGACGAGCGGAACGCGACGACCACGTGGTCCCGGTTTCGGTCAACGAGTTCGATGTCGAGTTCAACAAAGACGGGCGTCATCGCAACGAGGTTTTCAAGGAGATCCGCGAGAAGCTGGGCACCATCCCGGGCACCTTTGTGAACGTGGGGCAGCCCATCAGCCATCGCCTGTCCCACATGTTGAGCGGAGTCAGCGCAAAGATCGCGGTCAAAATCTATGGCCCCGACCTGCAGAAACTGCGCGAATACGGCAAGCAGGTGGAGGCGATAGCCCGTGGGATTCCCGGGCTTACCGATGTGAACCTGGAGGCCCAGGTGCCGATCCCCCAGCTCAAGATCGAAGTGAACCGCGAGCGGGCCCATGCCTACGGGATGCAACCAGGTGAGCTCAACGCCCAGCTTTCCGCACTGGTGGGCGGCACCACAGTGACCGAGTTGCGGGAAGGTCAGCGCACGATGGACCTCGTCTTGAGGCTGCCGGAATCATGGCGGGATTCCCCGGAAAAAATCCGGGACCTGCCCATCGAAACCAGCACCGGTCGGCGCATTCCGCTGCATCTCATCGCCGACGTGAGAGACTCCAAAGGTCCCAATGTCATCAACCGCGAGAACACCCAACGCCGCATCGTCATAGGAGCCAACACCAGCGAGCGCGATCTGGAGTCCATCGTGACTCGTCTGCAAAAAGAGGTCAGGGAAAAGCTCAACCTCCCCACCGGCTACTTCGTGAGCTTTGAAGGGGAGTTCCAGGCCCAGCAGGAGGCGGCCCAGCGCATCACAATGCTGTTCACCCTCGTTCTCGCCGTGGTGAGCGTGCTTCTCTACGGGTACTTCAAGAGCGCCTCTCTGGCGCTCCAGGTGCTGGTGAACATTCCCCTGGCCCTCATGGGTGGTCTGGTGCTCACGTGGCAGGTGGTGAACAACATCTCAATCGCCACGCTTGTGGGCTTCATCGCCGTGGGTGGCGTCGCCGCCCGCAACGGCATCATGATGATCTCCCACTACCTCCACCTCATGAAACATGAAGGCGAAGGGTTCACCCGGGAGATGATCATCCGCGGCACGCTGGAGCGCCTTGTACCCGTGCTCATGACCGCCCTCAGCGCTGGCATCGCCCTTATCCCGCTGGTGCTGGCTGCTGGTGAGCCGGGCAAGGAAATCCTCCACCCGGTGGCTGTGGTCATCGTGGGCGGTCTGGTTAGCTCCACACTCCTCGATCTGCTCGTCACACCTGCCGCCTTCTCCCTCTTCGGCCGGAAGGCTGCCGAGCAAGCCATCCGGCTGGAGGCACCCGCCGCTCATTGATTCCCTGCAATTTTAGCCCCTTTCCCCTGAATTCCAGGGGACCGACGATAGTCAAAAGACAAACCAACAGAAACCGAATCGAATCGATTCAAATCAAACCGAGTCCAACCACCTCACAACCCTGAGCCAAACCAGAACGAACATGAAAACCCAATTGAAAATCGCCTCCCTCTTCGCTGCTGTGCTGCTTGCTGCCAACTCCCTCTTCGCCCATGGCGGCGTGGAACTGGGCCCCAACGGCGGCCGCATTCTGGAGTTCAGCAAGGACGAAACCATGCACGGCGAAGTCACTGCCAAGGACGGCAAGTTCCAGATCGCGCTGCTCGACAAGGACATGAAGCCAGTCGCTCTGGGCGACCAAGTCCTAACCGTCACGGCAGGTGATCGCGACAAACCCACCAAAGTGGAAGTCACCAAGGCCGATGGCAAGTTCGTGGTGCCCATGCAGAAAGGCGAAGCCTACTGGGTCATCTTCCAGTTCAAAGCCAGCGCCAAGGCCAAGCCCGTGACCGCCCGCCTTCACTACAACGCGGAGATCTGCGAAGAATGCAAGGCCGCCGAATGGCTCTGCAAATGCGCCCCTGAAGGCGAAACGAAAGAAAAGAAGAAGTAGTCGGGTGTTCCCCTCTCGTCCCTTCTGATCCACGGCACCCTCCCTGCTCCTTGCATGGAGGGTGTTTTTTTGAAGGCAGCGGATTCCTGCAACAACTCAGCCGCCTGAAAACTAAACACTGAAAACTTCAAACTCTTCATCCTCATGACCGCCTTCCAGATTCTGAAGTTTCTTCTCAGTGCAGCGGTGATCGTTGTAGTGACAGAAGTTGCCAAGCGCAATAATTTCGCCGCCTCCATCATCCATTCACTTCCTCTCACCTCCCTGCTCGCCTTCATCTGGCTCTATACGGAGAAGAAAGACACCGAGCTGATCGCGAGCCACGCCTTCGGCACCTTTTGGTTCGTGCTTCCCACTCTGCCGATGTTCCTGGTGCTGCCCATCCTGTTGCGACGCGGCTGGGGATTCTGGCCCGGACTGGGACTCTGCATCCTCGGCACCTTTCTCCTCTACCTCCTCACCATGTGGTTGTTGCGTGTCGCCGGGGTGAGGTTATGATTCAGTGTCCGTGGAAGTTTCTATCGCATTTTACCCGTTGGAACCGGGTAATGTGACGCAAACTTCACATGCCACCATTCGCTTGCAGCCCCCCTGTGATGTTGGGTGGTGCACAAATTCCACCATTCCATCTCAGTACGTCTTCCGTCATCATGAACGACCGCCATATCCTCTCCAGCTTTGACCAAGCCCTCGATCAACTGCGCCAGGATCTGTTTCATATGGCCAGCGTCACCACACAGAACCTGAACGATGCTGTGCGTGGCTTGATTGAACGTGACACTGACCTCTGCAATCAGGTCATCGCCGAAGATGAGCAGGTAGATCAGTATGAGAAGAAAATCGACGCCACCGGCATCGCCATCCTGACCCGCTTCACCCCCCTTGCGCAGGACCTCCGCCGCGTGGTCAGCACTATGAAGGCATCCAGCAATCTGGAGCGCATCAGCGATCAGGCCGTGAACATTGCCCGCCGTGCCAAGCGCATCCTTCAGAGCCTGGATCTGCCAGAGACCCGCATGATCGAGCCGATCCACGCCCAGGCCATGGCGCTCCTCAAGGACTCCGTGCAGGCATTCAGCGTGGAAGACGTGCCTTTGGCGACGAGCCTCAAGGCCCGCGACAAGGAGCTGGACCACCAGCAGAACGAGTTCATCATCCGCCTCACCAAGCGCATGGAGGAAGATACCTCCCGCCTCAAGGATTACATTGACCTTGTGTTCATCGCCCGCTTCCTCGAGCGTGCTGGCGACCACTCCGTGAACATCGGCGAAGACGCCGTGTACGCCGGCGTGGCCCGTGACATCCGCCACGAGCACTAAGAGCTGCCCGGCAGGAGCATCTCCCGAATTCATCCCAGGCTGGCAACGTCCCGTCTGGGATTTTTATTTTGTGGCGGTGAGTTGGTCCGCCAGAGCGGTGTCATTTGACTCCTCTATCCCGCCGGCGCGAACGATTCTGGCATCCCTTCAGGATGCATGCGCTTTTCGCCCCTTTCCAGGGGCATGGACTCGCAAAGCTCGCCCGGCCCCTGGCTACCCTCTATCATGCCTTCGGCATTGTAGTTTCATGAATACCCACCAATAGGGCAATGCCATCAGGGAAAAGGATAGTCTTGCTGTTTTGCGCTGGTGAGTTCCGGAGTCGCGATGGGATATCCGCCTGGCCAGTGGCACGGATGCCACTTCAGGAGGGCCGAAGGTCCGGCGTCATGCCAGACGCCATGATGGCGGGATCAGCAAACAACAGGCAGCGTGCCTGGTGCCACGCGAAAGGCACTGACCCACACCATCATGACCACCTATACTTTGCACACCCCCATCCCTTGTCACGCAGCGATCTGCAAGGCCCTCAATCTTGCTGGCCAGGAACGCCGTGTCACCCTGGGCCTGGACCTGGAGCTAAACACTCCCGCAGGCGCCCTGATCGTCGCCGGAGGCCAACCGCTCAATCTGGACAAGCATCCTCGCAGCCTCTGGGTTGAACTGGTTGGCTGGCTCATCAAGCAAGGCTGTGAAGTCCATTGCGTCCAGGAGGCTTGTGGCTTCGGCTGGGAGTTCCACCGCGAGTTGGAAGGGGCCGGAGCCGGCAGCATGGTGGTTGCTCCCCAGGAGCTCAGTGGCAAACGCAAGACCGACAAACGCGATGCCCGCATGCTGGCCTCCCTGCTCTGGGACTATGTGAGCCGGGGCAACCGAGCCTGTCTGCGCCCGGTCAGGGTCCCCTCGGTGGAGAAACAACAACAACGAGGGTATCACCGTCGACGGTCTCAGCTGATCAAGATGCGTTGTCAGATTGCGGCCCAAGGGTGCAGCCTGCTGTGGGACCATGGCTGGTTGAAGGAACTCAAGGGCTGGTGGACGCCCAAGAACTGGGAGCAGCTCAAAGCCGATTTGCTCGCCGCCTGCCGCACGTGGCTGGTGGGCATGCTTGAGCCCATGCAGAGAATGTGCCTGCAGCTAAACAGTGATAGCGACGAGCTCAAAAAGAAGGCCATCAGCAAATTCAAGACGGTGAAGGCCGGTGCATCTGAGGCGACGCAGGAGAGAACCCCGACAGGCGAAGTTCGCCCCAAAGGACTGGGTGAACTCAGCTATGCCATTATCACTTCGGAAGTGGGTGACTGGAACCGGTTCAAGAACCGGGGTCAGCCCGGCTCCTTCATCGGCTGCTGCCCCAGTGAGTACAGCAGCGGAGAAAGTCAAAAGATGGGGCAGATTGACCGCATGGGCAGCTCGCGGATCCGCACGACGCTGGTGGAAGCGGCGTGGAGGATCTGCAGGCTCAATCCGAACTGGAGGGGGGTGAGGAAATATCCCGAGGAACTGGGGCCTGAGGCCACGGTCCGTGGAGCCAGGAAGCGCAAGGCGATCGTGGCCTGCGCCCGGATGCTCATGGTTGATCTTTGGAGATTGCACGTAGGAACGGCAACGTTGGAAGGCCTGGGCTTGGAGCCAGCCACCACCTAAGAGCCGCCCTGCTGAAACACTTTCAGTCGGAGAATCTGATCGACCCAAGGCTTGGCCGCCGCAAGGTTTAGCCCGCATTACCAGAATGATCGATTCCTGACTGATCCTTGTAGCCCGCAAGGGCGAGATGCACGGCCCTGAGGGCCTGTGCGGATAGGAGCATGAGAGCAGGAGTAAAGCTGCTCAACAGCGCGTGTCGTAGACCGAGCTGCATCAAGGATCAGACGACAGAAAGAATCACGACGAACCCTCCACCCTCAAAGAGCAGCAACGCCGAAGAAAACCGCAAGTCACCTCACAAACCAATTGACCCGCCTCATAGGAGCCTTGGGCAACGCCCAAGGAATGGATGACCCATTAACCCTTGAGGGCTGAAGGCCCGGCCTCATCAAACCTGCCTATGATGAGCATCCCAGAATGACGTCGGGCCTGCAGTCCGGCAGGGGCCGAGTCGCACTGGCACGGTCCTCGCACACGCATCAGCACCTCAGCGCCCTGTCACTCCAAAACCACTCTTCGCACTACACAGAGTCTTCCGCCCAAGGTGTGCAACCCAGCCGAACGCGTGTCGTTTCATAAATCCCCACCTGTTTGGCGCCCCCTCGGTTGGCCCAATCAGGAGACACTTGCGGCAAGCGGAGCGCTTGCCCTACAGTCCCCCGTCACACTCGCACGGTCCTCGACACGGCATCCGCAACCCAGCTCTCCGCCAACAAAATCGCTTCATCTCCATGCCGAAGGCATCCCAGACGGTAGCCAGGGGTCAGGCGAGTTAAACGAGCCCTTACCCCTGGGAAAGGCAAAAAGAACCCTGCATCCTGAAGGGATGCCAGAGATGGCCTCTACTTCCTGGGCCAGGTGACCCGCTCTGCTTCAGCTCGGCGATTGGTGCTCAAAGCACAAATCGCCGCTCCTTGACATCCTCCGCAACATACCTCCCATTTCCTCGAACCCACCTCCTAAATCACGTCATCACCTCAAGTCTTCCAGTCTAGTGTCTCCCCCGCAGCGGCCTACACCAACCCCTTCAACGGCTCCTTGCTGTCGCCAAACCGCTCCGTCTTCATGCCAGCCGTCTGCAGCATGCTGAGGAACAGATTGCACATGGGCGTGTCCTTCGGATTCATCAGGTGACGTCCCGTCGCCAGCTTCCCGCCGCCCTTGCCCGCCAGAATGAGGGGCAGGTTGTTGGGGTTGTGGGAATTGCCATCCCGCAGGCTGGAGCCAAACAGGACCATGCTGTTGTCCAGCAGCGTCCCCTCGCCCTCCTTGATGGACTTCATGCGGTCCAGCATGTAGGAAAACTGGTCCACGTGCCAGGTGTTGATCTTCTCGTACTGGTCGAGCTTCTCCTGGCGGTTCTCATGGTGGGACAGCTCGTGGTGACTCTGGGTCACGCCGGGCAGGAATGAGAAGTTCTTGCCGCTCACCGCCCAGCCAAACATGAAGGTGCTGGCGCGGGTGCTGTCGCTCCAGAAGGCCAGCGTGATGAGGTCCATCATCAGGCGGGAGTGCTCCGTGTGATCCAGCCGCAGACGACCGCCAGGGTCGGCGTTGTTCCCCGCCATGATCTTGCTGATGCGCTCGTCCAGATTTTTGATCTCCCCCTGCAAGCCGGGGTCGAGGTTTTCACCCGTGGCCACGCGGGCGATGTCCGCCTCGATGCGTTGCTCCACAGAACGGATGCTTTCCAGATACTGATCCAGCTTCTGTTGATCCTCCGTTCCCACCTTGGAACGCAGCGTCTTGGCATCAGAGAGCACCAAATCCAGCACGCTCTTGTTCTCCAGCGCCGAGGCACGGCGCTGCTGGGCGTTCTCGCGGAAGAGACGATCAAAGACAAAACGCGGATTGATCTCCGGCGGCAGCGGCGAGGTCGGCGTGCGCCAGGCGATGTGTGAACCATACAGCATCGTGTAGTTCACGTTGAAGTCCACGCCGGTATGGATGGGCTCCGTGCCCAGCTCCAGGGAGGAGAACCGCGTCTCGTGCCCGAATTGCTGGGCAAAGGCCTGGTCCACGCTCACGCCGCAGTGCAGGTCCTTGCCCGTGGTCTTGGCGATCTTCGTCCCAGTCAGCCAGTTGGCCGTCTTCGCGTAGTGCCCGTCGCCGCCCTCGCAGTTCTCGTGACCGAGGTGCGTGAGGATGTTGATATCGCCCCGATGGCGATCAATCGGCTGGAGGATGGGCGAAAGTTTGAAATCAACCCCTTCGCCTTCCGGTGTCCAGCGATCCTGGCGCACGCCGTTGGGCATAAAGATGAACGCCATCCGCACCGGAGGTTTTCCAGCGGTGGCCGCTGCCGCCCGAGCCGTGGGCACCATGGCATTCAGGAAAGGCAGCGCAATGGTAGCGCCAAGGCCACGAAGCACCTGACGGCGAGAAAGCGGTTCACGGGGGATGATGAAACTCGGCATGGACTGAGAAACTACGTGCCTTGAAGGACGAATGTTGCGGAGGTGACTGCGAAAAAGTCTCAATTCGCAACGTAGCAGCGGGTGTGCCCAGATCATCGCCATTTGCCTGATGGGCCGCTACGCTTCTTCCTCACTCACATCGCATGAAGCTCTCCCTCCCCCGGGCACCCCGCCCGTCCGTCGCCCTGCTGGCTGCTCTGGCGGCCTTCACCACCCTCTCCGTTGCCCCCGCTCAGGCGAAGGAACCCGCCCCCCTTTTCCGGGAGTTTGTCGGACTGAACGGCCACACGGTGAACTTCAAGCCCGACCTCTACCAACCCGTCTGCCGGGTGGTACGGGACTACCACCCCGTGGAGTGGGACCTGAAGGACGACACCAGCACCCTGCCCGAGTGGCCCTTTGCCAAGAACCGCGTGTCTTGGGAAAAGGTGTACGGCTCCTGGCACGCTGCGGGGCTGAAGATCAACGTCTGCCTCATCTTCGACAACATGAAGGTCACGACGTGGAAAGACCTCGCCAAGGACGCGGAGGCCTACGCGCGCAGCTTTGCCGAAAACTTCGGTCCGGGCGGAAAGTGGCCCTATGTGGAGACGGTGGAGATTGGGAATGAGCCGGGGCTGTACGACGACGCCACCTACATCACGCTCTTCAAGGCCATGACCAAGGGCATCCGGGAGGGCAACCCCAAGATGAAAATCGCCACCTGCAATGTCGAGGGAGGCAAGAGCGATCGCTACTGGAAGGGCGCGGAGCTCTTCCGGAATCTCGGCAGCCACTACGATGTGCTGCAGATTCACCGCTATGCCATCGCCGAGCAGTGGCCGGTCTGGCGTCGCACCTACCCGGAGAACCCTAAGGTGCCTTACCTGAGCGCCATCCAGGATCTGATCGACTGGCGCAATGCTCACGCCTCGGGCAAGCCCGTGTGGGTCACGGAGTTTGGCTGGGACGCCAGCAGCAAGACCCCGGACCCCAAGGGTGAGTGGGCCAAATGGCAGGACAGCACTGACGAAGAACAAGCCCGCTGGCTGGTGCGCTCCTTCTTCCTCTTTGCCGAGATGGGTGTGGACAAGGCCTTCGTTTACTTCTTCAACGACGAGGACGAAGCCAAGCTGCACGCCGCCTCCGGCCTCACCCGACACTACCAGCCCAAGCCAGCCTATCATGCGGTGGCGTGGATGCTCCGCTCACTGGAGAACTACCGCTTCACCAAGGCGGTCAAAAAGTCGCTCGACGACGGCTATGTGTTTGAGTTCGCACCTGAGAAAGCGGGCGATCCCATCATCTGGGCTGCCTGGCATCCTACCAAAGAAGATCACTCTCTGACTCTGGATCTCGCCGGCAAAAAAGTGCTCCGCCAGGAACGCATGCCGCTCGCCAAGGATGAATCACCCGCCACCGCTGCGCCTGAAGCTTCAGGGGCCCTCAAGGTGGGTGAACGGCCCATCCTGCTCTGGCTAGAGGCAGGGAGTACCGCTCCCTAGCGACTTGCCTTGTTCATCACGACTTAGGTAGGGCTGCGCCCAGCCAAAAAGACGGGCGGAGAACCTAACCCGGCGTGCCTGATCGATTTCACCCTACCTGAACGGTCATACTGAATTCTGTACTTTCCGACCTCCTCAGCCTCTTGGACGGCGGCGTCAACGCCCTCTCTAGGCAGATAAATAGAGATTTCGCGAAGCTGAGAAACACACTTGGGCTCGGCACTGTGTGGGCCGTAGGCAAAAGAAATCAAACGCATCAACGCCCACTCAGTGCCCGTCCAAGTTTCCAGAAAGTTTTGCCGCACCTGATTCAAAGCAACCAGCGCCGAGTACCCATATCGCACCCTGCGGACTAGCCCCCCATTCTCCGTAAGGGTCACTGCGACCAGCCTCGGTGTCCCCGCGAAACACCTTTCATAGTCGTATTGCACTTCAGTCGTCCCTCTACTGTCGAGCCATGCTACCCGGGATACTTCATCATGATCGCCGTAGGCAACTTTGGCAGCTCTTTGCCCATGGTCAGTGAGTTCCTTGAGCCTGCCACGAACTTGCCTCGGCAGTTCATCATCGAAGCTATGAAAGGTGTAGCCATAGCTGTCCCCTAGAGTGAACTGAAAAGAGCGCGTCACCAAATCGTCATGCAACCCTCCCTGTGAACCAGTTCCAGCCAGCCAGCCACCTCCCGCACCCAAATTGAACCACGACACTGACACGCCGCCTCCTACAACACCTAAAGCCAAGTTCCCGTCTGGATTCATCGCTACAACGAGAAAAGGAATATCTGACAGGATCCATCCAGCCCCCAGCACACCATGGAGATTGCCCGGCTGCATGCGGGCCGCAAATGCAATCCCGTGCACCCAAACACCACCAGCGAGCTGACTGGTCAACCCTGTACAGTGCACCCAAAGATCCCCATCGATCACACACACGTGCAAGTCATTTTCAGCTTGTGAGGGCAGCTGGGCTGATTCAACAACACCCTGGCCCATCGGCAGTCCGTCGTGTAAAGGATACTCACGGGTCCAAGGACCTGGTCCTCCCGATGAGCTACTTTCGCTAGATGCTGCGTTCATGATTAGCCTCACCTTTACAGAAAAGGACACCTATTCCAGAAGTCGCTTCGCAAAAGATGGACTCGCACTCTCAAAACTGTCTTGTTCATCAAAAAAACGATGCCAGTTCTGTCTTGCCTCGTTGCCGAAACTGCCAAAGAACCAATCTTAGCCGACGCTCGGAATTACTCAAGACTCGTACTGTTAGTCAAGATCCCCGCACAAGAACCTCCCGTGAGATCGGGAGGAGCGTTGTATCAATGAGTGTGCAGGCCTGGGTCAGTAGTTGCAAAGCACCACGAACGGACGAGAAGAGGGCAACAGCCTGCTTTTGACCACCATTGGCAAGTGCTGTTGCATTTCGAGATTTTGGCTAGAAGCCGGATGCGGCATGTGTTGAACGACTGAGTCGATACGTCCCGGGTGCTTGATCTTTGCTCGAAAACGCCTTAAATAGGTGCCATTCGTGTCACTTCCACAGCGGTGTTTCTATAGGCACGTCAAGACATGAAAGTGTGCATGCTTATGCAAAAATGCCCTTCCCTATCTCTCACAGACATACCCGTCTACATCATCAATCTGGAGGAATCACGAGAACGCTGGGCACAATGCTTTCGCCGTGTATCGAACGTGTGCGGCAGCAAAAATATTCAACGTATCCCTGCCATAGATGGAAGCGACTTTTCAGAACCCGCCCCCCCTTTGCAGTGGAACGCCTCAGCACTCGATCAGCTGCGCCGCGAAGGACATCTCACGGGTGAGCCCACCCTTGATCCAGTACGCACCGCCCTATGCCTCAGTCACCAGCGGGCCCTTACAACTTTTCTTCACGAACTGCCCTTAGATGAGCAAGGCCAATGGGCGCTGATTCTTGAAGACGATGCCCGGCCAGCAGAGTGGCTGCTATCCTTGACCTCCGAAGCGCTGCAAATCACGGTGCCTGCGGACGCCGAACTCCTGTTTCTGCATGATCGCGTCTTGGGTATTTCGACTTCGATGTCAGTGGAGACGACGCACCACACCTCAGTCCAATGGCGCACCGTCACAGGAGGCTATGGCTTGGAAGCCTATCTAGTCACTCCTTCCGGCGCACGCAAGATGCTGCAAGCCTGGCGACCTCTACACTTCGAGTGCGACGTGCAACTCATGACATTTGCGCGATTCCATGCCAACCCGTCGAGTCGACAACAAATTTGGCAAACTCTGCATCCTACGGCAAGCACAGATCCATCTGACAATGAAGATCGCCTGATCAACTGCTATACTCCCCATCGACCACTGTTTCAGTCCGATGAGTTACTCCCCTCCGTGAAGCAGCAGAGGCTGCGCTGCATCACACACGCAGAAGGCAGCAAACAGGAGCCATCAACTTCCTCCACCTTATCCCACGCCTCAGCCTTTTGCTTTCCCAGCAGTCTACCTCTTGCATTTGCCACCAGTTGGTTCAATCCCTGTCACTACCGCTCCAGACTGGAAAATTTCTTGCGTTTTCGTGACGCCATACGGGAGACCAATCTTCTCATAGTCGAGCTTGCCTTCAACGACGATGATTGGCAGTTGCCAGATGATACACCCAACCTGATCCGGCTACGAACCAACACTGTCTGTTGGCAAAAGGAAGCACTCCTGAACCATGGGCTCAAACTGCTGCATGATCAGGGCTTTGCCCACCTCGGCTGGTTGGATGCCGACATTATCTTCGAGTCCACGAGTTGGCAAGAACGCCTCTTGGAGGAACTCCAGACCAAACGACTATGCCAGGCATTTGAGACAGTGAACACCACATTCCCAGATCGGGGCCATCAGAGGGAATATGGTGCGGCAGCCTCGTGGATCGCCCACTCTCAGCATCCGCTGCGATGTGCGACTACAGGCTTTGGTTGGGCAATGCACCGGGAAGTCTGGAACTCAGCCCACCTTTATGATCACGCCATTGTAGGCGGCAGCGACAAAATCATGTGGAATGCCATCTTCCACGACTACTTGAAGACAGATTCGATCTTCCCCCCTCTCGCGCAATCAGCCGACTATCAAACAAACAAACTAGACTGGGCAACCCGATGGTCGAAAGCTGTACAGATGAAGATCGGCTTCAATCAAGGCGTTCACATCAGGTCCCTGCCTCATGGCCATGTGCACCGTCGACAGTATGGCTCACGAGATCGCCTGCTTGTCCAGCACGTCTTTGAGCCGACCCAACACCTTTCGCGCGATGCCAAACAATTGCTCCAATGGCGCCCCAATGTCACCGCCAAGCTCCGGCAGACCGTCGCAGAATACTTTGCATCTCGCAAGGAGGATGCCAGCACGTAGATCACGTAGTTCTAGCTGATAGCACGATTGACGCCGTTGAGTCCAGAGCCTATTTCGAGGTCCCTCGATGCTACTTGACCATCGGCGCGTATACGTTGGAAGTTAAAGTCCATCAACTGGATGGGTACATGATTCTCTTCCAACCAGGCTGCCAGCACAGATTCGGGATTTCTGAGATGCGACTGGTCCAGTGACTCCTCGTAGAACCTGCGCCTTTGACAATAGATCCCCATCTGTTGCCGTGAGCCAATAGCGAAGCGGTCATTGACCCCACCCCAACCATGAAAGTTTGGGATGCCAATGCAGCCATCGCGCAGTGAATTTAGCGGCAATGGCTGCATGAATCGAATGTCAGCCCGCGTCGCGATCACTAGACCTCTGTCGCTATCGTCAATCATGTTAAACAATCGCCACACACGCTCTAACGACTCCAGTGTCCGGACGATATTGCGAAACGTCACCTTGCCTCCCGACGTCGATTGGCGGAATTCACTGTAATTGCATGCCCCGAGTCTTTTCCAATTCACCGAGCAGTCAAACTCGGCCTCTGAATCAACTCCACCACGCGCTTCTGGCAGTAGGCGTGCAATCTCCCGCACATCGATCTCCGCATCCTCACTTGCTCTAGGATTATGCAGACGGGCTGTGTCCCACGAGTGAAAGTAAAGCCGCACTGGCCCTCGAACGAGCAACGGCGCTATGACATGATCCCTCAGAGATTTGACTGTGTGCCGAAGGCTGCGGTGGACCAGCCCGTATAGCAGAATGGATGATGTTGGAAATCTGGCATTTTCAGATTGGGGCACATTGTGCGGCAACATCTTGGCCTCCATATTTTGATAGAATTCAACGGCAAGGATCCTTGCACTCAAAGCCTCCGAACTACGTGACTAAAATCCGAGAGGTTCACTCTTCTCAAACTATCCGGAAGTCAACCGGCGGCCCTGCCCGTTGGTCAATCGACCAACACTTCTGGCAACATGCCCACAACGAACCTTCCTTGTAGTTTTGCAGGAAGATGGCCTATTTACACCGTTGTCAATTGTTACTCTCTATTGATAACCAGCCTCAAAATATCACAACTCGAATTCAGTCTACGAACATCTTCCAAGTCAAGACCTAACTCATCGCAATAACTCAACGAGATATCTATAAATTCCACTACTAATTTAAGATGTTTCTTCGGAAGAAACTTCACACAAACATCGGTCACAAACCTCTCATCCCCGAGCGCAATGTACGTTTGCGCGAATATGAAAAAATCAAGAGCCAACCCTCCTTTGATCTTAGTGGGAAGCGTTTCCACAATAAAAATCAAATATACGCAAAGATAGTAGGCAGAGGCATTGGGCTTCATAAACACAAGCGCCATTCCCGCTAGGCAAGTCACCTCCTTACGATCAATCATGTCAACCGATAGGCCCGCAAAGCACTTCATAAAATAGTCCCCAAATTCGTACTCCAAACCACGGACATCCTCCACAGAGGGAACGCTCAACTCTCGCCAGGCCAACTTTAGCTTGGTTGCAAGATCCTCAAACTCGGTGCCGTCATTTTTCATCTAATTGCAAAACCTCTCAAGACTCTTTTTGAGGTTATTTACAGCTTTTGTCAAACCATCAATAGCCGTTTGATGCTTCGCTGCCCTTTCAGCTTCACTCGACCCTTCATTATACCAATCAAATTCGTCACAGTTGTCGTTTTTGTAGGCATCTCTTCCATCCAGCGCCTTCTCAAGCTTAGACAATTGATCAGCAAGCATTCTACAAAGCGGGTCAAAATCAGTCAATCGACGATTATTCGCATCATCCAGCAACTTATTCGTTTGCCTCGCTCCCTGAACAAAATCCTTCTCAAGTTTCTTGTACAGCTTGTACCGTTCATTGCACCTGTCCCACTTTTCGTCTTTCACCTTGGGAAGATTGCCCGGTTTTGTCGGAACTCTAGTGATCTTTGGCTGTGGAGATGGGGCCGAAGGAAGCCCCTTGGGATCAGGTATTGCAGAATAGATCAGAGGCTCCGTCACCTGGATTGCTAGATAGTAGACGGTAAGTCCATATGCTGAACCTAACACAAGCGCATCTGCAAAAGGCAACGGACCATCTGCGCACGCCACCCCGGCAACGGCTGGCAATGCTCTTGAAGCCACTGCAGTTCTTGAAGCCACTGCACGACCAGCCGTTCCCGGATCAATCGTTCTCGGCCCTTCAAACAACCCAAGTAGATCATACCTATTTAGTAGATCATTCCGACACATTGCATTCAAATTCAATGACCCACTTTCTCCAAGCGGATCTCTAGACGTCCACCGACCTCGAACAACATCGTAATAGCGATGACCGTAATACAAGAGATCCGTCTCATGGTCCTGATACTTCGTGCTATAACGAATCGGATTCTCATAAGCCACGGCCCTCCCTTCTATCAATGTGATTCGCCCAAAAGCGTCGTACTCATAGCGCGCCTCGTCCTGTCCGCCGGCCGCATTCACCAGTGCAGTTGTATTGCCGTTCCCATCATAGGTCGCATAGTGACTGTACTGTGTTGAGAATACAGGATAGTCCCCCGTGACGTGATTCCGCCATAACAAGCCACCCACCCCACCAGCCCCCTGGTCTGCCTGCGAAACATCCATACCCCACACATAGAACTCACGGGTCCCGGCTTCACCAGATCTATGTTTAATTTCCGCAATGAGATTCCAACCATCATAGATGAAATACACGTATGCCAACTCTACCCAACCGCTACCGTTCCAACTGTCCTCGGCTTTCAAATAGCGCCGATGACTGCCATCGTAGACATAGCGAATTCGTTTCTTAGGCGCGCCTGCAACCTCTGCCACGTTGGTGGTTTCCATCGAGACAAGGCGATTCTCTCCATCCCAGGTATAGTTCCAGCGCCCATCGCCTAGTAGATTACCATCCAAATCATAGCTCAGGGTTTCTACAGCACTCGGGACATAGTAGTTGCCCTGCCGCTGGGTAACGATATCCCCCCCTCCGACACCGGCCCCTGGCAGTCGTACTTCCAATTCCACGGGCTCCCATACTGGCTGCGTGCTGTTCGCGGTGGGCAGTTGTTTGCGGAAGTATTCACCTTGCCGCTGCGCGCTAAGGGTGTTCACCTTCACTATTGCGGCACTTAGGGCAGAGCCCGTGACATCGAAGGTGGAAGGATGGCTGATCCCTGTGTATTGGTTGAGTTCATTACCGGCGTAGCTCTGTGTCCGATTACCACCGCCCTCCGCGTCCACGCTGGCAGTAAGGCGATTGCCAATTTCATCAAACGTATAACCCAGACTCAAACCAGGGTACACTGCATCAAGAGCGTCTTTCTTGACAGCGGCAACAACCTCACCCTTGTCATTGTAAGTATAGGCCCAGTAGGCACCATCAGCAAGTGTAGCGCGCAATCTGCGCCCGGCTCCATCATGGGTGTATGCGTGAGAAGACACGGTCTGAGTAGCTGCGTTCACCCAGGTGATTGACCCGATACGTCCGACATCATCGTAGCTGCGCGTTCCAGTGAGTCGGGTGGTGCCACTGTTTTTCAATGTCACGCTCTGGAGGAGGTCACTGTTGGGGACATAGCCATACTCAGCGACCTGATCGCCCTCACTCACCGTAGCCAGGCGAGAACTGGGATCATAGGTGTAGTTCACCGTCATAAACAGATCGGCGTTGTAGTCAGCCCTGAACTGTGTGAGCCGCCCCTGCCCATCATAGGTCCTGGAGATGCGTTGGTCATTGAAAAGATTGTCAAATACCTGCAAGCCGGTATCAGCCTGATAGGAAAACTCATGCCCGTTGACGCCACCGCCCGCCTGAGCCTGGCCATCTGTGGTATTGACCACTTGCCCATCTCGCCGGTAGGAATAGGTGACGTCCGGGGTGGCGTCAGAATAGTCCACGCTGTTCATGCGCCCCGCATTGTCGTACCCATAGCTGGTCACCACCCCGCGCGCCCACGTGCGCGATGCCAACAAACCGCTGTCATAGTAGCTGTAGGAGACGGCCTTGGATGCAGCATCCGTTTTGGAGCTAAGCAGCCCGCTCGCTGCGTGATAGGTCCAAGCTGTGACCGCAGGAGACGCCGAAAGGAATGAGGAAGGGAGTGAACTACTCGTCCAGTCGCCTGACGCACGATACGTTTTGAGCTGAACCATTTCACCGGTGAGGTTGTAGCTGTAAGCCAATGGGCTGCTCCCGCCCCCCCACTGATGCGTCAGCCTGCCAAGATGGTCATAGGCATACCGGATGACTTCCCCTTCGTCGTTGGTCTGGCTCGCCAGCATGCCTGCGTTGGCATGAGCGCTCCCATAGTACGCGTAGGTTGTGACATCACCCTCGCCATTGGTGACACTGGTCACCTGCCCAACACTGTCGTACACGTTAACGATGGCTATGTCTGTGCGTGGGTCCAGCATCTCAATCTGCCTACCGAGTGAGTCGTAGCGATACAATACGGGTTTGCTTACCGTAAACGTACTATTCTTGACTACAAGACCATTAACTCTCGTCGTCACCGCAGACAGATTCGAGGTGGAACTGCTAACGCTGGTTACGGTTGACTTGTTAGCACGATCAACACCAGTCGTGCCGACAGCCGTGACGCCAGTGTGGCTCACGCTCTCCACGACTGATTCGACACCAGCACCCAGCTTCTGCCTACTCAGGCTAACGGCGACATCGCCATTGTCATCATCCTTCAAATAGCGGCGATTGATACTAACTTGCCACCAATCGTTGTTGACGTCTTTTTCAAAATAGGTGTCTACCTCGGATACTGGATCCGCCGACACCAAGTCCAAACTGCCATTGTTGTTCAAATCCTGCCCCTGCCTGATCAGCCCACCGAGATCATCATACACATAGATCGTATCCGCATAACCTGTACGCACGGTCTTGATGCGCTGACCCAGTACATTGTAGGTGTGCTGAGTGACGATGGGATTGCCATTAGGGCCCGGCGAAGATTCCTCCAGAAGTTGACCCAGCCCATTGGTCACAGTCTTGCGCCAACGTGCCGTGACATTGTCCCCAGTACCATAGTAGACAGTGTGCACCACATTTGCACTGCCATCCAGCGTGTAGTCATGAAACTCAGGAATGACTCCTGTACCGGTGACGCTCTTCAACTGACCATCGAGATAGTTCGTCGTGATTCGGGTGACTCCCCCTGGACCTGTTTCCGTGGTCACACGACCGCCGCTGGTGAAGGCATAAGTGGTGACACGCCCTTGCTCATCTGTCTGGGATACCATTCGCCCAACTTTGTCAGACGTTTGACTGCTCGTGAGAGTCAGGCCCCCGGCCGTAATTGTAGTGGTGCTGGTTAGCACATCATTGGCATGGCTTGTGGTGATGTCGGCTTGGGCTTGATAGTCAACCCCCGCTCCAATACCCACTTTCACCGCGCTAAGCAGTTCTCCACTAGCATCGTAGGTATTGTTGGTAGTGACACCGTAGGCGTCTGTCTCTGCGGTCTCAGTCGCACTCGTGTAGACAATACTGGACGTCACATCCCCATCCTGACTGACAGAAAGTAAGCGCCGACTCAAACCTGTTTCATATTCGTAGGTTGTCGCACTCACCCTTTCATAGTCGGCACCTGTGTAGACCTGCTCCTCCTTTCGACGCGGCCCTTTGGCATCTGAGATTGTGATCGTTCGCCGGGTTTTATTGGCAATGCCAGGAGCATCCGTCACGGTGCCTTGCGTGCTCACACTGCGAGTGTACGCCCCACCGCTGCTTTCCGTAAAAACACCGGTACTTTCGTTGAAGTTCCCCTTCGTTTCAACATATCGCGTCGCCGTCCCATCGGCCGCCACGGATCGATAGAACTGCGTCAGGTACACATAGGCACTGCTGGTGGACAACCCCGCAAAGCCACCCCCGTGATACCTCCAGTTCTCAACGATGTTAAAGTCCCACGACTGCTCCCCATCAAATTCGCTCCCCCAGTTGTACATTGTCTGAGATCTGGAAGTCTGGACTCCGAGAATGAAGTTCCGGGTACTGCTAGCAGAAACGATCTCCGTGTATTGACAATTTGAGTCTGTGGCGTCATCCGGATGCGCCGGCAGGTCTTTCCAGGGGCGATAGGTCTTGATCAACCCACCTGTGCTACCGTAAGCCCTCTTCGTCCACGAACTGTCCGGCTGAATCACATACTTCAGTTTGCGATAGGCAGCTCCGTCATTGATCTCGTCCTCATAGTAGGCATACTCTGTGATCAGATTGGCTCCGCTAGGATCAGAAATCGTGCGCTCCAACACTTCGCCCCACGGACGGGAGGCATACTCCCGCCGGATGTACGAAGTTTCAACTTCCACGCTGTTGTCAACGACCAATTCGCGACTCTCCACGGTCCTCGTCCAGATGGAATCATCAAGCGGATCCACATCCAGCACGTTCATGGTTTCACTGATACGCCCATCAAGATGCACTGTGCGCATGATGGAACCGACGGTGTTGCCGGAGCCGTAGAACCCTTCCGTCGAAGTAGCACCATTTCTGGTTGTGCTATGCAGAATTCCACTTCCTGCGACCGTATTCATGCCCACCTCCAACCGATGCTTCACAAATGCGGCCCCCGTGGTAGTGTACAGACCACCATCTTTCGACCCAACATTTGAGTTTGAGTAAAACTTCAGGACGATGCCTCCACTGTCGTCGACAATGTCAATCAGCCCTTCGTGCACGCGGATCTGCCGGAGACCGCCGCCATCCGCAATGGGAGTCTCAATGGTCGAGTCCAGCGAATTTACATCAAAATCTTGGCGACTGAGCGTACCGGCTGAATCCAGTGGTTTAATAAGGAACAAGTGGCCGAGACTCTTGCCTGAACCCTCTCTGCCAGCTCCAAATTGAAAAGTCGCTTCAGGGACCTTTACAGCTTCAGAAGATGTAGGCGGACCCGCCCCCCCGCCACCAGAACCACCGCAGCAGCTGCTTTCGGAGCTTTTGTTGCTCCCTGACGTGGAGCTTCCCAAATCGTTGTCTTCAGAAGAATCAGGCTTTGCGATCTTCAAGATATAGGTGCTCTTGGGATACCAACCAAGATCGGATTTTGAGGTCATTACCCTCACATTTTCCCCGAGAAGCCTTTTAACAATAACTCCATCCAGATTGACCACGTGACAGGTCTCGATTCGACAAGTAATTGAAGGAAGACTGTTGGGAATACCATTGTCAACAGTGCCAGTGTACTCCCCGCTAAACGCAAGTGTGTAGGCTTTCCCCATGACAAGCTCAATATCACCAACCTCGTCCGCCAAGGCATTTAGCTCCTTCCCATTGAGAGTCACTTTGGCACTAGTCCACTCCGCAGTCGTCCCGGGATAGAGTGAGTTCCCGGAGTCAGTCTTGACATGAATGGTCACTTTCATTTCATCCTCCGCCAAAGCTGGCGAAAGGAAGGCAGTCAAGC
>NZ_BATQ01000068.1 GCF_000739635.1 Verrucomicrobium sp. BvORR034 | reverse complement strand
CGCATCACCCGCGCCGCGCTGGATGACTTTCTGAAACACTAGGATCCAGCCTCAACGGTGCGACTGGGTTTGCCCGCTCCTTGGACCGCCTGCTGCGCTCATCTTGCACGCAGCCGGGCAGTTCTTTGATGCCCGGCCTCCAGCGACCTGACTCCCATGTCTTCAGATCTCACCGCCATCAACAAGTTCTCCTGCCCGGCCTGTGGTGCCGAGGCGGTGTGGAACCCCGCCAAAAAGGCACTCATCTGCCCGTACTGTGGCACCGAATCCCCGGCTGAAATCAAGGCCGATGGCAGCCTCGTCGCGGAGAGTGATCTCATCGAGTCCCTTCGCAACCTGTCCGATGAGGACCGTGGTTGGGCCGCCGAGCGCAAAACGGTGCGTTGCCAGAGCTGCAACGCCATCTCCGTCTTCGAAGAGAAACGCGTCGCCCAGCGCTGCGATTTCTGCGGGTCCCCCGCCCTCATGGCGGTGGATGACATCAAGGCCCCCATCCGCCCCTCGGGCCTGCTTCCCTTTAACGTAGCCGAATCTGCGGTGCGGGAACAAATCCGCCAATGGTATGGCAGCCATTGGTTCGCCCCCAACAACTTGAAGGGCAAGGCCATGACAGACACGGTTCATGGAGTTTACCTCCCCTACTGGACTTTTGACGCCCAGGTCGCCGCCCAGTGGGAGGCAGAAGCGGGCTTCTACTACTACGTGCGCAACTCCAAGGGGGAATCAGAACGCCGGGTCCGCTGGGAGCACGCCAGCGGTGCGCTGGAGCACTTCTTCGACGATACACTTGTCCCGGCCTCCCGTGGGGTTCATGAAAAACTCCTCCTGCAGCTGGAGCCCTTCCCCACCACGACGGAGATCAAGCCCTATGATCCGGGCTACCTTTCCGGCTGGGTGGTGGAGCAGTACCAGATTGATCTCATCGGGGCCGCCCAGGCCTCCCGCGCCCGCATGGACTCCGCCGTGCGCGGCATGTGCTCCTCCCAAGTTCCCGGCGACACCCAGCGTAACCTCCAGGTTCAAGCCGATTACTCCGCCCAGACCTTCAAGCACATCCTGCTGCCCGTCTGGCTTCTGGCTTACACCTATGGTACCAAAAGCTACCAGGTCACCGTGAACGGCTCCACCGGCAAGATCACCGGCGAATACCCGATCAGCTGGATCAAGGTCGCCCTCGTCACCTTGTTGGGCCTCATCGTGCTGTTCATCATCATGTACTTCAACAGCAAATAGACCGGACCTCACGATTCAGCCCACTCCCGCAACCCATGCAGCCGGCTCCGCGCCCTGCATGGGTTTTTTTCGCCAAATGGCGTCTTCTTACAAGTTATTCTCGCAACTAGACATTGCCTTCCTTTGTCGGTTGGAGGCACGACAAAAACGTGCATACAGAAATAACCCAAAAGTTGACATAACCATGAGTTCAACTTATCAAGCGCCATCACCTGCCCGGTGAAAACATCGCACTAAAACCCTCCTTCCATGTATCTCCCCACTCCTGTCAAGCTTCTGCTGGCAGGTGCCGTGCTATATGCCGGCACCTATGTCGCCCTGCGCGCCACCAGCCACGTCGTGATTTACGATGGCCGCGTCCTGATCGGTTCCTGGACGGTCGGCCCTTCCTTGCTGGACCCGACCATCTCAGACCAGTACTTTCAGGTTTCCAATTTCAGCGGCGCACTCTTTGCCCCACTGGCAGCCGTGGACGGAGCGATCAACAGTTCGCCCCCCTTCAATGACAAGGCAGGGACTACTCCCTTGCGCGGCAGGTTGTCCAAGAAAGATGCGGAGAGTCGCCTGCCAGACAAGCCGGATGGTTGGACCGTAGTCGGCGGGTGGTACGAGCACCAGGAAAAAGATCACCACGAGAGTTATCACGTCGTGTTGAAGGTATCCACGGATCCCGTGGCAACCGACAGCCAGTTGAATGACTTCGCCTACAAGCTATCCAAAAGCTCCACCCCCGAAGGCCAGAAGGTGATTGCGAAGCTTTCCCAGGCCCAATCCATCGACGTTCACACCTTCAGCGCGAACTCCAATGTCTTCCGCGGCGCCGGGGATGAAGGTCGTTGGGCAGAAATTGTCGTCGATGATGGCCAACTCCTGGCCCTCGTAAGCTGGGGCCGCAGCGTCCCTGCAGAAGGCGAGACGCCTGCGCAATAGCACCGGCACCACACCCACCTACAGACCCTTGCAGTCATCTCGGGGATGTCGCGTCCAGCAAGAAGCTGGTAGTCGACATCCCCTTTTTCGTGGCGTCCACGCTATGACCTCCAGGTTTTGACACGCTTTTTACAATCGCTTTGCACGGCATTGACTCAGAGACCCGGGCTTTGTGGCACACTCGGCCTCATGAGATACTACACCCCTCGCCCGCCCTTCCCTGCTTGCCTCCGCACCCTGACCTTCATGGGAGCGCTGCTCGCCCTCCCGGCACTGTCACAGGCTCAGGAGGCCGTCGATCCCTATAAGAAGGCTCCGTCCGCCGCCACGAAACCCGAAGCCCCTCCTGCTCAGGCGCCCACCCAGAACCAGCTCTTCACCACCATTGAGTGGATCGAGATGGAGACCAAGGACGCCCTCGCCCTCATCCGCAAGGGACTTCCCCCCAACAGCGCCGAACTCATCGCCGCCATTCGCAAAAGCGAGCAGGACGGCACCGCCAAGGTGCTGGACACGGTCTCTTGCACCACCCGGAGCGGTCAGCGGTGTGCCGTTGAATCCGTCCGGGAACACATCTACCCGACCGAGTACAAGGAAAATACTGAAAAAGGCCCCTCCACACTGGACATCTCCGGAGTGCAGTCCAAGGACCCACGCTTCTCCCTGGTGCAGGAGCCAGCCACCACCCTCAACCCCAAAGCCTTTGAGATGCGCCCGGTCGGTGCCCGGATGGAGATCGAACCCGTGCTCAGCGAGGACGGTCAGGTGGTCGATGTCAACATGGCACCAGAGCTTGTCCGCTACGCCGGAAAAATGGAATACGGCAGCGCCAACATCAACAACCAGTTGGTTCCCCTCACGGAGCAGCCCGTCTTCATCACCAACAAAATCACCACTGCGGTGACCTTGCACTCCGGCCAGACTGCGCTGATCGGCATGAGCAGCCCCATCAAGGACAACGGCACCACCGACGAGACGAAAAAAGTGCTCCTCCTCATCCAAGTAGTCGCCTTTTCACAAGCGACCCCCTAAGCTGTCCTGGCGGTGAACAGGCTCACCTCCATCCCCTCGTCCGCCACTCCCGCCCTCACCTTGGCCGGTCTGCTCACCGCAGCCGCACTGGTCCTGGGGGCGGGTTTCTGGATTGCCAGGAAAGAAGTGCTGGTGAGGGTTCCTGTGGATCGACAGGAACTGCGCAAACTCATCGAGGACCTCGGCATGGAAGTCAACCGGCTCGATGCCCTCTATCTTCAACACCTCAGCAACATCGCCCGGGATACAGGATTCACCTCCACTGAGGATCTGATCCGCCACTGCCAGCAGATTGAAGGGATCAAGCTCTACAGCCTGCTCACCGGCCCCCTCCCGGAGCATGCACTGCACTACGAGGTTCCAGCCTCCCCGCCAGCCCCATCCGAGTCCAACGTTCAGCCACTCGGCCCGTTGCGAGTGCAGGCCATGGCGCGATCGGTCACCGATCTCGCCCGAAGTCGAATTTTCACCGCCACTTCAGGCGACAGTCCCCGCCAGGGCTGGGAGGGTGTGCGAGGCTCGGGCGAAGCCGTGTACTGGGAGTACAAGGGCCCCCACATGGGCATCGCCTTCACCCTGGGCGTCAGGGCGATCAAGGACTCCACGGAGGCCTACATGAGGAAGTGGCTTGCGCCCCGGCTCCGCTATTTCATGAACCACGGAGCCACCCTCCGTATCGAGTCACCCTGGCAGACAGCTCTGGTCACCCCTCCCGAACTTGCAGAGGCCGAAGACCAGATGCCGGACATCGCCGCGCCCATCCCTGGACGGTGGGGACACTGGCAGGTCATGGCTTGGGATCGCATCACCCCGAGCACCCATCTGGACGGCGGCATCCTCGCCGGTGCCGGTGTGATGGCGGCAAGCCTTGCCCTCCTGGGCGTCATGGCCACCCGCAGTCAAAAACGGGCGTATCAACTGGCCACGCAACGCGTCAGCTTCGTCAACCGCGTGTCCCACGAGCTGGCCACCCCGCTGACCAACATGCTGCTGAATCTGGACCTCGCCCGGGAATGCCTCTCACGGGATCCCGCCGCGGCGGATCGCCGGCTTGATCTCGTGGAGGAGGAGACCCGAAGATTGTCCCGTCTCACTGACAATGTGCTGACCTTCAGCCAGGCCAGCCGGGGCATGCTGCCGTACCACCCCACGCCCGCAGTCCCGGACGACCTCGTCCGTGGCGTCCTTGACCAGTTTGCCCCGGCCCTGACCCGGGCGGGTCTGACGGTACAGGCTGCGTACAGTGCCTCCTGTCCGGTGCTGCTGGATGCCGACGCCTTTGTCCAGATCATGGCCAATCTCATCTCCAATGTGGAAAAGTACGCCTCCGATGGCGAGTTCGTGGAAATTTCCACCCACTGGGAATCTGACACCCTCAGAGTGACCGTCCGGGATCATGGTCCCGGCATCTCGCCCGCTGCGGCCGAACGCGTTTTCCAGCCCTTTGAGCGCCTCGCACACCACACCAGCGAAGGCACCAGTGGCACAGGCCTGGGCCTGGCCATCGCCCGGGAACTGGCCCACACGATGGGCGGCACGTTGCATCTGGACCAGCCCGGCCAGGGCTCGGAATTCACGCTTGCCCTTCCCGCCCAGGCCGCCGCTTAGCTCATCGAACTCCCCTTCCTTCCCCGCTCTCATGTCCATCACCGTCCTGATCGCCGAAGACGACGCCATCATGCGAGACACCTTGTGCGCCTGCATCCTGGCGGAGGGCTATCATCCCGTAGCAGCCCGTCATGGACGCGAGGCACTGGATCTCTGGCGGCGCCACCAGCCCCAGCTCCTGTGTCTGGACATCATGATGCCTGAAGTGGATGGCTATGAAGTGTGCCGCCAGATCCGCCGACAGGATCCCGATGTGCCCATCCTCTTCCTCTCCGCCAAGAAAGAGGAGATTGATGTGATCGTGGGCCTGGAACTCGGCGCAGACGATTTCATCCGGAAGCCCTTCACCCGTGGCGAAGTCATGGCCCGCATCCGCGCCGCCCTGCGTCGATCAGCCGCTGCACGACAGAGCTCCTCAACCTCCTTCCAGATGCACGACCTTGAAGTCTGGCCAGATGAACTCCGGGCTTCCCGGGACGGCCTGACCATCGATCTCACCCCCAGAGAAGCCGCCATCCTGACCCTCCTCCATCAAGAAAAGGGTCGCCCGGTGCATCGAGACACCTTCCTCGACCGCTGCTGGGGGCAGGATTATTTCCCGGATTCCCGCACGCTCGACCAGCACATCGTCACCCTACGCAAAAAGGTGGAAGCCGACCCGGCCAATCCGCAAATCATCGAAACGGTCCGTGGCATTGGCTACCGGTTTCGACCGGCCCGCGACTCGCTGGAGACTCAAGACGAGAAGACACAAGACTCGAGACTCAAGACCTGAGCTCTCGCACAACAGGTCGCCCCACGCGTAGTCCGGTCGTCCCGACCGGCTCACCCGCCAAACGTCCCTCGATCCCCTCCCCGCTCCGCCCACCCCACAGACCGCGGGGCCGGAGACCACGCCTCCTTTACTACGCGACCAAGTCACCTCGAAGCTTGTTCTTGAGTACAGGAG
>NZ_BATQ01000069.1 GCF_000739635.1 Verrucomicrobium sp. BvORR034 | reverse complement strand
CTCTTGTGTCTTGTGTCTTGTGTCTTCTAGTCTGGCGTCTCCCGCGCAGCGGGTCGGGGTTCCCAGCCCCGCTCACCCACCAAGCGTCCCTCGATCCCCTCCCTCGAAGACGACCCATCCCCCTCGCCAACGTCGCTGTTCCCAGACTGGCCTTGTCACGGACTAGCAAGAAGCTTAAACCTGCCGGGACAAATCCGGACGGTGTCTTGTCACAAATCCTTGAACTTTTACCTGCACCCCCTGTCTCATCTGACGAGACTCCCACAACCTCAACTACTTCACGATCATGGGCCTGATGGACTATTTCAAAGGACAGTTCCTCGAAATCATCGAGTGGACAGACGACTCTCGCGACACCCTCTCCTTCCGCTTTGTCGATGAGGACAAGGAGATCAAGAACGGCGCTCAGCTCATCGTGCGGGAGTCGCAGGTGGCGCAGTTCGTTTACCTTGGCCAGTTCGGCGACACCTTCGAACCTGGTAAGCACACCCTGGTAACGGACAACATCCCAATCCTGAGCACGCTCAAGGGCTGGAAGTACGGCTTCAACTCGCCTTTCAAGGCAGACGTCTATTTCGTCAATACCCGCCTCTTCACCGGCAACAAGTGGGGCACGAGCAACCCCATCATGATGCGCGACCAAGACTTCGGCATCGTGCGGGCCCGCGCCTTTGGCACCTTTGACTTCCGCATTGTCGATCCCAAGCTCTTCCTCAAGGAAGTCGCCGGTTCCGATCACCACTTCCGCCTGGATGAGTTCGCCGACACCATGCGCTCCCGCATTGTCAGCGTGTTCAGCGACGCCCTCGCCTCCGCCAAGATCCCTGTTCTGGATCTGGCGACCCGCTACACGGATCTGGGCGATGCCCTGCTTCCTCTGATCAATCCCACCCTCCAGGCCAAGTACGGCATTGAGTTCCCCAGCTTCATCCTGGAGAACGTGAGCGTGCCCCCGGAAGTCGAGGCCGCGATCGACAAGCGCAGCAGCATGAGCGCCATCGGCAATCTCAACGACTACGTGAAATTCCAGATGGCCGAGGGCATGGCCAAGGGCGGCGGCGCTGGTGCTCCGGCCGAAATGGCCATGGGCTTTGCCATGGCGCAGGAGATGATGAAAAACACCAATCTCTCCCAGGGAGGCGGTAGTGCGCCACCTCCGCTCCCCGGCGGAGCTCCCGCAGCCGCAGCGGCTCCAGCGCTGAATGTGGACGTACTCACCCCCGCCCAGGTGGCCCAGGTTCTGGGGGTCACGGAGGAGGACGTCATCGCCAGCATCGATTCCGGCGACCTCAAGGGTAAAAAGGATTGGCA
>NZ_BATQ01000070.1 GCF_000739635.1 Verrucomicrobium sp. BvORR034 | reverse complement strand
AAAAGGCACTCGCATGGATGATCTGGCCCAACAGCGCGGACAGTCCCCCATGGCCCTCTACAAGATGCTGCACCGCACCCGGCAGATGCTGCTGGAGTGCGTCCGCCGCTCCATGCCCAGGGGCGAGGAAGGCCCCCGCCTCGCATGAACCAACACCTTCCCCTTGCAGCCACCCTCCTGCCGTCATGACCCATCCCACCCCCTCCCCCCCAGACTGGCAGGATCTCGTGCAGCGCTACATGACCGGCCAGACTTCGCCCGAGGAAACAACCTTCCTGCAAAACGCACTGAAGGCGGATGAATCTCTGCGCACCCTTTACCTGGACCTCGTCCACCTTGATCTCGCCCTCCACGCCACCGCAGAGGCAGCCTCGTTTGTGAAGCTTCCAGAACCGGCATGGATACCGCTCCCCGCCCCGAACGCGCTCTCACGTTCCCCCTGGCGGCAATGGCGTCCACTGGCCACGGCGGCGGCAGCGGGGCTCATGCTGGGACTTTTCAGCGCCACCCTGGTGTGGGCCTATGTTTCCCCCACTTCACGCAACAAGGGCGTCACGCTGTTCGTGGAAGGCTTTGAGCCAGCAAGCGACGTTGCCGCCCGCCTGCCCCATCCCGAATTGAAGACCCAGCCAGGCCTCCCCACCGCCATCGATCTCTGGACTGGTGATGACTCCCAAGTGGTGACCGCGGAACACGATGTCGCCCCCCGCGGAGGACGCCACATGCTCCGCTTCAACACCGCCACCCACTCCGGTGAGGACGCAAAGCGCAGCGCATGGGGCGATGTCTATCGTCTGGTGGATGTGCGGCATCTGGTGCTGAAGGACGCCCAGTCCGTCCTGCGACTGACCGCCAGCTTCAACACCTCCCCTTACGCAGAGAATGAAGAATACCTTTGCAGCGTGGAACTCTGCTCCCTGGAGACCAATCCCAATGAAGCCCCGCAACCGCTCACGCTGCCCTGGGTGCGGGAAAACGGGTCTGCCACGGCATTGAGAAAGTTCCCGCTCAAGGGCGACCTCACCTGGAAGAGCACCAACGTGGAGGTCTCCATCACGCCGCAAACCCAGTACGTGTTGGTGCATCTGGCCGTCCTCCGGACCAAGCCCTACCCACCTGATGGCCCGGTGCAGTTTGGCACCCACTATGTGGACAATGTGAAGCTTCAAGTCATTTCCCAGAACCCAACACCGTGATCAGGTTGCCCTCCCGCATCGCCCTCATCGTCGCCTGCGCAGCCCACTGGTCAGCCGCAGCCATCACGGCAGCAGAGGTCTGCGCCGAGGTTCCTGCCTACGAACGCCTCCGCAAGACGGGCACCCCGCTCCAACCGTCCGAAGCCGGAGCCCTGCTCTATTCCGAGTTGTCCTGCGCAGCCTGTCACGAGCCCGCATCCGCATCCGTCTCCGCCCCCGCCAAGTCACTGCGGTGGAAGGCCGGCCCCGATCTCTCCGCTGCCGGCGACCGCCTTCGCGCTACCTGGCTGCGGCAGTACCTGATGGATCCCGCCACGGTCAAACCGGGCACCACCATGCCCGACTTGCTCTCGGGAATGAACGCCTCTCAACGCGCCGGGATGGTGGAGGACCTCACCCACTACCTCATGGGCCTGCGTCCCAAACAACGTCGCAATGTAAAGCCCGTTGTTGGCTCCTCGAAGACGGGCAAGGCGGTCTTCGAGTCCGTCGGTTGCGTCGCTTGTCATAGCACCACGCTGCCATCAAACTTGGGCGAGAAATATGCACCCGGGGAACTGGCCAAGTTTCTCATGAACCCACTCGCCGTGCGTCCCTCCGGTCGCATGCCCGACCAGCGCCTGGGCAAGAAGGATGCCGCTCATCTGGCTGCCTATCTCGCCCCCACCCCCTTGCCCGCTGAGCCACCGTTTGAGCAGGATGCCGAGCAGGCACAACGAGGCCGGAAGGCCTACCACTCCCTGGGCTGCGTCTCCTGCCATGGCAAACCTGCTGAAGACCGCCCCGTGCCACCTCTGGCCAATCTCCACCAGGGCTGCCTCGCTCCCGCTGGCACACAAACCACAGGAGTGCCCCAGTACGCCCTCAGTGAAGAGCAGCGAGAGGCCCTGCGCACCTCCATCACCGCCTCGCGTACGGCTTCGGCTGAACAGGACCCTAAGTCGGCCATCCGGCACCTCCTGCTCCAGCGCAACTGCATCGCCTGCCACACCCGCGATGGCCAGGGCGGTCCCACGCCTGAGGTGGCGGCGCATTTCCACTCCACCAAGGATGACCTGGGGGATCTGGGCCGCCTCCCGCCTCCTCTGGATGGGGTGGGCCGCAAGTTTCAGCGAACCGCGCTGGAAAGCGTCCTTCGTGGCAGGGACCTCGTGCGCACCTACATGCGGGTGAAGATGCCGGATTTCGGCGAGGACCTGTCTAAATACCTGCCCGACCTGCTTGCCAAGGCGGACGCCCAGGCTGAGGAGACACCTTATGCCCTGCCCAAGGTAAAGAATCCTGACCTCACTGGCCGCGCCGAATGGGGCCGGGAGCTCGTCGGCACAGGTGGCTACGCCTGCATCGTGTGCCATGATATCAATGGCCAGCCCTCTTTGGGGATCGGCGCGTATGATCTGGCGCAGATGCCCAAACGCCTCCGCCCGGAATGGATGAGGGATTTCCTCCTGAACCCGGCGGGATTTGCCACTGGCACCCGCATGCCTCCCTTCTGGCCCCAGGGCAAGCCCATGAACCCCGCGCTGGCCGGAGGCACTGCGGAACGGCAGATCGACAGCATCCGCCGTTATCTCCTCGAGGTGGATGAGAGCCTGCCCCCACCCGGCATGGCAGACCGGGCCACCCTCCTGCTCACACCTGAGCTCAAGCCCCTCGTCTTCCGCACCTTCTTGAAAGGCACCGGGACCCACGCCATCGCTGTCGGATTCCCTGGCGGGATAAGCGCTGCCTTCGATGCCCTGCAAGTGCGCTGGTCCATGGCCTGGCGCGGGAAGTTCCTGGACGCCGATGGCACCTGGAACCAGCGTTATGTGAAGATGGAGCAGCCGCTGGGCGACTCCCTCGTGCGCCTGGAAGAAACAGGCCACCTCATCCTCCCGGGTCAGCCCGCGGAAAAAGCGGTGTTTCGGGGCTATCACCTGACTCCGGAGGGAGTTCCCGTGTTTGAATACACCCTGGGCCCCCTGCAGATCGAGGACCGTCTTGAGCCTCGCCCCTCGGGCGGTCTGGTGCGCCGACTGGAGGTTCGAGGTCCCACGCCACCCGTGCCCGTGCAGTTCAGAGCCAGCCCGCCTACTGGGGTGGAGTTGAAATCGGGCTCAGATAGCCTTGAGATCAACCCGGTCACGCTAACCTTCCACGATGGCAAGGCCACTTTCACAGAGGAGATCACATGGTAGTCAATTCTCACATTCAGCTGCGGGCGGCCGCCATCATGCTGTTCGTTCTTCCTTCTGCCGGGATGCGGGCCCAGGAGAGCTATCGCCGGATCACTCTGGAAGCACCTGAGAACCTGGTGCTGGAGGCCGGGGGGCTCGCTTGCCTGCCTGGAGGGAAGCTTGCAGTGGCCACCCGTCGGGGTGAGGTGTGGATCGCCGATCACCCCTACACGCCAGACGGGCGTCAGGTGGGCTGGCGGCAGTTTGCCAGTGCACTCCACGAACCCCTGGGCCTGGCCTATCACGATGGGGCTCTGTACGCCAGCCAGCGCAGTGAGGTCACCCGCATGCGGGACACCAATGGCGACGGCGTGGCAGACGAGTACCGCTGCGCGGCCAAGGGCTGGGGGGTCTCCGGCGCTTACCACGAGTATGCCTACGGGCCCAAGTTCGACCCCGCAGGCAACATGTGGGTCACGCTGAATTGCACCATGGGGGACACCATAACCCGGGATAAGAACTGGCGTGGCTATGGACTGTGCGTCGCACCCGACGGTTCGTGGAAACCCGTTTCCGGCGGCATGCGCTCCCCCTGTGGCATTGGCATCAATCAGGCAGGAGACGTCTTTTACACAGATCAGCAGGGGCACTGGAACTCCGCCTGCGGCATTCATCACATCCGCCAGGGTGCCTTTCACGGGCACACCGCCTCCTTCGCCTCCGCCAACCTGCCAGGGGCACCCTTCGCCGCGCCAACGGAATTCGTGGAAAACGTGCCCATCCCAGAAGCCGCCCGGCGCATGCCCATCTACAAGCCCGCTGCCGTGTGGCTCCCGTACCGGAAGATGGGGATGAGCACCACCGACCTCTCTCTGGATGACACCGGCGGCAAGTTCGGCCCATTCTCAGGTCAGTTCTTCGTGGGAGAGCTCACACAGGCCTGGGTAAACCGGGTGTATCTTGAGAAAGTGGAAGGGGAATATCAGGGTGCCTGTTTCCCCTTCATGCAGGGATTCCAGGCCGGTGTCCTGCGCCTGGAGTTCGGTGAGGACGGCTCGCTATTTGTCGGTGAAACCAGCCGGGGCTGGAGTTCGGTGGGTAGCAAGTCCTACGGTGTGGAGCGCGTTGTCTGGAGTGGAAAGACTCCGTTCGCCATGCGCACCATGGAGGCCCGTCCAGGCGGATTCCGCTGCACCTTCACCCGACCCATTTCCGCCGAAGCAGTGAGAGCGGCCCTCTGGAAAATGCGCAGCTACACCTATGAGTACCATGCCGAGTACGGCGGCCCCGACATCGATGAGGAGGAACCCACCCTCCAGATCGCCCACGTCTCCCCCGATGGCCTGACCGTCGATCTCAAGGTCACTCCACTGCGCGAAGGTTACATCCACGAACTCCAGATCACCGGCCTCCACTCTCAGGACAACCAGTCCCTCACACCTGACATCGCCCACTACACGCTCAACAAGATCCCCAAGTCCTGAGTGTTGCAGCTCACCACCTACCTCTTACCTACCTTTCACCGAGATGCTTCGTCGTCACTTCCTCACCACCTCGGCTGCCGCCGCCATCGCCCCTCTTCTCCCCGCCTCCCCACCAGAGCGAAAGTGGCGCGTAGCCGTCCTCGGCGACAGCAACCACGGCAAATACGGCCACAGCCTGGACAGCATGTGGCTGCGTCTTCCGGAGGTGGAAATCGTGGCCGTCGCCGATCCCAATCCCAAAGGCCTTGAAGCCACCCTCAAGAAACTCAACGTCACCACCGGATTCGCCGACTACCGGGAGATCGCGCAGGTGAAACCAGACATCGTCGCTGTGTGTCCCGCCATGAGCCTGCATCGCGACATGGCCCTGGTGGCCGCCGCCAGCGGCGCGCGCGGCATCTACATGGAGAAGCCCTTCTGCCGTTCGCTGGCCGAGGCGGATGACATCGTCAACGCCTGCGAGAAACACGGTGTAAAACTGGCCCTCGCCCATCGCAACCGCTGGCATCCCACCCTCCCCGTGGTTAAGCAGTTGGTCAATGACGGCGTCATCGGCCGGCTCCTCGAACTCCGAGGCCGGGGCAAGGAAGACCGGCGCGGCGGTCTGGAGGACCTGTGGATCCTCGGCTCGCATGTCCTGAACCTCGCCACCTTTTTCACCGGCCGCCCCACGGCCTGTTCTGCCGAGGTACTCCTCGATGCCCGGCCCGTCACGCCGGCAGACGTCATCCGCACCAAGGAGGACTTCGGCGCCATTGCGGGCAATGCCGTGCATGCCCGCTTTGAAACCGAGTCCGGGGTGCCCATCTACTTTGACTCCGTGCAAGACGCCGGCGATGCCAAGGTCGGGTTCGGGCTGCAACTCATCGGCACCAAGGGCATCATCGACATCCGCGTGGACAACACCCCGCTCGCCCACTTGCTTCCGGGGAATCCGTTCCAGCCAGTTGCGGAGCCACGAGCCTGGGTCCCCATCACCACAGCCGGTGTGGGTGAGCCGGAGCCCAACGCGAAGAACGGCAACATTGTCATGAGTCACGAACAAGGTGCCCGCGATCTCATCGCCGCCATCCAGGAGAACCGCCAACCGCTCTGCAGCGCAGCTGATGGCCGCCTCACGGTGGAGATGATCACCGCCGTGATGCTGTCCCACGTTCGCGGAGGAAAACGCCTGGAATTCCCGCTGGAACAACCCGAGAATCCCTTCGCCACTTGGTCCTGACAAATGCGTTTCATGCCTTCAAACACGCCGCAATCCCCTCCTCATACGAGGTCTTGTCGTACCCGCCCAAGAGTTCCTGCAACGCCGTGTCATCCACCATCAGCGGGCCCGTCAGAAGGTAGTGCATCTCCACCAGCTCCCGCATCACCGGGTTGAACAGGCCCATCAACCTCAACATCAGCCTCCCCGCCACCATCAGCTTCACCTTCCCCCTGCCCGCCAGGGCAAAGGCTTTCTCCGCGAACTCCCGTTGCGTGATGACGCCAGCACCACCCAGATTCCAGGTGCGGCCATAGGCCCAGGGATTGCGCGCAAGCTTCATCACCACCGGCCCGACGTCTGGCACGAACACAAACTCATGCGGCCGGTCAATCGGCCCCAGCATCTGCGCCCGGCCTCCGGACGCGATCGCCTTGAAAACCCCGTCCAGATAACTGCGCTCCACCCGTGGCCCATAAAAGTCGGGCAGGCGCAGAATAGTCGTCTGGATCTGCCCGGAGCGTCCCGCCTCCATCAGGATATCCTCCTGCTCCTTCCTCATGCGCCCCTTGTAGGTGTGTGGTTCACGCGGGTGAAACTCATTCACCCGATCCGTCTGGGGCCGACCGAAGGGGTAGAGCGTGCCGATCAGCACCACCCGCTTCACCCCAGCCTCGATCGCTCCAGCGAGCGTTTGGCGCATGATCTGGGGATGCAGGTGAAACTGGTCATAGGGCACCCCCACCATGGTGATGAGTGTGTCCACGCCCTCTGCCGCCGCCACCACGGACGCCGGGTCGTCCGGGTTCCAAGTCCGGATTTCTGCCAACGGATCCGCTCCGTAGGTCTTTTGCAAAGACTTGGCGTCCCTCCCCACCACCCGATAGCGGACGCCAGCCTCTCGCAGTGTGGCGGCTATCGATGCGCCAATGGATCCCGTCGCTCCAAACAAGGCAAATTCAGTCTTCATAAGGTTATATTAACAGTGTTAACTTAACACCGTTAATTACATCTCGACAGTCCGATGTCAAACGACATATTTCGCCCATGAGCCGCCCTCCCCGCAGCGCCCAGGCCACCACCGATCTCAAGGACGATATCCTCAGCGCCTCGCGTACCATCCTGGTCAACGAGGGCTATGAGGCCCTCAGCATGCGACGGCTCGCCCGGGAAATCGGCTACTCTGCCACCGCCATCTACCTCTACTTCGAGAACCGGGAGGCCATCGTCGCCGAGCTCGGCCGTCGTGGTCTTGGGGACCTCGAGGCATTCATGCTCCCCGCAGTGCCCCTCCCCCCAAAGGACGCCCTGCGCGAACTCGCCCGCCAGTACCTCCGCTTCAGCGCAGAGCAGCCCGAATCCTACCGGGTCATTTTCATGCAGGATAGCGCCCTGGCGGATGCCATGTTCCGCAGCCAGCCCGGCAAGGATGCAGGCGGAGCCGGCCAGCGCGTCTTCGGCATGATCCAGTCCCAGTTCCAGCACCTGGTTTCAGGAAAGGACTCCGCGCAACATCATGCCGAGGTCTTCTGGACCTCTCTCCACGGCATCGTCTCTCTCAAGCTCATCTGCGGCAAGTTCCTGCAAACGCCACCGGAGAAACTGGCGACGATTGCGATTGAGGCACTGCTGGAACGAGTGGCACCGGCTTCCAGACGGTGAAGTGCCTCCGGCGCCCCGCCGGCCAGAGCTATGGACAATCCTGTCTCAATAACACCTCCAGCCTCACACGATCCACCTTCCCTAGTCCGGTTCGAGGAATCGCTGCGACACCCCGCACCTCACTCAATCGCCGATATCCCGGCACGCCCTCATTGAACTGCACCCGCAGTTCCTCCAACCTCCGGGCATCCACTTCCCCTATCATCATCAACCGCGTCTCCTGCCTTTCATCTGCCACCGGCCAGATCACACAGGATGCAGGAGCAAGCCCTGTCTCCAGGCAGATCTTCTCAAGCCGGGCTTGCAGTTCAGGCAGACTCACGAGTTCCCCCAACACTTTCACAAACGAAGCCTCGCGCCCGAGAAAACGCAGAAATTGCCGCGCGCCATGATGCCAGATCTGCACGCGATCCCGCGTAGCCAGTCCGGCTTCAGCATCAATCGGCTCCCATTGCCAGGCGCCCTCGCGGAGCACCATGTAGCCCTTGGCCAGAGCGCTGCCGCGCACGGTGAGCCGGTCCGTCTCATCCGTACCAAGTTGCCAGCAAGACAGCACCTCCAGCGAATCCGGATCAAAGCCCGCTCTCAGATGCTCCAGCGGCTCGGTGGCAATTTGTGAGGCCGTCTCTGTCATGCCAAAGCTCTGCAAAACCGGCCAGCCCAGCTCCAGAGCCCGCAATGCCACCTCCCGGTTCATGCCGCCGCCACCCACGACGATGGCCCGCAACGTGTCCGGAGCGGGAAGCCGGGACGCCACCAGATCATACACCTGCGTAGGAACCAGAGACACAAGCGCGATCCCCTCTGCGGCACACTGGTCTGCAAACCGGACAGCATCCCATTTCCCCTCTAGAAAGGACCAGGCAGCACGGCTGGCATGACAGCGGGCCAGAATGGAGCATCCGCCCACATGATGGGTGGGCAGGGCGACGAGCCAGCGGTCCTGCGACGCGGACTCCAGATGCTCATTCACAGCCCGTGCCGAGGTTAGCATGCCTTCCCGGGAGAGACCCACCCACTTGGGCACGCCCTCGCTGCCGGAGGTTTTGAAATAACACAGGCCCGCCGTATCAGTCCGCGTCTGAGCGATCTCCGCGAGACCGCCTGGTGCTGCCTCCCCGGGAGCCAGCGCCAGATGCAAGCGCTCTGATTGCCAGAAGGCGTCGTTTTCCTGAGGCGTGTGCAGCATGTCAGTCGTCGGTGCCAGAAAGGTTCGCTCCTACAACTTAAGCCAGGCCAGCTTGTCCAACACCTCGTCAAAGCCCAGTCCTGTCCCCGCGCGGTCCACCGTAAGCACTCCGCCCACAGCACTCAGCCGCTCAAAAAAGGAATCCCTGGCAAAGAGATGATCCGTGGCCAGTCCACACAGATCCATGCGATCCCCCACCTGCTGCCAAGCCAGGGCGGCCTCATACGCGGCAAAGCTCTGGCCGATGGCGTGATCCATGGCGGAGGTCATCACCACCCGCACCCGCTCCGGCACTCCGTCCAGCATCTCCCGCCACTCCCGGCGACCAGGCTTGAGCACGGCCACATTGAAGCCCTCGTCCGCACCGCGTAGCGCCTTGTCCAAGGCGAGATCCACGGCATAGAGGCGCTGCATATCCTCCCAAGACTCCGGGTCGTACGGAAAGGGATCTTCCACGAAGTCGAGCCGCGTCCTCACTCGTGGCGACATCCACTCCATGAAGTTGCGGAATTGATGGGGCTCCAGGCAGGAGTTGAAATCCGCCCTCAGCTTCACCGTCGAGGCCCCAGCCTTCGCGGCAAAGCTGTCCAGCCAGCGCAACACCTCGCCCACGTTGTTCCATCCCTTGGTCTTGATCGCCCCCCAGCCTTCCTCCACCACGCGGCGCATCTGCGGCTCGCTGGGCTGATTTTGGTCCCAAGAGTAGTGACAGGGAGGAATCTCCAGCCCCTCAAACAAGCTGACACCCGCCCGACGGGCCTCGCCATCCACTGCAGCCATGCGCAGAGCGCGCTCGATGACCTTGGATGTGCCTCCATCGCGCAGCAGATCCAGTTGATCCTTGATCGGCGGGTCGCCGAACTCCGGCCAGGGATGCAGGCAGCCCACGCCTCCGTTCACCATGGTCAGCACCCCATGAAACTCCCGCCGCTGTGACACCGCATTCAGCGCACCGCGGGAGTACAGCGTGTACGGATGAATGTAGTAGGACATGGAGGTGGGGAAGTTGAGACGCGTTGCTGGTTGGGCAATACACCTAGCCCCAGATCAGCGCGGCGATGAAGGCGAAGGAGAAGGCAAGCAGAGAGGCACCAGCCATGGCGAGGAACTTGTTGTAGCGGGGAGAAGGCTCTGTCTTCCAAATCGCGGTGGCCAGGCCAGCGGCGGCAAGGAATGCGATGGCAAAGGGAGCCCAGCGCACAGCAGGAGTCTGCCAGTAGAAGCAGAGCGCCAGGGTGATGAGGTAGAGCAGCGTGATCTCCACCCGTGCGAAGGTTTTGCCGAAGCGCACGGCCAACGTCTTCTTGCCTGTCTTGGTGTCTTCCTCAATATCCCGCAGGTTGTTGATGGCAATGAGCACCGTGGAGAGACAGCCAATCTGCAGACCCGCCACGAGTGCCTCCACATGCCACTTACCACTCTGGACAAACGCGGAACCGGTCACTGCGATCAACCCAAAGAACAGCACCACAAACAACTCCCCCAGCCCACGATACGCGAGCGGCACCGGGCCGCCCGTGTAACCATAGCAGAACCACAGCGAAGGAATGCCGATGGCCAGGATAGGCCAGCCGCATTGCCAGATGAGCGCCGCGCCCATCACACTGGCAATCAGCAGGAAGAGCACCGCCGCCCTCATCACTGCACTGGCGGACATCATGCCCGAAGCGGTGATGCGCACGGGCCCCAGGCGCTCCTCCGTGTCGCTCCCCTTCATCGCATCCACGGCGTCATTGAAGAAGTTCGTGGCGATTTGCAGGCAGATGCAGCTTCCCAGCGTGGCCAGCATGAGCCACACGCAGAACTCCCCGCTGAGCTTCCAGCCCAGCGTGGAGCCCACCAGCACAGGGGCCACAGCGGCCCCCAGCGTCTTGGGACGGGCCGCCAGGATCCAGGGTTTGATCTTTCCGGCGCTCATGAGGAAGCCAGCATGTTAGATCTTGAACCGCATCACGGCACGCGGGGGAACTTGGAGAAGTCCGGCTTGCGTTTTTCCACGAACGCATTTTTGCCCTCCTTCGCCTCCTCGCTCATGTAGTAGAGCAGCGTCGCATTGCCTGCCAGATCCAGCAGACCCATCTGGCCATCGCAATCCGCGTTGAGGGCCGACTTCAGGCAGCGCAGGGCCAGCGGGGAGTGCTCCAGGATCTCGCGGCACCACTTCACGGTTTCTTCTTCCAGCTGGGCCAGGGGCACCACATGGTTCACAAGGCCCATGTCCAGCGCCTGCTGCGCATCATACTGGCGGCACAGGTACCAGATCTCGCGTGCCTTCTTCTGTCCCACAATGCGGGCGAGATAGCTGCTCCCCAGACCACCGTCGAACGAGCCCACCTTCGGGCCTGTCTGGCCAAAGCGTGCGTTGTCCGCCGCAATGGTCAGGTCGCACACGATGTGCAGCACATGGCCACCACCGATCGCGTACCCTGCCACCATGGCGATTACCGGCTTGGGAATGCCGCGAATCTTCTTCTGCAGGTCCAGCACATTCAGGCGGGGCACACCATCGCTGCCCACATAGCCCGCGTGACCGCGCACCTTCTGGTCTCCACCAGAGCAGAAAGCATCCGGGCCCTCTCCCGTCAGGATGACAACGCCCACCTCGGGATCCTCGTGCGCCACGTCAAAGGCATTGAGCAGCTCGTGCACCGTCAGCGGACGGAACGCATTGCGCACCTCCGGCCGGTTGATCGTGATCTTCGCGATGCCGTCGCTGGACTTCTCCAGCTTGATGTCCTGGTATTCTTTAACGGAGGTCCACATGGTCAAGGTCGGTTGTCAGGAAGGGTGTCGAGGTCGTAGGTCGGGAAGGAACGCTTTAGCGCAGCTTGGCGTGGAAGCATCCCGTTTCGCAGATTTTGTACGTCTGGAGGCGCAATACCGGGACCTCCAACTTGATCCCCGGTCCTTTACTCATCAGCGGACTCTCCAAGCCAACGCCGGGCCCCGTGTCTAATATGGACGATTTGAACAGACGTGCCCTCTACAAAATACAGCACGCGGTACTTCCAGAACCCATTACCGTGAAGGAGCTGGCGCACCTGCCGGTCAAATACGCCAAATTGGTTCTCAGGTGCCAACGGGAAACGTTCGGGAAAAGTCGTCAGTTGAGCCAACCTGGCCTCGAAGGCGTTGAACCAGCCCTCTGCATACCCAGGCGCATGCTCCATCAGCCAGACATAGATCTCATCCAGATCCACTTCGGCACGAGGCTGGATGATGATCTCGTACTGCTCAGCCATCTTCCCCGCCGCGCTTCACCCTGTACTTCGCACGCATTTCACTCAAAAACTCACCCACAGGCCTCCCTTGTCCAGCCAGCGCGGTGGAGATGCCCTCCTTGATCGCTGCAACCGATTCCAACTCGTCCAATCGGTCGAGCAGAGCCTGATAAGCCTGTGCATCCTGCACCACCACCTCCGCCTCTCCATCCACCGTCAATACCTCGGGCATGCCCGTCTTGCGTAGACGGACCAGATGGGATGCAGTATCCCGCTGGAAATTGATCAAGGTATCTGTAAGCTCAAACGTCTGCATGGCAGTGGTTGGGTTAAGCGATGAAAGACTACGTTCCGGAGGCGCAGCGGTCAATGGTCATGCTCCGCTTCCTCTGACACCCGCTACCCGACTAACAGCAACCAGCCACTCCGCAGCATCGCCACAGGCGTAGTCCGGTTGTCCCAACCGGCTCAGTCGCCGCAAGGACGCACGCCCAAGCCTACTCAGCCCGTCCTCCGCGCCCAGCACGTCCACCGGTCTACACTGCACCATCGCTCCGCTGCCTGACCGGATGGCACATCCGGACTACTTTCGAGCAGCTTGCCAGGGGAACAGCCGACCAGCTCCATGCCCCTCAAGTGTTTCGTCTTCTGTCTTTCGTCTTCTGTCTCTCCCTACTCATACCCGATCGACTCAAACACCGAGCCGCCCAGCAGCTGGTCCCCGTCATACAAGCCACAGATCTGCCCTGGAGTGAGCGCCCGCTGAGGCTCATCATACACCAGTTCCGCCGCCCATCCGTCTTCCCGCTGGAACGGAGTGTACGTCGCAGCACCCGCCGGACAGCGATAGCGTGGCTGGGCGTTCAGCCGTCGCGGCACCAGAAGGTCCGGCCCGGTCGTAGAAATCTGCGTCAGGACCGCCTTTCGCGCCCAGAGCAGCGGCGTATCCGCCTGCTCGATCGCCACCACGAGCTCATTTGCGGCGGGCCGCTTGGCCACCACCACATAGGCCTGCTTGTACAGGTTGGAGGGCACCCGCAACCCCTTGCGCTGGCCCAGAGTGTAGAGGTGCAGTCCGCGATGCTCGCCCAGCACCTTCCCCTCGAGATTCACTATGTTCCCAGGATTGTCCGGCACGAACGTCCTTAGGAAATCCTCCATCTTCACCTCACCGATGAAGCAGATCCCCTGGCTGTCTTTTTTCTCGGCCGTCTTCAGCCCCAATCGGGACGCCTCCACCCGCACCTCCGCCTTGGGCAGGTGGCCAATGGGGAAGCGGGCAATTTCCACCTGTTCCGGCCGCATCATGGCCAGGAAGTAGGTCTGGTCCTTGTTCCCATCCACGCCCCGTCGCACGATCGGGTGAGCCCCAGGCTCCGCAGGCGCTTCCCAGCGGGCATAGTGCCCGGTAGCGATGGCATCATAGCCCTGATCCTTGGCCCACTCCCAGAGCACGCCGAACTTCATCTCCCGGTTGCACATCACATCCGGGTTGGGCGTGATCCCCTCTTGGTACCCGGCCAGGAGGTACTTCACCACCTTCTCGCGGTATTCCCGCATCAGGTTCACCACACGGAACTCGATGCCGAGCTGGTCGGCCACCGCGCGAGCATCTTCGATGTCCTCCTGCCAGGGGCAGTGACCGATGATGTTCTCCTCATTGATCCAGTTCTTCATGTACGCCCCGGACACATCATGCCCCTCGCGGACGAGCAGGGCGGCGGCGACACTGCTGTCCACGCCTCCAGACAGCGCGGCTAGGATCTTCATGGTTGACTGTAAACTTAAAGGGATAGGTACGCCCGCACCCCACATCAGGTGAGGAAAAACGGACCCGCGTACTCGCTTGGCCCGGCCCCAGTGTCAATCCCCAACCGTACCCGCGTCCCCGGGCAGGCCCCCTCCTCAGTGCGACTTCTCGTCACGTTTTCCCCCTTCCCTTTTTCTCTGGCCCGCGCTACCAACTCCCATGTCTCAAGCTCAGAAAGAACCTACCGGCCCCTTCAGCCCGTTCTACGGTTGCGCCATTCTTATCATCGCCCTTTGCACCTTCGGCGGGATCATCGGCTGGACTCTCTACAGCGGCTACCGCCAGGACAAGGAAATCGGCCAGTTCACCATCGACAATGCACCTCCGCTGCCCACCCCTACCCCCAGCGAGGAACAAAAAACAGCCCTCCTCACCAAGCTGGACTCCTTTGAAGACGCCGCTGCCAATGGCAAAGCCGTCCCCCTCCTGCTAAGCGTGGAGGAGCTCAATACTTTGATCGTGATCTCCGGCGAAAAGGAAGTGGTCGACTACCGCGGCATCGCCCTCTTCACCTCCATCGATCCCCAGGCCCAACTCCTGATGGCCGACCTCTGCTGGCAGATCAATCGTCTCCCAGGCAGCGACGGCCCCAAGCGCTTCCTTGTGGGAAAGAGCGGCTTCAAACCCGTGATCGAGAACAACTCCCTGGACCTGCACATGGAGACGCTCGCCGTGCCGGGCAAGGAAGTCAGCCAAGGCTTCTTCTTCCACCTCAAGACCATCCCCTGGCTCAACATCGCCAAACTCAAGCCTCACGTAAAAGCGGTGCTGGAGAAGGTGACCAGCGTCGAGTTCAGCCCCGATGGCTCGTCCATCATCCTGCACTCCACCGCCGCCAGCGGGGCTGCTGCACCAGCCTCTCCGACAAAAGCAACGGCCCCGTAACTTTGGGATGGGCAAGAGGGCGCGGGACGCTACAATCGCGGCCCGTTAGCTTGGCACGTGTACTGCTTTTCAAAATAATTGTCACCGTGGCTAATCGCAATGATTGCCACGGGAAACAGAAAAGCAGTGTGCGTCAACCCCACCTTGCCCATGCATACGACGATCCGTCTTGCCGCCTTGTTGTTGCTCGTGTCTGCGGGTTCCTCCGCCCGGGCAGAAGCCCTGAACGCCGGTCTGCCGGCAGAAGAACTGCTCGCCCTGCAATCAACGCAGTGCGAGGAAAAAACTCCTGCTCCCACGCTTGAAGCGCTGAAGGCGGAGGTCGGCCGCCTCACCGTGGAGAAGGAGAAAGTCTCCACCGAGCTCGCGCTGGCCCAGGCGGCCGTGGAAAAAGAGCTCAGCCCCTCCAAGCTTAACACCCTGCGACTTCAGGCCCAGCTCGCCGAGCTGAAGGCGAAGCAGGATCTCGCAGAGTATCAGGAAAAACTCGCTGAGGAAAAAGCCCTGGAGGACGACAAACGCACCCTTGATCGCGCCCTGCTGAAGAGCAGCATCGCCAAGGCCGAAGTCGAGACGGAACTTGCCGAGATCCGCCGCATTGAAAACGCCACCCAGAAGGAGATCGCCCGGATCAATTCCGGCATCGCCCTGGAGAAGGAGGAGGAAGAGGCCCGCAACTATGCGATGTCCGATCCCGTCTATCTCGCCGAGCCCCTGCAGGGTCGCAAGCTGGTCATGTCAGATAGGCGCATCGCCCTGAATGGCCCCATCAGCATGCGCACCGCAGACAACATCATTGCCCGCATCAATTATTTCAACAACCGCGATGCCAAGCTCCCGATCTTCCTCGTCATCGATGACAGCCCCGGCGGCTCCGTCATGGCAGGTTATAAGATCGTCAAAGCCATGCAGGGCAGTCAGGCCCCGGTGCATGTGGTGGTGAAGTCCTTCGCCGCCAGCATGGCCGCCTGCATCGCCACCGTGGCCAAGCATTCCTACGCTTACTCAAACACGGTCATCCTCCACCACCAGATCCACTCGTTTGCCGGAGGCAATCTCACCCAGCAACAAGAGTGGCTGAAGGAGATGGAAGAATGGTGGCGTCGTCTGGCCGACCCGGTCGCGGTCAAGATGGGCATCTCCCGCGAGGAACTCATCAAGCAAATGTATGCTCACGCCTCCAGCGGCGACTGGAGCGAGTTCGGCGACAACGCCCAGAAGCTCAAGTGGGTGGATCACATCGTGGATGAGATCCAGGAAACTGGCACCATCAAGAGCCCGGACGTCGCCTCCAAAGCCCCAGGCTCCGGCGGCGTCAGCGCAGACGATGGCATGGAAGCCAGCGCCCGCGGTTCCGGCCCCGTGACGGAACTCAAGGCCCAGGTGGACGAGAAAGGCCGCCCCTACATGTCCCTGCCCCGCCTGAATCCCCGCGATTGTTATTGGCTTTACAATCCAGATGGGTACTTTCGCGCACCGTGAGGTAAGTCCGCCCACCCATTCACAGGGTGGTACCCGCCTCCGGCAGCCTATCCCAACCCGACTGCATGGAGAACCCCTGGACCACCCTGTCCACCCGCGAGGTGTATCACAATCCCTGGATCCGCATTCGTGAGGACCAGGTGATCAATCCCTCCGGCGGCCCCGGCATCTATGGCGTGGTCGAGTTTAAGAACCGCGCCGTCGGCGTCATCCCCATTGATGAGCAGGGTTACACCTGGCTCGTTGGACAATACCGCTACTGCCACGAGAGCTACGAATGGGAGATCCCCGAAGGGGGCTGCCCCGCGCATGAGGAACTGATCGACTGCGCCAAGCGCGAACTGCTGGAGGAGACCGGCATCATCGCCCAGAGCTACGAGCTCATCCTGGATGGCATGCAACTCTCTAACTCCACCACCAACGAGGTGGCCTACATCTACACCGCCCGTGGCCTCTCTTTCACCAAGGCCGCCCCGGAGGATACGGAGAAGATCGAAGTAAAGAGAATCCCCCTGGAGGAAGCCATTGAGATGGCCCGCAACGGAACCATCCGCGATGGCATGTCCGTCATGGGTCTCCTTTGGCTCGGGAGTCAACCGTAGCCCCGCTGCGCGGGGAGACACAAGCTGGAAGACTCCAGACACCAGACCTGAGCGTTGCCCCCCTTGGAACGCCAGGAGCAATGGTGTGCCCTAAGCGTGACCGGCACCCGATGCGCCCGTGCCCGTCATGTCAACGGAGACAAGAAGCCGCGCAGGGCCCCCACGCCAACGGCGTGATACAAAACAGCCCGGGGTCAGGCGAGACACGAGCCGCCACCCTGGGTCCATTGGCACATGGACCAGAACTCCGAAGTGAGTTCTACAAACCGTGGCAGCGTCACTGAGGCGCCCACCACAGGCAAGCACGCTCGTCTCCGGATGATCTGGACGGTTTGTTGAAACCCTTAACCACTACACGGGAGAAGCAAGACCTGAGCCCCCGCGCTAACTGATCGCGCCATCACATACGGCGAACGCTATCGACCTCCGAACCCTTTCCCGAAGGGAATGTGGCTACAAGCCCAACGTTGACGAGCTTCCAGCGAGTCTACGTTGGGAATATGAGGGGCTGAGGCCCTACTCCGAAGGAGTTGCGGCGGTCTGACTCCCCTGCCGCTCCCGCATCCGTGCCCAGCAACCATTCGCCGCCCTCAGCCCCCGCTGAATTACTGGTTTACCGTCTTCTCCACACTCATCACGAGCACGAACGTCTTCCCTGTCTCCTGGTCCAGCACGGTCATCTCACTCCTGTCCTTCTCCCCCACCACGGGATCCGGCACCGCCTTCCTCTCGAACTTCTGCACCAGAAAACGCTTCCCGTTCTCCCCGCCGAAGGTCAACCCCGGTTCCACGAACCAGTTCTTCCGCTTGTCATCGGGGGTTGCCACCTGGTGGGGAGCCGACGCGGACCGCAGCGTAATCCGGTGCCCCTGCGCGGCTTCCTTCGCTGGAGGCGTTGAGATCGGGGTCTGGGCGGAGAGCTCTCCGGGTATTCCTCCCATGGAGGTGAATCCAGTGACCAGAATCAAGAAAAGGGGCAGTTTCATCCATCCAGTCCACCAAAACACCTCCTTTGGGTCAACCCCCAAAATCTTCACCCATCATTTGACAGCCTTTCCTAACTAGGTATCCTCCCTGCCCCACTCTACCCAACCAGCAATCGTATGCCCACCGTTGATATCATTTTGAAGGAGAAAATCGCCAATCTCGGTGCCGAGGGCGACGTTGTGAAAGTGAAAGGCGGATTCGCCCGCAACTTCCTGATCCCACAGGGCAAGGCCTATGCGGCCAACAAAGGCAATCTCCGCCAGTTGGACTCCCTCAAGAAGGTCCGAGCCGAGCGCGAGGCCAAGGAGATCGAAGAAGCTGAGAAGATCGCTACCAAGCTCAAGCGCCTGAAGCTTAAGCTCACGCTTGCGACCGGCCAGGCTGGCAAGGCTTTCGGTTCCATCACCACGATCGACATCCAGAAGGCTGTTGCTGAGAGCGCTGCCAAAGTGGAACTCGACCGTCACCAGATCGAGCTTGAGAAGCCCATCAAGAGCACCGGCACCTTCGAAGTGCCCGTCAAGCTTCACGCCCAGGTCAACTGCTTCCTCAAGATCACCGTCACTGCTGCTGACGGAACTGAAGCCGAAGCTGAAGAGACTGAGGAATAAGCGAGGCCTTTTCCGGCTACATTCTTCATCTGCTGTTTTTTTGGACCCCGCACAGACAACTGTGCGGGGTCTCTTTTTCTCTGTGTTGTTCACATAAATTCACAGCGTTTCGTTCTCGCTCGTCTCCTGATTTTCGATTAGTTTCATCCCCGCCCCCATGCCAGAGCCCGCCTCCAACGTCACCCCGTTTGACCCGGCAGTCGCCAACGCCCCGGCGCTGCAAAAAGGAGGCCAGGGCAAAAAGAAGGGCGAAGTTGATCCGCTCAGCGACATCAACCGCGCGATGCCCTTCAGCGATGACGCGGAGAAGGGCGTGCTTTCCTGCTTCCTGCAGAATCCGACGGATCTCATCAACGACGCGCTGACCACCCTCGCGGTTGAGGCCTTCTATCACCCCGCCAACCGCCTCATTTATGAGGTGCTGCGGGAGTTCAACAACGACGGTCGCCCCATCGATCTCGTCTCCCTGTCGCACTACCTGATCGACAAGGGGATCATCGACAAGATCGGCGGCCCCGCCACCCTGGCGGATCTCTACTCCTTCGTCCCCACCCCAGCCCACTACGAGTACTACAAGGGCATCCTGCACGACAAGCATCTGCTTCGTCGTATCATCACCGCCTGTACAGAGAGCATTCAGAATGCCTACGAGTACCAGGAGGACGTCCCCCTCCTGCTGGACCGTGTCGAACAGCGCATGCTGAGCGTCCGTGAGGACACGGAGTCGCGCGATACCATCAAGCCCCTCCGGCAGCACATCATGGAGGCGGTGGATACGATTGAGCACCTCCTGCTCAATCCCGGCCAGATGAACGGTCTCTCCACCGGCTACCGCAAGCTCGACCTGCTCAGCACCGGCCTGCAAGGTGGCGAACTTTTCGTCATCGCCGCCCGCCCTTCCATGGGCAAGACCTCGTTCTGTATGAACATCGTCGAGTACGTGGCGGTGGAGTTGCAGCGCCCCGTGGCCTTCTTCAGCCTGGAAATGAGCGCCTCCGTGCTGGTTCAGCGTCTCATCGCCGGCCGTGCTGGCGTGAACATGAGCAAGCTGAAAAGCGGTCTGCTCAACCGTGAACAGATGCGCGCCGTCACCACGGCCTGCGGCCAGCTTCAGAAGTCAGAGATCTTCATCGATGAAACGCCCGGTCTGGACATCATGGAGTTCCGCGCGAAGGCCCGCCGCTTGAAGAAGCAGCACAACATCGGCCTGATCACCATCGACTACCTCCAGCTCATGACCTCCGGGTCCAAGCGAGCCAAGGAAAACCGCCAGATCGAAATCGCCGAAATCTCCGCCGGCCTCAAAGGGGTGGCCAAGGAACTGGACATCCCCATCATCGTGCTGGCCCAGCTCAACCGTGCCGTGGAGCAGCGCAAAGGCGGCCGCCCCATGTTGAGCGACCTTCGTGAATCCGGCTCCATCGAGCAGGACGCCGACATGGTCGGTCTCCTCACCCGTGACGACTACGCCGGCAGCAAGACCGAAGTCGGCACCGAGGAGGAAGAAGAGGCCAAAAAGGGCAAAGCCGTCCTCATCATGGCCAAGAACCGTAACGGCCCCACCGACGACGTCCCGCTGAAGTTCATCGCGGAGTACATGAAATTCCTCGAACGCGAGCCCGATCCGGATGAAGGACAGTAGAGCCAGTGGGCAGTAGGCAGTGCGTCAGTGGTCAAGGTGTTGGGGCTGGAGTTGTGAGGAGCACAGGCTTCTGCTTGCGGGTGTTTGCAATGGTTGATGGGAGTCAGCTTCCTTCGATACCGCCGCACCTTGACATCACACCCCCTGCCGACCTAGGAAACAACACCAATTTGCAGTCGTGGACGTGAGGAGAACCGACCAGACTCGCGCGTTTGGGGGGGCCGCCAGGGAACCGGTGCCATCCACTCGCTCAGTCGAAGTTCTTCCTCGAAGAGGATGGGGCTACAAGCCCAACGTTGGCGAGCTTCCAGCGAGTCTACGTTGGGTACGGGTGTTGGAGGTTTTTACTCCGAAGAAGTTGCGGCGGTCTGAGAGCCTTTCACATCCAAGGTTCCTTGGCAGGCACAAATTTCCCGGTCTATGTCGAGACGGCGATTCTAATACTCAAACGCCCAAGGTGTCCGCTGGAGAACGCGAATCCACGGTGCCGGGCAGATCCCACCTTGATTACGCGTAGATACTCCGTCTATCGAAACTCCTTGGCAGATACACGGGACGGAAATCCCGCCCCTCATCTGACCGCACCCCCCTCCCGACCTCTCCATTTGCCATCGCATCCCACTTGCAAGATCTTGTGACTACGGCGTCACTGTGGCAGACCCGGGCCCAACCCCTTCCCAGTGCCGCAGCCCCACCGGTTTACCAAATTACCGACTCACTGATCCACCGAAAATGTCCGCTCACGCCACTACCCTCGGCCAGCTACTCCTTACCGGCATCCCTGGTCCAGAACTCGACTCCGAAACGGCCGCCCGCCTCAAGAAACTCCAGCCCGGCGGCTTCATCCTCTTCAGCCGCAACCTCCAGGACGCCACCCAGCTCCGCAAACTCTGCGATGACCTCCGGGACCTGAGCGACATTGAGCCCATCATCACCATCGACCAGGAAGGCGGCCGGGTCTCCCGGCTGCGCTACATCGGCCAGGAGCCGCCGAACGCCCAGCAGCTCCGCCAGAAGGGCGATCCCCTGCTTATCAAGCGCCACGGTCAGCTCACCGGCAAACTGCTCCGCCTTTTCGGGATCAACCTCGATCTCTGCCCTGTGCTGGACATCAGCTACGACGACACTGCTGACAACTCCCTGAAGGGCCGCTGCTACGGCACCGACCCCCAACAGGTGGTGGACAACGCCGGCACCTTCAACCGCGCCATGCGCAAGGAAGGCGTCCTGAGCTGCGCCAAGCACTTCCCCGGCTACGGCCCCGCCGAATGTGACCCGCATGAGTTCCTGCCCATCATCGAGAAGACGGCGGAGCAACTCGAGAAGGAGGAACTCCTCCCCTACCGCACCCTCCTGCCGGAGCTGGACAGTGTGATGGTCTGCCACGCCAACTACCGCGCCTACGATCCGCAGAACGAGCGCTGGCCCGCCTCCCTCTCCCACAACATCGTGCAGAAACTGCTGCGCGACCAACTCGGCTTCGACGGCCTCGCCATGACGGATGACCTCGACATGGGCGCCATCCTCAATGAAGTGACCTTTGAGCAGGCCATTCAGGAAGCCGTGAAGGCCGGGAATGACATGGTCATGATCTGCCACCGTCTGGAGATGGTGGAAGAAGCCCGCCGCCACCTCGAAGGCGTGCCCGATCCGATTCTGCACGACGCCCTGATCCGTCTGGAGAAGACCAAGAAGAAACTCGCCTTCCCGGACAAGTTCAGCCTCGAGAAATTCGCCGCCATCAACGACGACATCTGGAAGCTCCGCGTGGACACCCTGGGTGAAGAAGGTGCCAAGAACCTCAGCGTAGAAGACGGCAAGCGGTCCCCCGTAGAGCTGTATTGATCCGAAAGATTGATTCCGGCTCGGGCAACGCCCGCCCCCTTTTCCGCCGTTCCTTCCCTGGAGCGGCGGATTTTTATTTCCTAGATGGGGATGGATTGCTCCACGGGCGTAGTCCGGTTGTCCCAACCGGCTCAGTCAACCAAGGGACCAAACACACAAACACAACCGTCTCCACCGACCACCCACGACGAACTAACTTCCGCAAACCCACCGCGGTGTAACCTTACCGCTCGCCCCCGCCGCACCTGAGCCGACGGGGCCCGTCGGACGACTCCCGCAGCATCGCTGCAATGGGACGACGCCTATCTCACAAACTCCTTCGCCGCCCGCAGCCGCGCGACATCCTCTTTGTCCGAAGGGGGAAGCCCCATGGCCTCCGCCTTGTCCAGCCACTTCATGGCCTCGTCCACTTTGCCAGCAGAGCCGTAGGCGGCCACCAGCACCAGAATCTGGCTGGGATCCTTCCAGCCCGAGCTCTCACACGCTTTCGTTGCGTGCTGCACCGCAGATTTCGCATCTCCCAGTTTCAGCGCCATCAGTGCTTTCACCCGGTGGGCTTCCGCGAGGTCGGGTTCCAGCTTGAGAGCCGAGGCCACATCAGCCTCTGCACCGACATTATTTCCTAGTTTAAAACGTGCCATCGCCCGTGTGGCGTAGCCCATGGGAAAATTGGGGTCACATGCCAGCGCCTTCGTGCAGTCCGCCTCAGACTTGTCGTAGTCATCGCTGTTCCCATGCAGCCACGCCCGGCGGAAATAACTCCCCGCACTCTTGGGCGCCACCGCGACATAGCGGTCAGCCGTTTTCATCGCATTCTCCCGGTCCTGGGTCACCCCATAGGCATACGTCAGCATGTCCAGGGTCGTCGCATCATTCGGAATGAGCTTGATCGCCCCCAACAGCTCCTTTTTGGCCAGTTCATATTCACCACGCTGCTGATACACCAGGGCCTTCCCCGTGTAAGCCCGGCCGAGGATGTCCTTGTTGTCCAACCCCAACGCGATCGCCTGGGAAAAATCCGCCAGCGCCTCATCCTGCTTGCTGCCTGTTTTGGCCCGGGTCACCCCCCTTTGCAGGTAGCCTTGGCTGTCGTTTGGCTCCAGTTCGATGAGTCGGGTGAACACTTCCTCCGCATGTTCCAGTTGGGACTTTCTTCCGTACAGGTTCCCCAGCAGCCACCATGCCTCCCGGTCGAGAGGCTGCACTTTCACCACCACCTCCAGATCGCTGATCGCTGCGTCATGCTCGTTGATCTCCGCATACAGGTTCGCCCGGTTGTAGAGAGCCCCCACGTTCGTCGGGTTGAGTTTGGTCACCTGCGTGTAGTCCGCGATCGCGGCATCGTATTGCTTGCGGGCATGGCGAATTTTCGCGCGCAGCGCATAGCCACCGTCCAGATTCGGCATCGCCTTCAGGGCGCGCTCCGCATCTGCCAGCGCCTCATCCAGCCTGCCTTTGCGGAATAAAATGGTACCCCGCACCACATAGCCATCCGGATTCTTGGGCTGTAGTTTGATCGCGGCCTGCGCATCTGTGAGCGCCAGGTCCAACTTGCCCTGCCGGAAATAGACGTTCGCTCTCTCCACTCGGGGACGAACCTCGCCCGGAGCGAAGCCAATGCATTTGGTGAACTCATGCGCCGCGACGCTCAGATCTCCCCGCTCCAGTGCCGCCTTTCCCTTCGCAGCGGCCTCGAAGTACGGCGACTGCTGGGCTGTCAGCGATGGCATTCCCAAAAAGAAGGCCAGCGAGGTCACCATTGCGCAATGGCTCGCCATGAATCTCCACCCCGTTGTCGCCGCGGATTCCGTTGTCTGACGACGCTTGTTTGCGAATGCCATGCAACAACCTCAATCCCAGTTTCCTCATGTCAACACCCAGCAATTGCTCCGGATTTCACCCCTTCCCCAATCCTCGCCTTGCTAATGCCACCGCTTCGTGGCAAAACGCTCACAGTCAATCTTTCCACCCCGCCAACGGTCCTCCAACCCACGGCCCCCCATCCATCCATGCTCCCCGTCGTCCAGCAACTCCTCGTCCTGCAAGACCGCGACCAGCGCATCCGCAACCTGAGCAAGGATCTCAAGGACATCCCGAACCTCCAGAAGCGAGCCCAACTCCGTCTGGCCGACGATGAGGCCGCCGTCGCCGAGGCGCTGGGCAAGGTCCGGGAGGTGGAACTCAAGATCAAGAACCTCGAACTGGACATCCAGACCCGGAAAAACACCATCACCCGGCTCAAGGACCAGCAGTTTGCCACGCGGAAGAATGAAGAGTTCCGCGCCATGGGCAACGAGATCGAGCGCTACGGCAAGGACGTCTTCAATCTGGAAGACCAGGAACTGGAGCTGATGGAGCAACTGGAAACGGTGAAGCCGGGACTCGCATCCGCCCAGCAGAAGCTCAGCGCCACCAAGACCAGCGTGCAGGAAGAGATCAATGAACTGGGCGAGCGGGCCAAGGCCATTGAGGTGCGGCTGGGCGACCTTCGCACAGAGCGCCTCAAACTCGCCAGCAACGTTGAACCCGCGGCCCTGGCCACCTACGACCGGCTCATCAAGAGCAAGGGAGATGCCGCCGTGGTGTTGGTGGAAGCAGGTGCCTGCAAGGGCTGCCACGTCAAAGTGATCTCCGGCACGCTCAACTCTCTCCGGGCAGACACTGAAATCACCCATTGCGAGCAGTGCGGCCGCATCCTGTATATTGAAGGCTGAGTGATGTAACGCTCTGATCCCGCCGGTGCCGTGAAGAGCCTCGCTTCCCAACCGAATCTCCGGCGGAACTTCTGGATGCATTGTCTGGAAGGCGGACTCTACATGTCTGGCACCGCGTTTCTGGGTCCGGAGACCGTCCTGCCCGCCATGGTGCACTCGCTGGGCGGGAGCAATCAGTTGACCGCCCTCATGCCCGTGCTGCTTCCCGCAGCATATGCGCTCCCCGGCCTGTTCGTAGCCCCTCTGGTCGAGCGACTGGGAAGGCTAAAGCCCTTTGTCGTTTTCTTTGGCATCCTCCAGCGGCTGCCCTACCTGCTGACCGGGCTGGTCATGCTGCTGGCCCCTCAGTCTTCGGGCATCATCCTCACACTTGTGGTGCTCACCCCGGTGGTCTCTGGTGTGGTCGGCGGCGTGGGGGTCAATGCCTGGATGGAGTGGGTCACCCGGCTGATCCCCCAGCACCTGCGGGCCTCTGGTTGGGCCATCCGCTACCTCATTCAGGGCACCATCGGCCTCGCCGCAGGCCCCGTCATCCACTGGGTCTTCACCCATCAACCCGGTGCCCAGGGGTATTCCACCCTGCACCTCATTTGCTTTGGTTTCCTCGCCCTGTCCCTCACGGCCCAGCTGGGTATTCGGGACGAGGTGCCAGCCCATTCCCCTGCCCAGGCAAAGAAGGCTCCTCTCCCCTTGCGCTATGGCCCTTACCTGAAGGCGCTGCCAGGCATGCTGCGCTCCCAACCCCAGCTCATCCGCCTGGTGCTCGCACGTTTCACCGGCATGGGCTACCTCATGCTGGCCGGGTTCATGAGCATCCACGCCCTGGAGGTGACCCGCCAGCCCCAGGCTGCCATCGGCCACCTCGTGCTGGCCAACATGGTCGGCTCCCTTTTTGGGAACATCTTCGCCGGCTGGTGGGGCAACCGCCATGGTGGCAAGGTGGTCATGCTCCTCTCCCGCTGCCTCTGCCTCGGTCTGTGCCTGTGTCTCCCATTCATCTCCAGCTTCCAAGCCTTCCTCGCGGTGTTCTTCATCTGGGGCTTTGGTCTGTTTGTGGACAAGGTGGGCGACCTCACCTTTAGCGCGGAGCTTTGTCCCTTTGAACGGCGCCCCACCTACCAGGCCATGCTCGCGTTCTTCCAGATGATCAGCCTGCTGGGCTCCGTCACGCTGGGGGGCTGGGTTTACACCCAAACCGGTAGTTTCCAGTCCCTCACCCTGATGTGCGGACTCTTCGCCACCGTCTCCATCCTCATTCTCCATTCCATCCCCGAGGTGCGGAAGAAACACCTGCCGCCCGTGATGGGTGAGAACCCGCCCATGGGCTGAGTGGCGCGCGATTGAAATTCAGAATTCTGCGATTCCAATCACAACCACCCGTGCTAACGGAAACCCCAATGTCCATTCCCACTCCCGAACCTGTCGGCACATACATCTCCACCTGGGGCGAAGGCTCGCTCTGGGACCGTGACTCGCTCCTCTACGTGGATATCGAAGCACACAAGATCCTCCGTTTCGACCCAAAAACGGGCCAGGAAAAGATCTGGGATGTGGGTGAGCGCGTCGGCACCGTGGTCCCCCGCGCCAAGGGTGGACTCGTCTATGGCGGGGACAAGGGCATCTCCTTCCTGGATGAAGCCACGGGCGTCGTCACTCTGGCAGTCGATCCTGAACCCCACCTGCCCCACAACCGCTTCAATGATGGCAAGTGCGACCCCGCAGGTCGTTTCTGGGCGGGCACCATGCCCACCGATGTGAAGGCCCCCAAGGCCTCCTTGTATTGCTTCTACCCCGACCACACGATCACCAACAAGTTCAGCCCAGTCACCGTCTCCAACGGCATCGTCTGGACGAGCGATCAGAGCACGATGTACTACATCGACACCCCGCGTCGCAACGTCCTCGCCTTTGACTATGAAGTCTCCACGGGCGTGATTTCCAACGAACGCATCGTCATCGACACCGCCCAGTGGAACGCATCCCCGGACGGCATGACGATCGACAGTGAAGACCGCCTCTGGGTGGCCTTCTGCCATGGCTCCGCCGTCCGCTGCTTTGACCCGAAGACCGCCAGGGTCGAAGCCGAGATCGCCCTGCCTTGCATCGAGGTCACCTCCTGCGCCTTTGGCGGCGATGATTTGGGTGATCTCTACATCACCACGGGCAAGGCCAAGTTCGAGGAGCCCCTCGCCGGTCGGCTCTTCGTGACCCGCCCTGGCGCAAAAGGCGTCCCGGCCGTGCCCTTTGCAGGCTAAGAACCAGTTTGGATAAAAACGCTGGGGTGTTGCGAGGCATTTTGAGTCTGGACAAGGCGCGAAGAGGGCGTGAACCGAGATTCACAACCCATGAGCAACGCCGTCCAGGCTCAAAAGGACCGCAACCCGGAGGGGGCAGTTCTCAGGCTCAGCGGAGCCGCTCTTACCCGGATGTTCTTATCCAGACAGGTTCTAAGGCTTCCTTGATTCCCGGTTCGAGGTGTTTCAAGCAAACCAAGAACCGGGAGCTTGCCATCCCCGCTTTTCCCGCCACATGATGGCGCCATGAAATTGAGCGCGACGACCGTGGCAGAGGCCGCTGCCCGCATGGGGGTGACCACGGAGGAACTTCAAGGCGTACTGGCACTGGGTGAGGAGCACACCTACAAGCCCGGGGACCACCTGTTCTACGAGTCCACCCCGCGCAATTGGTTTGGCCTGGTACTGGAAGGCGAGGTCGAGCTCAGCCATGGACTCAATGGGATGTCCCTGCATCTCGCCACAGCGGCAGAGGGCAGCCTCCTCAGTGAGGGGGTCCTGTTCGATGACTTGCCGCATGCCGCGACGGCCATGACCCGTACCGGCACCGTCGTGTGGGAGTTGTCCGTCTCTCGCGTACACCAGCTTCGGGCCACGTCACCGGGGCTGTACTACCGCATCTGCGGAAACGTGGCCAGCCACGTAGGCCGTCGCCTGCGCGAGTCCAACCGTCGGCTTTCCCTGCTCATGTCGCAGGCCCCCACGTTGAGCGGATTCCGTCGTGAACACGACCTCCTGGGCGAGCGGGACCTTCCCACCTCCGCCTACTACGGCATCCAGACTCTTCGGGCCGTGGAAAACTTCCCGCTCTCCGGCATCAAGCTGCATCACTTCCGTCACTTCATCGTCGCGCTGGCCTATGTGAAGAAAGCCGCCGCCCTGGCCAACATGGAGCTGCACGTGTTGAAGGAGGATCGCGCTCGCGCCATCGCCGCCGCCTGTGATGAGATCATCGAGGGCAAGCTGCATCACCAGTTCGTGGTGGACATGTTTCAGGGAGGAGCCGGCACCTCCACCAACATGAACGCCAACGAGGTGATCGCCAATCGTGCCTTGGAGCTCATGGGACATGCCCGTGGGCAGTACCAGTTCTGTCACCCCAACGATCACGTCAACTGCTCCCAGTCCACCAACGACGTCTACCCCACCGCGGTGAAGCTGGGCGTCTACCTCACGGTGCGGGACACGCTTTCCGCCTTGCGAGACCTGCGGGAAGCGCTGCGCGCCAAGTCCACCCAGTTCAGCCATGTACTGAAGATGGGTCGCACGGAAAACCAGGATGCCGTCCCCATGACCTTGGGCCAGGAGTTCGGTGCCTACGCGGTCATGATCGGTGACGGCCTTCGCCATCTCGAACGTGCCGCTTCAGATCTCCTGTATGTGAACATGGGAGCCACAGCCATCGGCACCGGTATCAACAGCCCTCCCGGCTATGCAGACATCTGCACCCGACGTCTCGCTGATGTCAGCGGCCTGCCCGTCCAGCTTGCGGAGAACCTCGTTGAGGCCACTCAGGACTCAGGCGAATTCTCCATGCTCAGCGGCGTCATGAAGACCGCCGCCGTCCAACTCTCCAAAATCTGCAACGACCTCCGCTGGCTTTCCTCCGGCCCACGATGCGGCCTCTATGAGATCCGCCTGCCCGCCATGCAGCCCGGCTCCTCCATCATGCCGGGAAAGGTCAACCCCGTCATCCTGGAAGCCGTAAACCAGATCTGCTACCAGATCATCGGCTTCGACATGACCATCTCCATGGCCGCCGAGGCCAGCGAGCTGGAGCTCAACATGGCCGAGCCAGTTATTGCCTTTGACCTCCTCTTTGGCCTCACCCTCCTGCGCAACGGAGCCATCATCCTCGCCAGCCGCTGCATCTCCGGCATTGAGGCCAATGAAGAGCGCTGCATGCAATACGTGCAGCATTCCATCGGCCTCGCCACCGCCTTGAATCCCATCCTGGGATATGAACGCTCCGTCGCCATCGCCCGGGAAGCCCTCGCCACCGGAGCCAGCGTCTACGACCTGGTACTGCAGAAGAACTGGCTCACCCGCGAGCAGTTGGAAGACATCCTCAAGCCCGAGAACATGACCCACCCCAGGAAACTGCCAGAGCCTCCGCCCGCTGCGGATATATGAAGGGGGAGGCGCAGCGTTACCCCGTCCACTGCCGCGTCCGGACTACTCATGTAGCCACGCCACAAGCGTAGTCCGGTTGTCCCAACCGGCTCACGCCCCAAGCGTCCCTTGATCCCTCCCTCGCTCCGCACACCCCACAGACCGCGGGGCCAGAGACCCCGCCTCCTCTATTCCCCGGCCTCATCACCTTGAATCTTGTTCGCCCATAAAGGAGACGGGGGTTCTCAGCCCCGCTCAGGTGCAAATCCCCTGAAGCGAGCAACAGAGGGCGCATTCAAGGATGCGCCAGCATTCAAGTCTTGTGTCTTGAA
>NZ_BATQ01000071.1 GCF_000739635.1 Verrucomicrobium sp. BvORR034 | reverse complement strand
CGGCTTATTTAATCGGACTGCGCTGCTAAACACATCTAACCCTTTCCGATTCCCGTGATGAGGATGAATTAAAAACACAAAAGTCGCTTAGTCAGACTATCGTCCCCACACCTACATCCAAAACCACGAAAACAGGTTCAGCGGTGGCCGAATAGAATGGCTCTGAAGCTGCGCTTCCAGTAGCAGGCAGAATCCGGAACGAACATAGCACCTAGGCAATTCACGCCCTAAACTGCAATATCCCAGTCGAAGCCCACAGCTTCAATAAAGTGTTCACACCAGTCCTCATGAATAGAAGAGGATAATTCAACAATGGACTTTCGGTAACGCTCAGGAATCTCACGTTCAAAAGCTGCATAAAGGAATCCAATAAGCCGCGAAAACTCCACTAAAGGCACCTCCTGACCGACAACAATAGCACTTGCCACTAAATCTGCCTGATTTTCTATCGATTGAGGAGCACTGGGAGCCATCAACGCCCCACCGAATGAAGCAAAGACCCTCGAAACCATTTGGTAGGCATCGAGAATCAAATTCAATTCGCTGTCGGATTCGCCTTGGGATCTAAAGTTGGGCAGAGCAGAAGCGAGCTTGAAATAAACGGACAGCAACAGATAAAAAAGAACTCCTGACACTTCATCATGTGGTCGGAGACTGCAATCTTGCAACATGCGAACATAGTCTTCCAAGTTCGAAGCTCTCCTAAACTGACAATACCCCTCCAATGAGGACAACGAACTAGCCAGATCGGAAATCGAAATAAGAACCCTGCCACCAATTAATTTTATCGACAAATCTTCCACACCTAAAAAATCTTCAAATACACTCCACGCTTCATCGTCCCGCTCTGAAGCATTAAGCAGATCCAACAGTTCAACAAGCGCTCGATGATCCCTCTCACCCGGATCAATTCTCATACGGAAAAACTCCTCTGCCTTCGCAACATAGCTCGAATCACTTCTCCAGAGTTTGGCGAGAATATCAGCAGCAAGTCGCCCAAGATACGGACAATCGAGCTTCCTTTCGAGTTGATCTTCTACGATTGTGAGAGCTTCGCCCAATCGACCAAGTCTGCACAACGCCACAGCCTTCCAGTAGTGAACGTGCGACCAACGATTCTCCAAATCGCCATCAAGCATAAAAGCTCGTTCCATGAGCCGAAGAGCCTCCGCACACTCATCGGCGTAAATTATCAACACATTGGCTTTAGTAACGATAGCTTCCAACATGTCCGGCTTGAGTTCCAGAGCGCGATCAAAGCAAGCTATGCCTTCTTTCTCGCGCTGCATAGTTACAAGCAATGAACCCAGGTTATTCCAAGCTTTTGCACAACACGGATTTAGATCCAGGCAGCGTCGATAATTAAGCTCGGCAATCGCATGCTTGCCCAATGCACATTGAACATTAGCAAGATTGTAAAAGTCAACCGATCTTCCAATCTTAGAAACAATCGCAAGAAATTGCACTTCAGCACTCCTAAGAAGCAACCGGGATCCAGACACCTTTCCCTGTTCAGCCCTGATCGAAGCCTTCAATGCACGCAAGTTATAGCACTCGCCCTTTTCGTTTGTTGATTCAATGGCCTTAGACACGCAAAAAAGAGCATGTTTGTAGTCACTCATGTAGTTGCAAACATGCGCCAAGGCCTTCCACGCTCCCGAATTTGTAGGATCAGCTTTTACTTGAGCCGTCAGAGTGGCACGCAGGTTATCGGCAGAAGTATGGCGCAATACTTCCTCCTGATTTTCATCGGACAGTCCCTGAATCTTGATTTGAGAAACGTAGAACCCTGGCGTGGCCGGAACAGAAACCCGAAGATGTTTGAGCGCAAGATCGGCATGTTCCTCTTCCAATCGGACGCGAAACCAACCTTCTTCAAAAATTTCAAGATCTATCCGATGACTGCGCAGGAACTCCGCCCGAAGCTTATCTTGCTTTTCAACGGTTATCGAACGACTACTGACAAATACAATTCGAGTGATCGATCCGCAATGATGTAAAATCTTGGATACATCGCTCCGTAGTTTGAGTTCCCATTTGGCATCCATACTGAATTGGAAGGCCGTCCGAGGGAGACTATTTGAGTCCGTCCAATGTCGCACCTCTGCATCTCTGCCGCAGTCTCTTCTTCTTCCTCCCGGTATGATGCGCGAGTAACCCTCACGTACAAGCAGGTCTACACATAGATCCTCAAATCCCAATGGCTCGATAGAATTGTGGAGCGCATAGAGGACGGGACTTGGAACTGCCATGACTCGAACCTAGCTTGGAAAGCTATAACGATCAATCTCACGGTGAGACGCGAGATGCAGCAAGAATCTTGTCACATTTCGCTGCATGCAGATCGCCCTCCCCTCACCGCCCCTTCCCCGCCGTCGGCACGATCTCGATGGGGAAGGAGATGAACCCGTTCGCCTCATGAAAGTCCAGGACGGCGGCCACAGCGGCGCGGACGAGGGTGGCCTTTTCCACGCCGGTGGCGGCCTCGAACTGCTTCATCCGGGTGATGAGGTCTGACTCCACGCGGATGGAGAGCGTCTCGGTCTTCATGTATCAAATGTCGGACATTGCTGCACATTGTCCACCAATTTCCATTGATCACTCGTGACACTTGTCATACATTTGTTACATGATTAACCAATCGTCACCCCCTTCTCTCACGAGCCTGCGCCAGACGGCAGGACGCCCGGTTGAAACGGCAATTGGATCTGGCTCCGGAACGGTGACCGACCTGACGGCTCTCCTGCAGAAAGCGGCGGTTGCGAGCCCCTCGAGGGCCGCCGGGGCTTTGGGCGGGCGCTGGGTGAAACTGCTGCCGGTCTTCCGCACGCTGATCCGACGCGGTTTCGGCGGTACGGCGGCGGTTGACTGGCTCATTGAGCAGGGAGAGATCAGCAAGGAGGATCGCAAGCGTGCCTTCTACGCCCTGCGCCAGTCGCTCCACCGCTGGAACGAGCGGGAGCAAACCGCTTCGCATGCCCTCCCCAAGGTGCCTCCTCTTTCCGAACCGGTTCCGGTTTCTTCGCGACAGTTCTAGGAAACTCCTCTTGTGCCTGGAGCTGATCCGGCACGGCAAATCACGGAAAGCCCCCCCTACCTCTCGTGAAAAAAAAGTCCAAAAAACTCCCCGCCATCCAGTTCTACCCCGGGGACTGGCGCAAGGATCCCGGTGTGCAGGCGCTCAGCTATCACGACCGGGGCATCTGGTTCGAGATCCTGCTCCTCATGTTCGAGTCCAGCCAGCGCGGCAAGTTGCTGCTCAACGGGCGCGCCATGCCCGCCGAAGCCCTGGCCCGGTTGCTCGGCCTGGATGAGCAGGTTCTCGCCCAATCGCTCACCCGGCTCATCGAGTTCGGCGTGGCCTCTCAGGACAAAGACACCGGAGCGATGATCTGCCGGCGGATGGTCCGGGACGACAAGCTGACGAAGATCCGGAAGAAGTCGGGCTCACTGGGAGGGAACCCCGCTTTGCTTAACCAAAAGCCCAAGCAAAAGACAACCACCCAGGATAACCAAAAACCAACCCCTTCATCTTCATCTTCAGTTTCAACTTCATCTTCGGATAGATCTAGATCTATAGATCTCTCTCGACCAGCTATTCCGAATCTGGAGGAAGCCCGTCAATGGGCTCGGGAGCTCTCAGCCCCACAGGACTGTGCCAACGTCTGGTGGCACGAAATGGAAGGTGTGGGTTGGATCGATGTCCGCGGAAGACCCGTTACTCATGCGCTCCCCGCCTTCACGGCCTACGCCGCAAAATGGAAGAGCAACAGCCTTCGCCACCAGACCCAGGCACCCCCAGCCCCCCCGACTCCTGCTGTCAACAAGCCAGGGCGATACAGCTGACCCGATGGCAGCAATCCAGCAGGGTGCCCCCATCACTCCATCACTCCATCCAACTTCACCCGTGACTCCGTCGCACAACTCGCGTAACTTGGGAGGACATCCCGCTTACCAACTCCGCAAGCTCCATGAGATCGCTCCACCTCCCCTTCCTCCTCGTTGCGATCGCGTTTCTCCTCGCCCCCTGGGCACGGGCAAACGAAGTGGAAGAGGCTCTCGCTGGCCTCAATCGAGCGATCACAGAACGCAACGAAGCGGCGGTGGCGACAGCCTTTGCCAGCGACGCAAAGATCGAAGTCTTCTGGATCACTGAGCAGGGACCGGGGACGAAGACGATGACCGTCAAGGAGTACGCCAAGTACATCGTAGCCGCGTGGCCCGATGCCGTCGCGATTGAACGGATTTCCAAGATCGTCGAGCAAAAGCCTCTGCCCGCAGGCGAAGTCGGCCTCAAGGTCGAGACCACGGAGAAGGTCACCCACGGCAAAGGCGTGAAAGGCGCGGCCACCAACGTCTGGCCCGAGACGCTGGTCCTCACCGTCAAAGACAAGACCGCGAAGATCCGGAGCTACTCCCAGAGTCCGCCCAAGTAACCCTGCCCCGTGCTCGATCATCCCATGAACGTCCTGGCCACCGTCACGGTATCCCTTCTTACCCTTTGGGTCACACTGGGGGCGATGATGAGCACCCGTTCTTACGCGGGGCCGGTGCCCTACAAGGCCAACCGCTCCACCCCGGCAGCACCCCGAGCCACTGCAAGCTCGAATGATGAAACGGGTTCCTATGCCTGCTATTTCCTCAACGATCCGCTCAGCGCGCTGGCGGTCCATCATGATCCTCGTTTGATTGTCCCAAACGACGGCCTCTGCGGCTGGGGCGCGATCGATACGCCAGGGTTCCCGACTGGCATCCCCTGCCAATTTGCCGCGAACTTCGATGAAGTCTGCATGCGCCCAGGGCTGGTCGCCTTATGGCCGGTCTTTATGGAGCAATATGGCGGCCTCTGGTTTGAGGGCCTCGATGAGGTGGAGGACGATACCCTGCCCAGTTTCCCGCCACCACGGGTGTGGATAGGCCAGGAAGATTTTGGGAGGCACAGATCGTTTTTGCCAGGGCACGAACCGCGTCTGCTGCCAGGCTTGGTTGATTGATCGACAGCGCTCCGGGTCAAAAGAAAGTTATGCCCTTAAACCCGGCTGGATGCCCCTCTGGCCCCCTCCATGTAGGCCTTTGGAGGTAGCCCCTGCTCGCGGCTGAAGGCGATGCTGAAGCCGCTGGCCGATTCATAGCCGACGGCGAGGGCGGTTTCTGCGACGGTCAACTCTCCCCGGCTTAAGAGATCCTTCGCCAGGGCAAGACGCCACTGCAGCAGATAGCGCAACGGCGGCACCGCCATCACCCGCATGAAATGCTCTGCAAACGAGGAGCGCGACATGGAAGCCTCCCGGGCCAGCGTGGCGAGCGTCCAGGGATGAGCCGGATGCGTGTGAATGGCTTGCAAGGCGGCGGCCAACCGGGCATCCCGCAGACCTGCCAGCAATCCGGTCGGGGCCACTTCCTCCGGGACGGATCGCAGAGACTCGACCAGCAAGACTTCCACCAGACGGCTTAACACCAACGACTGGCCGGGGCGGGACGTGAGAGCTTCCCGTTTGATCAGGTCCACCACCGGCCTCACCCCATCCGCGGCCGGATCCCCCGCCCGCAGATGCAGCATCCGGGGCAGCAACCCGGTGAGCACTGAGGCGTTGGCGGGATCGAATTGGAAATAACCTCCCAACAGACTCGCCGTAGGCTCTGCATCGGGATCGCCATGAAAGGCGACCTCCACCTGCCGCCCGGAGGGAATGGGCTCCAGCAACTTGGGCCGGACCTTGGGATCGCTGGCGAGGGTGAAGCGGGGCGTCGACGGAAACAGCACAAAATCCCCGGTGCCCAGCATCTGCGCGGGCGCGCCATCCGCCGCCAGCCAGCAGGGACCTTTCAGTACGAGGGCATAACTGGGATGCCCGAACGCGGAGTAACGCACGCCCCAACGCCCCGCGCCGTGCACGAGCTTGGCGGCGACGGCCTGAGGTTTGAGCAGGGTGACAATGGTGGACAGGGCATCCATCTGGACGATCTACAACGAGAAGCGGACTCCGCATTATAGTAAGTCCAACCGATCTTTGCTAGTCTGGGTTTCATCAATCAAACCAAAACCGCACACTAACATGCCCTCCACCATCCTCATCACTGGCTGCTCCTCTGGCTTCGGCAAAGCAAGCGCCTCCCTCTTCCTAGCCCGCGGCTGGAACGTCATCGCCACCATGCGGACGCCCCAAGCGGGTCTGTTTGAAGAGAGCGACCGGCTCCTGATCCTGCCGCTGGATGTGACCCAGCCAGCCACCATCGCCCACTCCATCGAGGCGGGCCTCGCGCGGTTCGGCAAGATCGATGTCTTCGTCAACAACGCCGGCATTGGCTACTTCGGCGCGCACGAGGCGGTGTCGGATCAGGCGATCCGGCAGCTCTTTGAGACCAACACCTTCGGCGTCATGGCCGCCAACCGTGCCATCCTCCCGCACATGCGTGAGCGTGGCGCTGGCACGATCATCAACGTGACCTCCAGCGTTGGCATCGCGCCGATGCCTCTGGTCGCGGCTTATACCGCCAGCAAATATGCCATCGAGGGCTTCTCGGAATCGCTGGCCTACGAGGCCGGCATGCTCGGCATCCGGGTGAAGATCGTGCAGCCAGGCCTGGCTCCCACCACGCATTTTTCCGCGAACTCCGGCGCGCTGGGCGACTATCCCGTTCCCCCGGCCTATGCCGGACATGCCGGGCGTTACTTTCAATCCATGCAGGAGTACCCGACGAACTACACGACGGAGGGAGATGTGGCGAATGCGGTGTATGCAGCGGCCACCGATGGCGCGGACAAGCTTCGTTACCCTGCGGGTGCCGACAGCGTGATGCTGGCCGAACTCCGGACTTCGCTGCCGGAAGAGGAGTTCATTGGCAGGATTCGCGGCATGACCGCGAGTGAGCCCGTGAAAGCAGCAGCGCCCAGCGAGGAGTGAGCCTGCATAGGGCGGCATTCTGGACGTGTCGCGCGGCCCAGTCGCCGCGGGGACATGCGAGCGACTGAGCATGTTGGGTGAATGACGGCTTGTTTGGATAGCGATGCCGCAGACTCTTCAGTTAGTGCCTCCTCACGTCGACAACTACAGGGGTGCTGGGTGGTTGATTGCCAAACACCAGTGGGGATGAAGTTGGGCGGCAGCCGTCAGTCTGACCACGACTGCATTGGCTCCTAGAGCTCACCCTCTGCCAGTGCGTGAACAACACCAGTCGTAGTTGTCGACGTGAGGAGAGCGGACCAACCGCGCGCGTTTTGGGGTGGCTGCCAAGGAACCCAGCTCTGGCTAGTGAGCCTCAGTCCGAAGTTAATCCCCGAAGGGGATTTGTAGCACAGCCCAAGGTTGAACGAGCCTTAAGCGAGTTAACCTTGGGTACATCTGCAGAGGTTCGTGAGGTGGGGAGGCCGACAGCATTCACTTCCTCCCCCACCGCCATCAACACCTCCACGTCTGGCGAATGCGATGTCGCGCACAGCCCGAGGTTCGCGGCAAGATGCCGCGAACAGCACGCAGGGATGTGTGCGCTCCCCAAGCTTCCCCGGCACAGACCATCTGGAGAAATCGCGCGGCCACGTCAGCCACCCCAGGTTCCTTGGCAGGCACTAGTTTTCCGGTCTGCCATAGGTCCTTCGCAAAGCACCTTCGCTTACCCACCGTCTGCCTTTTCACCGCGAGACGGGTGTCACAACAAAAACGAATCGATAGAATTACGCCTTCTCGGCAAGATCAACACCCCCCATCCGAAACGCCGATGTTTTGATGTGCCACCCATCAAACCTTGGCTCACCCCATTTCAGCCCCCACCGCACCATTTCCGCATTTCTGGTAACTTCGTCTCCCGGATGGCAAGAGTGTTGAAGGACCTCACCCCCCCTACCAACAATGACGATCGAAAAACCTTCCTGGGTCAGTTCACCGCGGCACCGCCGCTGCCGCACCCGTTCCAGTTGCTCGATGAACTGGACATTTTCACGTGGGTAAACCAAGCTGGGGCAGTCCTCACACGCAGTGATGCCTCTTCCTTAGCTCCGCATCTCGCAGGAAGGCCGCCATCTGCCCTCCAGTCTCCCACCCCGCTCTGCCGCCCCCGATCCCTCTCACGCTCTGCCGCTATGAACGCCACCGGTTCCGTCACCAATCGCGCCAACGACTTCGGCATTGCCACGAATGCCCCACCTGACGATTCCATACGGGCCCTGAGAGACCACATCGGGAGTCGCAGCGTGGGAGGGCGATTCGTCTCCTGGGTGAAGAACTCAGGTGGCCTCACCGCCAAAGACCAAAAGTATCATCAGATCTTCGAGAAGGCCCTTGTGGCCAAGCTGGGCAGCCCCCAGGCGGTCAAGGAGCTCTTCGACGAACTGAACTTCTCGACCTCCAAGCCGCTGAGCGCCCGGAAGATTGACCTGGTCATGAGTGCGGCGAACAGCAAGGTCCAGCCCCAGCCAGGTCCGGTCAAGCAGCAGCAGGCACCGACGACTGTCAGCACCACCCCGAGCCCAACGCCGACGGTTCCGACCACCACCCCCACGCTACCGATAACACCCCTCCAAGTGAGCCAGGGCATCAGCCCGCCAGACAGCCAGATCGTCACCCCACAAGACGTGGACCAAGACTATCAGGGCAGGATCGATGCCGAAGCACAGTTGAGCTCCCCTACGCCCCCACAGACAGTTGGCCTGAAGCAGATTGACCGGAGCAAAGATCAGGTGGATGCGCAGGTTCCGCCCCAGCATGGCGTTGACTCAGACAAGGAGCACCAGGAACGCCTCGATCTCGGCGAGCAGCTCAGCTCTGCGACCACCACGCCGATGAGCGGCCCCAAAACGGATCCCGTCATCACTCCGACATCCAGCCAGGCCCAGGCCCAGCAGGACTTCGAAAAGGAGTACCAGGAGAGCGTGGATCCGGGGGCAAAGTACAGCCCCTCCGCCTTGGACCTTCGCTCCAGCCTCATCAGCCAGTTCAAGGGGGATGATCGCGAGAACTTCATGGCGGCACACCAAGTTCTCCGGGCCTTGAACTTGAAGGAGAACGAGGAGATAACACCCGAGCACGCCGCCCTGGCCCAAAAACTTGTCCAGAGGTACGAGGATTGTCGCGGCACACCTCTTCACCAGGAACTCACGCAACCGGAGACCAAGTTCCCCGAGTACTTCGGCACCACCTTCAAGACCATCGTCAACAACGGTTGGGATCCGCGGGTGGATCTCCTGACAACGGGGGAACTCATTGCCCTGAACACCTACACCGGCAAGGAATACACGAAGATCAACCAGGAGCTCCATGGCAAACAGCCCATGACCCCGTTCACGCAGACCATAACCAGTCTGGCCGCTCAGGGCCTGGACAAGCTGCCCAAGTACACCGGCATGACGGTTCGTGGAACCGATCTACCGCGCGGAGCGGACCGGGATTGCGTGCCGGGCGCGGTCTTTGCGACTTATGGATTCACCAGCAGCTCGGCCACCTCGGCTTTCCGGGGTACCCACCAGTTTGTGATCCACGGCTCAGAAGGCCGCGACATCAGCTTCCTCTCTAAATTCCCCAAGGAGAAGGAGATCATCTTCCCGCCCGCCCACCAGTTCAGGGTGCTGGATCGCACCGGGGAGGTCGAATACGATTCGCCCGACTATGGCTGTCTCCCGAAGGATCCCGGCGTTGCCACGGTAACGATCACGCTGGTCTAGTCATCCCTCTCCCCCTCTCCCATTCATCTCCGCCTCTTCCTTCTCCACCATGAAGATCATTCCACCCAGCACTCCTCCGCCCCCGCTCACCCCTGAAGAGCAGGCCCTGGTCGCTGAATCCAGAGCCTTCCTGGAATCCCTCAAGGACCGCCCCCTGGTCTCCGAAGGACTCCAAGAAAGAGCCTCCGAGACTGGCACCGAGTCAGTCGAGGAATCGGATGACACGCCTCTGATCTGACGCTTGGAGGGACCGGGAGGGACGAGTTCGCCAGCTATGCCGCACTGCCCCCAGGTGATCCTTTGCGCTCGTTTCGCGTTATGCGAAACTGCTCAATGAGCCGCCCTCTCCGTTCCGCGCTGTACGCGCCCATACTGGTACTGGGCTCGATGGTTTCGATTTCGATTGGAGCCTCGACGGCCAAAGGGCTCTTTCCTGTATTAGGGCCATCCGCCACCGCCTTTGTACGGGTCGGGGTGGCGGCCATCGTCTTGCTGGCCATTTGGCGCCCCTGGCGCGCGGCCCCTTCCCGCCAACAAGCGAGGTCCATTGTGACCTATGGCATGGTTCTTGGCATACTGAACCTGACCTTCTATGAAGCCATGGCCAGACTGCCCATTGGCATTGCCATCGCGATCGAGTTTCTAGGCCCGCTTTCCGTCGCCTTCTTCATGTCCCGGGGAAGGCTGGACATCCTCTGGGCCACCCTCGCGCTGATCGGCGTGGCATTGTTGCTTCCTCTTACCAGCATTCAACGAAGCATCGACCCCGTCGGCATTGGTTTCGCACTGATGTCGGCAGTGGCTTGGGGTTGCTATATCGTGATCGGCAAGAAGGCAGGAGCCTCTTATCATCCCGGTTACGCAACGGCCATCGGCACCACCGTGGGCTTCCTCTCGATCGCTCCCTTTGGAGCGATGGCAGCGTGGCAGGTCGAGTGGCATTACTCTTTGTTCATTACCGCAATCGCCGTCGGAGTGCTCTCCAGCGCCATCCCCTTTTCATTGGAAATGGTCGCCTTGAAACATCTCGACTCCAAGACCTTCGGTATCCTGTTGAGTCTTGAGCCCGCCCTTGGCGCCATGGCGGCGTTTCTCATGCTGAACGAGCAAATCTCATTGATACAATGTCTGGCGATTGCCTGCGTCATGATCGCATCCATTGGCTCTACCGTGACCTCACGAGCGCAATCAAAAGACCTGCTTGGCGGTGAAGCAGGGGCACCCTAAGTACCTGTTTGGACAAGATAAGCCCGGGTGTTGCGGGACATGGAGGGCTGGCGTTGCCCTAGGCCGCCATGATGCGCCTCATTCAGTCAGCTTGCGGAGTCTGGCGTACAGCCAGGTTCCACCCGCCCAACCCACAAAGATCAGGACTCTTTGCCAATGGGTCTTTCCGTTGGCCAGATCGGCCCGAGTGCCTCCTTGAGAGCGCCCACCACCAGCGGCTTTTGACCGTTGCAGGGTTGCCCGACACCCTCCGAGGGAAGCTGCCGTCCACAAACCGAGCAGAATCCAATCCCGGCGCCCGAGATCGCCACGCGCCTTCTTTTTGACATTGGAATTCTCCGGACCGGCCCCCATGCCTGCCATCATCGCACGTCGGTCAAGGGGAGGCCAGGCAGACTCGGACACTGGATGCTGAGGAAGAGCTGTGCAAGCTGAAGTCAATGTCGCACTGGGCACTTGGCAATCGCACTGCACGTCTGTATCCTCACAGAGAAAAACGTAATCACCGCCATGCGCCGCACTTTCCACATCCTGGCCATTCTTCTGCTGATGAACTGCGCTACTGGATGCCGGAGGCATCCCAGCCCTTAGCCGGGGGTTGAGCGTAGCGATACCCCCGGAAAACAACAACCTCGCGTTCACCCCGGAGGGGTGACAGCAATAGGCGCCTGCAAAGGGACGTCGCTGGCATCCGCTCCGGGATGCAATTCCTATGCTGATCATCCGGAGGTGTCAGTCGCTCTGCTCCTGCAACCTCCGGCTAAGGGCTGTGATGCCTCCGGCATCGGCCGGCATCACAAGTTGCGGGATCAGATCATCTGAAGCAACATCCCGGTCGAGAAGCCCCCCTCAAACACCTCTACTTCGCGATGAGGGATTAGATTTAGGACTGAGGCTGACTAGCCAGAGCCGGTTCGGTCCGCAGTTTATCCCCGAAGGGGATATCTAGCCCAGCCCAGTGGTTGGACGAGCCTTAAGCGAGTCAACCCTGGATACCTCCGCAGAGGATGATCAGGTGGGAAGGCCGACAGCATCTGCTTCCCCCCACCGCCGTCAACACCTCCATGTCAGACCCCCAAGGTTCCTTGGCAGGCACCAACTGAAGCGTCTGCCATGAGTCCTCCGCTCACACGCGGGACCGGAGATCCCGCCTCCTCTATCCGACTGGCACTACGCAGGGGCAGAAGGATAGCCGCCTCGGCTCTTGAAAGCCCTGAGCCGACAGGGACCGTCGGACGACTCCTGTGGATCGCCCCGGGCGTAGTCCCGAGGTGTCATCCGGCTCAGTCGCCGTGAGGAGGCGCGGCCAAACTCCTTTCAGCGGAGGAAGGGCACGCAAGCTTGGCAATCGCACGCCTCTTCGGTATCCTTGAACCCAAAGCACAAAACCTGCCATGCCGAAGCCCAGCACCCGTTCGATCCAGGCCACGCGCCAAGCGGGGCTCATGCTGGGCAAAGATAGCCTCTATGCCGCAGGCAGTCTCCTGGTTGGCCTCCTTCTGGTGCGCTACTGCATCTCATCGTATCCCATGAAGCGGTGCGCCTTCTCGGAGAACCTCCGTTCCGATCTCACCACCGACATTCTCCTTTCGCGTTAAGTTAGCGCCCGTCAGCGGTGCAACCCCTGCTCTCATCTTCAGCCTTCCCCAGCCACATTTTCTCTGGCAGCGTGCCTCAGACGCCCAACACTATCCGCCCAAACGTATTCCGGCAGATCAACCCTGTCATCCCCATCCCACCCCACCCACCACCTCATGAGCACCATCAACGCCTACGCCGCCACCCAGGCCGGAGCCCCGCTGGAACCTTTCTCCTTTGATGCCGGGGAGCTCGGCGTGGAGGAGGTCGAGATCAAGGTCACCCACTGCGGCATCTGCCACTCAGACCTCTCCATGCTGGACAATGACTGGGGCATGACGGGTTTCCCCTTCGTCCCTGGCCACGAAGCGGTGGGCATCGTCACCGCGCTTGGCTCCGGGGCCAAAGGCGTGGAGATTGGTCAACGCGTGGGCATTGGCTGGTCCGCCTACAGCTGCCTCTCGTGCCACGAATGCCTTTCCGGGCGTCACAACCTCTGTGCGAAGACCCAGGGGACCATCGTGGGTCGCCACGGTGGCTTTGCCGACAAGCTCCGTGCGCAATGGACCTGGGTACGCCCCCTGCCCGAGGGCCTGGACATGACCACCACTGGCCCGCTGCTCTGCGGCGGCATCACCGTATTCTCGCCTTTCTTTGAGTACTCCATCCCCCCGACGGCACGTGTCGGCATCATCGGCATCGGTGGCCTGGGGCACATGGCTCTCCAGTTTGCCAACAAATGGGGCTGCGAAGTGCATGCCTTCACCACCAGCGAGAGCAAAGAGGCCGAGGCCCGGAAGCTGGGAGCCCACCATGTGCACAACACCAAGAACCCGGATGCGCTGAAGAAGATCGCCGGCAGCCTGGATCTCATCATCTCCACCATCAATGTGCCACTGGATCTGCACGGCCTCCTTGGCACGCTGGCCCCGACCGGCCGCCTCCACGTGGTGGGTGCTGTCATCGAACCCATGCCCCTCCCCGCGCTGGATCTCATCTTCGGCCAGAAGTCCGTCTCCGGCTCCCCCACCGGCAGCCCGACGGTCATCGATGCCATGCTGAACTTCAGCGCCCGTCACGCCATCGCCCCCATCACCGAGACCTATCCCATGAGCCAGGTGAACGATGCCCTGGAGCATCTTCGCTCGGGGAAAGCGCGGTACCGGATCGTGCTGGTGAACGAAAACAATTAACCGCAGAGGCACAGAGAACACAGAGGGGGAAAAACATCAAAATTCAAAACTCAAACTTCAAGGAAAGCTCCATGAGCACTCCTGATCCCATCTTGTCAATCTGATCAAAATCTTGTTAAACCTGTCTGAAATCAGTCTCTGTGCCCTCTGTGACTCTGTGGTTAATTCCTAGTTCCCCTACCTATGTTCACGCATTCTGACGAAGAAGAGGATGAGCGCTTCTACCGCGACACGGAGAGCACCGCGTTCCCCAAGCTGAGTGATCACCAGCTCTCGCTGCTGGAGCCACTCGGGGCACGGCGCATCGTCCTGCGTGGGGAGGTGATCTTCCCTGCCGGGGTGCGGGATTTCCCCATGGTCGTCGTCATCCAGGGCGAGCTGGAGGCCTACGAGACGCGGGAGGAGGTGGAGCAAATCCTGGCCACTCCTGGTCCGCGGGACTTTATCGGAGAGGTCTCCATGCTCAATGGCACCTCCTCCATTGCCGGGGTGCGAGGAAAAGCGGATGAGACGGAGATCCTGGAGATCCCCGCGGTCAAACTGCGCAAAGCCCTTGCAGAACTTCCGGGCGTGGGTGAGCCGGTGGTGCAGGCCTTCATGATGCGGCGGCAGCGGCTGCGCCGGGATCGCGAGCTGGCCGGGCTGCGCATCCTCGCGCACCCAGGCTGTCAGGGGGCACGACGCATCGATGATTTCCTGGACAAGAACCACATCCCGCATCGGCTCATCGATTCCACCACGCTGGAGTGCCGAGCCCTGTGCGAGCGCCTGGGCGTTGCCGATGACGACCTGCCCGCCTTGATCGCCAGTGACGGATCTATTTCACGAAACCCCGCCATCTTCGACGTCGCCCGCATTGCTGGCCTTCTGCGCCCCCTGTGCTCAGACGGGCGTGAGGAAATATTCTGCGACCTCGCCATCGTGGGGGCCGGTCCTGCTGGTCTGGCCGCCGCCGTGAATGCCGCGTCTGAAGGCCTCAGTACCGTCGTCCTGGAAAGCTTCGCCCCCGGCGGACAAGCTGGCTCCTCCTCCCTCATCGAGAACTTCTTTGGCTTTCCCACCGGGATCAGCGGCGGGGATCTGACCTACCGCGCCCAACTGCAGGCCTTCCGCTTTGGTGCCAAGTTCTCCACTCCATCCAGAGTGCTTTCCTTAAACTTCCCTGGCGGTGAGCATGGCGCCGCCCTCGAGATCGAAGGCAGCCCCACCACGCTCCGGACCAAATGTGTCATCATCTCCAGCGGCGCCCAGTACAACAAACTCGGGGCCGAGGGGCTCGAGGACTTTGAGGGCCTGGGCGTCTTTTATGCCGCAACTGTCATGGAGGCCCAGTTCTGCCGTGGCGGCACCGCCGTCGTCGCTGGCGCGGGCAATTCCGCAGGCCAGGCAGCCATGTTCATGTCAGAACACGCGGCCAAGGTGTACCTCGTGATCCGCGGGGATGACCTGACCAAAAACATGTCCAGCTACCTGTCCAGCCGTGTCGAGACCAAGCCCAACATCGAGATCCTCCGGCAGACCGAGATTCGAAAGCTGTCCGGAGCCGGTCGTCTGGAGAGCATCGAGATCGAAAACACCCGTAACGGAGAGCGCCGCACGGTGGAGACCACGGCCGTCTTCTCCATGATCGGGGCCAGACCCTGCACGAGCTGGCTCCCTCCTGAGATCCTCCTGGACGAAAAGGGCTTCATCCTCACTGGGGCCGCCATCGCCCACGCCCCGGCATGGCAGGGCGCAGGCCGCGCCCCCTACCCCTTCGAGACCAGCCGCCCCGGCATCTTCGCCGCCGGAGACGTGCGCTCAGGCTCCGTGAAGCGCTGCGGCGCTGCCGTGGGTGAAGGCAGCATGGCCATCGAGAACGTCCATCAGGTGCTGGGCACGTACAGTTGAGGGACAGCCAAGCTACAGTTGAATGTTTTCGTGGCAAGGCAACGTATGAGCCTCCCCAGCCATTCAAATTTTGACCATGTTCCTCATCCGTTGCAGCCTTCTCGCGGCTTTCTCCACCCTCATCCTGACACCCACCACGAAGGCGGCGACCCTCTGGACGAATGACTTTGAATCGGCAGGTGGATACGTCACCTCATCCACCGCCGGCTTCTCCGCAGCCCTCGTGGCAAACCCCGACGCATCGGGCGTGAACACCTCTGCCCAGGTTTTGGGAATCAACATCACGGCAGCTGGTTCGTCGGACAGATTCTTTGAAGTGCGGGGCAAATCGGCAGGTGCAACGGCCGGATACTCGCTTGCCGGGCTGGGCACTCCTGGAGACACCAATTTCAAATTCACCCTCACCTTTGACATCTACATCCCCTCTGGTGGAACGACAGTCACCAGCGATGACAGGCTCCTCTACATCCTCCGCTTCACCAATGGGCAAAGCGACAGCGTCACTCCCTCTGTGCTTGGAGTGACGACATTCGACATTTCCAACGCCGCCAATCGCGGCTCTTGGAAAACGCTGACTTACACAGGCACTGTTCCCGCACTGGACGCCAACTCCCAAGCCGTGAACTACATCACTCCCATCATCTCCTGGAAAGACGGAGCTGGGAATGACACCGCTGGCGTGATGGCCTATATGGACAACGTCTCCTTCACAGTATCCACCGTCCCAGAACCTGGCAGGGCGATGTTGCTGCTGATGGGCCTGTCAGCTTTTCTCTGGCGTCGTCGCCGCTGAGTGGGCTGAGGGCTTGCTCCCCCAGCCATAGGCGACTCTTTGGGATCTACAGAGCAACATCTGCTCTGTGTCCTCTGTGACTCTGTGACTCTGTGACTCTGTGACTCTGTGACTCTGTGACTCTGTGACTCTGTGACTCTGTGACTCTGTGGTTAGCTTACCAAGCAGGCCACGCTCCGGTCACGCCGCGCCCAGCGCCTGACTGAGCTTCATCGCCACCGTCATGTCGCCCTTCACCTTCAGCGTGCCCATCATGAAGGCCATGCGGGGATTGAGCTTGCCCGCCAACAGCGAGACAAAGTCCTGATCCCGCATGGAGAAGGTGCAGGTCCCCTCCTCCTCCGCCGGACGCACGCCTGCCGAGCCGGGACGGAAGTCCACCAGCCACGACCCGCCCTGCGGCCCGGAGAGATCAAACCGGAACGTCGCATTCACCAGCGCCTGGAGCTCAGGGCTCTCCGTCTTCTCCGCCACACGGGTGTTGAAAAGCTCGGCCGGAGTGTTGCTGGTGGAGGAGTCGTCGGAATGGGCAGGCATGCAGGTTTATCGAATGCCCACGCCCTCTGCTCAAGAAGGAATGTCACCCAATTGAGGCATGAGGTGGAAAAGTGAAAGAAGTTGTCGAATTTCGGCGAGCCCAGTCGACCAGACTATGAACCGGTCCGCCACGACTGCCAAAACCAACGACAAACGCAATCCGATTACCTCTAGGCCGGCCTCCCCCAACGGCGGTCGCCTGCCAAACACGAATCACCAACGCCAAAGAAAACTATGTCCAAGCTACGAGTTCATTGTTTCACCGTATCCCTGGATGGGTTTGGTGCCGGTCCGGATCAAAGCCTCGAACAGCCACTCGGCATGGGTGGCCTTAACCTGCACGAATGGCTCCTCCCCACGCGCGCCTTTCAGAAAATGCATGGGGATGGGGATGGCACGACGGGCGTTGACAACGACTTCGCAGAACGCGGTTCAGACCGGATTGGCGCGTGGATTCTTGGGCGCAACATGTTCGGACCGAGTCGCGGCGAGTGGCCAGATGACGAATGGAAAGGCTGGTGGGGTGAAGACCCGCCGTATCACACCCCGGTCTTCGTGCTCACGCACCATCCGCGCGAGCCGATCCAAATGGAGGGCGGCACCACATTCTATTTCGTCACCGAGGGCATCCATGCCGCCCTGGAGCGCGCCAGAGAGGCGGCAGGTGGACTGGATGTGCGCCTCGGCGGCGGCCCAGCGACCATCCGGCAATACCTTCAGGCTGGCTTGGTGGACGAGTTGCACTTTGCCATATCTCCCATCCTGCTGGGAAGCGGCGAGCCCCTCATCGCAGGGCTGGACCTGGCCAAGCTCGGGTACAAGGTCACCGAGACCGTAAATTCTCCCGGTGCTATGCATGTGGTGCTCAAGAAATAACATCTCGGACAAAGAGAAGCATTAGGGGAACTGGCGCTGCCGCGCCGCTGCCGCCCATCCCTCCGACACTGGAAGCCGCAAGGACAAGCAAAGTGTCTGCGCATTCAACACCTGGCCCCGCTTGCGGGGCCAGGTGTTGGAGTCCAACGAGGCAGAAGGATATCAAAGAGCTTTCGATGTCGGAGCCCTCCCACGCCCCCCAATTCTGACGCACTGACGCACTGGAATCCGAAGCGCACGAAGCAAAACACCGGAAGACACCTGACCGCAAACCCACATCCATCCACCCAGCGTCACAACTGGCTCTCAATAGGCAGCATTGAGCAGATCCGCAGCATCAGTCCCTTCTTGAATCCCCCCTTGGGTTCGGACTTCAACACCACGATCTTCCCGTCCTCCTTCGTCGTCCACTGCAGCCCGTCCGGGGTGAGCTCGACGTGATAGGCGCGTTCGGAGAACTTTCTTTCCAGATCCCCAAGCATCTGCTGTGCCAGTTCCGGGGAGTCTACGAGCATGCCGACCTCAGTATTCAGGTTCAGCGAACGCGGATCGAGATTCATCGAACCGACGAAGACCCAGCGCCGGTCGAACACAAAAGTCTTCGCGTGCAGCCCGGCCTTCGACGACCCCGTCAGGCTGAAAGACGATCCGCCATATCCGCTCTTCTCGCCCGGAGCGGGCGGGACGGCCTTCATCTCACAGACTTCGACGCCGCCCCGCAGCAAAGATTTGCGATAGCGGATATAGCCTGCATGCACCGCCGCCACATCCGTGGAAGCCAGCGAGTTCGTGATGACGGTCACCTTTACGCCGCGCTTGCGCAATTCCGCGAACCAATCGACACCGTTCTTCCCGGGAATGAAATAGGGCGACACAAGGAGAACCTCCCCCTTGGCGCGCTCCACCATAGCCCGGAGCTGGGGGGCAAGATGGGTCGAGGCATCGTCCGGACGTGTCAGCACCTTGTTCGGATGATCGGCCACGACCACCGCCCGGCCTTCATAAAAGGGCAGCCCATTCAAGGTGGCCTTCGCCAGCCTGCTGGATCGCATGATCTGACCATAGGGAGACCGCGCCATCGACTCGCGCTGTGATACAAGGTCCTTCACCTCCTTTTGAATCTCTGCGTCACTGACCTTTACACGACTTACCTTCGTGATTGGCACGGAAGCCTCGCTATTCCAATACAGTTCAAAGGAATCCTCCACCTCACCCACGACCGGTCCCCTGGCCACGACGTCGAAGTCGGCAAAGTTCATGCCTTCAGCCACCCCGAAGTACTCGTCGCCAATGTTGCGCCCTCCTACAATGGCCACCTTGCCATCCACTATGAAGGACTTGTTGTGCATCCGACGGTTCACACGCTGAAAGTCCAGCAAGACACCCAGCATGCGGGCCGAGCGCAAAGGAAGAGGATTGAACAACCGCACCTCAATGTTGGGATGACTGTCGAGAATGAGCAGATTGCGATCCTTGGCCGCCACCCCCATGTCATCCAGCAGAAGGCGGGACTTCACCCCTCGCTCCGCCGCCTGAATCACGGCACCAGCAAGCAGTTTACCCGTCTGGTCCCCATGCCAGATATAGTACTGGAGATCCAGAGAGCGCTGCGCTTTCTCGGCAAGAGCCATCCGCGCCACAAACGCATCCGCCCCATTGACCAGAGGGAAAACTCCAGAGACTTCGGCGCTGTGTTTGGCTGCCGTGGGTCTGCCATCAGCCCCTCCCGCAGATCCCCGAGCATCAGAAATGCCGGACCCGGCATGCGAGGCGCAGCCCCCCAGTACAACAGGCAACAGGGCAAACAACAGAGTGCAAACCGCCGCACACAGCTGGCTGAATCGGATCTTCATATGGTTGGAGAGCCCTTCCCGCGACGGATCTGTATTCGAAATACCAGCGGACTAAGGAGCATTTACGCAGATCGCCCATCGAATGACAACCACCGTTAAAGTTCAAAAAGGCATCGCCCGCCTGCGACTCAGGGCATCCCCAAAAGGGAGACAAGTTCCTGCCTAGCTCAAAACCTTTATTGCTACAGTCTGCCCGCTCCCCGCGTTACCTTCCCTCTCATCCTCACACCCTGCATGAAGCTCCTTCGCCGTACGTTCCTCACCTCCTGCGCCGCCCCCTTGCTGTCGGCCAATCTCATTGCCACCGCAGCTCCGTCACCAGCAGTGCCGCCCGTGTTGAGGGACGCGGCCGAGGTCACCCCGCGCGGCGGCCTGCCCAACGCGCTGGCCAAGTTGCAGGCCGGGCAGCCTGTCAAGGTGGGCTATCTGGGCGGCAGCATCACCGCCGCCCCCGGCTGGCGGGTGAAGTCGCTAAAGTGGCTCCAGGAGAAGTTCCCCACCGCCAAGCTCACAGAGATCAACGCCGCCATCGGCGGCACCGGGTCCGACCTCGGGGTGTTTCGCGTGCAGAGGGATGTGCTGGACCACAAGCCGGACCTGATGTTCGTGGAGTTCGCCGTGAATGACGGCGGCGCCGACCCGGCCCGCATCCAGAAGTGCATGGAGGGCATCGTACGCCAGACCTGGAAGGTGGATCCCACCACAGACATCTGCTTCGTGTACACTCTCAGCGAACCGTTTCTAAAGGATCTCAAAGAAGGCAAAGCCTCCCAGTCCGCCACCGCCATGGAAGGTGTGGCCGACCACTACCAGATCCCCAGCATCCACTTCGGCGTCGGCGTGGCCAGCCTGGAGAAGGAGGGCAAGCTCATCTTTAAAGGTGAGAAGCCCACTGCCCCTGCCAAACCGGGCGATCCGATCCTGTTCTCCGGAGACGGCGTGCACCCCCATGTAGAGACCGGCCATGAACTCTATCTCCAGACCATCATCCGGGCCTGGCCCGTCATTGCAGAGAAAGGCGCAGGGGCCAAACCTCACGCCCTGATCGCCCCCCTGCGGGCAGACAACTGGGAGAAAGCCAAACTGGTGCCCGTGACTCAGGACATGCTGAAGGGCAGTTGGACGAAGATCGACATGCCCACTCATCCCATCGGCAAAGGCTATCAACAACGCCTCCCTGGCATGTGGAAAGCCACTGGCCCGGATGCCGTGCTGGAGTTCGAGTTCGAGGGCTCGCACGTCGCTGGCTACGACCTCGTGGGACCGGATGGCGGGCAACTGGAAGTAACGGTGGACGCCCTGCCGCCGAAGAAACTGGCCCGCATCGATGCCCACTGCACCTACCACCGGCTGGCCACTTCCCTGCTACTCACCGGTGCCCCTGAGGGCCGCCACCACGTGAAGGTCCAGCTCCTGGCCGAAGCGCCCGACAAACGCAAAATCCTTTTCCCCAAGAATGTTCCGGACCTGGAGAAGAATCCGGCGAAGTATCAGGATAACGTGTGGTATCTGGGTGGGCTGTTGCTGTTGGGGGATTTGGTGAAATAACGGACCCCAACCGCGAGACCCATACTGTAGACGCTTCAGCTAGTGCCTGCCAAGGAACCTGGGGTGGTGAAACGTGGTCTGGCCGTTTCTCAAAGTGGCCTTTGCCTGGGAGGCTCGGGGAGCGCACGCATCCCTGCGTGCTGTTCGCGGCATCTTGCCGCGAATGTCAGGCAGTGCATGACATCGCATCCGCCTGACGTGGAGGCGTTGATGGCAGAGGGGAGAAAGCGGATGCTGTCGGCCTCCCCACCTGATCATCCTCTGCGGAGGCACCCAACGTTGACTCGCTTAGGGCTCGTCCAACGTTGGGCTGTGTTAGAGATCCCCGCTGGGGATCAACTTCGAACTGAGATGGGAACCTCTAGGTGGTTCCTTGGCGGCCACCCCAAAACGCACGCGGATGGTCCGTTCTCCTCACGTCGACAACTACATAGGCGCTGGGTGGTGGGTGATCAAATACCAGTGGGTGGGGGCATCGGCGGAAGCCCATCAGCTTGCCTGCGGCCACATCAACCGTACGCATTCCCCCCTCTGCCGAAGGACTGCCAACACCGGCCGTAGTTGTCGACGTGAGGAGGCACTTATTTCCTCGTCTACCACTCCCTTCGCCCCAAGCCCACTCGCCCACACAACGCCCGCACCTCCACCGCGAGGCCCACACCGGGCCCACGCCCTTACCGTCCCGTCATCTTCTCCAGCGCCTCCGGATACCTCGCCCCCTCCACGGTGATCTGCGAGGCCGCAGCCTCGATGTCACTCAGATCGTCCGACGTCAACTCCACCTCTGCTGCACCGATGTTCTCCTCCAGGCGGTGAAGCTTCGTGGTTCCAGGAATCGGCGAAATCCAGGGCTTCTGCGCCAGCAACCATGCCAGCGCGATCTGGGCAGGCGTGGCCTGCTTACGCTCTGCGATCCTCCCCAGCAGGTCAATCAAAGCCTGGTTTGCCTTCATCGCCTCCGGCGTGAACCGCGGCAGCTTGCTCCGAAAGTCAGAGCTGTCGAACGTGGTGCTCTGATCCATCTTGCCAGTCAGGAAGCCCTTGCCCAGCGGGCTGTACGGCACGAAGCCGATGCCAAGCTCCTCCAGCGTCGGGATCACCTCTTTCTCCGGCGTCCGGGTCCACAGCGAGTATTCACTCTGCAGGGCGGTCACCGGCTGCACGGCTTGAGCACGGCGGATGGTCTGGGCTCCGGCTTCGGAGAGGCCAAAGTGCTTCACCTTGCCCTCCTCAATGAGTTGTTTCACCGCACCGGCCACCTCTTCAATGGGCACGGCGGGATCCACCCGATGCTGGTAGAACAGGTCGATGACATCCACCTTGAGCCGCTTGAGCGAGGCTTCCGCGACTTCCCGGATGTGCTCCGGGCGGCTGTTCAGCCCCGGGGCGGTACGCGGATCGGTGCCGATGTCGAATCCGAACTTGGTGGCGATCACCACTTTCCCGCGGAACGGTGCCAGGGCCTCGCCCACGAGTTCCTCGTTGATGAAGGGCCCATAGACCTCTGCCGTGTCGAAGAAGGTGACGCCGCGATCCACCGCCCCGTGCAGCAGCGCGGTCATCTCCTGCGTGTCTTTGGGCGATCCGTAGCCAAAGCTCATGCCCATGCAGCCCAGGCCGATGGCGGAGACTTCGAGACCGCTGTTTCCGAGTTTGCGTGTTTTCATAGAACTCCAAGTTGGGAAAGAAGGGTGGTTGATCTGGGATCAGGCCTGGTACTGCGCGTCCGTCACATGCTCCAGCCAGTCCACGAACTTGCCATCGAGTTGCTCCTGGATGGCGATGTGAGTCAGCGCCGTGGTCGGTGCCGCACCGTGCCAGTGCTTCACGCCTGGCGGAAACCAGACGACATCGCCCGGGCGGATCTCCTCAATGGGACCACCCTCCACCTGCACCCGGCCACAACCCGCAGTGACGATGAGTGTCTGCCCCAGCGGGTGCGTGTGCCAGGCAGTACGGGCCCCGGGTTCAAACGTGACGCTGGCTGCGGCAGCCCGTGTCGAGTCCTTCGGCTGGAACAGCGGATCAATCCGCACCGTTCCTGTGAACCATTCAGCCGGCCCTTTGCCGGAGGGTTGCGATCCGTTTCGAGTGATGGTCATGTTCATAGAGGACGTGGATTTCATGTTTGCCCGCGATGCGGATGGAATGCGGGCGTATGCTGCGAGGATGAGCGCTGCGGTCAGGCCCGCAGTTTGCAAGAAGGCGCGCCGATCTCGGGCTGGTTCCATTGACTGATCGCCCGGTTCCAACCGGCGCGTGGTTTCAGGGAAGGCTTCGATCTTCACCCTTGCACAATGTACCAGACTTGCCAATCGAGCACTAGCAGGGAACGCCAACTCACTTGCCGAACACGCCACGCCCCCTTGTGGGCCCCGCATCTACGCTATTTACCTGGGCCGGGCACCGAGCAAAATCGGATCCGTCTCCACGAGCACCAGCGATCTGATCATTTCTCCAGTTGTTACCTTGTACCTTTTGAAGTGGGGAGTCTCCAGATGCGCCCGGTAGGCCGCGTCATCCGCATACACCTCAAAGATACGGATGCGGGTGGGTTGTCCCTTCACTGCGACGGCATACAGGGACAACACTCCCGGCTCCAGCTGGACCGAGGCCTCGATCTCCGCCTTAAGCTCTGCCTTGTAAGCTTCCAGATGCGACGGATGAATTTCCAACTCAGCAATGCGGACAAGCGGCATCGGCGCCTCGGCTGCAGAGCCGAGCCCGAACGGCGACAGGAGGGCCAGGACTGCAATGACAAACAGACGGATTTTTTTCATGAGGCCATTGAGTGAGTGAGTGAAAACTGAAGCGCCCATCACGCCGCCGTGGCGCGACGGTCCGCCTCATACTCCGGCTGTCTCGTCCGCCATTCCCCTGGCGAGGTTCCTTCCCAACCTTGAAAGGCGCGGAAGAACGAGTTGGCATCCTCATAGCCGAGCAGGAACGCCACACCATTCAGCTCCAATGAACTCTGCCGGAGGTAGTGATGCGCCAGCTCCCGCCGGGTGTCCTCCACCAGTTGCTGGAAGGTGATCTCCGCTTCGCCAAGGCGGCGCTGCAAGGTGCGGGGGCTCATCGCCAGTTCCTGGGCAATGTCTTGCAGGGAGGGACGCCGCCCTGCCAGTGAACGCTTGAGGGTGCGCTTCACCTGATCCCCTACATCGGTCCCCGCATGGCGCGACTCCAGCTCTGACTCCAACTGCGCCCCAATAGCCGCCAGCAGTTCCACATTGTGCGTCAAAAACGGACGATCCAGGTCCCTCTTGTGAAACACCAGCGCATTCCGGCCCGCCTTGAACTTCACCTTGCAACCAAAGTGCTCCTCCAGCACCTCGCGATGCTGCACTGCCCGGTTCAACTCCAGACGCAGTGGCGTGATCTGTCCATCCGTACCCCGGCGTCCCACGGACAAAATCCACGCCAGCGCCGTGTCCACCAGCACGCTGGGCTCACTCTCGTCCGCCTCAATGTACACGAACTCCACGGCCACTTCATCCCGGGTGACCCGTACCCGGATTTCCTCCGGGCAGGTCAGCTGCTTGTAGCGGGCCATGCGCTCCAGCGCATCGCCATAAGAGCGGCTGCACACCGCAACCATGGCGGAGGGATGATAGCGCTCCAGCCGGGGCTCAGAACCCAGCTTCACCCCAATGGCCGGGTCCTGACTCAACTCGCCAATGGCGCGATACAGAGCAAAAAGCTCCGCCGTGTTGGCATAGATCTTCTCCTGCTGGAAGAACCCCAGAGGCAGCCCCGCCTGCCGGAGCAGGGCTGGCAACACCAACCCCAGCTCCGCCAGACGGCCCGACAGAAGATTAGAGATGCGAAACCGGTCGTTCATATCACGCTTTGAGGGAGGCCATGTCGATCACGAAACGGTAACGCACGTCCTGCTTCAGAAGACGCTCCCAGGCCTCGTTGATCTTCTGCATGGGGATGAGCTCGATGTCCGAAACGATCTGGTGTTTTGCGCAGAAGTCCAGCATCTCCTGCGTCTCGGCGATGCCACCGATGGCCGAGCCAGAAAAATTGCGGCGCGGCAACAACAGGTTGAAGGCCGCCACCGGCAGCGGTTCCTCCGGCGCGCCCACCAGCGTGAGCGTGCCATCCAGCTTGAGGAGGCTCAGGTAGGCATTGATATCATGCTGGGCAGACACTGCATCCAGGATGAAGTCAAAGCTTGCCGTGTGCTTCGCCATCGCGTTGGCATCCTTGGACACCACCACCTCATGCGCTCCCAGGCGGAGCCCGTCCTCAATCTTGTTGGGCGAGGTGGTGAAGAGCACCACATGAGCCCCAAAGGCGCGGGCGAACTTCACCCCCATGTGCCCCAGACCGCCCAGTCCCACCACGCCCACTTTCTGTCCCGGTCCCACCTTCCAGTGGCGCAGGGGCGAGTAGGTGGTGATGCCGGCACAAAGCAGCGGGGCCGTCGCCGCAAGGTCCAAGCCCTCCGGCACCCGCAGCACAAAGGCCTCATCCACGACGATGCTGGTGGAGTAGCCCCCGAACGTGGGCCCGCCCAGGATCTTGTCTTCGCTGTTATAGGTAAAGGTGGGGAAGGACAGACAGTATTGCTCCTGACCCGCCCGGCAGTTGTCGCATTTCCCGCAGGAGTCCACCATGCACCCCACGGCGGTGATGTCGCCCGTTTTGAACTTCTCCACCTCGGCCCCCACCCGGGTCACCCGGCCAACGATCTCGTGACCGGGCACGCAGGGGTAGATCGTATTCTTCCACTCGTTGCGGGCCTGGTGGAGATCCGAGTGACACACCCCGCAATAGAGGATTTCCATCTCGACATCCCAGGGGCCCGGCTCCCGGCGGGCAATGTCATATGAACCAAGAGAACTTGTAGCGGACTGTGCAGCAAAGGAGTGAACAGAGTTGGTTTTCATGTTCCCCACCGTATCGCGAGCGCCCTGACGGGTCACTAGCAAGACACGCCACACCCCTTGCAAAACACGCCAAAGTTTTTTAGCGTGTCGAACCACGCCCGACGCCGCCTCAGGAGCAGTCCGATGGTCTCCATCGGCTCAGTCGCTGGAAAGGACACTCGGACAAAGGCCAGAGGACGACCGGGGCAGCCAGCGAGTTCGCGGGTAAAACTCGCACGGCGCCTCCGCTGCCTGTGATCAGTAGTGGCGGCCGACCACAGGCGCTGTCTATGGAGAACGTCTCAGAAACCTTGGATGCCATCCGGTCTATCACGAATCATCTACCTCGCCGCGATCAACAACCCACCAATAACGGCCATCAATAGTGCGGGAACGGTTCCGCACCACGCAACATAGGTCAGGATTGCCGAATAGCGGTCCCCCATCAGCTTATGATGAAGCGAGAGAACAACCGCATACAATCTGAATAACTCACCGAGGCTAAAGGGAGTCAATCCACCGACTGGCAAGCGCATCTCCTCTGCCCACGCACGGTTCGTCTGCCGGATATGGGAAAGCAGCAGTCGTTGCGAAAAGTTCCCCAAAACAAACAAAACGGCAGCAGAAATTAGAAACGGTTCGTGCGTCACACGCCATAATACTCTGATTTTCCGAATTGACCAATCGACACCTGCAACCGTAGCGCTTACAGCAGCAATGCTGACTCAACTCTTTCGTCTACTGTCTTCAAGTCTTCTGTCTGCCGCAAAGCGGCCCTAACTAGCTCCACCGCCCCCTCATCAAAAAACGCCGCCCCTTCCTGCGCATACACCATGCCCACCTGCTTCAGCCCCAGGTAATCGCAGAAACTGCTGAAGGCCGCCTGGATGACCTCGTTTGGCTGTGGAGCATAACCTGTGGTGAGAAATGCCACCTTCCTTCCGCGCAAGCGGCGGCCCAGGTCCTTGCGGGAGTACAGCAGGTCCGTGAAGCGATCAATGAACTGCTTCATGGACGCCGAGTACGAGTACCAATACACGGGCGTGGCGAACACGATCAGCGGTGCCTCCACCATCCGCTCCATCATGCCAATGAAATCATCGTCGGAGTACTGCTGGCTGTAGGAAAACGGCGCAACCCTCACCTGATTGAGGTCCACCACCTCGCAGGGGAGATTTTCAAAGAGTCGCTGTAGAGCACGGGCCGTATTGCCCTCGCTGCGCGCACTGCCGAGGATGGCCAGGGCCGGTGCAGCAGTCGTCGGACACGTTGTTGAAGATGAGGTCAGTTCTGTATTCATAGATTCGGATAGAGATTGATGATTCAAAAGCGGCAACTGCCCGCTTTGATATTTCCTATAACCTTTGGACCACTGGCATCCCGCGCATGCCCTTGCAGACTATCTCCCGCTCAACTTCTCAGCTTTCTTGAAGAGATGGGCTCGCATGCCTGGATCATCCGTCAGCCCGGCGGCATGCAGACACGCCTCACGCGCCTCCGCCTCACGTCCCAGCAATTCTAGAATATGCCCCCGGGCCGCCCAATAGGGTTGATAGTCGCACACGCGCCCCTCGGGCAGGAGGTCCAGCGCCGACAGTGCAGCGTCGGGCTTGCCCACTTGGGCCAGAGCCACTGCCCGACCCACCAAGGCACCGATGCTGGGCGTCAGTTGGACCAGTCCTTCGTACAGGAGCAGAATCTCTTCCCAGTCCAGCCTTCCTGTATCGGCGCGGCTGGCGTGAATGGACTGGATCGCCGCCTCCAGTTGATAGCGCCCCATTTGATGTAACTTGGCCGCGACGCGCAACAACTCCTCCGCCTCGGTCATCAGCGGTCCCGACCAGAGAGAGGTGTCCTGCTCATCCAGCGGCACAAACCGCCCCTCCGCATCATACCGGGCCGCCCGCCGCGCCTCACAGTGCAGCATGAGCGCCAGCAGACCCAGCGCCTCCGGCTCCCGCGGCATGAGCTGCACCAGCGTGCGGCCCAGATGGATCGCCTCCTCCGCCAGGCCATGCTGGGTGGATCCCGCTTCCAGCAGACTCTCCCAGCCAGTCGTATAGGCCGCATAGATCGCGTCCAGCACGAAGGAGAGCCGCTCCTCCCACTCAGGTGGTTCCGGCACCCGGAAGGCGATCCCCGCATCGCGGATCTTGTTCTTGGCTCGAACCAACCGCTGGCTCATGGTGGCGGGGGAGACGAGAAATGCCGAGGCAATCCGTGCCGCCTCCACCCCCAGCACCACCTGCAGCATGAGCGGCGTGCGCACCGCGGGATCGATGGCCGGATGGCCGCACACGAAGAGCAGCTTGAGCCGCTCATCCGGGAAGGTATCACCCGTCTCTGCCACGTTGCGGACCTCCTCAGCCAGTTGTTGCAAGTGCGCCTCTGAATTCTGCCGCACCCTCTGGTGGCGCACGACATCAGTGATCCGGTTGCCCGCCACCCGCAGCAGCCAGGCCTCCGGCTTCTGAGGCACCCCATCGCGCGGCCACCGCTCCAGCGCCGTGGCCAGCGCCTCACTCAGGGCATCCTCCGCCCCCGCCACGTCACGGGTGCGGGCGGCCAGATACGCCAGCAGCCGTCCATAAGACTGCCGCACCAGAGCATCGATGGTTCGATGAGCCTCCTCATCGAGCACTCCTGGCACTTCGTCAGGTGATGGATCAGACACGTCCATGGCCAGTGGTGATACGAGTGATCAGGCAGTCTTCGCCGCCGGGCTGCCAACAGAGAAGTGCGACCCCATGAGCGGCCGCACCTCCACCGAGGCAAAGGCCGCCGCCGGATGACGCGCCGCCCACTCCAGTGCCGTGTCCAGATCCGGCACATCGATGATGCCAAAGCCCGCCAGGAACTCCTTGGACTCGGCATAGGGACCGTCATGCACCTGACGCTGACCATCCCGTACTCTCACAGTGGTGGCCGCCAGGGGCGACTCCAGCCCCGCCCCGCCCACGAAGATTCCCGCCGCCTGCAGTGCCTGGCCATAGGCCCGCCCCGCGGCCAGCACCGCCGCATCATCGCGACGGTCAAAGACTTCCTGAGATTGATGAACAAGCAGTGCGTACTTCATGAGATGTTTCGGTAGAGTTTGAGTGAAGGCGGACCAGTTCATCTGACCGCGCTACACAGGGATGACGACTCACCAGAAAGCATTTCGACAATTGGGAAAAAGAATACTTTGGCGGTCAAAGAAACACGAGACGTCGTGACGGAGGGCCGTCGGCTGGGTCAACCTTCACCCTGCCCAGAGTAGCAATAGCCGAGTCTCTTGTCACCCGGTCGAAGCTCCTCCTCGAAGAGGATTCGGCTACAAGCCCAACGTCGACGAGCTTCCAGCGAGTCTACGTTGGGCAAGTGAAAGATGAGCCCCCCCTTTTCCCAAAAATATTCCGGCAAAACTCCACCCCTTTGGCGGCTATCTCTATGGGAGCCCAACTCCCCCTTCTCTTCACCCGATGCCTCCCATCCCAGCCACCCCACCTCCACTCCCAGATCCCTCACCGGGCCCGCAGCACCAGTTCCTGCGCCTCTTGGCGGAGCATCAGGCGGGCCTGCACACCTTCATCCGTGCGATGCTGCCCACTCGAGAAGACACCGCCGCCGTGCTTCAAGATGTGCTGGTGGTGCTGTGGCAAAAGTTTGACTCTGCGCAGGACTTCAAGAAATGGGCCTATGGCGTGGCCCGGCTGGAGGTGCTCAAACACCTGCAAAAGATCCGGCGTGATCGCCACATCTTCGATGACGAGTTGGTGAACCGGCTTGCTGACGGAGCCATCGTCCACCAG
>NZ_BATQ01000072.1 GCF_000739635.1 Verrucomicrobium sp. BvORR034 | reverse complement strand
GTGGACTCTGTGGGCTGCATGTTGGGGTCCGAAGACTCCACCGTGGTCGTCGGTGCCCCGGTCTGGGTCACCGGGCTCGTCTGGTAGCGGGCCTGCCCTGAAGGGGGGTCATCCAGCGAGTACCCGCTATTGCGCTGGCGGATCGTCTCCTGCGAGCTGGTAGTTTCACAACTGGCAAGCACCAAACAGGCACCGGCGCTTAGCAACGGCAACAGGATCGAGGTCTTCATCTTCAGGGGAAGGGAGTTTAGGAATTCACGCGCATCGGCATGAGCACATAGAGGAAATTGGTCCCACTACGCAGCACGCCGGGGCTGATCTCGTCAATCAAATGAAGGTAAACTTCGTCACTGACAAGATTGCGCAACGGAGCCATGAAAAACTCCGGGTTGAAGGCGATGGTCATCTCCGCCCCTTTGTAGTTGATGGCGACGCTCTCGCGGGCCTCACCCACGTCGGGAGCATTGGCCACCACTTCGAGATTGTCCTTGGTGAGGTGCAGCTTCACCGAGTTGGACTTGTCGCTGAGCAGCAGCGACGTACGGCCGAGGGTGCGCAGGAGGGGCTCACGATCCAGCGCAATGCGCTCACGGGCCTCTCCGGGGATCACCTGGCGGTAGTTCGGGTAGTTCCCCTCGATCAGCTTGCTGGCGAGGAAGAAGTCACCCAAGTCAAAGGCGATCTGGCCGGAGCCCACCTTGAGGGTCACTTCGCCCTCATCTTCAAGGAGGCGTTGGACCTCATTCACCGCCTTGGTCGGGATGATGATGTCCACCTCATTGCTCTGGGGGAATTCCAGTTCCTGCTCCACCATGGCCAGACGACGGCCATCGGTGGCCACCATCGTGAGCATGTTCTCCTTGAAGGAGCACAGGATGCCGTTGAGCACATAGCGGGTCTCATCGGTGGAGATCGCGTAGGACGTTTTGCGCAGGCAATCCTTCAGCACCCGCTGCTCCAGCTTGAACTCACGCGCCTCGCTGAAGGTGGGCAGGGGCGGAAACTCGTCCGCCGCCAGGCCCATAACCTTGAAAAAGCTCGGACCGCTCCGGATGTGCGCCACATTGCGCTCGTCCACGGTCACTTCGACTTCGTCCGCCGGCAGTTCCCGGATGATCGAGACCAGCTTGCGCGCTGGGAGGGTGGTGGCTCCAGCCTCCTCAACTTCCGCCGCCACCGTACCGCTGATACCCACGTCAAGGTCCGTCGTGACAAACTGCAACTGGCCGTTGCCTGCCTTGATCAGGACGTTGGAAAGGATGGGGAGCGTCGTCCGGGTGCTGACGACATGTTGCACTTGTTGGAGCGCGGTGAGGAAAGCTTCCTTGCTGATGGAGAATTTCATGGTCAGGCTTGCGGCTTCTCTTAGCGAGAGGCAAAAATTAAGCAAGCATAATGGGAGCAAAACCGGATGGTGTCGAAGGAAAAAAGTCCTTTCGTCTCACCCGTTTTGCTCCCGGCAACCCGATCAGGAAATCTTTTTAATTTTTTCCGTCAACACACCCAACGTGCGGCGAAATTCTTCAGAATTTGCCTTCGTGGAGACCGCCTTGCAGGCATGAATGACCGTTCCGTGGTCGCGCCCGCCAAAGGCATCGCCAATTTCCTTCAGCGAGGACTTGGTCAGCTCCCGCGCCAGGTGCATGGCAATCTGCCTTGGGATGGCGATTGAGGCGGGTCGGCGATGGCTCGTCATATCGGCCAGACGGATGTCGAAATGCTCTGCCACGACCTTCTGGATCCAGTCAATGGTGACCGCCTTGGCATCCGGCTCTTCCAGAATGTCGCGGAGCAGGGTCTCCACGATCGTCTGGGTGAGCGGGCCGCCATTGCCCAGGGAGATGTGGGCCGCCACGCGCATGAGGGCCCCTTCCAGACGACGGACGTTGGTGCGAATGTTCTCCGCGAGAAATGAGAGGACCCAGTCATCCACCTGGACGCACCAGTCCACCATCTTCTGGCGCAGGATCGCCGTGCGAGTCTCAAGGTCTGGAGACTCGATCTGGGTGGCCATCCCCCACTCGAAGCGGGACACCAAGCGAGCCTCAAGGTTCTTGATCTCGCTCGGAGCACGGTCACTCGTCAGGACGATTTGTTTAAAAGAGTTAAAGAGATCGTTGAAGGTGTGGAAGAACTCCTCCTGGGTGCTCCCCTTTCCAGCAAAGAACTGGATGTCATCGATGAGCAGGACGTCCACCTTCCGGTACTTCTGGCGGAAGGCGCTCACCTTGCTGTGACGCAGAGCTTCGATGTACTCGTTGGTGAAGGCTTCACTCGTGACGTAGCGCACCACCTTCTTGGGCTTGTTGTGCAGGATCTCACGCCCGATGGCCTGCATCAGGTGCGTCTTGCCCAAGCCTACTGCTCCGTGCAGGAAGAGCGGGTTGTACGTACGCCCCGGCTTCTCCGCGACGGCCTTGGCCACCGCGCAGGAGTAGGTGCAGTTGGGCCCCACGACGAAGGCGTTGAAGGAAAAGCGTGTATTGAGGCCCGACTCCATCAGGAGGCGGTTGAAACGCGAGTCGGTCTCGAACAAGGGACCGGTGGCCACTTCTGCCTTGTCCGTGCCCCGGTCCATCTTCTTCGCCGCTTCCTTGGCAGTGAGTGCGACCCCTGCGTCGAAACTTGCCGGGACCAGATTGGGCTGGCTGGGAGCTTGCATCTCCTGAACCACCGCCGGTGCTGGCACGGACTTGAGTGTCGGCGGCTCAGACACGGCATCTGCTGCGACGATGTAGTCGACCTCACGCCCACCGGGCAGGACCTCGCAGATCGCTGCTTGCAGCAGTTGCTGGTAATTGTCCTCAATCCAGTACTGGTGCATCAAGTTTGGCACCAGAAGCACGAGCCGCTGCTCATCCAGCAACTGCAAGGCCACGCGCTGGAACCAGCGCTCAAACATGAGGGGACCGATGCGCTCTTTCATCAGCGCCTTGATGCGGGGCCAAGGTTCCACCTCGGCTGTGGCTACGGGACTCCCGCCCGTCCACAAAGGAAGCTCGCCCTCCAACTCCCCTTCCCCGATCATGACCGTATTTGTCATCTTTCCGCTTGGTACTTTTAGGCCCCCTGATTGATCCATTTCACCGCACTCTTAACCCCGCTCCCGCCGCCTGGAAAGTTTTTAAAATTCATGCTCATGGTTTAGGACTCTTCACGACGTCAAACAAGGAAATCTTCACATAATTTTAGAAGCAGATTTTAGTTGTCAGTCAGTAATGCAGATTTTTAATTTTATTTTATGGCGTTTCAAACTTGGATCATTTTTTCCATGACGTTCGACTTGACGTTTTGCCGCCTTCGATAAATCAAGCCCTCTGGAACTTTCCCTCTGCCCAGGATTGCCATCTGCACCAACTGGCATCAATCATGCCTGTCATGTCTCTAGATTTTCCAACCCTCAAAAGCCTCTTGCAAAAGCGTCTCGCTGTCATCGGTGACCACGCTCTGCGCGATGCAGATCCCGCCTCCCACCTCAAGGCGCTGCAGGAGGTCTCCGAGGCCATTGAAGTCGAGCACCAGCGGCTCCGTGGCAGCCTGCCGGGAAGGTTGCGTCATTTCCTCGAACAAGCCAGCTACCAGAAGGCTCTGGCCTTGTTGGAAGATGGAGGTTTAAGCATCGAGGGGCCGCATTGAGTGGTTTCCTAGTCCGGTAAGCGGTAAATGGGGAGTGGCAGGTAGGAACTGGGGGCGAGAGATCATCAGCCGTGGTCCTCAGTCGTAGCTGCGTTCGTGAGAACGTGGTGTATCCTTCGTCCCTGCTGCGCCTCATCATCCCACAACTTTCTCCCGCCCAGCAGCCTCTACCGCAATCCTCAGAAGTAGCTGCGTTTGTAAAAGCGCGGTGCGTCCTTCGTCCATGCTGCGCTTCATCATCCCACCACCATCTCCGGCCCGGCAACCCTTCCGCATTCCTACGAATGCAACTACGAGCAGCCTTCAACAGCGCTCCTCCGTCGTGGTTGCGTTACCGAGCGACCAGCGCAAAGAGCTTCTCCAGCGCGCTGCGAGGTGCCCGGGTGGCAATGAAATAACATTGACTGCCATCGCTCCAGCGCGCCACGTTCCAGCCATCCCGTTCCACGAACTCGGGACGACGCTGGGGCGGGGCCCCCGGCAGTCCGCCCTCGGCGTTGTTCACCACCACAAGATGGGCCTCTTTGCCGGGCATGATTTCAAAGCAGACCACGGTCACCTGCCGGGGTCCCACCTGGACCGACTTGCACCCCAGACTGGCCATGGCCTCCACTCCTTTGGGAAGACCTGCCGGCACAGGACGATGGTCTTTCACCAGCAGGCTCCGGATCTCATCCAGATTGCTGGAAAAATGATCCAGTGGCATTGAGCCGGAATCGATTTCACGCACGAGAGCCAGTGACTCGCGCTGCCACTCTGGCATGGACCGGTGGTGGCCCACATCATCCCACAAGACCACCGCCCCCACGGCGACCACGGCCATAGCAGCAATCGTGCTCAACCAAACATCCAGCCGACGCTTCGCGGGTGACTTCACCGCAGCGGAGTGTTCAAGCTTCAGCAACTTCGCCCGCAAATCATCAGGCACCGGCACACCCGCCATCGCGCTGGCAACTTGCTCATCGAGCTGACGCCGCCTCTCATCCCAACTTGCCAAGGATGGGTCGGAGACCACCAGGGCACGAGCCTCCTCCGCTGTGTCCTGTGGACGCAGCGTGGTGGCATCGAGATTCAGCCTGGCTTCTTCAGGGGTCATGGCTCTTTATAGAATCTTCATCGCATCAGACATGCCATTGTGAAGGGTGCTCACGCAGCCCTCCCTTCTCGAGGTGGATCAGCGTATCGTTCGAGGATCTTGCGGAGCGCCGACTTGCCGCGGGAGAGGCGTGACATCACCGTGCCAATGGGCACCTCCAACACATCGGCAATCTCCTTGTACGAGAGCTCCTTCAAATAGAAGAGCACCACGGGGGCACGGTAGGTGGCATCCAACTGCTCAAGCGCGCTCTGCAACGTCACACTGTCCACGACGGGAGGATCACCGGCGATCTCCACCACTTCGCCGTGGCGCTCCGGATCAAATTCAATCTCCTCATGGCGCTGCTCCCTGCGGGCCATGCCGAGCCATTCCCGATACAGCGTCGTGAAGAGCCAGGTCTTCACCTTGGATTTGTCCCGGAGGGTATCGCCCTTGCGAGCCCATTGGAGGAAGGTGTGCTGCACCAGATCCAGGGCCGTGGCCTGCTGATGACACATGCTCAGGGCAAAACGATAGAGCGGCGCATAATGCGCGTCCACAATCTGCTCGAAGCTGGGCATCACCTCCCCCACTGCCCCAGCTAAGGTGCGGCAGCGCTCACGGTCAATCGGGATCTCTCTTTCCGGGGACTCCATCCAGCTGACAACATTGCCCCACGTCACACCCGCATTGGTCTGAAGGGTGCTCATGTAAAATTCAGTTTTGCGTTGGGATTGATGACGGACATGAGTTCGGTCCTGACGCGTTGACCGAAACCCCATCTGCGGGTAGTCGGAGATGAGAGCTCTCATCCCGGCCGAATATTCCCAAAAAACAGAATTCTTTCGCTCCCCATCTGCTGTGACTCCGCCCCCTACCTGGAAGATTGCCGCCGACACCGGCGGGACATTCACGGACTGCCATGCGCTCACGCCTTCGGGTGAGGAGCGTCGGGTCAAGGTCCTGTCTTCAGGGGTGCTGCGCGCCCGGGTGGAGGGGTGGGATGAGCAGGGCGCGGTGCTGGCGCAGACTTGGGACATGCCGGACGGTTTCTTCAATGGGTGGACCTTGCGCCCTGCCTCAGGCGCAGGAGCAGGCAGCATCATCCGGTGCTCCAGGGTCGATCAAGGACGGCTGCACCTTGAGTTCAATGAAACACCCCGACTGGCCCTGCCGGGGGCGCTGGTAGAGCTCACCTCTGGCGAGGCTGCTCCGGTGCTGGGAGCGCGGCTTCTGACCCGCACAGAATTGGGACGAGCCTTTCCGCCTCTGCAGTTCCGTCTGGCCACCACACGCGCCACCAATGCCCTTCTGGAGCGCAAGGGCACGCCGGTGGCTTTCTTCATCACCCAGGGGTTTGCGGATCTCCTACGCATCGGAGACCAGCGCCGCCCCCATCTCTTTGCCCTTCATCATGCCCCGCGTGAGGTGCACTATGCGTCGGTCTGCGAGGTAAAAGAACGCCTGAGGGCCAATGGCACTGTCATCAAGCCCCTCGATGAAGAGGCCCTGCGAGCCTGCGCCTTGGAACTGGTGCGATCGGGTCTGGTCACGGCCGCCGTCAGCCTGCTGCACAGCGACATCCAGCCCGAGCATGAACTGGCCGTGGAGAAGATCCTGCTGGAGTGCGGCTTTCAACACGTCTCCCTGAGCAGCCGCCTCGCCCCCTTCATCCGCATTCTCCCCCGGGCCCAGAGCGCAGTGGCCAATGCTTATCTGACGGGACCCGTCGAGCAGTTCATTCGCGATGTGGCCACACCCATCGCAGAGGGACACGACACTGTGCCTCTGTCCCTCATGACGAGTGCGGCAGCACTGGAGCCCTCCGCCACCATTCAGCCAAAGGACCTGCTGCTGAGCGGCCCCGCCGCGGGCGCGCTCGGGGCTTTGCATGCCGCGCAGAGGCTGGGCTACTCCCGCATCATCACCTTCGACATGGGCGGAACCAGCACCGACGTGGCGCGACTGGATGGTGCGGTGGCCTACCGCTTCACCCAGTCGGTGGGTGGCATCACGTTGCTGAGCCCCAGCGTGGCCATAGAAACCGTCGCCGCGGGTGGCGGATCCATTTGCCACCTCACTCCGCAAGGACTGGCGGTGGGTCCGCAAAGTGCGGGCTCTGATCCCGGCCCCGCCTGCTATGGCAAAGGTGGCCCTCTGGCCATCACGGATGTGAATCTGCTGCTGGGACGCTTTGACCCTTCCCGGGCTCCCATCCCCCTCAGTCTGGATGCTGCGGAGGCCCGGCTGCAGGAACTGCTGGCCGCCAGTCAGGCCCAGCTTCAAGATCCGATCACCCGGGAGGAATTGCTGCTCCAGTTGCTGGCGCTCGCCACCGAGCGCATGGCGGATGCGATCCGGAAGATCTCCGTGCTGGAAGGCTATGATCCGGCGGAATATGCGCTGCTCGCCTTTGGCGGTGCCGGCCCCCAACACGCCTGCGACGTCGCAGCGAGGCTGGGCATGACCACCGTGCTCGCACCACACCACGCCGGGATCCTGAGCGCCGTGGGCCTGCAGGAGGCGATGCCAGAGAAGTTCGCGGAAAAACAAGTACTGCAACCACTGGAAGACATGGCCACTACTTTGCCCGATTTGCTGGCCAGTTTGGCGGCAGACGCCCGGTCCGAGCTCCCGGATGGAGGCCAGGGAAGCACCCTCCGCCAACTGGCCGAGCTGCGCCTGCGAGGCCAGGACACCCCGTTGCAGATCGAGTTTGTGGACTCCTCAAACCTGGCACGAGATTTCGCCATCCGATACACCCACCTCTTCAGCTATGCTCCGCCTTCCACCAAGCCGGTGGAACTGGTCAGCCTGCGCGTCATTGCCACGGGTGCGGTCCCCGCTCCCGCCAAGTCGTCTGATCGCGCTGCCCTGCTCGCACCCGTGACCGGTCCGGCGCTGGTGCAGGACGCCTTTAGCACCCTGCTGGTGGCATCGGGCTGGACAGCTCAGGACCAGCCTGCTCTGGGCTGGGTGCTCAAGCGGGAGGCCACCAGGGAAGAGAGCGGCTCAGGATCCGTTCCTTCGGACCTGTTCCGGCATCGCTTCACCAGCATCGTGGAGGACATGGGAGCCCTGCTGCGTCGCACCGCCCTGTCCACCAACATTCGTGAACGGCTCGACTACTCCTGCGCCCTGCTTTCACCTGAAGGCCGTCTGGTGGTCAGCGCCCCCCATATCCCCGTCCATCTGGGTGCCCTGGGTGTGTGTGTGCGAGAGGTGCTGAAGATCTGCCCCGTGCAACCTGGGGACACCATCATCACGAATCACCCTGCATTCGGCGGCTCTCACCTGCCAGACGTGACCCTCATCACCCCGGTGTTCGATGCCTCCTCGAACCTGCTTGGCTTCGTGGCCAACCGCGCCCACCATGCAGAAATTGGCGGGCTTTCCCCAGGCTCCATGCCGGCCAATGCCCGCACGCTCCCCGAGGAAGGGGTGGTCATCTTCCCCCAGTACCTCCGGCGGGACGGAGAGGTTTTGTGGGAGGAGATCCGCAGTCTGCTCACGACGGCCCCCCACCCGACGCGCTCGGTGGAAGACAATCTGGCCGACCTGCAGGCCCAACTGGCTGCCAATCTACTGGGGGCGGAGCGTCTGCTGGGCCTGATTCCTGACGGTGCAGCCCCTGCCGTCCTGCCGCAGCAGATGCAGCTCATCCTGGACCAGTCCAGCCGCATCATGCGGGCCTTTCTGGACCGCATCCCCGCAGGCGAGGCGGAGGAACCTCTGGATGACGGGCGCACCATCCGAGTACGACTTTCAATGGAGGATGGCAGGCTCCGACTGGACTTCAGCGGCTCAGGGTCACAGCATCCAGGAAATCTGAATGCAACGCCCGCCATCGTCAGCAGCGCCGTGCTCTATGTCCTGCGGCTCGTGCTGCAGGAGGATCTGCCCCTCAATGAAGGCCTGCTGGAAGATGTGGAAATGATCCTACCGGAGGGAAGTTTCCTTAATCCCAACTTCAATGACGGCCCCCCGCCAGCCGTGGTGGGAGGCAACACGGAGGTCAGCCAGCGCGTAGTGGACACGCTGCTGAAGGCGCTGGGCGGGCAAGCCTGCAGCCAGGGAACCATGAACAACTTCCTCTTTGGAAACACCCGTTTCGGCTACTATGAAACCCTCTGCGGCGGCACCGGAGCTTCAGAAGGCCACGCAGGCGGCAGCGCCCTGCACAGTCACATGACCAACACCGCCATCACCGATGTGGAGGTGATTGAGCGCCGTTACCCCGTGCGGCTTCATCAGTTTGCCATCCGAAGCGGCTCAGGCGGTCATGGCATTCACTCCGGCGGAGACGGCGTCGTGCGGGAGTTTGAGTTCCTCGAACCCCTCACCGTCTCCGTCCTCACCCAGCACCGGGTGACAGCCCCCTACGGACTGCGGGGAGGCGGGCCGGGATCGTGCGGCCGTCAAACCCTGGTGCCCGCCGATGGCGGAGCCCCCGAGGAGCTTCCCTCCAGCACCACCTTCACCGTCCAACCGGGCGATCGCACGATCATGGAAACTCCCGGTGGTGGCGGATGGGGAGAAGTGTGAGTGAGGTCGTCGAGGACATTGGCAGGAGGATCTACTGCCCCAGCAAAATGGCATAAAATCCAGCATGCAGTTCAACCTAAGTTCACCAGAGCCCGAACACCTGCTCTTCGTCGTGCAGGAGGCATTTGTCGTCGAAGGGCGTGGTATCATCCTCACTCCCGGCTTTCTGCGCGAGGGAGCACCACTGAGCACTCTTGCCGGAACGAAGTTGCGGCTGCACCGGCCAAATGGCTCTGACCTCATCGTGAACGCCTTTGACGAGGCTCTGGGACTGAATCTCCAAAATCCTTACTTCCCGGTTTTCGTGCGCGGACTTTCCAAAGACGAAGCGCCTCCGGGCACAGAGGTTTGGTGTACTCTACCGTCGGAGTAGTGGCACTATCTGGAACAACGCGGAAACTGAGGGCCAACGGCCCGGCTTCATTCCAGCCTGGGGGCATCGCCTCAGGTTATCAGGACCTAGAGATGCTCAGGGCTGTAGGCCCGATTCATTCAGGGATGTTCAATGCGAACGTCTAGCCGACACTCCAGCAAACTTCCAAGGGAACCCAACCTTGCCCGTGAAGCCCATAACAAAGTCATGAATGCAACCTCCAGATTCCTCGCCATTCTCATCTGTGCAGCAGGGCTGGCCCACGCCGCAGAGCCGCCTCCCACAAGCGCCATCACCGTGGCCATCCACGATTCCCACGGGCTTTCCGCCGCATCGGCAGAGGCGCACCACCTGGAAATCATCCTCTTTAAGCCGCACACCCACATCCACCTGAAGATTTCCAACACTACCCAGCAGGCATTGCTGCTCTGGCGTCCCTACTGCCCGGAAGGAGATGATGCGATGTGCATCGAATTTCGAGAGGCCAGCGCACCCGACAAGGTGTTCAGTGCCCACACGGGCTACAGCTACACGGGAGGCATGGGCATCCCCAAGGTCTTGGCTCTCGCACCCGCTGACGATCTGCTCGTGAACGTGGACTTTCTCAACGAGTGGGTGCTGCCCTTTTCCATGCAGGCCGATGAGATTCGCGAAATGGAAGTCAGGGCCACCTATCGTTCGGCCCCGCTGACTGACGAGAGACAGAAGAGCCTGTTTGGCTCCAAGCCGAAGTATTTGGTCTGGACTGGCGAGTCAGTCTCCGATTGGAAGAAGGTCCGGATCATCAATCGAACCGGATCCAAAATTGCCCCTAAGCCCTGAGGTTCGAAACCGCCGGCCGAAACCCTTGCTCCCTACGCATCCTTGGCGGTGGAGGGGACGATGAGCACCGGGCACGGCGCTTTTTTCAGCACATCTGACGTCGCCGTGCCCACCAGAAAGTTGTACAACGCCCCGTGCCCGTGGGTGCCCATCAAGATGAGATCCGCGTGAAGATGGGTCGCTTCTGCGACAATGGATTCCACCGTGGCTCCACGCAGTTGCTTGGTGGTGGTCTGCACCCCGAACTTGGTGAGCGACTCGCCCAGCGAATCAAGCTTCTCCCGGTCTGTCGCTATTTCCTCGTCCGTGGGTTCTCGCAAGACTGTCGGGGACGCGACCCCGATGCCCACCACCGTTGGTTCCTTGGGGACCACATGCACCACGATGACGTGACTGCCAAAGGCATGCGCCAGCTTATGGGCTTGCTTGAGGATCTTGAAAGTCAGATCCGAGAAGTCCACGAGTGCGACGATGGTTTTCATAAAGTCTCTGACCAGCCGCAGGGCCGGGCGTTTGTTTCATACCTTTGTATTTTCAAACCGCAGGCATGATGATGCCCGACCCGTTATTTCTCCGCCACCGTTGAGGGAGCAGGATTCGGCGTCGCTGCGGAAACCCCAGGCACAGAACTGACCCGCCAAGCGGGCTTGCCAGAGATGCGCTCTGCGTCGATTTCACACAACTTCAATCGCCGCTCGAAAGCCTCCTGGGAGGGATTGAACTGGAAAGCTTCCAACAGGCACACGGTGGCCATGAGGCCCTCATCGTTGTCGGCAATCTCCGCGATCCACGGGTGAAAGGTCGTAAATCGGGTGGACATGATCAGGCTGGTATCCTGCTCCTTCTGCCCCAGCACTTTGCGAAACCATCCGGAGAAATGGACGTCTGATTTGCACGACGCCCAGCTCATGATGTAGGGCTTGTCCTTGGACTTGGAAAGTGAGGAAGACAGGGAGGCCAGTCCAGGGCGCGTGTTGCGGTACGGAGTGTAGTCCACCCGGTGAAGGTACTTTCCCCCATCCGGCTTGATCTCGGGCGGAAAGGTATCGGGGCCGCCGCCTTCGCGGGAATGGCCCACGTACAGCATGACCTCAGCCTCTGAGGCCGCCTTCTGCATGAACTTCAGCGCCTCCTCACTGCATTTCACCTGCTGCAAATATTCGGCCCCAATGTTGCGGGCAAAGCTCGTCGTCCGGGCGCTCCAGATCATGGCGATGTTGAGCCGGCGTCCGTTGGTGCCGACACCCTCAAACAAACGCAAATTCCCCGCATCGGCGGTCACGCCCAACTGCTCACGTTTTTCTTCGGTCGGCGTTACGGGCTTGTACCCCGCCTTCTTCAGATAGTCCATGAAATGTTCCGCACGGAAGGGGTCGTTCACATGGCGGATGTCTGCCGAATTGTCGTAGCCAAAGATCACCCGGATGTCCGCCTCATTGTCATTGGCGAACACACGCTGCAGATTGCGCTCAAATGGCGTAAGGGTTGCCGCTGGTACCTGAGGCTGCACCGGGGCGACCGCAGGAGTGGAGGCAGGAGCATCCGGCCTCAGCAGGGTAAGAGGCGGTGGTGTAGGCGATACAGTGGACGACGCCATCACCCCGGCAGGTGCTGGGAGATCTGCCGCAGTCAACCCTGGCAAACTGGAACTGAGCACTCCGACCGCCACAGCCATGGACCAACCACTCCAACGATGGAGGGCTGGGCAGCCTGATAGGAGATGCATGAGTAGGGGGGACATGCAATGCCCGGGATTCCCTGGGGCGGATGATTGAATTCTACCACAGAGGGCGGGGTGATCAAGATCCGACCGTTTCATCTTCAAGGGCATGCAGGTTTGCTTGAAGATCGCGTGACACCCGGGGGCTGGTGGCACGTCCGCTGCGAAATCTCCCACTTCACGGATGGCAAAGGCGTAATCTCGTTCCAGATGTTTCGAGACTTGGGTTGCGCCCAGCGCAAATCCCCCGCCCTGCTCCATGGATCCCCTCACCCACTCCTTTCTTGGCATGGCCACCGCCCTGGTGGTCGCACGTCGTTACACTCCACGCGGCCAGGTCGCCCTGGCGGGGCTGGCGGCCGGGCTTCTGCCGGATACGGACGTCTTTCTCCGCAATGCCGCCGATCCGCTCTTTTTCATCGAGTACCATCGGCACTTCACCCACAGCCTGGCGTTTTCACCCGTGATCGCCGCATTGGCGGCTGGCATCGTCTGGCTGATCTACCGGGTGGTCGCCCGTCGCAGCATCGCCGTTACCCCGCTCCTGCTGCCTGCATGGCTGGCAGGCCTCAGCCACATTTTCTGCGACCTCTGGACCAGCTACGGCACCCGGGTGTGGTGGCCCTTTTCCGATGCCCGCGTCTCGCTCGACTGGGTGGCGGTGGTGGATCCCCTGCTGACTCTCCCGCTCCTGGTGCTGACAGTTCTAGCCCTCACGAAGCAAAGGGGAGCCCGGAAGCATGCCGCGCTCGGACTGGCGTCCGTGAGCCTCTACCTGGGGCTGGCAATCGTTCAGCATCATCGGGCATCGACGGCGGTCAGCCAGTGGCTTGCGCAATCGGGCGGCACGTCCCCTACCCCTGTGCAAATCACGGTCAAGCCCTCCATCGCGAACATCATCGTGTGGCGGGCATTGATCCGAGATCCCGATGGTGTGCGGGTGATGGCCGTTCGTTGCGGTCTGGGCGCGACTGAGATCCTCAACCCTTCGCCACCCCATTATGCCGCCTTTGCCACCCCGGCCGACGCGGTGGCCGCGTTCGGCTTGTCGGCAGATTCGGTCCAAGCCTCAGACATCAAGAGGTTCTTCCATTTCTCCGATGACTGGGTGGGCGTGCATCCTCAGCACCCCCAGGTGCTGGGCGACCTCCGCTACGCCTCACTGCCGGATGACATCCGCCCCCTTTGGGGCATCCACCTGCAACCGTCCCACCCTGAAGCCCGGGTGGAATGGCAACAGTTCACGGAAATGGAACCCGGAGCGGTGAAACGGCTCTGGGGGATGATTTGGAAATAGGGTTAAGGGTTAGGAGTTAGGAGTTGGGAGAAGAGCTTCTAACTCTTAACTCCTAGCCTTCCTATTCTCACGGAATCCTGAACACCTTCCCGTTCGTGGGATCCTTGGCCAGTGAGCCGGGATTGAGTCCGGACACGTCCAGTTCCGTGTAGGGTGGATAGGGGCTCTTCACACGGCCTGGGGTTTTGGCGCGGGTTGCCGTCTTGATGTCCTTGGGGTCCGTCTTGGGCGCGCCAGTGTCCGGCTTGGGACCGGAGGGCACCACATCATCCCTCAGCCTGGGCTGAGGCTGGGGTTCTGTCGAAGCGCGTTCTTGAGGCTCACCAGTGGAACGCTGGCGCTCATCATCCCACTCCTCATCACGATCGTCCCTCTCGTCACGGAGATACTCGTTCCTCCCGCCATGACGGGGGCCGCGCGGACCGTAGTTGTAATAGTCATCTCTCCTCCGATTGCTTCGGGGGGAGTGCTCATAGCGGTCGCCGTACTGGTAGCCTTCGTCGTAGTAGCGGCCTGAACCATGCCGCTGCCGCTGATTGTAGCGACTGGGGGGCGGGCCGCCCCCCGGGCCCGGCTCCACCATGTAGGACGGGGGCTCGTAGTAGTCGTAGGGGTCATAGACGCAGCCGACTCCTGTCACGAGAAACAGGACCGACAGGCCGGGAATTTTCAAAAATCGAAAAAGGGGGGGCTCCATGGTTGAGAGATTGGACGCAGCAGATCAAAAATAACTCAATCTACCTGAGGATCGCAATCTCCCCCTTCCTTGGGTCTCTAAGGAATGCGGAAAACCTTGCCCGTGGCGGGGTCTCTCGCCAGGGAGCCAGGGAGAACGCCGGAGGAGTCCAGCTCCAAATACGGTGGGTAGGGGCTGCGCACCCGGCCGAAGGTGGTACTCCGGGTGCCCGTCCGGATGTCCTTGGGGTCCATGGCAACTGGGGCCACCGACGCGGGAGTGATGGCGGATGCTGGCAGCTGGGCACCGACCTGCGCCCCTTCACGAGGCAATGGCAGGGTTTCGTACCCGGTTTCCATCTGTCGAATGGGGTAGCCCGTTTTCTTGTCAAAGTGCACGGGGTCCATCGGTGCCACCTCCTGCCTCAGCAGGGTGGTAGAACTCTCCGTGATAGGCTGACGTCGCGCCCCCTGGTCGTACTTGGGACGCTGGGGAATGTCGGGGGCATCTCCGTTGTTGAGCACGCCAAAGAAGCCTGAACCACCGGAGTCTTGAGTCGCACCGGCCCCCGCCGCGCCGGGAGGAAGGGCGGGCTGACCAGGCAGAGGCACCCTATCTGGCCCAAGGGCAATCTGGCCTGGCGCGGCTCCCGGCCCACCTGCTTGTGCTTGAGCCTGCTGGGATTTCCGCGCGTCTGAGTTGGCCTTCATACGAGCCGCCCATTGCGGCCCCTGACCACTGGGACTCTGCAGGCCGATGCAACCTACCAACGCCATGCCGCATACTATTGAAGTGAGGAATGACAAGGCATTGGATTTCATGGCAAATGGGCAGTGCATACCGAGGACACGGGCAAAACTCCAGCCCCCGACGCCCCCTTTCATACCGCTGGAAGAAAATCCCGGCAATGAGAGAATTGGGTGAGCGAGAAGAGACGGCAACGAGGTGTCAGTCGTGAATGCGTTCGTCTGAACGCGTTCAGGCAGCTTGCCACCCATGGACCCGCTGCCTGCCCCACAGGGCCACGCCACCCTTCCGCACTTTCACGAGTGTAGCTACGAGCTTCCGTTGCGCGGTCGATGAGAGTCAGTCGTGGATGCGTTCGTGAGAACGCGTTCAGGCAGCTTGCTACCTATGACCCGCTGCCTACCCACAGGGCAACGCCACACCCTTCCGCACTTTTACAAGTGCAGCTACGAGCTTCCGCTGCGCGGTCAATGAGAGTCAGTCGTGGATGCGTTCGTGAGAACGCGTTCAGGCAGCTTGCCCCCCATGAACCCGCTGCCAACCCCACTGAGCCACGCCACCCTTCCGCACTTTCACAAGTGCAGCTACGAGCTTCTTCCGACAGCCTCACTCGCCAATCGACACACTACGCTCCTCGGCATTCCCCTTCAGCTCCGGCGCATACATCCCCTCGATCACGCTGGGCAACGCGCTGAATTTCCCAGGGATCTCGGCACGGAGACGATAGGTCAAAGACTGCTTCCCGCGAGGCAACCTCTCCAGGTAGTGCGTCACCTTTTCATCGCGGAACTCACGATACGTATTGAGCCCCTGGCTCCAGACATACCCGCTCTGTAGATCCACGGCTTCACATCCGGCGGGCTTGAAGTCCTCCAGCATGAGGTATTCGTAGTCGTTCTTGCTTTCCGTGATGAGTTCCACCTCCAGCAGGTCACCGCTCTTCACCGTGGCCTCCGGTCCCAGGGGTTCGCGGCGATAACGCGACCCTTGCTGTTTCAGGGCCTGGCCATGGGCACCGGACACAAGGTCCTGCGTTTTCTCCGGCACCAGCTTGTAGAGGTTCCGCTGCACCTTTACCTCCAGGCCAGCCGCCCGGAGGTGGTCTTCCAGGGTGAAACAGGCGAGGTAAGCATTCGCGTACAATGGCCCGGCTCCTTTACGACGGATCTCCAGCTGGTGTTTGCCAGCGGTGAGTGCCTCGCCTTCGATCACAAAGGCGTGGTCGAAGGAGAAGAGGTTCTCCTTGTTGATGGGAGCCTCTTTGACTTTCTTGCCATCCAGCCACAACTCCACCATCAGGTCCGGGGCGGTTTCACCGGAGGCCTTGATGTACATGGCCAGGGCGCTGATGGCAGCGGCCGTGTCGCGGGTGCTCTTCCAGTAGTTCCCGTGCTTGCGGTTGTTCAGCAGGTACTTCACCAGACGGGAGGCCACCGGATCCCTGCCGTCCTTAATAAGCCGTAGCTTCAGGTAAGCGGCGAGGGTTTCGGTCTCGTCGTCATACCAGTACCACCAGCGCTGGTCGTTGCCGAAGTCCAGCCATGCGGTCTGGTTCTCCTCATCCTGCTTTTGGAACTGCTCCAGGTTGCGGGTGATCATGTCCCGGCGCTCCGTCTCCTTGACGGTGGCGCAGGCCAGCCCCACGAGGGCCTGCATCGATTTCGAAAGCTTGAGGCGGTCGTTGTAGAGGTGGGTGCGCATGCCTCTATTTCCGCGCTCCCCGGCAACCAGGGCGGCGTGCACGAGGGCGTCTTCATTGTCCGCCTGGGTTTTGTGATCCTGAGCCTTCTCTGGCAGGTTCAGGCGGCGCAGTTCCTCCTCCTCATGACGGGATAGCCAGTCCAGACCCCGGCTCAGCATGCCAGCGGGCACATCTGCTCCCGCGGCACGGGCCTGGAGCAAGCCATCCACCACCTGGGCGGTGAGGTGCGAGGAGCCTTGAGCGGCGCCCGGCCACCATCCCCACCCGCCGTCGTTGGCCTGCATGGACTCGAGCCGGTCAATGCCAGCCGCGGCCATCTTCTTGACGACTTTCTCGTCGAAGACCGGATCCTGGTCGTTCTTGCGATAGCGCCGCCACTGCTGGGCGCGTTTGACGGGATCGCCCAGTTCCTGGGCATTCAGGTTCACGCCCTTGTCCCGGATGGCTTTGAGATCCAGGCCAAGATCCAGCAGCACCTTCTGGGTGATCACCGTGGGTACAAACCGATTCAACGTCTGCTCCGTGCAACCATGCGGATAGCTCACCAGGAAAGGCAGTGCATCCACCATGGCGGCTGCCAGGCTGGGGCTATAGCGTACCTCGAACCGTGTCTGGGCGGGGCGACGCTTGTCCGGCACTTCAAAGGCAATGGTCCCCTGCCCCTGATCCGGGCGAATGGCCAGGCTCCAGGCGTCCTGCCGCAACATGCCGTGCACATAGACGGGAAACTTCTTCTCCACCGCATCGCTCTCACCGGCAGCCAGCGCCTTCATGCGGACAGTCGCTTCGCCTTCGGCGATCACCTTGACGCGCCAGTCAAACCGGTGCTCGCCACCGGGGGCAATCTCAAACCGTTGCTCGGTGGCCTGCCCCTCCAGCGGCGCAAGCGTCTTGCCATCCAGTTCGAGGACCGCACGCACGTTCTGCTTCTCCTTCAGATCATTGTGAACGATGCCAGAGAGCACCACCTCATCCCGCTCCACAAAGAAACGCGGGGCCTGCATGCGCACCAGCAGGTCCTTGCGACTGATCACCTCCACCGAAGCCTCGCCCACCTCCGTATTGGGCCCGAGGACCCAGGCCCGAAGCTTCCAGGTGGTGAGATCGTCAGGGAAGTGCACCGGCAGCGTGACCTTGCCCTGAGCGTCCGTGGTCGCCGCGGCATTCCACACCAGTAGATCGGCAAAGTCCTGCCGGATCATCGGCGTGGCCTCTTCTGCTCCTGCCACCGATTGATTGGAAGCCAGCAGACCATCAATCGAGTCCGCGGCGATCGCCTTGGACTTGGCAGCCTCCATGGGCGCGGCAGCCGCTGTCATGGGCGCTGAGGCCGGAGCGGGGAGGCCGGCCATGTCATAGTCCACCCGGCCATTCCGCTTGAACTCATTCTTGTATCCAAACCCGCCTCCGCTCCCTCCAATGGCAAAGTTCATCCGCGTGCTCATGCCAAGGTAGCGGTTCCCGAACACTCCCACCGCCTCCCAGTTCAGCCCTGGCAGTGAAATCTGAGAGTTCACTGTGTTCAGGGAGCTCACTCCTATCATAAAGTGATTCCGCTTCCAACCCCAGAAGAAGTCCCTCACGTTGGGCACGTTGCTCCCGCCAGAGATGTACTCGAGCGCCTTGTCATAGCCAGTTAGGATGACCGGCCCCTGCACCGGCGTGCCATCGGGGTGTTTCACCTGGATCTGCACTGTGCCATCGGCCTGTGGTTTATAAGTCTCCTGGGAGGGCGTGAGCTTCACCTCGGCAATCCGCTTGCTGGGCGGCACCGGCACCTGCACCACCTGGGTGTGGATCTTGGCTCCATGAACCGTCACCACCTCCAGGAAGAAGTTGGGCTGGTCATTCGTACCGACGGGCAGGGTGATGCGGGTGGACTTGCCCTGGGCCAGCGTCACCACGCGGGGCTTGGGATAACCGCCATTCTGAGGACGCTCGAACACCAGGATGCTGCCGCCCTCCTGGGCAATGTTCACCACAAAGGAGGCGTCTTCGCCGGGCGCATACTCCGCCTTCTCCGACACCACCTCCAGATCCGGGAAGCGGAAGTCCTTGCCGTCAAAGTCCTTTCCTCGCACCGTGGTGTGCGCCGTGCCTTCCACTTTGTGCCCTGCGCCGTCATCAAACTCCACCGCCAGGCGATAGTGCCCGGTCTGGGGGAATTGCAGCACCTGCACAGCCGGGTTGCCATCGCGAGCCACCAGCTCGAACCGTGACTTCTCAGTCTCCACCGGCGCGCCGCCCGGTTCGTACGTGACAGCCAGAACCTTCAACACCGCCTTGCCATTCACGGGACTGCCATCCGGCGTGCGGGCTTGCACCGAGACACGGGCCTCCGTGCCGGCTTCATAGAACCCGCGATGCGTCCATACATACACCTGATAAGGCTGGCGCGGGGCCACCACAGAGCCGGAGCCGGAGATCATGCGACGGGATGAGTCCGTCACCTCTGCAGTGATGTTGTACTTGTGATCCTGGTCACCGTGCAGCTCCTTGGCCAGAGCGGTTTCGATAGGGATCTTCACCGTGCCATCCGGGCCGATGTCCACCGTGGCCTCGGCCACGACTTCCGGCGGATCTGACCGCACACCCCACCAGGGTGGCCAGATGCGGATGCAGCTGGTGTAGCCGGGGAGCCAGGCGTAGTCATTGTTCCGCCACCAGTAGCCGGGGCCGTAGAGCCAGTCCCAGGGGGTCACGGGGAACCAGGAGGCATCATGACGCACGCGCTCCACCTTGTAGTGCACCTTGGCCTCGCTCACCGCCCCGCCGAAGTAGTACTTGGCCTCCACCGTGGCCGTGAAAGGCTCGCCCAGTTGCACCGGCTTCTCCGGCGTTTTCACTTTGACCTCGAACTCGGGCTTCTTGTACTCCTCCACCTGGAAGAAGGCATGCCCCGCGAGCTGGGTGTGGTTGCTGAAGCTCACTGAGTAGCGACCCAACCCGGCAGTATCGGCCAGGGAAAGGTCCAGGCTCATGGCACCATTCGCATCTGCGACCACATGCTGCTCCAGCAGCTTCTCCCCACGGGGATCATTGATGCGAACTACAAAACGCTGGTTGGCGAATTCATTGCCGTTCTTGCCCTCTTCATAGGTCGCCCGGCGGGCCCAGCCTGCCAGATAGACTTTTTGTCCGGGACGATAGGCGGGGCGATCCGTGGTGATGTAGAGCTTGAGCTGCTGGCCATCGGGGTTCTGGCCCATGTAGTGCCGGTAGAACGGGTTGAAGCCCACCACCGCCAAGCCGCCGTCTGGAGACTCCACCCTCAAGAGCCAGTTGTAGCGGTTCTCCTCATCCATATTGATTGGGAAGTTCCCCTCCGCACCGCTGGTGAAGCGTTGTTCGCGCGTGAACCAGTACTCCTTGGAACGGTTGCCTTCACTGCGGTACTCGTGGCGATATCCGAAGGCCAGCACCTTGGCCTTTGAGACCGGGCGTCCTGTGGTTGCATCCAGCACAAAGCCATGAGCCCCGGCCCCATTGAGCACGGGCTTGGTCAGCACCACCAGATCCGCGAGCTCCACCATACAGTGGGCCACACCGCCGCCCTCAAACGTGGCTTCGAGGAAATAGACACCCGCCCGGCTCAGCGGCGTCTCCAAAGTGATACGCCGGTCGGCATGCTTCGCCCGGGGTTCCAGGGCCACCTCCCAGGTGGCGGCAGGCTCGCCCAGGTACTTCTCCACTTCCGACTGGCGGACCGGCACAGATCCCGAGAGCAGGGTGCCAAAGGCCTGATTCAGCCACGTCCACTGGCTCTGTTCCCGTTCCTTTTTCCCATTGGCCCGCGCCTTGTACTCCGCCTGCAGGGTATCGAGCAGGGCGTCCACCTTCACGGGTCTGGCCGTGAGCTTCACCTGTTTGGCATTGCGAAAGACAAGATCCACGGTGGCCTTCTGACCCGCCGGCAGGGTGTCCTTGCCTTCAAGCTTGCCCAGATGGCCCTCAATCTGGCGGAGCCGCCCTTCAGCCACTTCCTTGACCTGCGGGTCTTTGCCATGTCGCTCGATGACCTCTTTCCACACTGCCGCGGCCAAGTCGCGCTGCTGGCGGTTCTCGTGGATGTATCCGAGTTGCATCAAGGCCTGCGGGGCGCTCGCGGTGCCGCCCGTTCCAAGCTCCCGCAGGATCGGGATGAAGCGGTAGTCTTCAGGAAGTGTGTGCCGGCGGATCCCGGTCGCCAGCCGGGTGATGGTCTCCTCGGGTTTGAGCGTGGGGAGATCGACAATACCTTGGCGCAGATTGCCCTCTTCCTTGCCGTCCTGTTCACTCCTTTTCACGATCAGCGGCCAGATGGCGGTCCGCTGCAGGGTATCCACATCCAGCCAGCCTTGGATTTCAGTCACAAAGGCAAACATCGCCAGATGGGCGGAGGCCGGATCCGTTTCCGCAGCCAGCTTCAGGAGATAACGCCAGCGCTCCCCGTCACTGGCGGCAGTTTCCCAGGAGGCGGGGATTTTGAAATAAACCGGATTGCCGGCAGCGTCCACGGGATAGCCAGTGTCGTCTGCCGGATTCCCCCACGGCCCCCGACCTCGGCCTGGCCACATCATCTGGCCTCGTCCACCTTCATTGATCTCCACCTCTGGCAGTTTCTCCAGGTCAGTCAGGCTCTGGAGTTCCCAGGGGGCCTTGCCGGAGAGGAGCCCATTGGCCTCCGTCAAAAGCACGTTTACCCGCTCCGCTGCCGTGGCACCTGCATCCTGCAAGGCCAGGGTGGAAGCCTTGCGCAACCAGACGAGCCCCTGCACCCGGTCGCGATCTGTGCTGTCAGCTCTCTTGCCTGTCCAGTTCTGCCGCTGGTACTTGCCATCTGTCACACTGCCTTGATGAGCGCTGCGCTCCAGGATGCTGGCGGAAAGGGTCAGTACTCTCCAGTTCTGGGGATGAGCCTTTTGCACGCCTTCCAGCAGCGCATCCAGCCCGGTGCCCGCCGTGCCCAGCCCCTGCTGGGCCGAAAACGCCAGCTCGAGACCTTTGCGCACCTGTTGATCGGTCGCACCGGATTCCTGGAGGGGCTTGTCCAACAGAGGCTGGAGCAGCTTCATCGCCTCCGCCCCATTGCCCTCACTCAGCAGTTTCTCGGCCCGCACCAGCAGCTTGGCCTGGTCGCCATCACTTTTGCCGCCAGCCCCCTGACCCAGCAGGTCTAGAGAAAAGGCTGAGTACCACACCACCACCGGCACGAGTGCCGCGAGCGTGGCGAACCAGGGGAGTTTCAGGAAAGAGCGTTTCATGAGCGAGCAGGGGGAAGTGCGAAAACGGGGCACCAGACGGCGAAAACGCCGCAGTGCGTTCATACTAGGCCTGACGGAGAAATCGTGGCAATCTTGGAAAATAGCCTGATCCTGCGAGAAGATTCGCGAAGGGACCCGGGACAGTGAATTCGACGACTTCGTGCTGACGGGTCGAATGTGACGAAAAGTCCACTTTGGACTCAGGCAAGGTGCCCCACAGTGACAGGCTGGTGAGGTTGGGTTCAGTCGTCAGCGGGGCGAGTACGGACACCGGTCTCCACAGGCATCCGCTTCCCCCCAATCCCCACCGTTCGGTGACATGATCGATCCCTCCCAAGGACACATTTCCAGCCAGTTTAATCGGGACCTCGGCACCCTGCGGGACAACGTCCTGATGATGTCTGCTCTCACGGAGCGCAGTCTGGCCAATGCCCAGGCGGGGCTGTTTCAGAGGGATGCGGAACGCTGCAATCGCGCCATCGCCGATGATGACGAAATCGACACCCTGGAGCGCGAGCTGAGCGCCGAGGCCATGCGGGTGATCCTGCGCTTCCAACCCGTCGCTCTCGATTTGCGGGTCGTCGTGGCCACCATCAAAATCAGCGTGAACCTGGAACGGATCGCGGATCATGCCGTCAGCATTGCTCGTCGCGCCCGCAAGCTGCTGGACTGGGAGCCCATCCCCCAGATGCCCGCCCTGGCCGCCCTCTTCACGGATTGCTGCAAGTTTCATCACCAGGTGGTGGAGGCCTTTGTCACTCATCAAGCCCTGTCCCCGAACTTTCTGGAAATCGCCCACGCCGGCCTCATCCGCCGCGCCCAGGAGTACGGCGATACCGTGGCCGCCCGCATGCCCTACGAGCTGGACCAGGCCATCAACGCCTGCATGGAGCTGGTCCACATCTCCAAGCTGCTGGAGCAGATCGTCGGCACCAGCCGCGACATCGGCACCGACACGCAGTTCGCCTTCAATCCCGAGTTCGTGGCGGTGCGCCGACAGGACGTTGAGTAAGTGGACTGACGTTGGATACCCCAACGCAGTTCACTCACCAATCGCCCCTCGATCCTCTCCCCGCTCCGCCCACCCCACAGATCGCGGGGCCCGAGCCCCCGCCTCCTTTACTCCGCGGCCATGTCACCTTGACGTTTGTTCCTGCTTTACAGGAGGCGGGGGTTCCTAGCCCCGCTCAGTCGCACGTCCTCTGCAATGGACCACACCGGGCACACACAAGCCCGAGCCAGCTCAGGTCTTATGTCTTTTGTCTTCCAGTCTTCTGTCTCCCGCGCAGCGGGTCTCACTCCTCAAACAGAATCCGGTTCTCCCAGCAGGACCGGCATTTCTTACCGACTGGGAAGGAAGCGGGGTTCACGCCGGGGATGACGTTGTTCCAATGGTAGGCCCGCACGCCGTCATGGCTGCAATGGCTGTCTTCATTGAGAATGACAAAGGTGTCCGGATTGGCTCCAGCGATGAGCTTGCCATCCCAGAAGACCTGCCGGGCATCACGGGTGTACCAGCGGGTCATTACCTGGAAGGTGTTGGCATCTGCACCGGGTACGGACTTGGTGAGCTGATAGACCCGGCGGGCATCCCGGCTGTAGGCATGGCTCAGCAGCCGAAAGGTGGCCGGATCGGCACCATCCACCTTGATCCCATTGGCCAGCACCTGCTGCCGGTCCCGGTGATAGGCCACCGCCCCGGAGTGCCCAATGTAGCGGAAGTTCGGAGCGTCTTCGGAAATCACATGCCCGCACCAATAGACGCGGCGGCTGTCCTTGCCCGCGAGCTCGTCCAGCAGCTTGAAGTTGGCCGGATCCTTGGAGATGGCGTAGCCCTGGTAGTAAACCTGTTTCGCGTCCAACGCGTAGGTATTGCGCAGGCGGGTGAAGGAAGCGGGGTCAGCACCGGGGATAGGCTTGCCACAATAATAGACAGTGGCCTTGTCCCGACCGTAGAACGAGGCAGGCTCGACATCGTCCAGCTTCTGGAACGAAGCCCCATCGGCCCCCGGGATCTCGACCGGACTCGAGATGCCGAACCCGCCATGGTAATAGACCTTGCTGCCCCGGACGTGATAGCCAGAGGCCGAGAAGCCCGAGGGCTTGCCCTGGGCACAGCCACAAGAGACCACCAGGGTGACGGCGGAAGCGAGGGTAACGGTCAGGGAGGCAGCGGATCGCAAGAGTGGGAGTTTGAGAGAACGGAGCGACATGCGGGGGTTGGGGTATTTGCGGTTTTCATGTCGCTGGCGATTTGGTTGTGACAGGAAATGGTTCGGGAGAGATGAGGGAGACTTGGCCTCAAGGCAGAGGGCTCCATGACCACCCGCCCTCCCGCTCCCCGGCGGGAAATGCTCCTCCAACACTCAAGGCATCCCACCTCCCTTCCGTGTCCGCAAACAGGGTTGGAGTACCGCGTTTACGCGGCTCACTTCACAAACCACCGAGGAGTCCCCCCTTTCCTGACGCCCCCATCAAAGCCTTCGGGAGCGAGACGCCTGCGCTCCCCCTAAAGCCACGAACTGCCCGGCGGCGCGCCTCAGCACTCTGGCAACCGCTCGCCATACTCCTTCATCAGTCGCTCGTGTTCCGGCCAGAACGGTCCGCGCTCGCGGTTCTCCAGCAGATCCATCAGCAGCCCAACATGGGTATGCCAACCAGCCGCGACGGAGACCATGTTCTCTTTATGAATGAGCCGCCGATGCGTCAGAACCAGCCGGACGGACTCCCCTTCTGGACTGAGCTCGAAGGTAACCTCGGACATCCCCTCACAGAACTGCCACTCGAACACCAACAGCGTTGGCGGCGTGCAGCGGATCACCTTGCCAGGAGCGGGCTCCATATCCTGGGTAGTCCGATAGTTCTCCGGCACCTCTTCGCCGGGCTGGCTGAGTTCCCGATGCCGGAACTGAAGCTCCATGTAGCCGCCGTCGCGCCGCTCCATCTGGCCGCCCGCGAACCATTTCCGGCGTTTCTCCGGTTCCACCAGGTAGCTCCAGACGCGCTCGATGGGGCCGGGAAGCAGACGCTCCAGCCGCAAGGTGCCGGGTTCTAGAGGGACGCCGTAGGACTGATTCACTGACTGTGTATTTGGCGGGGTAGCACTCATAATCATCCAGGGGGGTTTATGTTATTACGTTATTTATGTGATTGAATTTAACCGAGATCCTCGGGCTTGAGCAGCTCTTCCTCCAGAGCGTCCAGGCTGCGGTTCCAGAAGCGCTTCATATGGGCGAGCCAGATTTCGATCTCGCGGATGCCCGCGGGGTCGAGCCCGTGGATTCGACGTTGTCCCTCGGCGCGTACGGTCACCAACTGCGCCTGCCGCAACACTTTCAAGTGTTGGGAGATGGCTGGGGCGCTCATGTCAAAGTGGGAACAGATGGCACCGGCGGTGAGTTCCCCTTCCGACAGGATCTCGACAATGCGGCGCCTCGTGGGGTCGGCCAGAGCTTCCATCGGCTTCATGGGCTATTTATGAAGCATTCACTTAATTAAATCAATGCCTAAATAAGCATGTTCACCACCCTTTCCCAACAGGCAGTCGGATCAAACCCGGGCTTCGTAGAAGGATTGACTCCTTGAACATCGCCCCTCTCACTTCCATGACCCCCTACTCTCACATCGCCCGCCGAATGACAGCGGCCACCACCCTGGCTTGCGCGTGTTTCAGCCTCACCTCCCTATCGCTTGCAGATGACTGGCCCCAGTGGATGGGACCCAAGCGCGACGGCCATTGGCGGGAGAACGGCCTGCTGGAGAAGTTCCCCGAAGGCGGCCCCAAGATTCTGTGGCGCGCTCCGATCAGCGGTGGCTATAGCGGCCCCTCCGTGGCGGGCGAAAGCGTGTTGGTGATGGACTACGTGCGCAGCGACGGCGACCCGACCCCGAGCGCAGGAGCCCGGCAAAACCTGTCCGGCAAGGAGCGGGTGCTGTGTTTCGACGCCGCCACCGGCAAACAGAAATGGGTGGTCGAGTACGACTGCCCCTACTCGGTGAGCTACCCGGTAGGCCCCCGCTGCACCGTAACCGTCGATGATGATCACGCCTACGCCCTGGGCGCGATGGGGAACCTCCACTGTATTCACGTAGAAACCGGGAAAATCATCTGGTCCAAGGACTTCGCCAAAGACTACGGCGCCGAGGCACCCTTCTGGGGTTACTCCAGCCATCCGATGGTCGTGGATGATCTGGTGATCACCCTCCTGGGCACTCAAAAGGGAGTGGTCGTGGCCTTCAACAAGCAGACGGGAGCAGAAGTCTGGAGATCACTGGAAGCCTCTGCGCCAGGGTACTCTCCAGTGAATCTGACCCAAGCCGGTGGGGTGGATCAACTCATCGTGTGGCACGCAGATGCTCTCAACGGCATTAATCCAAAAACGGGAAAACCCTACTGGCAGGTTCCTCTGAAGCCGATGTATGCGATGAGCATCATGATGCCACTTATTCACAATGACCTCGTTTTTGCTGGTGGCATTATGGGGATCAGCGCGACCGTGAAACTGGATGCTCACACTCCTACCGCCGCTCTCAATTGGGAAGGCAAGCCGAACAATTCCCTGGGACCCAAGAACAGCACCCCGGTCGTTGTGGATAACTTGATGTACGGCTTTGACCGCGACGGCGACCTTCGCTGCGTGGACTTGCTCACAGGGCGCAGATTGTGGACAACTACCGATCCCGTGGGTGGGAGGAGCCAAAATAGCAGCACCGCTTTCCTCGTGAAAACAAATTCTAATTTCATCATCTTCAATGAAATGGGCGAGTTAATTACAGCCAAACTGGATCGAGAATGTTATTCACAAATCTCAAAAGCGAAGGTCCTTGAGCCGACGACCCCTCATGCCAACCGCAAGGTGATCTGGAGCTGCCCAGCCTTCGCTCATCGCTGCGTCTATGTGCGTAACGACGAGGAATTGATCTGTGTTTCCCTCGCAGCCGAATAACGCCTAGAACGTAAAAAGACCCGGGCCTTGGGGAGTTGTTCCCACAGGGTACCGGGTCTCTACTTGCTCACTTATTCACATATTCACTTTTTCACAAACTGGATCCCCGTGCCTTCCAGTCGGGCCTCGATGACATCGCCATCGACGAACTTCCCGTCGAGCATATCGAGTGAGAGCGGGTCCAGCACCAGCTTCTGGATGGCCCTCTTGAGAGGGCGGGCTCCAAAGACGGGGTCGTAACCATCGTCGGCAATCTTCCGCACCGCCTCGTCCGTGAGGACCAGACCAATGTTCTGCTTTGCCAGGCGGCTGACCACCCGCTGGAGCTGGACCTTGACGATCTCGCTCAGATCACGGGCATCAAGCCGGTCGAAGATGATGACCTCATCAATGCGGTTCAGGAACTCCGGACGGAAGAACTGGCGCAACGCATCGCGAACGAGAGCCTCCCGCTGTTCGGGGTTGGCTTCTTCCTGGATGGCATGGCTGCCAATGTTGCTGGTCATGATGATGACCGTGTTCCGGAAGTCCACCGTCCTCCCCTGCCCGTCCGTGATCCGCCCGTCATCCAGCACCTGGAGGAGGGAGTTGAACACATCCGGGTGGGCTTTCTCCACCTCGTCAAAGAGGATCACGCTGTACGGTCGGCGACGGACTGCCTCCGTGAGCTGGCCGCCCTCTTCATAGCCGACGTAGCCGGGAGGCGCCCCGATGAGTCGGGCCACGCTGTGCTTCTCCATGTACTCGCTCATGTCGATGCGGGTCATGGCGTTCTCGTCGTCGAAGAGGAACTCGGCCAGGGCCTTGCTCAGTTCCGTCTTCCCCACCCCGGTAGGCCCGAGGAAGAGGAAGCTGCCGATGGGGCGGTTCTCATCCTGGAGGCCGGCCCGGGCACGCCGGACGGCATTCGAGACCGCCTTGATGGCGCTATTCTGCCCGATGACACGATTGGCCAGACGGTCCTCCATGTGGGTGAGCTTGGACCGCTCCCCTTCTTGAAGACGGCTCACGGGAATGCCGGTCCAGGTGGCGACCACCTTGGCGATGTCGTCCTCAGTCACCTCTTCCCGCAGCAGTTGCCCTTTGGCGGCCCCCTGGGTATGGGCCTGGGTCGCCTCCTGGAGCCTCTTCTCCAGATCGGGAATGAGGCCGTACTGGATCTCCCCGGCACGGGCGAAGTCGCCGCGACGCTGGGCTTGCTCCTGCTCAGTGCGGAGGCGGTCGATCTCCTCCTTCACCTTGCGGCTCGCCTGCACGACTTCCTTCTCCTTCTGCCACTGGAGCTTCAGGCCGGAGCCCTTCTCCTTGAGATCGGCGATCTCCTTCTCCAGCTTTTCCAGGCGGGCACGGCTGGCGGGGTCGGTCTCCTTCTTGAGGGCCTGCCGCTCCATCTCACGCTGCATGACGTCACGCTCGATGACGTCGATCTCCGTGGGCATGGAGTCGAGCTCGATCTTCAGCCGGCTGGCCGCCTCGTCCACCAGGTCCACCGCCTTGTCCGGCAGGAACCGATCACTGATGTACCGGTGGCTCAGAGTGGCCGCCGCCACGATGGCGCTGTCTTGAATGCGCACGCCATGGTGCACCTCATACCGTTCTTTCAGGCCTCGCAGGATGGCGATGGTGTCCTCGACACTGGGCTCTCCCACGTACACCGGCTGGAAGCGGCGCTCGAGAGCGGCGTCCTTTTCAATGTACTTGCGATACTCGTCCAGAGTGGTGGCCCCAACGCAGCGCAGTTCGCCACGAGCGAGCTGCGGCTTGAGCAGGTTGCTGGCGTCCACGGCACCTTCACTCGCGCCTGCCCCCACAATGGTGTGGAGCTCGTCGATGAAGAGGATGATCTCGCCTTCGCTGGAAGTGACTTCTTTGAGGAAGGCCTTGAGGCGCTCTTCGAACTCGCCGCGATACTTGGCCCCGGCGAGCATGCCGCCCAGGTCCATGCTGATCACGCGCTTGTTCTTCAGGGAGTCGGGCACGTCACCCGCGACGATGCGGCGGGCCAATCCTTCTACAATAGCGGTCTTGCCCACACCGGGCTCGCCGATCAGGACGGGGTTGTTCTTGCTGCGGCGCGAGAGCACTTGCATGACGCGGCGGATCTCATCGTCACGGCCGATCACGGGATCGATCTTCCCCTGCCGTGCACGGGCGGTCAGATCCGTGCCGTATTTTTCCAGCGTCTGATACTTCCCTTCCGGGTCCTGGTCGGTCACCCGCTGGGCACCGCGCACGGAAGTGAGGGCCTGTAGCAGGGTCTCGTACTTCAGACCGGCCTTCTTCAGCACGCCTTCGATATCGGTGCGCGTCTTGAAGAGGGCGAGGAGGAAGTGCTCGACGCTCAGGTACTCGTCCTTGAGGTTCTTTTGCTCCTTCTCGGCGTTGGCCAGAGTTTCACGGAGGTCGCCGGAAAGCCGGTCCGCCCCGCCGCCGCCAGAAATACGAGGCTGCTTGGCCAGGAAAGATTCCACCGCCGACTGCAGAGCGGCCGCGTTGGCCCCCACCTTGTCCACCAGCGGCTTGGTGATGCCGCCGTCCTGCTCCAGTAGGGCCAGCAGCATGTGGGAGGGTTTGACCTCCGCATGGCCATAGCGGGTCGCAAGGGACTGCGACGACGCGAGGGCCTCTTGAAGCTTAACAGTGATTCGTTCAGGGTTCATAGATTGAGGAGATAGCAAAAATCGTTTCTACAAGGGAGTACGCATAAACCGGCCCAATTCATCCGGGTTGGCATAACCTGTAGAGAATGAGCACCGTAGTGTGTTGACACGGGCCAAGAAGGTGTGAAAAATTAGGGACAATACGTCTCATGAGATCATTCTCGGCTCAGATTCAATTGCGCCATTTAGACACATTTGATTTTCGATCGAGAAGAAGATGTACTCTCTCATCGGAGAATTCGACATGCCCGGTCTGATTCGGCGAGTGAAAATGCCAAAAAGCTGCGTTTTTCCACCTCCCGATGATGATGCCGACGAGAACCCATTTCCTCAGCCTTCCCTTCTGGACGATTGCCTGTCTGCTCATCGCGGGGTGCGAAAGTATCGCCAAAGGCGAGGAGATCAAAGACGTGGCTGGATGGAAGGTCCACGTGCAATCGGAGCTGGCGGAAAGACACCCCGCCGAGACAGCCAAAGCCCTGGGTCTGCTGGAGCTTCAGTTAGCAGAGATAGACCGGAAGCTGCCCGCCCCTGTGGTCAAACGACTGCGTGAAGTGCCCCTCTGGTTTTCCGTCGGCTACCCCGGTGTGCCGCCACGGGCCGAGTACCACCCGAATGCCGGGTGGCTGAAGGACAACGGTCGCGATGTCGCCATGGCCAAGGGCATTGAGTTTACCAACATCCTCAAGTTTGAAGAGGAACTGGACCGCATGCCCAACTTCGCCCTGCATGAACTGGCGCACGCCTATCATGATCTGGTCTTGGGATTTGATCAGCCGGAGATCCTGGTGGCCTTCGAGCGGGTCAAGGCAGCGGGTCTGTACGACCGGGTGGAGATGCGCCCCGGCAAGGAACGGCCCCGGATTTTCCGGAAGGCGTACGCGCTGACGAATCACAAGGAGTTCTTCGCCGAGTGCAGTGAGGCGTACTGGAGCCGGAATGATTTTTACCCGTATGACCGGAAGGAGCTGGAGAAGTACGATCCGGAGACGGCGCGGTTGATGGAGAAATGGTGGGGCGTGGCGCGGTGAGGTGAAAAGAGACGAAGCGGCGGGATGGGAGGACGGTCAGCAGGTCCGCGGTATGCCGCGCGTCACCCCTCCGCTGCCTGAGCCGGACGGCACGTCCGGACTACGCCCGGGGAGACGCGTCGGGGTCATCCGCCCACATCAATCTCCGGCGGGCACCGCAAACACACCTGCTGCCGCTTTCACGGAGATCTGCTGGTTTCGGGCGTACGCCCGCGCGGCCGCAGCCTTCACTTCAGCACCGGACTTCCCATCGAAAACCGCCTCCAAAGCATCACGCAGGATGAACGCGCCAGGATACATCAGCTGCGTGGTGGTCAGGGCCATGGGGATCCCCAGTTTCGGGAAATACCTCTGCCCAATGCAGCAAAGCACCACCGCCCGGCGGGATGTCGCAGCCGCGCCACCAGCCGGCACATCCGGCCAGGTTACCTCGAACTCCATCAGGCCATTGTGGCCGATGTACGCCAGCCAGCGGGCCTTCGTCCCAAGCGGCAGCGCGATGTCTTCGCCGTCTGGTCCTTTGACCGAAATGGACTCCGCCACTCCTTTCCCACCCGCAGCATCCACAAACGCCTGCAGGCAGGGCTTGATCTCACGCCCTCGCCAGGCGTCGGCGACCAGATAAACATCTTTCCGCGTCGCGTGCCGGAAGACCACCCGCTCCAAGACTTCGGCACGGGGTGAGGCCACCGCAGGCAGGGCCTTCCAGGACTTACTCGCCCGGAAGCAGGATCTCAGGCCATCGGAGCAGCCCCAGTAGAGATTCGCATCCGGCTTGTCACCATCGCCAATCTTGGCTGGCACGGGGATGATCCCCTGAGAGGCATTGTCGCAGAGGGCCACGTACACGTGCACCACCTGCACCTCAGCCCCCCAGGCTACCGGAGCCCACATCATACCGGCTCCGGCAAAAGCAAGACTCAACAGAATCCGCCTGATGGCCACGGCGGAGATGGAGTTCCTGCTCATGTCTGGAGTCTTCTGTCTTCCAGTCTTCTGTCTCCCGCGATGCGGGCGTTACTTGATTTTTGAGAAGTCCACCGGCTTCATGTACACGGACTTCACGCCCTCAGGCTGCGGCACGGTGAGGGAGCCGTTCTTCTCACTCTCGCCTTTGGCGGCAATCCAGACCGGATCGGCGCGGAAGGTACCAAAAGAGGCGAGGCCCGCTTCCTTGCTCTTGTGCGCGAGGATGTAGATGAGCTTGTTGTTGTGGCCCTGCTCCGCGTCAATCGGCGTCCAGTAGCAGAGGTTGGTCATGCCGTGTTTCTCAAACAGCTTGCAGGTGTGGTTCGTGAAACGCGCATGCAGCTCCGGCAGCTTGCCTTCGTTGGTGGTGTAGGTGCGCAGTTCAAACACCCGCTCCGGGTCGCTGGCGGAGACCTTGAGTTCAGGAGAAAACTCCGTGCGGGTCATGAAGATGGATTCCGGCGGCTTGGCGAGGATCTTGCCGTTGGCCTCGCTGGCCTCCCGGACCTGCTTCCACTCGGGGTCAGCGCCAAAGGCCTTGAAGGATTCCTTGGCGGCCTCGCGGCTCTTGTGGGAGAGCACGTAGATGAGGGTGTTGTCCGCGCCGTTCTCCTTGTCCACCGGCACCCAGTAGCCCAGGTTCGACATGCCATGCTTCTCAAAGAGCGCGCAAGTGTGATCACGAAAGCGCTTCAACAGGTCGGGCAGCTTGCCTTCGTTGGTGGTGTAGATGCGCAGTTCATAGACGGGCTCAGGCTCGGCAGCTTTCGCCGTCGTGGAACCCATTGTTGTCGCCATGGCCAGCCCAACGGCGGCAGCTTGCAAGAGTGATTTCATAGTCGGTTTGGATATCAAAACTCAATTCTGCTGATTCTGTTAATTCTGTCTAAAAAACTCCGTCTCTGTGCTCCTCGGTGCCTCTGTGGTTGTTTCAAGACACTCTTCTCTCACTTCATTTCACTTGGCCACCACACCACGTTTCTGCTGGAAGAGCCAGTCCCACATCTCCTGGCTGTCATAGGTGACCGTCCAGGAATCATGTTGCAGGTTGGGATACATGGTGAGCTTCACTGGCGCGCCCAGCTTGCTCAAGGAGTTGTAGATTCGCTGGGAATTGGCGGGCTCCACCACGGGGTCCTTGGCTCCGTGAAACACCCAGATGGGCACGTTCTTGATCTTCTGCGCCATCACAAACTTCACCCCCGCACCGCCACAGATGGGGACCGCAGCGGCAAAAAAGTCCGGGTAGGCGAAGACCGTGTCCCACGTGCCAAAGCCACCCATGCTGATGCCGGTGAGGTAGATGCGGTCCGTATCCACGGAATAGCTGGCCACAATGCTGTCTGTCAGGGCCTTCACGCCGTAGGGGTTCCACACCTCCCCGGCGGGCACCTGTGGGCTCACCACGATAGCGGGAATCTTCTTCCCATTGGCGACAAGCTTGGGCGGACCGTGCTTCTGCAAGCGGCGCAGGTCATCGCCCCGCTCCCCTGCCCCGTGCAGGAAGACCACCAGAGGCCACTTCTTGGCCGGGTCTTTGCCAAAGTCTTCCGGCAGGGAAAGGAGGTACTTGTAGCCAACCTTGAGGGTCACCTCGCCCTCGAAGGACTTGGATTCCAGAGCGGGTGACAGGACCTTCGGGAAATCATCGTCGGCTTGAGCGGAGGCGTCTTGGGGCATGAAGGTAGTGGCTGCGACAACGGACATGGCGAGGGCGAGCAGCGGCGAGGTTCGACGGGATCGCAGAGAGGATGGGTTCATGGTGACAATGTGAAAGTTTACACGAGGCAGTACGAGCACAAAACGACGTCGGGACGGCTATCTGCGGTCGGCCACTCCGCTCTTGCGTTCACCCACACAGATCAACGACTTGTCGCCACGGATGAACAACTGCCCCTCACTCAGGGCGGGTGAGGCAAAGACCTTTTCCCCCACGTTGCTCTCTGCCACAAGCTGGTAGCTCTCGGCTGGCTTGACGACGCGCAGCTGGCCAGGGTCGTTAATGAAATAGACCCGCCCTTCCGCGCTCGCCGGGGAGGCGTGATGCTCGCGGACTCTCTCCTCCCAGGCGATGCGCCCGGACTTGGCTTCAAAGCAATGCGCCACGCCGGAATCCGAGACCACCAGGCAGTAGTCGCCTTCTGAGATGGGCGACGGCACATAGGAGACGCCCTTGTTGGTGCGCCAGGCGATGTGGGTATCCGTCACATTCCCTTTCCCGTCTGGGCGGATGGCCAGAATGTGTTTCTCCGGGAACCCGCCGGTAAGGAAGAGGTAGCCGGACTCCTCGTTGTACACTAAGGAGGCTACGAACTGCTCCGTGGGCCCATCCATCATCCAGATGAGGCTGCCGTCATCGGGATTGTAGCTGGTCACGCACTTGGTGCCGCTCAGGACCATCTGCGTGCGCCCCGCCAGCTCGCGGATGATAGGCACCACGTAGCTGCGGGTGTTGTTGGGACGCTGGATGCGCCAGAGCTCCCGCCCATCCTCCCGGGCCAAGGCCACGATGTATCCATCTCCATCGTGGTCGCAGTTCACGATGACCTTGTCCTTATAGAGGATGGGTGAGCTGCAGAAGCCGTGCTTGCTGGAGAAGAGGCCGGGCCGCACCTGCCAGATCTGTTTGCCGCTGAAGTCATGCGCCGAGACCACCACGGTGCCCTTGGCCACCTCCCCTTTGGGGATCTCTTTGCCTTCGTTGGCCTTCAGGGATGCTGCGGTGGGCGTGTTGTCCAGGAAGGCGGTGAAGACTTTCTCACCATCGGTCGCAGGCGTGCTGGAGGCGCAACTGTTCAGGCGATGGGTGGACTCGAGGGGGGCCTTGATCACCGGCACCTGCCAGAGGATCCTGCCCGTCACCCGATCCAGGCTGATGAGGAGACGCTCCTCGCCCTCGGCCACAGCCGCGACGGTAAAGAGCCGGTCACCCCAGACAATGGGAGAGGCATGCCCACCGCCGGGCAGCTCCGTCTTCCAGCGAATGCTGGCGTCCTGGACCTCCACCGGGAAGCCATTGTCTGCGCTTGTCCCATCGAGCCGGGGTCCCCGCCATTGGGGCCAGTTCTCCGCGTGGGCCAGAGGCGCCGCCATCATGGTGGCAGCACCGGCGAGGAGGTAAAACTTGAGGAAGGTCATGTGAGCGGCGAGGCAGTGGTGATGAATGCGGTGGGCGACCTGTCCACAACGCCCGTGCCGCGGGCCGACTTTCGCCCAAGCGCCGACGCGGAACATTTATGCCTGCTACACGAGCTATGGCGATTCCAGCCCAGGTGGCCCGGGCCTTCAACAAGGGGGTACCCGATGGGCAATTCTTCACGACAGGGAGGTTGAATGCACGACCGTGCTTCCCAAATTAGCCCCTCCCCCTTTTTATCTCTCTATGGTTCGTACGCGCTGGATGATGACCGGTTGGCTGATGTTGTTGATGCTGGGCATGATATCCTGCTCCAGCACGAACAGACTGCTCAAGGCGAAGCCTGTACCCTTGTCGGCTTTCGTCGAGCACCCGAACGAGATGAAGCCGGATCGCAAGCGCGTGCCCTTTCACAAGATCTGGCGGTCCCCAGACCCGGGCGTGCGGGAGCGGGTGGCGCAGAAGACCTCCATCTACGTGTCACCGGTGACGCTGAAATACCTGCGCCCCATCCATAAGGCACTCATTGAAAAAGAGATCGCCATGGGCAGCATCGAGCGCAAAGAACGCGAGATGGCCACGATGCTTCGCAATCAGTTCGCCATCGCCTTCCAGCGTTCTGAGCAGGCCAGGTATGTGCTGGCCCAGAAGCCCAATGCCAGCTCCGTCACTCTGGAACTGGCCCTGGTGGAACTGAGCCCCACCAGCCCCAAGGGGAACGCGGTGAAGACGGCGGCCAAGTTCGTCGTGGGCCCCCTGGCGAGCATTGGCGGCATGTTCACAAAGGGCAACGTCGCCATCGAAGGCAAGGTGAGGAACTCCAGCACCGGCGAACTGGTCTTCGAGTTCGCCGACAACGAAGCAGACCGGATGACCATGTACAGTCTGGCGGACTACCGCCCGTATGGGCACGCGACGGAGGCCATTCACGCCTGGGCCTCGCAGTTCGAGCTCTTTACCCGCACCGCCCCGGGAGACCGGATTCAGGACACCTTTGCCTTCACGCTGGATCCCCGGTAGCGTCCGGGGCGGAGCGGTGCTAGAGATGCCCGCCGCCCATGACTCGCCTGGACCTCCGCCAACAACTCACTGACCTCGACCTCTCCCATCCGCACCGGGCCGACGAAGTGCCCCATCGGGAGAAGATGATCGCCCTGCTGGACGAGCAGGAGGACTGCTTTCACCGCAGCTGTCACCCGGCCCATTTCACCGGCAGCGCTCTGGTGGTGAGTGCAGACGGCTCCCGCGCTCTGCTCACCCACCATCGCAAACTCGACTGCTGGCTCCAGTTTGGCGGCCATTGCGACGGCGATGACAACATCCTGCAGGTGGCCCAACGGGAGGCGCTGGAGGAATCCGGTGTGGAAGGGCTCATTGTGGCCTCAACGCGCCCGTTTGATCTGGACATTCACCCCATTCCGGAGCGCAAAGGCGAGCCCGCCCACTGGCACTACGATGTGCGCTACATGTTCATCGCACCAGAGAACGCCCAGTTCGTCACCAGTGATGAGAGTCACGAACTGCGCTGGTTCACCCCGGAGGAAATGCGGGAGCTGCCGCTGAGTGAAGGCATGCAAAGACTGGCGACCAAGTGGGAGGCGATTTTGGAGCGGCGATTCGGTAAGAGGTGAAAGGTGAGTGGTGGGATATCAGATGCCCGGTCTACCGTCTTGGCAACTCGGATCCCGCCCAAGGCATGACGTCCCAAAGCTGCCATGCGCTGTCATGCTCCACTCCGCGCTGGAGCACCATCAGATAGTATTGGCTGTAGGGACCTTCCGGTTGGGATACCAAGGGGCCCCTCTCCACCCGGAGCCCCACCAATGCGCCACGATGAAATAACAAATCCATGTTCCAGGATTCCACCTGGTCGGACTTTCGGGTTTCCCAGCCCTGGGGCAAAGCCGCCTCCATCCGACGCGCAGGATGAAACAACTGCTTGCAAGCCTCTGCATCCCCCTTGGCCACAGCATCCGACCACGATTTGACCAGGGCAACCATGGAGGGAGTGACGTCACGCGCCAGACGCTCGGAAGGATCCACCGCATCTTGCGCCACGGCCAGCAGGCCGAGACCTATGGCCTTGAGGTTGGACCGGTCCCACTGATACTGCGCACCACCCCCTTTTTCGTCGGCAATACGGGCGATGTAGGTCCACAAGTCTTCGGTGACCAATCCGGCCATGGCCGCGACAGGGGCCGCCCCATGGCTCATCTTGCTCTCCAGTGACAGATACACCACCAGAGACACTATCGCCACCGCATCGTCGCGCTTGACGGATTTGAGCACTCCCAAGATCTCTTCACCCACCCGACGGGCGTCGGATTTCAGTCCGGGTGTCTCAATGTACTTCTGTACGGCAGCCACCGCCGCATCGGTCCCCGAGGTGGCCTGTAGCTTGAGCACTTCCAGACAGTACTTGAGGGAGTCGGAGCCCAGGAGTTCGTCCAGCTTTCGCGCATGCTCCTCAGCCTGTTTAAAGGCATTGTCCTTCAGGGCAGATTGCAGTTTGCTCAATTCATCGGGCATGAGCTGCAGCCCCAGTGCTTCAAGTTGCTTCTCTGCCCCACCGGCAGGCGGAGGCTCCTGCTTGCTTGCTTCGGCACTTCCGGCAGGTGCCCAGGATTTCACGGTGGCGGCAACCTTGTCCATTCCGCCCTTGGCCCAACCGGAAAGCGTATCCTGCCAGCTTTCTGCTGCACCGGACGTCGGTGGCGTCACGGTTGGCTTCGCCGGTTCCAGGACTGGTCCGATGGTCGGGGCTGGCGCGATCTTCTCCGGTGCCTGAGCCTGTATCAGGTCGGCGATCGCCATGGACGCAAACACTGAGGCGACAGCACGCGCCGCCAGCCGCCCACGCATCTGTGAAAGAGCACTACTCCGCATGCTGGAAGTATGACAAGTCAGTCTCTCTTGAGAAAGCCAAATTCCCACACGTCACTCACTTGCTTATCAGCCGCCACCCCGCTGGACGATCTCGTCGACAACGATTGACTACCGTCACGGTCTTTTCTCGACTCCTCCTTGGTCTAGCCCCTCGTCATCGCCTTGTGAACTGTCGGCAGCCTCCCAGACCCGATAGGCTCCCCTCGCCTCCAGCCGGTCGATGTAGCGAAAGATAGCGGCCAGACCTCTGAACCACGGCCAGACAGGAATGGCAAGTGGCAGCAGAGCCAGCGCAAAGGACACGCACAGACCAAGAACTGGGATATCGATCCACGTTTCCTCAGGCACTGCTCCTCGCACCCAGCGGGTGCCAGACTGACAAACACTGAATACGGCGAAGGTTACCGGCATCATGAGCATCGTGCTCACCAAGCGATACCACCGGAAGCACACGCCCAGAGCGATGCCAATGAACCAAGCCGAAGCGACAGCCGTGAACGAAAACCCGAGCCACCGGGCGGCGGTGTTTTCGTGAGCCGTTTCTGAGAAGAGAACGTGCCACAATCCCTGCGCCAAAATCGTCACCCCAAGCCCGCCGAGACTGACAATGATCAGCCAGCGAGCCCAGACTTTGGCAGATGAAAAGTGAGCAGACATTTCTCTTCCATCCCATTATCTCACGAACGAAACCCGCACAATGGAAAAGGCTGTGGCCTCGTTGCTTGTCAGCCACAAACTGCGTACAGCCCCTCTCCGAAGGAAGCTGTTCGCAGTACAAACAGAGCCTCGCCAGCATTGTTAAGTGGCACTTGGTCCCAATCCCGCGGTTGGCAGTCACGCACCGGTCTTTGATTTCACGGGCCAGCGATCTTTCCCCACTTCCAGAATTCTCACGAAGCCGGTGTTCCCCACGCCCTTCGTGAGCTGGTTGCCGCCGAGCAACACCTTGCCTCCAGGCAGTTCCACGATGCCCAGCGCAGCATCGAAGTTCGTCTTACCGAGGAAGTTGAAGGAGGCATCCGCACGCAGGAGCTCCGGAGGCTTGCCATAGCAGCCGAACCACCACTCTCCCTTGATCCAAGCCAGGGTCTGTACGCCCATGAGCGTGTAACCGCTGGCGAGGACGTGACGCTTCACGAACTTAAACTCCGTGTTGTACTCGTAGACGTAGTTCTCGTTGATCCCCGGCGGCAACCCGCCCACGACATAGAACTTCCCCTCTCGGAAAGCCATGCCGCCGGCACCATGCACCGCCTCGGGCACAGCATGACGTGATAACTCCGCGAGCGTCTCCGCATCGTACACGAACACCCAGGAGTCAGCCTTGCCCGCGGGCTGGTTGAACTTGCCCAGATTCACTGCGACATAGATTTTGCCGTCCACATGGCAGAGATCCCCATGATGGTCGGCGGCAGGAATAGACTTGAGGATGCGCCCCTTCAGGTCCGTCTTCACCAAGGCCTCCGTCCAGCTCCAGTAGATGGCACCGCGGTCGTTGGTGCAAATGCCCTGTAGGTGGCGGGGATAGACACCCTCGCACTTGGCGTCATGAAACGCCGCGCTGGAGGTGGATTGGGCAAGAGCCTGGGCATAAGGAGATAACACGACCAGGGCCGTGCCTGCGCTGGCACTACTGAGAAAATGGCGACGAAGCATGAGCTGCTATACGGTGGGATTTGTCGTGCTCTGTCGGTTGGCTGAGATGGGCCGGGGCAGGCTGGAACACAGCGTCCTTCGATATCGCAAGCCTCAGCCACTCCCAAACCATCTCCACACCCCCAACACCTGATCCTGCGCAGCAGGATTTTGGGACTGCGGTGAGCATCACCGCTTTGGGAAGGCATGTGTCGTGCAAACGTCTCTCCACCGCCAACGAAGCCCACGACCGACCACGCTGGCCCCTGCTGGGGAGCGAAGGGTTCAAGAACATCACAAGGGGCGCCAAAGCGGCGGTTCCCGCACGCACTCCACAGCGACTTCGTCGCCAGGTGATGTCCGTTTTTCCGCTGAAAGCTCGTCACTCGGCCACAGACGCCATGAGTCACTCCCCACGGGAGCAGCACCGGCTTACCGCCTCACTGAATTACCGGTTTACTGAATTACCGACTTACAGCCATTTGCTCACATCGGGCACCATGAAGTCCATCATACGCCCCAGCAAAGCCTCGACGTCGCGATCCACCAGCAGCAAGCCGTGGTGTTCTGGGTGCAGGAGGGCGTTGTCCACCATGGCGTCCAGCATCTTCACGAGGGGATCGTAATAACCGGCCACGTTGAGCAGCCCAACCGGCTTGGTGTGGAAGCCGAGTTGCAGCCAGGCGAGGACTTCAAACAGTTCCTCCAGGGTGCCGTAGCCGCCGGGCAGCACCAGGAAGCCGTCGGCGTGGTCCATCATGGCCTGCTTCCGCTCGTGCATGGTCTCCACCTCGATCAGCCGGGTGACGCCGCGGTGCTCCTTTTCCAGCTCGACCAGCTTTTTCGGGATGACGCCGATCACCTCCCCGCCCTGGGCCAGTGCGGCATCTGCCACCACACCCATCAGCCCCACGCTGCCCCCGCCGTACACCATGCCCAATCCGCTGCGCGCCAGCTTGGCCCCGACCTGTGCCGCCACTTCGGCAAAAACAGGATTGTTTCCGAAACTGGACCCACAATAGACACAGACGCGATGCATGGTTCGATCCATGATGATCGAACCGGAGTGATCCGGCAACCGCGAATGCAATGGGGCGATCTCTCTCCGATCTGACCCAAGAAATCGCGCCGATGTCCGTAATCCCAAGTGTCGAACTGTCTCTGCCAGATGTCCTCCCCAGCCAGGCTGCAAAAAGGCCAACAACCCGCGTCACAACCGGGCCAGAAGTGACAAAAATGGGTGAATGTCTGCCATCGTCAACGACGTCCGATTCTGCTAGGCTTTGCCAAACGCCATTTTTTCCATGAAAACCCGAGCATTCGTTGCTGCGCTCTGCGCGCTCTTTGCGGGCTTCGCGCCTGTCCCGGCCTCCGCCGTGGAACTTGTCATCGAGCCTGACACCCTGTCCCCGTCCTCCACCGTCGAGCTGCGATTCGACACGCCCATGGTGGGCAAGGATCGCGTCGGCTCCGTGGAGCAGGCCTCTCCCCTGGTGGCCGCCCCGGCGGTGAAAGGCGAGTTCCGATGGACCAGCTCGCGCAGCGGGCAGTTCCGGTTCACCCAGCCGCTCTCGTTCGCCACGAGCTACAAGTTTGCCCTGCGCCCGGGGATGAAAGATGTCGAAGGGACCGCCGTGGAAGCGACGGACCTGGGAGAATTCGCCACGGATGGGCTCAAGGTGGCCGACGAATGGCGGGCCTACCCCTACTACTCCGGTGACTCCGCCCAGCGCACACCGTTTTACATCCTGCAGTTCAACGACCGGGTGAATCCGGCCGAGATCGCCAAGCACGCCTACTTTGTGAGCAAGTCCAGCCCGACCCGGGTGCCCGCCACAGTGCGTCTGGCCACGGGGAAGGACTTCAAGAAACAGTACCACGCGGAGCTGGTGCAGACCTGGGATGAGCAGATCGCTGGCACGAAGCCCAAGATCGGGCTGACGGATACCCGCCCCAACGCGATCGTTATTGAAACCGCAGCTCCTCTGCCCATCGGCCAGGATTGGGCGCTGGTGCTGCCCGCAACCATCACGAACGCTGCTGGCAACGCCACGCTGGAGGGGGTGGACACCCGCACCTGGGGCAGCATCCTCCCGCTGGGCATCAAGCGTCTCGTGGCCGAGCCTCATTTTGACAGGCCGCACTCGATCGACATCCTTTTCAACAAGGCGATCAGCAGCAATGAAGTCCCGCCCGCCCAGGCAGCCCAGCGCATCGCTCCCTTCATTCACGTAGAGCCGCCAGTGCCGGGCCTGAAGGTGGAAGCCAGCTACCAGTCGGTCGCTATCACGGGTGAGTTCCTCCTGCACCAGCCCTACACAGTGACGCTAGCGGCCGGATTCCCCGGAGCGGATGGCCTGCCCATGGCGACGCGCTCGAAGGACACCGTGACCTTCCAGCCGAGCCCGGTCTATGTTTCCACCACTGCCACCACCAATACCCAGCTCGCCTCGGGCAAGGGCATCTTCGATGTCTATGCTGCGAACTACAAGGACCTGCGCCTGCGCGTAAAGCAGCTCTCCGACGGCGAACTGCTGAAGGCGCGCTCCCTCTATGACGAGAGCTATGATCCACACGCCACGGACACGAACAAGTCCGCGCAGAAGGTAAAGGACACTCCGTTCGAGAACTTCCCCGGCACGGTCATCTACGACCAGACCTATGCGAATGACAAGCCCCTCCAGCAGGCCACCTACATGGAGCTGAAGTGGAAGGACATCCTGGGCCAGCGCCCAGCCGCACCGGTCTTCATCGAGTTGCTGGCGACCGCCCAGGATCAGGCTCCCGGCGGTGCCATCGTGAACCGCGCGATTGTGGAGTTCACCGACATCGGGCTCCTGGTGAAGGGCACGGATCAGGAGGCATTGATCTACGCATTCTCTCTGAAGACCGGCCAGCCTCTCACGGACGTGCAGCTCACCCTGGCCGATGCGCAGCGCGGATTCCTGAAGGTGGCGCAAACGGACGCCCAAGGCTTCGCCAAGGTGCCATCCAAAGGAGCAGAGTGGGTGCTGGCGACGAAGGACCAGGACTGCACCTCCATGAACCTCGGCAGCCGCGGCGATCGCATAGGCATGTGGGGCCACGGGATCAACATCGCGTGGGAATCCCCGTTCCGCGACCGGTTCGAGACCTTCATCTTCTCCGACCGCCCCGTGTACAAGCCCGGTGACACGGCGCACGTGAAAGCCATCACCCGGCATCGCAATGGCGACTCGCTCACGCTGGGCGGCAAGCCCGCCACCGCCACCATGGTGCTGACGGACGAGCGCAACCGCACGGTGCAGACGAAGCCGATCACCTTTACCGCCAACGGCACCTGGGCAGATGACATCACCTTCCCAGATAGCACCACGGGCTGGTACAGCCTGCGACTGGAGTACCCCAAGACGGATGCCACGGGCAATCCCCTGCCGGCCGCGGCCAACGGGGACGATGAAGACGCCCAGATCGCCAACCTGGAACTGCGCGTGGATGACTACAAGCCCAACACGTTCGAGGTAAAACTGGAAGGCAACCGCAACCGTCTTCTGGGTGACCGGGTGAAGGTGCCGCTCACGGCCAAGTACTACATGGGCAAGGCCCTCTCCTCCGCCAAGGTGAGCTGGAGCGCCAGCCTGGCCGAGGACTATGTGCCCCCTACAGAGTGGGCAGACTACCACTTCGGCGATGCCCCGGCCTTCTGGCACTATGGTCAGAAGGATCGCGATGACGAGACAGCCGAGAGCGACGAAGAAGAGACGCAGTTCAGCTGGGGTGCGAACGGTGAGCTGACGCTCAATGACGACGGCACGGTGGATATCGAGATGCCCGCCCCTCCCCTGCACAAGGCCTCCCTGCCACAGACGGTGAGCATCTATGCGGATGTGACCGACGTGAACCAGCAGACGATCTCCAGCACGACGGAGTTCAAGCTCCCGGGCGCCGACTTCATCGTAGGGGCCAAGAAGCAGAACTGGTACGCCACCGCTGGCAAGCCGTTCTCCTTTGAGCTGGCCGCCATCACACCCCAGGGCCAGAGCTTCACCGCGCCCGTCGGCGTGGATGTGAAGGTGGAGCGCATGGAGTGGAATACCGTGCGCGTGGAAGGCGCAGGCGGTGCCATCACCACCAAGAACCAGTCCCGGATCATCGACGAACTGAAGACCTCCGTGCAGCTCAGCAGCAGCAATGGCCGCGCCAGCGCGGGCACGCTGAGTTTCACGCCAAAGCAGGGCGGCACTTATTTCCTCACTGCCACTGCCACGGATGCGCAGGGTCGCACGGTGCTCACCCGGGTGCCCTTCTACGCCGTGGGCGGCCAAGGCTTCCCCTGGTCCTGGGAAGATGGCAGCCGCATCACCCTGCAGCCGGACAAGACGACGGTGAAGCCGGGTGAAGAAGTCAGCATCGTGGTGAAGACCCCCTTTGCCGGTCAGGCCCTGGTGACGGTGGAACGCAACAGCGTGCTTCGCCATCTGGTGGCCCCCGTTTCGCCGGAGAATCCGGTGGTGAAACTGAAGATGACAGACGAAGACGGCCCGAACGCCTTTGTCTCCGTGATCGTGATGCGCGGTGCTGCCGACAGCCCCCAGCCGGACCCGATGCCGGAGTACAAGGTGGGCTACTGCGAGCTGACCGTGCCCTCGGACAAGAAGCGTCTCTTTGTGGAGGCCAAGCCCTCCAGCGACACGGTACGCCCGGGTGAGGAACTGAGCGTGACCGCCACCGTGACGGATGCTGGGAAACAACCTGTGGCCGGTGCCGATGTCACACTCTATGCGGTGGATGAGGGCGTGCTGAGCCTGATGAACTATCTCACGCCGCAGCCGTTCGAGTTCTTCCACATGCCCATGGCGCTGGCCGTGAACAGCTACAGCACCCTGGACTCCCTGCTGGAAGAGGCCATGGACGACCGCTACCGCGGGAACAAGGGCATTGTCATTGGTGGTGGCGGCGATGACGCCGATCCCAGCGCTGCCCTGCGCAAGAACTTCGTAGCCACCGCGCTGTGGAGTGCCACACTCACCACGGACGCCCAGGGCAAGGTGAATGCGACCTTCAAGGCCCCGGACAGCCTCACCCGCTATCGCGTGATGGCGGTCGCCGCCAAGGATGCAGATCGCTTTGGCAGCGGCGAGTCGAAGTTTGTCGTGAACAAGCCCCTCATGGTGGAGCCGGTGGTGCCGCGCTTTGCCCACCTGGGCGATGAGATCCTCATCAAGGGCATCGTCCACAACACCACGCCGCACGATGGCAGCGTGGAGCTCGAACTGACGCTGGATGACAATGCCATCCTCATCACCGAGCAGCGTCCGTTTGCCCTCGTGGGCGTACGGAACCGCATCACCATGAATGCCAGCCGCAGCGAGCGCCGCCCCATCACGTTGAAGGCGGGCGAAACCGTCGCCGTGGCCTTCCCGGTGCGCTTTGTGAAGACCGGCACCACCACGTGGAAGTGGCAGGTACGGACCACCACTTGGGCCCCAGGGGCTCCGGCCTTGAGCGATGCGGTGGAGAGCAAGTTCGAGGTAAATTCCCCGATCCCCGCGCTCCGCGAGGTGCAGTATTTTGAACTCACCTCCGCCTCCGCCAATCAGAACCTGCTGCAGCGGATCAATCCCCAGCTGCTGGAGAGCGAAGGCGATTTGAATCTGAGCTTCAGCCAGAGCCGCCTGTATGAGGCCCGCGATGCGCTGGATCAGACCCTGCACTATCCCTATGGTTGTGTGGAGCAGACCAGCTCTGCCACCCTCCCCTGGCTGGCCTTGTCCCGCTATGAGGCCATGTTCCCAGACCTGCTGCAGAAGGCGAAGGCGAACGACGCCATCAGCAAAGGGGTGCGTCGCCTGCTGGCCATGCAGACGGACTCCGGCGGCCTTTCCTACTGGCCCGGCGGTGACACCCCCGTTTACTGGGGCAGCGCTTATGGTGCCTTTGTTCTGATGAAGGCCAAGGAATGGGGTGTGCCCGTGCCGCAGGATTCCCTGGATAAGCTCACCGACTACCTCTCCAAGGGGCTGCGGGAGTTCGACCTCGCCGCCAGCACGGAGAACGAGAAGCTGACGGATGCCGCCATGGGCCTGTACGTTCTGGCCAAGGCCGGCAAGACAGAGCCTGCCTACTCCACGCTGCTCTTCCAGCGTCGTGAGAAGCTCCCGGAGACGGCACGCCTCTATCTGGCGCTCTCCATGTGCCTCAACAACGGGGCACCGCGGCAGATTGCGGAGTTGATTAAAGCTCCGGCCAAACGCACGCCGCAGCATCGCTACTGGGCCGCCCCCGAACTGGCGCACCCGCTGCGCCTGCTGGTGGCCACCCACCTGGGCATGAAGGCGGAGGCACAAGCTGCCGCGACGGAACTCCTGCGCACTCGCACCGGTCGCGGTGACTGGGGCACGACCTTTGGCAATGCCTGGAGCCTGCTGGCGCTGAGCGCGGCGGAACGTCCTGCCAAGGACGCCACCTCCAGCCCGCTGACGCTGGTGGCCAACTGGCAGGGCACGCCCAACCAAGTGGTTCTGGGAGACAACCTGGCCAGCCAGGCCATCCAGTTCCCGCTGAAGCGCAACGGTGGCCCCGCTCCCCTGAGCGTGGTTCTGCCTGACACGCGCCCAGTGATGGGGCGCCTGGAAGTGAAGTCCTACCCGGACCTCAAGACCTTCCAGCCGGTGTCCAAGGGATTCACCATCCGCCGCAAGTACGAGCGGCTCACGCCCATCGGCACCCGTGAAGTTCCCAAGAACCTTCGCGTGGGTGACCTCATTGTGGTGACCCTCGATATCACCGTGGACAAGCCAAACCGCTACATGGCCATCAACGATCCGCTGCCCAGCGTGTTCGAACCCGTGAACCCGGAATTCGTCACCCAGAACCAGCGCCGGAATGATGAGGGCGAAGACAATGCCTGGTTCTGCGACCATCGCGAACTCCGCAGTGATCGGGCGCTCTTCTTCACCAACGACGCCACAGAGCAGGGCCAGTTTGAATTGAAGTACCTGGCCCGAGTCATCGCAGAAGGCGACGTCATCGTGCCCCCCACCCGCATTGAGGCCATGTATGAACCCAATCACTACGGCCTCGGTGAGATCCAGCGCGTCATGACCCTGCCGATGGGTGATGGCAGCGATGTGGTGGCGCGGTAAGGCCCGCGCCCGCTCCGCGGGAGATAGAAGACTGGAAGACACAAGACCCAAGACTTGAGTTCACAGGTGCAAGTATAGGTTAACGGCCACGGTGCCCGGGTGTAATCCGCCCGGGCATTGGGTGGCCAGGCAGAATACAACCGAAGGACATCTCTCGATGAAACAGGCATCGTTGCCCACTGCAGAGCCGGATTGGCTCGTGGGCAGAGAACTGGTGTCCATTCAAGGCAGTTGCGGCGGGAGTGTTGAACAGTCACATGCACGCCGATATTGCCCGCACATCTCCTCCGCTGCCGGACCGACGGGGACCGTCGGACTACGCTGGAAGCGATACTCGGGTGTAGTCCGACGGTCCCCGTCGGCTCAGTCGCCGCAGGGCCGCACATCCTATCCACCTGCGCTCAGTCGTCGCCCCCAGCAGTCTGAGCTTCCCTCGCCGCGTGCTGAAGCATCTCGCGGAGGTCTCTGGTGGGTTCTGTCTTACCGCAGGAACGCGCGAGCCAACGCAGGCGAACACGTTGAACGGTCAAAGACGCCAACGCATTTCTCATACCTCTCCTCCGCTGCCGGACCGACGGGGACCGTCGCACTACGCTGGAGGCGATACTCGGGTGTAGTCCGACGGTCCCCGTCGGCTCAGTCGCCGCAGGGCCGCACGCCCTATCCACCTGCGCTCAGTCGTCGCACCCAGCAGCCTCTTCGTTCTACGACGGCTGCGGCCCCTCATCCCACAGGAGGTGCCGCATGAAACCCAAACCCACTTCCCCAGCCTCACCAGCCCCCACCTTCAAACGCCGACTCCTGCGTGTCACCCTCGGCTGCGCATCTCTCTTCGCCCTCGGCTGGTGGGTGCTCCCTTGGGCGGTCCCCCTCCCAGAAGGACTACTGAAACCCCAAAACGTGTCTCCCACCTTCCTGGCGGCGGATGGCACTCCCTTACGACAACTGCTCACCGAGGATGGGCAACGCGTCGGGGCACCCGTGCCATTTGACCAGGTGCCTCCCGCCCTGCTGCACGCGACGCTCGCGGCGGAGGACAAGCGTTTCTTCAGCCATGGCGGGGTCGATCTCCTCGCCATCAGCCGGTCGGCACGGGACAACTTGCGTCACGGCCAGGTGGTGTCGGGGGCCTCAACCATCACGCAACAACTCATCAAGATCTCCGCAGAGAAGCGCAAGCCGCGCAATCTGCTCACCAAAATCACCGAGGCCCTGCAGGCCCGCCGGCTGGAGATGTCCTGGACCAAGGAACAAATCCTGCCGGAATACCTGCACCGGGTGAGTTACGGCAACCTGCTCACCGGCTGCGGCGGCGCGGCCCAAGGTTATTTCAACAAACCCCTGCGCGACCTCACCCCGGCAGAGTGTGCCTTCCTCGCCTCCCTGCCCCAGGCCCCGTCACGCCTCAATCCCTTCAAGAATCTGAAGGCGCTCCGCAAACGCCAGCAGCATGTCTTGAAGAAAATGCAGGAGGCGGGCTGGCTCACAGGCGAGGCCTATGAACTGGCCATCGCAGAGCCGCTGAAGCTGCAACGCGGCATCGGCGGATTCAGCGCACCGCACGCTGTGGAGCTGCTGTTGCAACAACGGAGCACGGGAGCAGCAACCGAATCGCTCCCAAACACCTTTCAAACAACCATCGCCCCGGACCTCCAGCGGCGGGTGGAGGCGATCCTGCAGCATCGCCTGAGCCTGCTGGAGGGCAAGCATGTCACCCAGGCGGCGGCCGTGGTGTTGGAGAACACCACCGGCAGGGTGCTGGCGCTGGCGGGATCGCGCGACTTCTTCGGCACCGACAGCGGCCAGATCAACGGGGCCTGGGCTCCGCATTCACCGGGCTCAGCGCTCAAACCCTTTACGTATCTCCTCGCCCTGGAGCGGGGTTTCACCGCGGCCAGCATCATCCCGGACCTGCCGGTGGAATACAACACCCCGACCGGCCTCTACCGACCAGAAAACTACGACCGCAAGCTGAACGGCCCCGTGACGCTGCGCACAGCCTTGGGCAGCTCCCTCAACATCCCGGCTGTGAAGGTGCTGCAGCAATTGGGCGGGGAGACGTTGCTTCTAGAAACTCTGCAAAACGCCGGGATCACCACTCTGGACCAGGCGGCCGACCACTACGGGCTGGGCCTGACGATTGGCAATGCGCCGGTCCGCCTGCTGGAGCTGGCCAATGCCTACGCCAGCATCGCCCGCATGGGGAAAAACCAGCCCTGGACGCTGCTCCAGCCGACCGCCCCTGCCCCATCGACAGCCGAATCGACCCCGCTGTTCCAGCCTTCCTGTTGTTTCCTCATTGCGGACATCCTCTCCGACAACCAGGCACGGGTGCTGACCTTCGGCCCCCACTCGGTGATCCGCATGCCCTTCCCGTGTGCGGTGAAGACGGGCACGAGCACCAACTACAGGGACAACTGGACGATGGGCTTCACCCCGGAGTTCACCGTGGGAGTGTGGGTGGGGAACTTTGACAACACCCCGATGAATCAGGTTTCAGGAGTCACGGGTGCGGGCCCGGTCTTCCGGGACATCTTCACCCACCTGCATGACACCCGCGGCACCTCCTGGTACACGCAGCCCGCAGACCTCGTCCGGGCCAAGGTGGACCCACGCAATGGACGCCGCATCACCGCGCAGTCTCCTCTGGTGGGCCTGAGCCGGGAGGAATACTTCCTGCCGGGCACCCTGCCCCCGCCGGCTCTTTCTGCAGACTACCAGACGGATACGGGCCGGGCCTATCTGCCCATGGAGTACTCCGCCTGGCTGGCGCGCAGCGATCACTGGCTCACCGGCATGGTCACCCTGCGTCCGCCGGAACCGCTCATGACGCCGCCCCGCATCACCACCCCGCTGGATGGCACCGTGTTTTACCTCGATCCCGATCTGCGTGATCAAGGGCAACGCCTGATGCTGGAAGCCTTTCCTGAAGGCCTCCAGTGGACCTCCCCCACGCTGGAGATAGCCTTGGACCAAGACCAGCCCTACGCCCGGCTCACCGTGGGTCACCATGAACTGGTGGCCCGCCAGCCCGGCAGCGAGGACCTGGCGAGGGTCCGCATCGAGGTACGCCCGCCGCCCTCAGCGGCCCTGCGTCGGCCCGGACGGCTCCCCGTCCCGCTTCCCGCCCAGCCAGGCGCGCCAGTGGGGCAGCAGCCACAGGGCGAAGACCAGCGTCCATAGACTGCCCACAGAGCAGGCGATCCCCAGACTGGCCACCCCGCCGTTGCTGGCAAAGACGAGACTCATGAACCCGATGATGGTGGTGACCCCGCAGAAAAACACCGCCCTGCCCGTGGTGGCCCATACCTTGCTGACATCATTGTGATCCCGTTTCATGGCGAGCAGCATGTGAATGCCGTAGTCGATCCCCAGTCCCAACAGCAGCGGCAGCGATGCCACGTTCGCCAGATTCCACGACTGGCCCAGCAGGGCCATGGTGGCCGCCAGCGCGGCAATGCCCATGAAGAGCATGAGCAGACAGAGGGCAAAGTCCACCAGGTTGCGGAAGGTGAGCGCGAGCATGATGGCGAGGACGAGCAACAACGGCAGCATGAGCCGGGTGAGATCTTGCTTGATGCGCGCCGAGAGCGAAGGCCCGAGCGTCTCCCAGCCAGCCAGATGCACGTCCTGCCCCACGAGGCGCTGCCCCAGCGATTCCAGCTTGGCGAGATCTGGGCTGCCGGGTTCCCCCGCGAAGCTGACAGAGCCCAGCAAAACGGAGCCCCCCTGGGGGGCCTGGGGATTGAAAAAACGTCCCACCACGCCCGCAGCGACCGGCTCGCTGGGCAAGGGTTGTGGTTCCCCACTCCCCTTTCCCAGAGTTTCAAGAACCGCCAGGGTGCGGTCGGAGAGCTGCAACGCATCTTCTGTAAATCCCGCCTCCAGCACCGCGGCATTCAGCCTCGCTTTTTGACTGGCCATCTGCACCAGCCGGGTTTGGTTGGCTCCTTGAGCCGCCGCATCCGGCAGGAGCGCCACAGGCAGGGAGTGCTGGCGGATCAGTTCGTCACGACGGGCTTGATCAAGTGCCTTCACAGCCGGAGCCATACGTTCACGGGCGCTTTGCCAGTCCGGCGAGGTGGCGATGAGCGGCACCGTGGCCTGATCCGGCTTGCCCAGCGCCTGCTGCAAACGTTCCCATCCCGCCATGGACTGACTGTGCGCGGGACGCAGCACGGCCGAGCTGGACTGGAATCCCGGGAAACCGCGCACGACAAAGATGCCCACCATCACGAGCAGCACTCCCACTGTGGCCAGCAGTCCGGTACGGGGAGAGACTGCGGACGTGCGATCAGGCAGCGCCGTGGGGCGCACTTTTCCTCGAACCACCAGCTCCGGCATGATGAGCACCATGACGGCGAAGCCCGCCATCACCCCCAGGGCCACCATCAGCCCCATGTCCGCCAGACCCGGCAGGCCGCTGAAGAGCAGTGCCAGAAACACAGTGGCCGTGGTGCAGGCCCCGCCGAAGATGGGCGGCAACGCGCTGCGCCGCAGCTCCGCGGCAGAGAGATGCGGGTGATCCATGCCCTCCTGCAAGATGAAGACCGCGTAGTCCACCGCAATGCCCAGCAAGATGGAGGCGAACCCGAGGCTCATGATGGAGAGCTCCCCCAGCGCCCAGCCGCCCAGAGCCAGACTGAAGAGCACCACCAGCGCCAGCAGCACCTGGATCCAGAGCAGGATCTTCCACCGGCGAAACATGAACCAAAAGAGCGCAGCAATCAGCACCGTGGCCAGACCGATGGTCCCGCTCAGGTCCCGCTCGATGCCCGAGCCGGTCTCCGCCATGAAAGAAGGCTCCCCGGTGTAGAGGAACTGCAGTTGGTGCCGGGCGTCGTCTCCCTCGTTTTGCCACTTGCGAATCTCCCCCTGCACCTCCGCCATCCAGGCACTGGCCCGCTTGTACCCGGTGAGCTTTTCCTTGGGGGCCACCAGCAGCAGTCGCACCGTGCCATCGGCGGAGGCGGTGCTGAACCCCGCATCTTCCATGGAGGTCAGCCCCCCCAGATCCACCGCATCCAGCAGTCCCAACGGATCATACGACCACCGCTGCACCTCGGCGGGATCTGGGGAGCTCGCCAGCTTTTCCAAAACCCGCTCCAGATGAGCGGCCAGCTTGTCCGGCCCGAGCTGGCTTTCCAGTCGGGCGATCCGATCCGGCGGAGCATTCTGGAGCGCCCAGGCCAACAGGGCGGCAGCGGTATCTGGATTCTCCAGGGTACCGGCCCACTCCACGCTCCGGACGAGGTAGCTGGCCCTGCGGAGGTGCTCGCCCAGCCCCGCCACGCTGGCCGCCGCGGCCTCCGAATCAGGGGCCACCAATCCCACCAGCAGCTCATCCCCACCGGAGAAACCGTCTCGCAGGATGCGCAATCCCCTGGCCTCCGGCAGGTCCGCCGGCAGAGTGCCCAGAATGTCCGTGTCCAGGCGCAGCCGCTTGACCCCAAAGACGGTCAGCACCGCCACCAGAATCAGCAGCCCCAGTCGCATCCAAAATCGCATGGCGGGAGAATAAACACCCCGATCCATACGTCCATGAGTGACTGTGCAAGAGTTTGACTTTTCATCCTAAAAAAGCGTTAATCCCCATGATGTTCCCTGATGTGCTCGCAGGCCCCCATGTCCCTCATTTTGAAGTTCATTTCGATGCCAAGACCAGCGCCCTGAGCCATCTTCCCGGCACCTGCCGCCTGGATCTCCCCATCCCCGGATTGCACGGCCATTTCGAAGAAAAGTGGCTCACCGCCGGAGCCAGTGCTCGTCAGGAGGGGCCATTTTACTTTCTTGAGTCCAGCGACCACCTGCACGGGGCCGTGGTGGTGAATGTGGACGGTCGCCTGGAGGAGCCGATTCAGGCCGCCTACTCGCAGCTTCTACAGATCTGCACCAGCCGCGGGTTTTACCTTCATCGAATCTGGAACTACGTGCCACACATCAACGAGACCGACCACGGTCTGGAGCGGTACCGGCAGTTCAACCTGGGCCGATGGATGGCCTTCGAGCAGCGCTTTGGGCGGGATCTAAGGGCCTACATGCCAGCCGCCTCCGGCGTGGGCGTTGGGGGCAGTCAGTTCATCCTCACCTTCATCGCAGGTAAAACGCACCCCGTTTATCTGGAGAATCCCTCCCAAGTCCCTGCTTACCACTACCCCTCTGACTACGGCCCCAAGCCGCCCAGCTTTGCGCGGGCCGTGCTGGTCACCGAGGGCGGGACCACCACCGGATACCTCAGCGGGACGGCCAGCATCGAGGGGCATCGCACCGTGGGTGAGGGCGACTGGCATACCCAGTTCCGCACCACGATGCACAACATCGAAATCATGTTTGATCGTATGGACATGATGGAGGCCCTGCGCGGCCCTGAGGCAGCCGCCAAGGCCGGGATCGTCCGCCGGGATTTCAAGTGCTATCTGCGTCACGCCGAGGCGCTTCCGCTCATCAAAGACTGGCTCACTGAGGAACTGGGCTTGGCCAGCCACCAGGCCACCTTCCTCCAGGCAGACATCTGCCGTCAGGAACTGGACCTCGAAATCGAGGCGGTCGTGGAAAAACGAACGTCCGGTTCCCACTGAATGGGCTTGCCGCCATCATGGTAATCATTATGCTGGATCAGGAGTAATTCCGTACAAATCAGCACCCGCGCGTCTCCTTTGCCTGTCCGACTGTTCTCCTCACTCTCTATCCTCCCCTCACGGGCCGTCTCAGCCGCCCTGTTGGCGGTATTGCTATTTGCTTCCCAGCATTCCTCCGCCGCTCAAGATGCGTCTCCCGAGCGGGACCTGCGGTCCATGAAGCTGCAACTGCGCCAGGATTTGGTCGGCGCGATTCTGCCGGAGAAGCGCACCCAGCGCGATGAGCTGATCGCTCTGGAGAAAAAACTGGCTTTTGCCCAGGACTTTGCCGGGGCCATCCGCGCCCGGGATGAGCGCCTGAAGCTGGAGAAAGAAATTGCTGCCCTGGAGAAGGAGCTTCCCGCTCTGAAAGCCCAGGCTCTGAGCCTGCTGGCCAAGAGTCTGCCGGACAAGATTGAGTTCAAGCTCAGCGACGCCATGCTGAACGGCCTGACTCTGGACGCCCAAGGCACAGTCCTGAGTGGCTTCAGCAACCCAGGGGCTACCGCCACGTGGAAGCTGCCCGACCTGCCCCCCGGCGGCTACGAGGTCCTGCTCCGCTACACCGCGGACGACGGCGAGGTGATCCTGCAGGAGTCCTTTTACTCCCTGAGCGCGACCTGCCGCCCGCCCCTGAAGCGGGCGGAGGAGAAGTCTCTGGGCACCCTGCGTGTCCGCGATGGCAGCGGCATTCTCACCTTGAAAGCGAAAGCGCCTGAGAAAAGCGCCTCTCTGCGCGTGTATGGTCTGGTACTCATGCCGGCCGCCCGTTAATCCCTTCCCCTCCCTCAAGCCGGTGAAAACGCGTCTTGCTCTGCTGTTGTTGCCGCACCTGACTTTCGTCAGCCTCTCTCTCGCCCAAGCACCACCGACGGCGGCCCCGACACCGCCCGCCGCCGTCATCCCCGGAGAACCCGTAGAACTGAGCCAGTTGCGACAGCAGTATGCCCTGCGCGCCCTGGCGTCCTCCAAAACACTGGCGGAACAATATGCCGTGGCCTTGGGCAATCTGTCCCGCGAGGTGGGTGGGGAGGGCGACTACGAGCAGGCCCTAACCGCTCAGCGTCTGCGCCAGGAGCTGGCGGATCTGTACGCGAAGTCCCTGGACGATCCCACCCTCTCAAACGTGGTGGTGCTAAAGGCGGCCGATGCCCGGCCCAGCGGCACCGTTTCCTATGACCGGACCGCGGGCGACCTGACCAACTGGAAGACCGTGGGCAGCATCGCCGTCTGGGATGTGCAAAAGATGGTCCCAGGGAAGTACAATGTGGTGGTGACCTACTCCGTCGCTCCCATGGGCGATCCGCCCACCCGCATGAGCATCTACTCGGTGAGTGAAGACCAGATCACCGGAGGCGAATTTGAATTTTACGAAGACTCGAGTCTGGCAGGTGCGGCCATGAACCGCCGTGCCGGACAGGTAGCCGACACTGGAGGCTGGGACAAGCCTGCCTACCTCCAGCTCGCCCCCATCACGCTGAACCGAACCTCTGCCAGGTTCGCGGTAAAAATCACCCGCACGCGCGGTTCTGGCGGGGTCATGCGGCTGAAGGAAGTGCGCCTCACTCCCGCGAAGGAAGGTGACACCCCTCCTCCCGCAGCTCCTCCGGATGGCAGCACGCCCCCTGCCCCGGCCGTGGATGAGGTGACCAAGATCAATGAGAGCCGGGTGGCCCGCATCCAGCAGTCCATCAAGCCGTACGTGGATGCCTACATCGACAAGGTAAACAAACTGGCAGAACAAGCGCACGCCCGAAATGACGAAGAGGCCGTCGCCGACCTTCAGGTGGAGACTCGCGCCGCCCAACGCCTGCTGGAACGACCTGATCGCATCAGTGCCGTGAGCAATGCGGCCCCCCCCACCACCAGCCTGCGTGGACAAGGGTTCAAGGAATGGGAGGGGGCCACCTACATCTCCAGCGTGAACAATACGGGCGATGAATTTCTGGTCAGCTATCAGGGTGAGTCCGTGCCCGTCCGCCTCCTGTGGGTGACCTGCCCGCCCCTCTCCGTCCACGGTGGGGCACAGGTCAAGATGTGCAGTGACTACTTTGGCCTGGAACCGGATGACATCTATCTCCTGGGCAAGCAGGCACAGGTCTTCACCGACGCATTCCTCCAAGGGCGCCCCCTCAAGATCCTGACCCGCGGCACCAAGGACCCGGACGGTCACCTGCTGGTGGCTGTGCAGCTCGAGGGCGTGGGCGACTTCGCCGGTGTCCTGGTGGACAACGGCCTCGCCTGTGTGAACACGCCCACCGCGCGGGCAAAGAATCCCCGCCGCTTCGAGGAAATGACCCTCTCCAATCTCAAGGAACGCGAGAAGCAGGCCCGGCAGCGCCCCATCCCGCCAGGGGCCTGGGCGGTCTCACCCGACCAGGAAAAGCCTGCGCCCCCCGCGAACACGAACACGACCGCGAACTGACCAGCGAACCGCGTGATGCGTCCCCTTTCCTCCATTTCCCAGCCTTCTCACCTTCCTGGCCTGTGCCGGGTGGCGGCATTGGTTGTTTCCTTGTCCGCGCCTTCTCTGGCCCTGCAAGCGCAGAGTCCTGCACCGGCACCGGCTCCTGTTTCTGCACCGGCTGGCGCGCCCGCCTCTGCCTCCGCTGCGACGGCAGCCGTTCCCGCAGCCTCCGCATCACCCAGCCTTCAGTCCCGACTGGACACGCTGGACGCCACCTACAAGTCCAACCTCCGCCGCCTTCACGCCCCGGTTCTGCAGGATTACATGCGCCAGCTGGAGTTGCTCCGCCAGCAGCTCAGCGCCCGTGCCCGCCTGTCTGACGCCAAGACGGTGGAGAAGGAGATCGAGCAGGTGAAGCAGTTGATCTCCAACGGTGGCGCCATGCCTTATACCGCGCTCCAGCCTGCTGCTCCTCCTGTGGTCGGCGGCACCCCTATGGTGACAGCGCCCGGATCACCGCCTCCCCCTCCAGGCCCTCCCGGTCCCGGCCAAGGCATGGGCAAGCGACCCGGTCTGGTGCTGCATCCCAGCACGGCCAAGGTACAGGGCGTTCCCGCAGACCCCTCCGCAAAAACGCTCTCCCTAGGCGTGGCCGAGTGGACCGTGCCCAGCCTCCCCGCTGGCACGTATGATCTGAACATTGTCTTCTCAGCCGCCAAGCTGGACAGCGACGTGGAGATCCGCGCCTTCTTCGATGGCAACGACCTCACCGCCACCCTCAGCGCCGATCGCGCCACGGGCTCCGATCAAACGTTCCGCATCTTCCGCATCGGCCACATCACGCTCACCCAGGACGTGACCAATGAACTGCTGCAAATGCGCAGCAACCTCCCCCTCGGTCAAATGTTGGTGAAGAACGTGATCTTTGCCGAACCGAGGAAGGTGAAGGAGAAGGAATAAGGGGCAAGGGTTAAGGGGGCGCGACCAACAGGATGGTTGAACATCAAAAATGCTGCTCCGCTACAGACCGGGAAATCTGTGCCCGCCAAGGAACCGACTCTGGCTCAGCCCCCAGTAAGTCCCCTCAGAGGATTTGGGCCTGAAAGGCACACAGAGCCCAGCCCAGGGGCAAAGGCCACGAAGTGGACGGAGACCCTGGGTACCTCCAAAGAGGATGATCAGGTGGGAAGGCCGACAGCACCCGCTATCGGCCCATTTTTATCAACACCTCCACGTCGGTTGGACCTGATGTCATGCGCTGACTGACGTTCGCCGCAAGATGCCGCAAATTGTGCCTCCTCACGTCGACAACTACAACCGGTGTTGGAAGCGGATCAGGCAGAGGGAACGTCGCCCATCTTACGGGGGAGCAGGCAGGCTGATGGCCCCCGCCGCTGCACACTCCCACCGGTCTTTGACTCCCAACCACCCAGTGCCCTTGTAGTTGTCGAAGTGAGGAGGCACTAACTGAAGCGTCTGCAGCGTCACTTTCACGAACCGCCATCATCGTCACTCTACCTCCGCCCCGCCGACTTACTAAATTACCGAATCACCGTCTTACCGAACTACCTCCCCTCCTCCGCCGCCACCCCACCACGCCCGCCGCCAACACCAACAACATCATCCTCCCCGGCTCGGGCACGGCCGTCACAGCAATCGTCCCGTCCACATAGAGCTTGCTCGTGTCCCACGACAATCCCCCACCCAGGGCTGGCAGCGACAGGACACTAAACTCCCCGGTGCGGGAGCTCAGCCCGCTCCAGTCAAAGAGTTTCCAGGAATCGTTGGCCGTCCATTCCATCATCTGGTTGGGATTCCCCAACACGAGAGTAGCACCGCTCTCGATCACCAACGAGCCATTCACCACCATGACGTCCGACGCCGTGGCAACGCCGTCGTTATTTCCCAATCCCACGCCCGTGAACAAGTCCAGCGCCAGGGTGCTCCCGGTTTTGAAGGTGAGCACGCCGCTGCCGCTGGTGGCGATCTCCAACCGGCTGGCCTGAGCCACCGCGAGCGTCGCATCCCCCACGGAGACTTTGCCACTGACCGTGACATGATTTCCTGCAGCGGGAGCCACCCGTCCCGTCCCCGCCAGGGTACCCCCTGCCGCCACCGTGACCATGCCCGTGCCGGTCGCAGAGCCGGAGCCCGTGCCGACCGCCGCCGTATTGAGCGCCTGCAAAATCCCCGCAGTCACAGCCGTCCCCCCGCTGTAGGTATTGCTGCCAGTGATGCCCCAGGTCCCGACACCGGTCTTCTCAATCTGAGTCTTGATCGTGCCGTCGACATCGCTGATGCCAACGATCCGGTTGTCACCCGCATTGGTGCCGGTCAGCCGGAGCTTGCGGGCGTTCGTGTTGGTCCCCGCCGCGGTAAAGAGCGAGGTGAATTGCAACGTGCCGGTGCCCGTGTTCTCAATGATGCCCACTGCAGCGGCAATGGCCGACTGGGTGCCGTTGTTGTTGATCTGCACAGAACGGTTGGTCACGGAGTTCGTGGAGCCCACGTAACGCAGGGTCGACTCCACCGTGAGGCCCGATCCACTCGAAAGACCGGCCAGATAGATGATCGAGTTGCTGGCATCTCCACCGAAATCCCCTGTCCCGAGCGAGCTGGTCTGCCCGGTGTTCGCCAGTGTCTCCACCTCTACGATCCCGCGCTGAATGGTGGTCCTGCCTGCATAGGTATTGTTTGCCCCGAGCTGGAGCAGCGCCGCGTTGGCAGACACCTCGACACCGATGTTGTTTTCATAAAGGCCGGTGCCGCCGATGGTGCCGCGCCGGAAGTCACTGACCAGGGCGTCAAAGTCGATGACAATCTTGGAAACAAACGTGCCACCGCCGACCACAGCGTTCGCCGTGCCGTAGCCTTCCGTGCGCAGCCAGTCGCCCTGCAGGGTGAGGCTGGCCGTGTTATTCCCGACCTTGAGCTTGCCGCTGGCGGCCCCACCGCCAATCGTGAACTGTGTGCCGCTGTTGATGCTGCCCGACTTCAGCCACAACGTGCCCTCCACCACCGACACGGTCCCGGTGAAGGTGTGCACCGCCGTCTCCAGCACCACGGTGCCCACACCGGCCTTCGTCAGCGTCGTCTGGCTGGCAGCGGTGGCGTTGTTGGCAATGACAGAGCTGATGACAAGATCACCCTGGGTGTTGTTCTGGATGACCACGAGATCGGCGAGGTCAAAGCTGGTGCCGGTGGAGGCACTGCGGAGGATGCCGCCGTCGATGTAGGTCGTATTCGCCCCCACGCCCTCCCCCACGAGGATGCCGCCGGTGGTCAGGATCACCCCGGTGCCCATACCAAGGTAGCTGCTCTGCGCTGCATTAAACCGCAGGCTGGTGATGTCCGTGGAGTCACTGAGCTGGATCACGCCCGCCCCCATCACCACATCGGCATTGCCAGCCAGGGAGGTGGCCGCGCCCGCGGTGTAGCCGTCCTCGATGCTGGAAAGCCCGACGATGCGCCGGCGGTCACCCGACTTGGCCGTGGTGGCCGCCCAGTCGCTCTTCCCCCAGGTGAAGGAGACGATGCCGTCGTGGCTGATGATGGCGTTGTCCACGCCTCCGGTGGTGGTGAGATTGATGGGGCCGCCCGTGCCAGTGGTATCAGGCGCATCCGTCACCGCGTCGATCTGCAGGATGCTGGCCGAGTTGCCCCGCGCGAGGTTTCCTAGATCCACCGTGACGCCCGCCCCGCCGTTTTGCACGAGCTTCAGGTTCGACATGCCAATGCCGATGGAGAAGTTCCCAAAGTGCTGGGACGTGCTGACTCCGCCGCCCGTCTTGCCTGTGAGCCGGAGCGTGCCGCCCGCGAGCCGGAGCGCCCCAGGGGCTGACAGGCCGTTGTAGAGCAGGTTCGTGGGCGTGGCCAGACCGGTGTAGTCCAGATGCATCTCGCCCGCATTCACCGTCGTGGCTCCGTCATAAGTGTTCACCGCCTTCAAGATGAGGGTCCCCGTGCCGTCTTTCGTGACGGTAAAGGCTCCGGTATTCTGCCGGGCAATCGCATCCAGCACCACGATGTTTCCCGCCCCGCCAAAGGTGAGCGACCGGTTGCTGCCGCTGTTGTCCTTGATGATGGCATTGCCCGAGGCGACATCCAGGGTGAGGGTGCCGCTTTGAGACTCGATGCGCGAGGTGTTGTCCACCGTGATGAGTCCTGTGAGGGTGTTGTCCCCGCTGCCATTCCGGATGCCGCCGGTGTTGTTGAATCCCGTACTGCCCAGCGAGATGGGTTCTGCCGAGAGTGTCAAACCGCCTGTCAGCTCCAGCGTCCCGCCGGTATTGATATCCGTGAGGCTAAAGGTGCCGGCGTTGTTGCCTAGGGCGTTGACATGCCCTACCCGTACCACGCCGCCGTTGATCGTGACGTTGCCGGTGAAGTTGTTGTCGCCATTCAGGATGAGCGTACCGTTGCCGGTCTTCGTGACGCCTCCGGTGCCGACATTGATGCGGCCGTCCACGATGATGTTGGAACGTCCGCCGAAGGCGATGGCAAAGGTGCCGGTGATGGCATTGGTGGCGGCCGTGGCCGCCTGAAGCCGCAGCGTGCCCGCATCGGAACTGATGGTGGTGGAGGTCAACTGGGTGATGAGCCCGGAAATCGTGTTGTCCCCACTGACATTCCGCAGGGCGCCCTCCACAGCCACCGAGGTGCCGATCCCGGAGAGGGTGACGGCACGGTTCAAGGTAATGCCACCAGACAGCCGCAGGGAGGCGCCATCCTGAACGGAGATGAGTCCGGAGGTGCCCAGGGCGGCCCCGTTGCGTATCTCCAGCGCCCCGCTGGCGATGGTGGTGCCCCCGGTGTAGCTGCCCGTGCCGGTGAGCACGGTGGTGGAGCCGCTTGCCCCATTGATGAGGACGTTGACCGCACCGCCCCCGGCGTTGTTGGTGATACCTGAGTGGATGGTGAGCAGGGAGGTGGTGGAGTTGTTGGTCAGATAGAGCTGCCCAGCACCAGCTGAAGAACCGCCGGCGGAAAGGAAACTGCTGACACCAAGTTCACCGATGGTGAGATTCCGCGCGTCCGAGGCAATCTGCACGCCGCCCACAGCCGCCAGCCGCAACGTGTTGCCGTTGCCGATAGCGACGGTGCGATTACTCGCGGTATCCGTCATCGATACCGTGGCAAGGTAGCTCACCGCGGCTTCTGGGGTGACCACTCCCGTGGAGGTGCTGCCAATCGTGAGATGCGTGGCCACATTGCTGGCCTGGGCCACTCCCGTGGCGTGCGTGGTGCTGCCGGTGAAGCCGGTGACAACGCCGGATGATACTTGAGCCCAGGTGGCATAGCCCGTGCCGCTTTTATAAGTAGCCCAGGGTCCGAGGAAACCATCCACCGTGGTGGTGGTGATGCTGCCCTGCACGGGACCGGTGAAGGAGATCATGCCCGCGCCCGTGCGGGTGATGGTGCCGAGCTGGAGCGTCATACTGCCTCCTGCGCCGGAGTTCACCTGGATATCCCCTTTCAATCCGGTGACGGACACATTGCCAAAACGCTGCACATTGTCCGTCCCCGCCTTGCCATTGAGGATGAGCAGCGAGCTGCCGATGGCACTCGCCACGGGAGATCCGGCAAACTCCAGGCCCCCGGCCGTGGTCAATCCGTTGTAGAGGATGTCCTGCACGGGTGCGCCCGTGGCGGCAAAGTCGAGAATGGTGATGCCTCCGGTGTAGCCAGCCATGTTGCGCCCCAGCACGGTCTTGCCGCCGTAGGTGTTCGCGGCAGTGAGAGTGAATGTGCCATCGTTCTTGGTCAGGGAGTACCGGTGAAACGCATAGCCGTTCCCTCCGTCGGTGATGGCGGAGTTGATCAAGATGCCGGTGTTGGACGAGTGAGTGAGGATGCCCATGTCACCCGTCATGGTGATCCCGCCGGACAGAGTCACGTTTGAGGCCAAGATACGGATGGCACCGTAAGCGTGCGCATAGCCCGCAGCCGTGATCGCCTGGTTGAAGGTCGCATTAGTCGGCCCCAGCGTGAGGGTGCCGTTGGTCTGGACGACAATGGAGCTGACATTACCAATAGTGGCCTGCGATGTGACGCCGAGATAGATGTAGCTGCCGATGGTGAGCGTGCCCGTGAGGTTGGGGTTGGACGCCATGTTGAGATTCAGGAACTGCGTGACCGTGCCGCTGCCCGCGGTCTTGCGGATGGTCAGGTTGCTTCCTTGAATCGCGATGTTCGCACCCAAGGCGGCAAATTGGGAGCCACCGGAGGAAAAGTCAGCCATCTCGATATAGCCGCCATCGCCAAAGTTCAGCACCGTGTTGGCAGCCGATCCGTTGATGCTGTACTGGTTGCCCGCCACCGGTGTGGTGATCCCCAGCGGCAGAAAGACCAGCCCTTTCAGGTTCATGTTGCCAGAGACCGTGACCACACTGGGGTTCGCCGGCGTGGTGCTGCCGAACTGCGCCACCTCCAGGCCGCTGTTGGTCCACAGCACGTTGTTTCCGGAGACGGAGTCAATCCAGTTCGCCACCGTGGTGTTCCACGTGCCGTTGCCGTTTTGCACCCCGCCAGAGGCTGGAGCGGTGTCCCACGTCAGGGTCTGGGCGGGGAGCCGGGCGGCCAGCAGGCCAAGGCCCACGGCAAGAAGCGCAGTGTATCGAGCAAGGCAAAGGCGGAAGGCACGGGGGTGGCGAGGGTGTTTCATGGGATGGGCGCTGCTTCGCCCCCCGCCACCGACGGCACACCGCACGACTGGCTCACACCTTCACCTGGTCACGGGGGAACGGAGACGTCCCGTCAGCACCGCGTGTGCCGTGCTGCCCGCCGTACCGGCACATGGTCACATTTGTACCGGAACCCGTCAGGACCCACGCGCCTAATTTGATCACATTTTCACCAGTCCGGAGGAGATTCCACCCGGTTCAATGAAACCTCGTGAACACAATGAATGTACGAGGAACCAGACGGCCTCAGCACCTGTCTGCTGACGCCCCACCTGGGTGGAGCGGCCTGTTTTACCTCGACGTCCCCAGCTAAAACATGAGACGGCCCAGCAGAACGGCCATGCCCATGCCCACCGTATCGGCGCACAATCCGGCTGCCAGGGCATGCCGGCTGCGGCGGATGCTCACGCTGCCGAAGTACACCGCCAGCACATAGAAGGTGGTCTCCGTGGACCCGTAGAGGATGGCGGCAGTATAGCGCAGGGTGTCCGTGGAGGACGGGTGCAGGATGATCTCGTTCAGGATGCCGGAGGAGCCGGAACCGCTCAGCGGCCGCATGATGGCCAGCGGCAGCAGCTCCACGGGCATGCCAATGAAATCCAGCAGCGGGCGCACCGCCGACTGCAACAACAGCAGCGCCCCCGACTCCCGGAAACACGTCAGTGCGGCAAACATGACCACAAGAAAGGGCATGATGCGCAACGCCACGCCGAAGCCCTCCTTGGCCCCTTCCACCATCTCCTCGTACACGGCGACCCCTTTGAAGAGGCCCCAGACCACGGCAACCAGCAGGACGATGGGAATGGCCAGCACGGAGACAGACTTGAGCGCCTTCCGCCACTCAGACGTGTCAGCGGGTGCGGTGGCCTTGGCGGTCACCGCAGAGGCTTCCGCAGGGTTCGCAACCGCCGCAGCCGCAGCTTCGGCCTTGAGCACTTCCTGCCGTTGTTTGGCCTCGGCTGCCCGTTGCTCAGCGGCAGAGATCACGGCCTCCATGCCAGTGGCCCGCAAGACGGAGGCGCGAAAGTCCTTGGAGAACTCCATGGCCCCGCCTAGGGCAAAGAGGGCGCAGACGATGGAGAGCAGGATGGCCCGCATGGGAGAAAGGCGGAAGGGCTTGGCCGCAGGAGCGGCATCCGTGGTGCTGGTCGTCGCATCAGACTTGCCCGCGCCATCGCTGGCAGCATCAGCCGTCACTTCATCCGGCAGCACGCGGAAGGAGGGCAGACGCTGCAGGAACTTCGCCATGAGCACGGCGGTGATGGAGGCACACGCGGTGGCGATGAGCGTGGGCGCGATGACGGCGTACGGATCCTTCACCCCGCCAGAGCTGAGGTAGATGATCGCCCCCATGGGGATGAGCGTGAACCCGGCCGTGTTCAGCGCCAGGAACATGCACATGGCATTCGTCGCGCTCTGCTTCTGCGGGTTGAGCTCCTGGAGGTAGCCCATCGCCTTCAGCCCCAGCGGCGTGGCGGCATTGCCCAGCCCCAGCATGTTGGCGGCGATGTTCATGGTGATCGCCCCCATCGCAGGGTGCGTGGGCGGCACATCGGGGAAGATGCGGCGCAGGATGGGTGAGAGCAGCTTCGCCACCACCTCCATGAGCCCCGCCTTCTCCATCACCCGCAGAATGCCCAGCCACAGCATCATGGTGCCCGCCAGCGGCAAGGCGATGCCCAGCACCGCGTCCTTGCTCCGCTCCAGCAGCGCCGCCACCAGCACGTCCAGTTTCCCAAAAAGCGCGCCCGCCACCAGGCCCGTGAGCAGCAGAAAAGACCAGACGTAGTTCAGCATGGGGCCGCACTCAAAGCAGATCAGGCCCGGAAGCAACCGGGGATGTGGGAGAAACTGCAAAAGCCAAACTTCAAACCTCAAACTTCAGTGCCTGGGGCCCGACAGGCTGAAAACTGAAAACTCCAACCCCACCCAACCAAGAACTACGAACCAAGAAGCTCTCCCACCCGTATCCAACCCTGACCAGCACAGTTTTTGCCCGTTTTCCGCGCAAACTGATATTGGTGTTTGCTGTTTTGTTCGATGTCGTTTCTCATGGGGCCCCGCCTGGGAAAATCCGTTGTTTCCCGGTCCGAATCCCGCACGTAAAACGCTAGCTGTACTCTCCCTTTTTCTATTCCCCGCATGGTAGTCGCTTCTAAAGAACTCCGCCACCCCATCAAGGTTGTGTGCCACCGCACCGGCCTGACGGCCCACGCCATCCGGGTGTGGGAGCGGAGGTACGGCCTGATCTGCTGCAAACGGACAGACTCCAACCGGCGCCTGTATTCGGACGAGGAAATCGAGCGTCTGCGCCTGCTGAAGGAACTGACGGACTGCGGCCACCGCATCAGCCAAATCTCCTGCCTCTGCCTGGATGAGCTCTACGGCCTGTACAAGAAAGAGGTCTCCCCCGCCCCAGCCGCCGCACCGCTTCCGCAGGATCTCTCACACGACTCTGCCGAGCAGTGCCTGCAGCGCTGCAAGGAAGCCGTGCAGGTGCTGGACACCGCCGTGATCAGCGATCTGCTGGAAGAGGCCCGCCTGCGCTACGGCCAGCGCACCGTGTTGCTCCGCATCATTGCCCCTCTGGTCAACGAAGTCGGCGAGGCGTGGCGACGCGGTGAGATGCGCGTCTCCCACGAGCACCTGGCCACCAGCGTGGTGCGGGATTTCCTTGCACTGGGTGCGCGGAACTACCAACTGCGGCCGAACGCCCCCGAACTCCTCGTCACCACCCCCATTGGACAGATCCACGAGGTGGGCGCCCTGCTAGCCACCGCCGCCGCCCGGGATCTGGGCTGGCGCGTCACCTATCTCGGCCCCTCCCTTCCCGCAGAAGAAATCGCCGCCTGCGTGGAGATCCGCAAGGCCCGCGCCGTCGCCCTAAGCATGGTGTACCCCTCGGACGATCCCAACGTCCCCAATGAGCTGACCAAGCTCCGCGGCATGATGCCCGCCCGCACCGCCCTCCTCATCGGAGGCCGCGCCGCCTACGGCTACTACCAGGCCCTCCGCGTCCCCGACGTCCGCCTCGTGAACTGCCTGGCCGAGATCGAAGCCGCGCTAGAGGAGATCAGCGTCCGCAGCTGCGAGTAACGCTGCCCACTGCTCACGCAGTCCCAGCACTTTTCACTTTTTACCAACTACTTTTTACTTCAGTGAACCGCCTCCTCTTCGTCTGCATGGGCAACATCTGCCGCTCGCCCGCCGCTGAAGGCGTCATGAAGCACCAGCTCGCCGCCGCTGGCGTCTTAGACAAGGCCGAGGTGGACTCCGCGGGCACCATCAATCTCCACGCGGGCAATCCTCCCGATTCCCGGATGACCGCCGCCGCCGCGAACCGGGGCATCCAGCTCGTCCACCGCGCCCGCCAGGTCACCGCCCAGGATCTGGCCGACTTCGACCTCGTACTGGTGATGGACGAAGACAACCTGCGCGACGTCCGCCGCCTCGACCGCGAAGGCAAGTACGCCGCCAAGATCAAGCTCTTCTGCGACTACACCACCCGCCACAGCCAGACTGAAGTCCCCGACCCCTACTACGGCGGTCCCGACGGCTTCGAACTCGTCCTGGACCTCCTGGAGGACGGCTGCGCCAACCTGGTGAAAGAAGTGCAAAGCCAGGGATAAGGGAAGAGGGTCAAGGGAGAAGGGCTTGGCCAGAATTAACGGAATTCAGAAGGCAGTTGCCTCAGCTCCACCAACAGCCGGAAATCTCAAAACCCAATTCCGTAAATTCTGTTAATTCTGTCGAAAAACCCTTATCCCTCTCCCCTTACCCCAAAACCCAAGTCCCCATCTTGTTAATCTGACAAAAATCCTGTTAATCCTGTCTCTAAAAGGGTGACATCTTCCCTGACAGAGCGCGTCCGCACCGCCATCACGAGCGCCACGGGTTCGCCCCTCGGCGCCTGTGAGATCCGCCCCGTCCCTGGCGGGGACATTCATCAGAGTTATGTCCTCGTAGCCCTCACGCCCTACTTCGTGAAGGTGAACACCGCCAGCCAGGTGGACCTGTTCGAAGCTGAGGCAGTCGCCCTCCGCGAGCTGGCTGCCACCGGCACCCTCCGCGTCCCCAGACCCATCGTGTGGGACGTCTGGGAAGATTCCAGCTTCCTGGTCCTGGAGTACATCAACCTCCAGAAAGGCGCTTCCCATCAGTTCCGCCGCATGGGCGAGCAACTGGCCGCCCTCCACCGGGTCACCTCACCGCAGGGCAAGTTTGGCTGGGAACACGCCAACTACATCGGCACCACCCCGCAGCCCAACGCGTGGACCGATTCCTGGATCGACTTCTGGCGGGATCAACGCCTCGGCTTTCAACTCCGCCTCGCCCGGCAGAAGGGGCTCAGCCTCCCCGGTGCCGACCGCCTTTTGGAGAATCTTCCTGCCTTCTTTGCAGGCACGACCGTGGTCCCCTCCCTCCTCCACGGCGACCTCTGGGGCGGCAACGCTGCCTTCGATGAACACGGCCTCCCCGTCATCTTCGACCCCGCCAGCTACTACGGCGACCGGGAATGCGACCTCGCCTTCACCGAACTCTTCGGCGGCTTCACTCCCTCCTTCTACGAAGGCTACGACGCCACCTGGCCCCGCCAGCCCGGCTGGGAACAGCGCCGCGACCTCTACAACCTCTATCACATCCTGAACCACTTCAACCTCTTCGGGCGGACCTATACCCCTCAGGCTGAGGCTCTTCTAGACAGAATTAACAAGATTTTTTAAAGATTAACAGGATTAGGACTTCAGATTTCCAGCCGCAGAAGACGCTGGAGTGATTGCGCTTTGAACCCTGTCGAGCCCCAGACTTCGAAGCTTCTGAACTCCATCTTGTTAATCCTGTCTCAATTGGTCTCCTCTTCCTCCCTGACTCCATCCACGCGCAGAGACACCTTCACGCCGTGCTTCTGGGCGGCCACGTTCACCAGGGAGCGGATGGCACTGATCGTGAACCCGTTCTTCCCGATCACCCGCCGCACGTCATCCGGCGCGAGTTGAATCCGATACGAAATTGCCCCCGCGCTGGTCGTCCCCACGGCGATGCTCGCCTGTTGGGGGTGCTCGATCAGATTCGCCACCACGTACATGAGGAACTCGCGAAGGGCTTCAGGGGCGTCCATGGGGGTAAGGGAGCGTGGGAAGTTAAAAGCGGATAGTAAAAAGTGAAAGTCCAGTTTCGCCCCCTATAGCCTCCCAAACTCCACCTTGGCCCCAAAACCCAGGGCCTCGGTTCTCTCTCTTGAGCTTTGGCTTTTGAATCTTGAAGTTTGAAGTTTGGCCTTCCTCTGTGCCCTCTGCGCCTCTGTGGTTAAACCGAAACTCCCCTTCCCGCCATCCTGCTGAAACAGAACGCAAAAAATCCGCCGCGAACTGGACAAACCAGCGCGGCGGACAAAAAACAGCAAAACTGCCAGCGCTTAGGCCTTGGGAGCAGCGGCGGCAGCCTTCTTCAGGATGCTGCGCACGGTTTCCGTGGGCTGGGCACCTTTGGCGATCCAGGCGTTGGCCTTCTCGACGTCCACTTCGGCGTTGTCTTTGCCCTTGAGCGGATCATACGTGCCCAGAATTTCAAGGAAGCGGCCATCACGACGGAACCGCTGATCAGCGGCCACAATGCGGTAGTACGGGCGGTTTTTCGTGCCTTCGCGGCGGAGTCGGATGACAACCATGGTAATCGTTACAGAATACGTGAATGTGAATGAGTGGGCGTGGAGCATGCCAGCCCCAAAATGAAAATCAAGCAGGAATTTGCTTTTCTGCTTTTCATACGCACGACCTGCGCTAGACTCCGCCCTGCCCCAGCCGCCGGTGTTCGCACTGCGAGTTTGGGAAGCACCAATTGGAGGGATGGCTGAGTGGTTTAAGGCGGCGGTCTTGAAAACCGTTGAAGCGTAAGTTTCCGGGGGTTCGAATCCCTCTCCCTCCGCCAGGGTGGCCGAAAACGAGGCACCTCCTCCCGCGAGATAATCGCTAACCCTTGCGGACGCGACCATGCTCAAGGTGACGGCAGAACAACGTGAAGGAACCATCCAGCCCAGAAGCGCCCGGGCCTGAAAGGCCCAAAGAGCCCAGCCCAGGGGCGAAGGCCACGAAGTGGACGCAGACCCTGGGTACAGGCGGCCCCCTGGATTTGCGGCCTGAAGAAATCAAGGCAACTCCACCCACTTGGGTGATCACGACGAGAATCACCACCGAGACGAACCAGACTCGAAGCTCTTCCTCGAAGAGGATGCCGCTACAAGCCCTACGGCGAATCCCTCTCCCTCCCCTAGGTGAGGTTATCAATTTCAGTGTGACGACGCGCACCAAACCGTCGTCACAAATGCGCAATATAGACAAGGAAACTCTCGGGTCACGTCCGAATTTCGATGCCTAAGATCGAGACTAGCCCAAAACCACACGATCAACGTCAACTCGCACAAATATTTCGGATTCTAGGTCACATCAAACGCCCCCGTTAACGGAACTCAATGCACAAGCCCTCTCTTGAGATCAACTTTATCCCCAGTTTACCTTCTTAGGGTAAACCTTGATGATCTTCTTTTCCCGACGCCACTTTGCAAGTACCTGAATCAAGATGAGAACATCCACCAGACCAGTTGTCTTTATCGGCTCGTCGAGCGAAGGACTGCCTATTGCCGAGGCACTCCAGGCCAATTTGGATCATAATGCTGAGGCAATCTTGTGGAGCCAAGGGGTATTCGGGCTGAGCACTGGCACTCTCGAGACCCTTGTCAGTCGCTTGAGCGAGTTTGATTTCGCAATTCTCATACTAACGGCTGATGACTTGACATTGAGCCGCGGCACCGAATCCGCCTCGCCGCGAGACAATGTAGTATTCGAGCTCGGCCTCTTCATGGGTGCATTGGGCCGCACACGCACATTTATTGTATATGACCGGACCAAAAACATCCGCCTTCCCTCAGACTTGGCGGGAGTGAGCGCCGCAACCTATCAACCACCAAGTGCCGGGACTTTACAATCGGCACTTGGAGCGTGCACAACAGCTATCCGATCTGCTATTCAAGCCCAAGGACGTCGCGTTGCAATCTTGGCGGAAACCCCAATAAGGCCGGAAGACCAGTTTCGAGTGATAGCAAGTCTACTGGACAATGCTGCACTGCAGTTCCTAATACTCATGATGGAGAGTGGCACAAGCATCCATCGGGAGGCTTCGTTCAACATGGGAATTCGCTATGAACTTTCAATCAACCTAAACGGGAATCGAAACGAAGCTGGCGGCTACTTCAGTGTGGCAAGAATGAGTGAACGCTTAGCTGATGCGGGATTGCTAACAATTGACCTTAGAGGTCAAGTAGGACTGACGGATCGCGGGATCGCATTTGCAAAGTGGCTAGCTACATCAGGTTACAAAGCAAACTACTTTTGGAGCGATTTGGGCACCTGGGGCGAGCGCCCCGTGGAAATGCTAACCGGAGAAGATTCTCGCAGCTTGCCTAGAAACTTTTTTGAACTCCAGGCAAGAGAAGACAACCCGCAACCACAAATCGAGCCATCAGTTGTCGACGATCAACGCCCTTCATCATCCACGTAGGCTGATCTTCACCATCCTCCTCCAAAGACCCCCACCAAGGCTTATT
>NZ_BATQ01000073.1 GCF_000739635.1 Verrucomicrobium sp. BvORR034 | reverse complement strand
TTTCTTCTGAGTTTTCCGAACACTTTGCCCGCCACGCAGGCAGTTTCTCGATCCAGGGCCCGTGGCGAGCACTGAACTTTCGCCAATTGCTTCATCGTAAGGAATATCCAACCGCCGAATACTGCCTCAAACGGCGCCTAAATCGCCCCTCTGGGGTCCGTTTTGACCTGCTTGATGCCGGTTTGAAGGCAATGGGCGTTGGAGGCACCGTCTATTTCTGCCTCACGGAGGGCTTGAGATCTCCAAATCGAAGGAGAACTGGCGATGTAGTTCCATAAACCCGGCATCGAACCCTCTGGCAACGATTGGCCGACTCAGAATCCGCCATTCGCCTGAACTCCTCCCCATTACCTATAGGAGAGAAGGAGGTGGGATCTTGCCTCCGGGTATGGTTCCGGGGATACAGTGGCTGGGACTTCTACAGGGAAGACTACACATTTCCGCTGAAGCGCCCCAGCCGATTGCCAATCGGCGGCATAGCAGACTGCCAGTCTGCGCTACAGGCGCTTCGATCCCGCGCCAATGTTCGCAGGCATCACCTATTCAGACCCACGGTTTCTGAGACCCACCGCTGGCGATGCCACGGAAGGTCGCAAAACGGCGCAATCTGTAGTGAAGACCTTTTGAGTCCAAAGTCGCAGAATCAAGGTCCAGAGGTTCCTCAACCCCTTGAGGTCGCCAAAACGGGGTCTTAAACCGGTCTGTCCCCGGCGGACACCCGGCGGGCGTGCCGGCAAATCAGTTTGAGTCGCGCGCCTCTCCTACCGCCCCCACAAAGTCGGCCCCAAATTTTGCAACACTCGCAACAACTGCAACACACTCCCCCCACCCTGGAAGGGGCACTGCCAGGCTGAAGCGTTGGAAAAGCGGGAATTTTTTTTCCTGGTCGGGAAACCCGCCTGAAATAGTCCCCCTCCCCCCTCGTTTTTATCAACGCAGATTAAAGATTCCAATCGAAAGAAAAGAGTATTGACACGTTTCCGCATCCCTTCTTAGGCTCATGGAAACGGCCGTCCGTTACAAAAAACAATAGGGGGAACAACCATGCATGTGACCATCCGCCGCTATAGCATCCACCCAGGATCAACCCAGAGGTTGATTGATCTGATCAACGAGGAGTTTCTTCCCACGATCAGCCAGGCACCGAAGTTCATCGCCTACTACGCGGTGGATGAGGGAGACGGAGACATCAGCGCCGTGAGCATCTTCGAGGATGAACAAAGCGCACTTGCCTCGAACCACCTGGCAGCCGCCTGGGTGATGAAGAATGTCGCCGCACTGATCTCCCAACCGCCAAAAATCATCTCCGGTGAGGTGGTGGCGATGGCGGAGTCTGGGATGGCTATTTCTTAGTCATCTCGTACACGCCAGTCCAGCTCTCCGGCGGGTTCTTGATCAGGTGTTCGCAGCGCTCTTGATACACGTGAGTGAGGGTGTCCCCCAACCCTTCGTCTGCAGCCTGGTTGAAGCGCCCCAATGCCTCGGTGAAGCGGCCGTCACGGTATGCTTTGACACCGTCCTCAAACGTCTCCAGCCCCGGCGGACGTTGCGTCCCTTCCTCCCCTAAAACGGCGAACACATCCGTGGGCACCTTCTTTCCTTTAACCTGTACGAGATCGGTAGAGCGAAGCAGGAATGCGCCACCCAACTTGGAGCGCACCGCCTCGCTGACAACCAGGTCCACCCCGTACTCCTTGGTGACCCCTTCCAGGCGTGAGGCCAGATTGACCCCATCACCAATGACAGTGAGATCCATTTTTTCATGCGGGGAGTCACTGCCGATGTTTCCTGCCACGACTTCTGCCTGATGGATGCCGATTCCGAACTGGAATGTATCCATGCCTCTATTGGTCCAATCCGCATTCAATTTCGCCAGCGACCGTCGCATGGCCATTGCTGCACGAACTGCATTCAAGGCATTTTCCTCGTCTCCGTCTGAGTTGACAGTTCCCCAGAGGGCCATCACCGCATCTCCAATGAATTTGTCGACAATGCCGCGGTTTTGAACCACTGCGGCCACCATGGAGTTGAGGTATTCGTTCAATTGCCTCACCATGTCCGAAGCCTCCATCTGCTCAGACTTCGAAGTGAACCCCCGCACGTCTGAAAAGAGGACGGCAACCATCATTTTTCGGCCTTTCAGTGTTGTGTAGATTCCCTCGCGGTCCCGCATCATTTCACGAACCAGCTCTGGGGAGGTATAGCGCGCCAGGAAACGCGAAAGTTTGCGCGACTCCCTCAGCTTCAGATAGTAGTTTCCCGCAAGCCCAGTCAGTCCACAGAGGTTCAGAGCAAGGCCGAAGGGCAACGGGGAAACCTCCCTGCCCAACTCGTCGAATGCCCAGGCGCATCCATAGTACACCGACACAGTGACCGCCACCAAGCCAATGAGAATCACGAAGGGTTGTCTGACTGCAACGATCAATACCCATGCCAGGATGAAACCAGTGCCGAGGGATGCCACGATCCACCACCACGGGGCGCCAGTCAAAAATTCTCCCGCCATCAAGGCGGAAAGCGTGTGCGCGTGCAACTGCACCCCGGCAATCTCGCCCAAAGGGGTGCGCTGAAAGTCCTGTAGATGGGTGGCAAACGCCCCAACCATCACGATCTTGTCCTTGAAGACGGCACCATCGTGAAAATTGCTTTTCCACAAGGAATCAACGAACACCTCGTGTAACGACACCTCTTGATAGGAAGCACTGTCGCAAAAGCGAATGGCCACGGGTTCGGGAAGGTTTTGCGAGCTTCCCGGTTGCACCCCCTCTGCCAACGCGATGGTCACGTGAGGTAGCGGTTGCTCCAGAGGGTTCGGAGGACCTGCCTCTCCCAATAGTATTCCCTCTGCTTTGTCTGCGGTCACGCGTGGCATCAAGGTCCGCACCACGTCATCTCCATAAGTGAAAAAGTTAAGATACCCCACATGGTGCTTCGCCATGCCACCAGGGCCCACTACCGCTTCAACTGGGGCCGCCAACAATACCTGCGACATTCCTCGGGCTTGGAATTTGTCATACTTCGCCCCTAGAATCAGTTTGCCAGAATATTTCTCCACCGCCTCATGAAGCAGGCGGTCATCGTCGGGGGTTGGATCATTCTTGGAGAAAGTAAGGTCCAGGAAAACCATCTTCGCCCCAGCCTGAAAAAGCCGGTCGGCAAGAAGCGCCCAAACCCGCCGCGGATAAGGGTACCGCTGTTGCATCTGTTGCAATGCTTGAGACACTTCGAGGTCTTCTGGCCACACACTGTCCAGCTTGATGCTGACATCATCGATCCCCAGAATGACGATATCGTCACGGACCGGCGTCTTCCTCCCCTCGCGATGGTACTGGTCAAGGACCACCCGGTCGCGCGAATCCAAGGCCCGCCGCGTGGTCCCTACGCTGTAGGCCACCGCCAGAATGCCTGCCACGGCGAGCATGAGCGGCAAGATGAGCCACTGCGTCGAAGTTGTTGCTTCGCTAGAAAGGGTGTTCGGGCGACGTTGTTCGGACACGGAGTGTTTTGAGTGGGGTTGGCAACTGGTGTGGATCCTGCTTTCCGGCGTCCATTCCATGCTGGACAACGCCAAAAAAGCTCTCTAGTTTCTCATCTTGGCACATTTTGCGCATCTTCTGGCCCAATCGCAAATTTTCCTCACCACACACTCATGATCCCTGCCTTCTCCCGTCACCTCTCACTACTGACCCTAAGTCTCGGTTTCATTTGGGGGACAGGTGCCTCAGCGCAAACCTTCCTCGACCCGGCCCGCGCCTCGTCCGCAGTCAACCCGGACGCCGCCAGCCAGGCCCTGATCAAGAGCCAGGCCGCTGCCGCCTCCGCCGGGCTGGAAGAAGACAACGCGTACGCCCCCGCTTCTCCTGGCGACAGCGATCTGGGTGCGCAGCTCATCCTGAAGCGGCAAGAGAAGTCCTACCCCTTCCGTGCCTGGCTGGACTCGGGCGGATACTGGACAGACAATGCCGCCAACGTGAGCGAAGGCGAAATCGACGACTGGTTCTTTGTTGGAGGCGTGAACCTGAGCTGGCAGCAGCAGCTCTATGGCCGATTCTACGGCGATGTGTACGCAGGCCAGCACATCTATCGGTATGACAGCCTCAGCGAGCTCGACTACGAGGACGGCGAGGCCGCAGCGGGCTTCCTGGTGCTGATGCCGGAGCTGGCCAACTCCATCCTGCACGTCCACTACTACTACCAGCGCATCACGCAGGACATCGGCGACTCCGCCATCTACCAGACCCACAATCTGAAGGCCGGCATCCAGAAGTCCTTTCTGATTAACCGCCTCAACAGTTTCAACGTCAACCTGACTGCCTCGCTCGCACTCGATACCGAGCCGGACGTCCTGCAACGCCACGAGTACTCCGCCCAGTTCGGATACACTTACAAAATCATGCGCGATCTGCTTCTTGGCGTTTCCTATCGCCTCGCTTATTATGACTACTTCAATCTCGACGGTCGGCAGGACTGGTACCAAAACTGGGGCATCGGTCTGACCTGGCAGCCCTACGAGTGCCTGGACATCACAGCCAGCTACAATTTCAGCCTGAACGAGAGCAACCGCCCGGCCTTCGACTATGAAGCTCAACTGGCAGGCCCCTCCCTTGCCCTGAAGTTCAAGTTCTAGAAATCGCCGGCCGATCGTTCTCATCCCCTCACCTGACCTCCGAGTTCCGCCAAGCCAGCTTCCCTCACCCGCCATGAAATCGAAACCCACTCTCCTGCTCCTGGCAATCGCCGGAGTCACGCCGCTCCTGCCGGGCAGCCTGTCTGCGGCAGGCTACACCAAGGCGGAGTTCACCCGGCTCTTTAAGGACGTCAAAGTCCTCAAGGAGAACGTCGCTCCCAGGGACGCCACCGTAGGCGGTGAAATTGACCCCGTGACCTCCGTGGCCACCGGCGAAGGATCCCGGGCCGAGCTCAAGTTTCCTGACAACTCGCTGACCCGTCTGGGCGCGAACTCCCGCTTCACCCTGCGCGGAGACCAGCGCACGCTGGACCTGAACGAGGGGGTGCTGCTGCTTCAGGTGCCCAAGAAGATCGGCGGGGCCAAGGTCCGCACGGCCGCCGTCACCGCCGCCGTCACCGGCACCACCTGCCTCTTTGAGTACCTTCCCGGCGGCTTCATCAAGCTGATCGTGATCGAGGGCTCCGTGGATCTCATTGACAACTCGAACCCGTCCAACTTCAGGAGCGTCAACGCCGGGCAGATGATCGTCATGAAGGCGGAGGACATGAAGGCTGGCAACACGAAGAAGGCCAAAATCCAATTCCCCGAACCGGTAGACGTTGATCTCAAGCTCCTCCTCTCCACCTCCAACCTGATCAGCGGCAACGACTCCGGCATGCCCAACTTCATGCAGGTCGCACAGGCAGTGGAAGATCAGCAGAAGGAGATCAAGAAGGGCAAATTGGTCGCCACCAGCTTTGTGCTTCCCGGCCGTGGCACCCTTGTCGGCCTCACCAACGACACTCGCCTGAACCTCTTTAAGAACGTCCAGGTTAAAGACACCAGCCCGCCCCCGACGACTCCCAACAACCCGCCTCCGGGAAACAACAACACCCCACCTCCCGGCACCACCCCCACCCCCTTCCAGGGCTTCCAGCCGCTCATTTCTGGCACCACGGTGCTGAACAACAACTCCCTCATTCAGACCAATCCTCACGTCACGGCCTACAACAGCGGGCCCAACTCCACCATCACGTCTGAGGGCGTCATCTACGATGCCACCGTGGAGTCCCCCTTCACCTACTTCGGCTTTGGCCGCACTCTCCCAGTGGAGAACACCGCCTTCCAGCCCTATCTGGAATCCAAGGGCGATGGCAAATGGGCCGCATTCAAGTTTGGCAGCCTGCTGATCAACGGCACTCCCTACTTTGAGTACCCGTCCAACACCACCTTAAGCTTCGGGTATGGTTCATCCGGGGTCAGAAACGTGATCCTCGCCGCCGAAGGCGACATCCGCCTGGCCAGGGACAACAGCTTCGGCCCGGGCAATGATGCCGTCAGCTACGAGCATTCCCTGAACCTCTGGTACAGTGGATTGAAGAGCCTTGTCCTCTTCTCCAATCAGGGCAACATCGAGCTTGAGAAGTGGTTCGCCATCTACGGCGGCTGGGTGGATCTCTCGCTGGTGGCTGCAGGTTCCACCTCAGACGTCAATCTTCTGGGTGAAGTTGCCATCTGGGGCGACCTCCTCGTCAGCGCTGGCCAGGACGTGAAGATCGAGCACGATGTCGCAGCCAAGAACATCAACATCGCCTCTGGTCGCGACGTCAACATCAAGGGCAAAACCAGTTCCGGTTACGGCTACGGTTATGGGTATGGTTACGGCCACGGGAACAAGAAGATCACGGCCAAGGAAAACCTGACCATCTCCGCCAAGCGCCACATCAACATCACGAACTCCTCTGAGCTCAAGGTGCTGAGCAACTGGTGGGATCACGATGCCCTGCTCCGCCTCGAGTCTATCGGCGGAGACATCAGCGTCATCCAGTCCACGCTGGAGGCCCGGAACATCGAGATCGAAGCCATGCAGGGCAACATCACGCTGGACCGCTCCTACATCAATGCAGGGGATGTGCTGAAGATCAGCGCACTGGGGCCGAATGGTGAACTCCGCATTGGCAACTCCTACCTGAACGGTGACCAGGTCGTCCGCCTCTTTGCGGAAGGTGCCAACGGCCGGGTGTACTTCGTGGACAACTCCACCATCCAGGGCAAGTACATCAGCATTGCTGGGGCCACGGTGGAAATCGCCACAGGCAAGGTGGTGACGCTCAAGCCGGGCTACAACAAGATCCCGAACGTTTACACGGACAATCCGAAGTTTAACGACGTGGGCAATGCCTACGGCAAGTTCAAGCGCGGGTACAACACGACAACGCCTGTCACGGTCAAGCCCTTTGCCCAGCGGAATGGCCCTCCGTAAGGAGGAGTGGGGAGCGGGAAGAAGGTTATTTGAAGTCGCCGCTTAGAAGCACGAGATCTCTGGGGCCAGGAATTCCTTCGGGAATGCCTGTCCTTTTTTTTGGGGGGGGTGGAGGGGTGGTTGAACGTGCAGAAGCGGGGGCGAATACGCTGGGACACTTGTCGCCTGACCACACTCTCACGAGTGCAGCTACATTGAGGTCTGGGGTGTTTGTGGCGGCGTTCGTGAGAACGTGGAACGCGGGCCTTGGCAGGTGCAGACGAGCTTCTTGGGCAGCAAATGCCCCCTCACCTCACCCACGCCTTGAGCGCCTGCTGCAGCTTGTCATTCACCTCCACATTCAGGGAGCGGCCCACGCGAAGCACGGCCTCTTCCCCAGAAGCGGTCATGATGCGCAGGTGAACTGGCGTCTCGCCTGGGTGATCCATCAGGATCTTGTGAATGGCATCGAGGTCCTTGGGACCGTGCTTGAGCACGTCCATGTAGAGAGCCAGGGGCTTAGGTTTGCCATTGGGTTTCTCCGGTTTGACGGGCTTCAGCGGCTTCACCTCCTGCACCGTCATGCGAATGGTTTCCGAACGGGAGTCCTTCTCGCAACGGCCCTTCATGCCGATGACCCCGCCATCCACGAGCAGATCCTTGAACTTCTCGTAACCCTCGCTCCAGGAAATCACTTCGACCGTCCCCGAGAAATCTTCCAGGGCGAAGGTCGCAAAGGCACGGTTGTCCTTCTTGGTGTACTTCACCTCCAGGCGCTGGATCAGGCCGGCAACGCGGAGGCTGACACGCTCCTCCTTCACCTCCTGCACATCAGCGATCCGGGTGATGTACTTGCTCTCGTAAATGTGGCGGTAGTTGTCCAGCGGGTGACCGGAGACGAAGAAGCCAAGCAGCTCCTTCTCGAAGGCCATCAGCTCTTCCTTCTTCCACGGCGGCGGGCCCGCAGACTTGGTAAGAGTGTTCTTCGTCGCCCCCATCGTGTCATCGTCAAACAGGCTGACCATGCCCGCCTTCCTCTCCTTCTGCCGGCTTGAGGCATTGGAGAGTACCTCATCCAGCACGAAGCACATGCCGGCACGGTCCTGTCCCGTCCAGTCAAACCCGCCCACCTTGATGAGCGGCTCCATGAGGCGCTTGTTGATCATCCGCGAGTCCACCCGCGCACAAAAGTCCTCAAGGCTGGTGAAGGGTCCGTTCTTCGTGCGCTCGACAATGGCGGCGGCCATGGCAGCCTCCCCCACGTTCTTCACCGCCGCCAGGCCGTAGCGGATGGCATTGGGCACCTCACTGCCCTCGATGCACTCCGGCGCAAACTTGAGCGAGCTCTTGTTCACATCTGGTGGCAGGATGGTGATGCCCATGCGCTGACATTCGGAGACGAAACCCGCCAGCTTGTCCGTGCTGTTGACTTCATAGGACAGCACTGCGGCCATGAACTCCACCGGGTAGTTCGCCTTCAAGTAGGCCGTCCGGTAGGTGACAATGCCGTAGGCAGCAGAGTGCGACTTGTTGAAGCCGTACCCGGCGAACTTTTCGAGCAAGTCGAAGATGTCGTTCGCCTTCTTCGCCGGGATCTGGTTGGTCTCACCGCAGCCCTTCACGAAGATCACGCGCTGCTTCTCCATTTCCTCCGGCTTCTTCTTACCCATGGCGCGGCGGAGCAAGTCAGCCGCACCAAGCGAGTAGCCGGCGAGCAGGTTGGCCGCCTTCTGCACCTGTTCCTGGTAGATCAGAATGCCATAGGTTTCCTTGGAAACGTCCTCCAGCAGGGGGTGGAGATACTCCACGCGCTGCTCCCCTTTCTTACGCTTGATGAAGTCCGGGATGAGGTCCATCGGCCCCGGACGGTAGAGGGCCAGCAGAGCGATGATTTCCTCGATCTTGTCCGGCTCCAGCTGCCGGCAGGTGAGAGCCATGCCGCCAGATTCCATCTGGAACACTGCGATCGTCTCGCCCTTCCTCAGCATCTCATAGGTCACCTTGTCATCCAGCGGCACCGCATCCAGGTTGAAGTCAGGGAACCTCAGCCGGACGAAGTCCACGGCATCCTTGATGACCGTGAGCGTCTTCAGCCCTAGGAAGTCCATCTTCAACATGCCGACATCCGTGAGCGGGCCCATCGCAAACTGGGCCACCACTTCCCCTTCACTGCCCCGCGTCAGCGGAATGAAGTTGTCCAGCGGCTGGTCTCCGATAACGATGCCCGCCGCGTGGATGCCGGCGTTTCGGGTCATCCCTTCCAGGAAGGTGGCATACTGCCAGAGCTGCTGGGTGCTGCTCTCGTTTTCAAGCGCCGCCTTCAGTTCAGGGTTCTTCTCGACGGCGGACTCCAGATCGATGTTCAGCTCCGTCGGGATCATCTTGGAGAGCCGGTCAGCGTCCCCATAGCTCCAGCCCAGCACGCGACCCACGTCACGCACCACGCTCTTCGCACCCATGGTGCCGAAGGTGATGATGTGGCTCACAGAGCGCTCTCCGTAGTGCTGGCGCACGTACTCGATCACCTCCGGCCGGCGGGTCTGGCAAAAGTCGATGTCAACGTCAGGAGGCGACACACGTTCCGGGTTCAGGAAACGTTCGAAGATCAACCCGAAACGGATGGGGCACAGATCCGTGATCCCGAGCGAGTAGGCCACCAGGGAACCGGCCGCCGATCCACGGCCCGGCCCCACCGGGATGCCGTGGTCCCGCGCCCACTTGATGAAGTCCCACACGATGAGGAAGTAGGACGTGAAGTTCATCTTGTTGATGATCCCCAGTTCGTAGTCCAGACGCTCCCTGAGCGATTCATCATTCCTGGCACGCTCCTCCCCGTAGCGGAAAATCATGCCGTCTTCGCAAAGCTGCCGGAAGTAGCCTTCCCGGGTCAAACCCTCCGGTGGCGGGAACTGGGGGTACTTCTCAATGCTGGAGGCATCCAGCTTCAGCTTGATGTTGCACTTCTCCGCGATCTCCAGGGTGGTATCACAGGCTTCTTCGAAGTCTTCAAACAGCTCCCGCATCTGCTCGGCCGTCTTGAAGTAAACCTCAGGAGAATAGTGCAGCCGTTTTTCATCATGCACGTTGGCTGCGGTGCCGATGCAGATCATGACGTCATGCGCTTCATGGTCCTCCTTGTTCAGGAAGTGCACGTCATTGGCCGCCACCATCTTCAAGCCAAACTCCTTGGAAAACTCACGCAGCTTCAGCATGCAGCGCTGCTGCTGGGCCATGCCGTGGTTGTGAAGTTCGAGGTAAAAATTGTCCTTCCCGAAGATGTCAATGAACTCCTGGACCGTCTTGCGGGCCTCATCCTCGCGGTCAGTGAGAATAAACTCGTTGATCTCGCCGCTGATGCACCCACTCAGACAGATCAATCCCTCGGAGTGCTTTTTCAGAGCCTCCTTGTCCACCCTCGGCTTGTGATACATGCCGTCCAGGTGGGCCAGCGTGACCAGCTTCACGAGGTTCGCATACCCCTCATTGTTGGCCGCCAGGAGCGTGAGGTGCGAGCTGCGCTTCCGGCCCGTCACATCCTTCTTCTCCCACATCGATCCGGGAGCGAGGTAGATCTCGCACCCAATGATCGGCTTGACCCCGGCCTTGTTGGCCTCCTGGTAGAATTCGATGGCCCCAAAGAGGTTGCCGTGATCCGTCATCGCCACCGCCGGCATGCCCAGCGATTTGGCCTTCTTCATCAGATCGGGAATCCTCACCGCCCCATCGAGCATCGAGTATTCCGTGTGCAGATGAAGATGAACGAAAGAGGCAGACATGTCCCTTTGAGATAGGGCAGAAAACAGGTCCGCGCAAGGCTCCCGGACCTGGAACTAAACTCAAGTTTTCAGTCCGGCGCCCCCCTCAGAGCCAGCAGCATCCACCCCCGACAGCCCTACCCTCTAGGCCATCTCCGCCTTCCCCAGGAACTCCCACTCCATTCCGTTCTTCCAGTCCGGATTCCCCTGGGAAAAGGAGGTGAACTTCCGGACGATCTCGCCCGCGCTGAAATCACGCTTGGCCCGGAATTGTTGTGAGGTCGAATCCTGATGCGCGAGTTCAAAACCCACATCACGATCCCCGCTGGCTTGCAAGAATGTCCCGTCCTCCAACTGGTCAAGAATCAGGAAAGCATCCCCTTCCCGGGAATCGAGTGCGAATACAGCCTCTCGAATATCCCGCTCCGTTGGGTTCTCTACACTGACGCCGCCACAAATGCCCAGCGTGTATCGTTTCATACCAGATCAGGGGTGAGATTATGCCTCCAGTAAAGGCGACGTTTTGTGTAAAACGATTATGTGAGGATTTTGTTGTGACAAAATAAACACAGACCCATATTTTTATCAATTGCACATTATGCCTTTCTCAGATTTGACACCGTTTCTGGGCCAAGCAACTCACGTATCCAGAGTTTAGAAAATCCCTTAGCTCCATCAAAAAAGAGATTTTTGTGGATGCAAAGGTGGTAAATTTCTCGAAAGAACCACCGATGTGCGTAGGGTGCTGAATGCCAATCACTCTACCCAAAGGCGGGAACATTTCTCTGTCCTCCGAAGAACATTCCGATGGAAAACTGGCTGTGGCTCTTGGATTCAGCGCCACCCCTGGCCTCAACAGTCCAATCGATGTCGATGCGAGCGCTTTCCTGCTGGGCGAAGACGGGAAGGTTCGGCGGGGAGCCGACTTCATTTTCTACAATCAGCCATCAGACGAGGAGAGCCGGTTCATCTGCCTTCTGGAGAATTCTTCCGGGCAGTCTGCGAGCTCAAGCTCCGAGGATACGGATTCGGACCACGTCCGATTCTCAATCGATCTGGAGGCGATCCCCGCAGAGATTCATCGGATCGTCTTCTGCCTGACTTTGCATGGTGCCGAAGAGAGACGGCAGAATTTCGGATGCATCAAGAAGCTCTATCTCCGCGTCCTCAATCGAACACAAAATCTTGAAACAGTCCGCTTTGAAGCAGTGGGCGAGTTTTCGACAGAAACGGCACTGCAGGTAAGTGAGCTCTATCGGCGGGGTGACGACTGGAAGTTCCGGGCAATCGGCCAGGGATTCGCGGGCGGGTTGGCATCGCTCGCCACCGGCTTTGGGGTGCACCTGGAGATGGCTACGGACGCGGATGATCAACCACCTGCGAAACAAGACGATGCGAATGAGACAGCCAATTTTGAAGTTGTGCCTCCAAGCATCAGCAGCGGCAAAGCGCCGCCCAGCCTGACAGATGGTTTCAGTACAGATCTCCCCTCACTCTCGAAGAAGAAGCGCAGATCCAGCTCGGAGATCCTGGCGGCGCAGACTGAGGAGATTGCCCGCGCGATGAAACCGTTTCTCCCCCAGATCGGCCTTACTTTGAGAAACGCCGCGAACGAAAGCAGCACCCGCATTTTGCTTGATCGTATCCTGCAGCAAGTGCTGGGATACAGTCTTGAGGAGATCAAACCAGAGCACAAGATACAAGGTCGCACGGCGGACTACGTGCTCTCGCCAGGCGGAGTCGATTCTGTGGTGATTGAGGTCAAACGCATTGGAGCGCCCCTGAAGCAGAAGCAGATTTTTCAGGCCACCAGCTACGCCGCCTACTCGGGGATCAAATGGGCGCTGCTCACCAACCTCATCACGTGGAAACTCTATCGGGTGTCCGCAACCGACAAGATTGAGCCGCACCTGGTATTCACCATCGATCTGAACAAGGGACTCTCCGAAGACGCCGCCCACTATCTGACCCTTATCTCGAAAAACGGCATCGTACGGAAAACGCCATTGGAAAGACTGTGGCAGATCCGGCGATCCCTCTCCACTGAGAGCCTGATTGGAGCGATCCTGCACGACGATGTGCTTAGCCGAATCCGCACCCTTATCGCGAGAGACACCGGCATCAATCTCGACACAGCCGATATCAAGGCCGCGCTGGAGCAGGACATTTTGAAAATCGAATAGGAAAAAAAGGGACCAACCGCGTCAGCGATGCCAGTCTGAGCGAGTACTGGCATCGCGAGAACGGTCACAGCGTGCAGCTGGACCGCTCCCAGCTAGAGCTGCAAAGCCGCGATCTGCGCCATCAAGTCTTCGCTGATTTTCCTGTATAGATCCTTGCCAGTCTCAGTGTAGTTGGCGGGATCATAGTACCACGGCTCCCCTACCACGAGAGTCACTTCAGAAGGGGCTGGCATGGAGCCGCCGCGAGGCAGCGCTTCCCGCGTACCAAAGAGCCGCACGGGGATGACGGGAACGTCAGACTTGGCCACGATCAACCCGACTCCGGGTTCACCGGGCAGCATCTTCCCGTCCAGATTGCGGGAACCTTCCGGGAAGATCAGCACCTTCTCTCCCAGCTTGAGCTGGCGGATCACGGCTTTCAAGCCACCCATGTCTGGCTTGTCCTGGTCCACCGGGATGCAGTTCCACGCGCGGTAAATGGCGCGCGATACGGCATTGCTCATCAGCGACTTCCTTGCAAGGTAGAAGATCTCCTGGTCGAGCGCGATGCCCACGGCCGGCGGATCAACGAAGCTCGCGTGATTGGAGACAATCAATGCGCCACCTTTCAGATCCAGCCTCTCACCACCGATGACTTGATAGTTGAAGAATCCCCGGGCGAGGGTCTTGAATGTCTGATAGCCCAACCAGTAAGAGAGTTTCATGCGGATGCTACAGGAGCTTGGACCGGACCCGTTTCAGGGAAACTCCGGGATGCCAGAAGGGCGAGCACATGAGCGACCACTTCTGCGAGATTCATTTCTGAGCTATCAACCACCACGGCATCTGCCGCCGCCATGAGCGGTGCGGTCTTCCGCGTGGAATCCATCCGGTCGCGATCGCGTACCGAATCCGTGAGCCCCTGGAGGCCGCGACGCTTTGCGCGGACTTCCTCAGAGGCATCGATGTAGAATTTCCAAGGAGCATCGGGGAAGATCACGGTTCCGATGTCACGCCCTTCCATCACCGCGGGCTGCGCGAGGCCGAGACCACGCTGGAGATCGAGCAGAAGCTCACGCACCTTGGGGATGCGAGCGACATGAGAGACAGCCTTGTTCACCGGCTCGGAGTTCAGCTCCCCTTCCACATCGGCACCATTCACCAGAATGACACTGCGCCCCTCCTGAACCGGACAGGTGAACTTCGTACGATCAATCACTTCCAACACCGCCGCTTCGTCCGTGGGATCCGCTTCCGCCAGGATCACTGCCAGCGTGGCGGCACGGTACATGTTACCGGTGTTCACATAGGTCCAGCCGATGCGGGCCGCCAGTTCCCGCGCCACGCTGCTCTTTCCAGAGGCAGCAGGCCCGTCTATGGCGATCACCTGGGGTACCACCTTGGGTGTGGATTCGTCGAGGGTCGTCATGTTCAGTCTTTGGCGAGGCGTTCACTCACCTCAGAAGGAATGCTGCTGATGACGGGGATGGTCGTCTCGGGATCCAGCGGCTCACGCTGGAAGAGTTCGAGATGTTTCTCAAAGCCGGGGTAGGAGGTGCTGATGCACTCCGTCTCGTTGATGGTGGTGACACCTTCTGCGAAGAGGCCGGCCACGGCGAAGGCCATGGCGATGCGATGGTCACCGTAGCTCTCCAGCTCGGCCCCATGGAGGTCCAGTCCGCCGGTGATTTCCATGCCATCGTCAAACTCTTCCACATGCACGCCCATGAGGCGCAAGTTTCGCGCCACGGCAGCGATGCGATCCGTTTCTTTCACACGCAGCTCTTTGGCATCCCGAATCACGGTCACTCCCCGAGCCAGGGCTCCGGCCACTGCCAGAATGGGGAGTTCATCGATCACGTTGGGGATCTCCAGCCCACCGATCTCCGTGCCCACAAGATTCCCGCCTTGCACGGTGATGTGACCACAGGGTTCACCGTCGCTGGTTTCGACCGTGTCGTTGATGCGGGCCCCCATGCGGACGAGCACGTTCAGGATGCCGGTGCGGGTGGGGTTGAGTCCCACCTTCTTGATCGTGAGGCTGGCCCCAGGACTGGCCGCAGCGGCCACAAGCCAGAAGGCGGCGCTGGAGATGTCCCCAGGCACGAACAAGTCCTTGGGCTGGGGCTTCTGCCCGCCATAGATGCTGATCGCGTGGCCATCACGCACCACCTTCACGTCGAAGTGGGCCAGAAGGCGCTCCGTGTGATCGCGAGTGGTGACGGGCTCCACGACGGTGGTTTTTCCGGGTGTGTTCCAACCCGCGAGAAGCACCGCGCTCTTCACCTGCGCGCTCGCCATCGGCAGCGTGTAGGTGATGGCTTCCAGTTCGCCACCGTGAATGGTGATCGGAGCCGAGATCTTTTCCCCCTGCCCTTCCAGCCGCGCGCCCATCAGGCTGAGCGGATCTGCCACACGCTTCATCGGGCGCTTGGAGAGGCTGGGATCACCCGCCATCGTCGAGGTGAAAGACTGGGCCGCCAGGATGCCGGACATGAGCCGCATCGTGGTACCAGAGTTGCCGCATTCAATGGTCTCCGAGGGAGCCTTCAGCTGCATGCCATGCCCGGTGACGGTCAGCTTCACCGGCTTGCCACGACTGTCGGTCTGGAGCACCTCGTACTCCGCCCCCATGGCCTTCATGGCGTCCAGGGAGCAAAGGCAGTCATCGCTGGAAAGGAAGTTCTCGATCAACGTCGTGCCCTCGCACAGGCCGGCAAACATGACCGCGCGGTGGCTGATGCTTTTGTCCCCCGGCACAATGAGCTCGGTGGGGACGTGTTTCAAAGAACGGACTTTGAGCTGGGACATGGAGGTGTTGGCGTATGAAAAGAAAACTGACCGAAGCTGGCGAATTTCGCCGGGTTCACACCACTCCGTCACGGAGGGTTTTCGCGTTCTGAAGGAAGTGGTGCAATGCCCTGTCATCCACGTTTTCGAGGATCGCAAGCAGTTCATTGTAGAGGTCCCGGGCCGCCTGAACGGAGGCCAGAACCTCATCCCTATTTTCGAGGAGAATGCCCGTCCACAGAGCAGGATCCCCTGCGGCCACCCGGGTGGTGTCGCGGAACCCATTCCCGGCACAGGCTGCCGCAGAGGGATCCTCATGAAGCGCTGCCAGGGCGGTCACCGCCGCCGCAACGTGCGGCAGGTGGCTGATGCGGGCGACCTTGCGATCATGCTCCTCTGGCGACATCTCCAGCACCCGGCAGCCCAGCAAGGCCCAGAAAGCGCGGACCGTGGTCAGAGCCGACTCTGCCGTGAACAAGGTGGGGGTGATGAGGCAAGCAGCGCGCTGGAACAGATCCGGACGGGCGGCCTCCAGGCCGGCACGTTCAGAACCCGCCATGGGATGGCTGCCTACAAACCGGTAGGTGGAACGGGCAAAGACATCTTCCAGTGCCGTGACGACAGTTGCCTTCACGCTGCCTACGTCCGTCACCACACAATCCGGGGCCACCACGCCCTGCAACGCCACCATCTCGGCAGCCAGCGCAGGCATGGTCTCCACAGGTGTGCAGAGCACCACAAGGCCTGCCCCTTGAAGGACCTCCTCCAGCTTGGTGGAGGCGAAATCAGAGAAGCCGCGTTCTGTGAGCACTGCGGCCGCTTCAGGTCGTCGAGCCCAGGCTCGCAGGTGCACACCTGGGAGGCTCGCACGCAGCGCCATCAGCATGGAGCCGCCGAGCAAACCGGGGCCCAAGACAGCGATGTGGAGTGGCAGCGAGGTATTCAACGAAACAAAGGAAAAGCGTTCAGGAGGGTCGGGCCGTTGGGATGACAACTTCCCTGTCACTCAGGCACTCAGCGGCGGCGATTGCCGGGGAAAGAAAAGGCGCGTTGGAACCCAACGCGCCCATTTCAAATTCTGCTATCGCCCCGGGACGCTTACGGGACAAGGAAGATTTTGCCGGTGCGCGGGTCGCGCACCTTCTGGCCGGGGGTGAAGTCACGCACATCCACCATGTTTTCCGGCTTGGCTT
>NZ_BATQ01000074.1 GCF_000739635.1 Verrucomicrobium sp. BvORR034 | reverse complement strand
CCCTCTGCCCGCTTCCGCACAATGCCACGCCCAATGAAGCGCTCGAGGCTCTTCAGAGGTCCATGATCCTCTGGGGAGATGAAGCTGATCGCGTCGCCCACGGCTTGGGCGCGGCCGGTACGACCGATGCGGTGGACGTAGTCCTCCGCATGCATGGGGAAGTCGTAGTTCACCACATGAGAAATACCGTCCACATCAATGCCTCGCGCGGCGATGTCCGTGGCCACCAACACTCTGGCAGCCCCTGACTTGAAATCCGCCAGCGCGCGCAGGCGCTGGTTTTGAGTACGGTTGGAATGCAGGGTGACTGTCTTGATGCCGTACCGGTCAAGGTGACGGGCGATGCGATCCGCCCCGTGCTTCATACGACTGAAGACAAGCACCATGTTGAATGCCGGATCCTTGAGCAAGTGCACCAGCAACGCAGGCTTGAGATGCTTTGGCACCTCGTACACAAACTGGGTCACGCTCTCCGCCGGGTTGGATCGCTTGCCGATCTGCACGGTCTTGGGATGATTCAGGAACTCATGCGTGAGCGCCTCGATCTCCTTGGACAAGGTGGCGGAAAACAACAGCGTCTGGCGCTTCTTCGGAAGGGACTTCACGATGCGTTTGATGGAAGGCAGGAAGCCCATGTCGAGCATCCGGTCCGCCTCATCCAGCACCAGGAATTCAAGGGAGTTAAAATTGCCGTGACGCTGGCCCATGAGATCGATAAGACGGCCTGGCGTCGCAATGACGAGATCTGTCCCGGCGCGAAGCGCCTCGATCTGCGGCTTCTCCCCCACCCCACCGAAAATCATCGCCACTTTCAACGGCAGATGTTTGGCGTAGGCGCGCACGTTGTCGTGAATCTGGGCCACCAGTTCGCGAGTGGGGGCGAGAATAAGGGCCTTGATGCCCCGGAGCGGTCCCTGACCATGAAGCTGTGCCAGCAGATGCAGCATGGGCAACGTGAAGGCAGCCGTCTTGCCTGTGCCGGTCTGGGCGATCCCAATCATGTCGTGACCCGCCACCACCTGCGGGATGGCAGCAGCTTGAATCGGGGTTGGTTCAGAGTACCCGGCCTCCTGAATGGCTTTGAGGATGTTTTCGTGGAGGCCGAGGGCGCGAAAAGGCATAAGGGGCGCACTATCGGTGGGAATACGAAGAGTGCACGGTGAAACCTCAAAATTCAAAGAAACAAGCCTCTGCCCCAACACCGAAACTTAAGGTTTGAATTCTGAATTCTTAAGATTCCACTCCTGCCGGGCGTTTTTCACTGATGCTACCTCCCGATCCTCACGCCCTCTCCCGCCGCAGCATGATGGCCCGCACCGGCCTCGTCGGTGCCGCCGGGCTGCTCTCCAACTTCAACATCCTCCGCGCACAGGCCACGGACGACAAGGTGATCCGCGTCGGTCTGGTGGGTGCAGGGGGCCGCGGCTCCGGCGCTGCGGACCAGACTCTCAGCGTAGGGGGCTCCAACGTGAAGCTCACCGCCATCGGTGACGCCTTTGATGACCGCCTCCAGCGCGCCTTGAGCGGGCTGATGAACAAGCACAATGACAAGGTGGACGTACCGGTGGAGCGCCAGTTCTCGGGCATGGATGCCTATCAGAAGGTGCTAGAACACTGTGACCTCGTCATCCTTGCGACACCTCCCGGGTTCCGCCCTTTCCACTTCGAAGCGGCCGTGAAAGCGGGCAAACACGTCTTCATGGAGAAGCCGGTGTGTGTGGATGCCTATGGTGCCAAGAAGGTGCTGGAAGTGGCCAAGCAGGCTGATGAAAAGAATCTCAAAGTGGTGGTCGGTCTCCAGCGCCACTACCAGGCGGTGTATCATGAGACCCTCAAGCAGCTGCGAGACGGCGCCATCGGAGATGTGATCTCCGCCAACGTGTACTGGAACGGCGGGGCAATCTGGTACCGCGACCGCATGAAGGACATGACAGAGATGCAGTTCCAGGTGCACAACTGGTACCACTTCAACTGGCTGTGCGGGGACCACATCTGTGAGCAGCACGTGCACAATCTGGACGTGGCCAATTGGTTCCTGGATGCCCTGCCCATCAGTGCCTCCGGCATGGGTGGACGTGCCGTGCGGAAGCCTGACCACCAGTCCGAAATCTTTGACCATCACGCAGTGGAGTTCCGCTATCCGAATGGGATCGTGGTGAACAGCCAGTGCCGCCAGATCACCGGCTGCGCCAACAGTGTGACCGAGGAGTTTCATGGAACCAAGGGCATTCTGCGTCCGGGTTCCATCGTTGACTACAAAGGCAACACCATCTGGCGCTACCGGGGCAAAAACGATCCCAACCCCTACCAGGTGGAACACGATGAGCTGCATGCAGCGATTCGCGGCAACAAACCGCTCAACAACGCCTACTACGGCGCGACGAGCAGCTTCACCGCCGTGCTGGGACGCTACGCCACCTACACCGGCAAGGAACAGAAATGGGAGGAAGCACTGGCGACCAACCACCGCACCATGCCGGAGAATCCGACCTGGGACAGCCAGCCCCCCACCCTTCCCGGCCCGAATGGCAATTACCTCGCCCCACAGCCCGGCACCTACAAGATCGTCTGAGAGTTCTGATCAGCCCAAGACGTTTGAATTCACGTCGTAGTTGTTAAGTTCACTCGAGGCGGGCGGCGCAAGCTGCCCTCCTCTTTTGTGCCTGGTTGAATCGTCACCGGCCACAGAATTTTCTGCGAGGCTCTTGCGAATGCCGAAAATGTAGGGAAAACCTCGGCATGGCTCATCGATTCTCTTTCTTGTCGCTCCTTGCCATCACGCTGCTGCTCCTGACCTGCGTGGGCATGCCAGCCACCTCTCATGGACAGACCGTGGTGGATTTCTTCCACCTGCTGCCGGACCAGGCCCTCAAGCCCTGGAACGAGATCCACGGTGAACTCACTCCGGCGCGGAGAAAAGCCCTCCTCAGCGGCGACGCCACCGCGGTGACAAAGGCCAAGGAGGAAACGCATGTCCGGGAGATCCATGTGGATACGAAGAACGGCTACCTGGACTTCACCTCCCCTGGAGACGGGGAAGGCATGAATGTACACATGACCTACTGGCGCGAGAAAAAGCAGAAGGATGGAGCCTGCCTCATCGCGGTGGTCATCGATGGCTGGTCCGTGGCCAGTCATTCGACGGACCTGATCAAGTTCTATCGTTGGGCTCCGGAAGCTCCCAAGAAGCTGGAGGATGTAAGCGCCCAGCACATTCCTGCTTTGCATGCGGAGAACTTCTTCAAGACCACGAAGGAAATCGGTGAGGAAGCCGAGGCTGCTGGACTGAAGTGGTGGTGGATCCTCCCGCAGAAAGGCACCTCCATCCGCATTCAAGGCGCGGAGATCGGTGAAGATCAACTGGCCGACAAGCTCGGCCCACCGCAATACGTGTACGTCCTAGACTGGAACGGCACTGATTTCTCGATGAAACGGGAAGCTGTAAAGGAGTAACACGCCAACGCTATCGAGGGGCCAACAACTCCATCAACGCAGGCACGTCCTCATCATTCACCATCTGGGGTGGCGTGCCCACCTTGATGACAAAGCGCTGCGGTTTCTCAAACATTTGCCCGTTGGCTTCCTTGAACGCATGAGGTGCCACCAACAGCGGGGTATCATGAGAGGTTTCAGGGGGCACATGGTAGTTCCACTCTGCCCATTCCACTTTGGCTTCTGGTTTCAAATAGTCTTGCTGACGTCCCAGCACGTCCACCTTGGGGTATAGCAGGGCTTTGGCATCCTTGATCGAGCCTGTATCCGTCAGCTCTGAGAGCGTCTTCGGCCACCTTTGTTTTTCGGCATGAAAGGCCTCCAGGGCAGAGGCCACTTCAGCCCCACCAGCCTTGAGCGCCTCAAAGGCACTCTGAGCACCCGGCCCTCGCGATTCGCATCCCACCTGCAAAAGGAGAAGTGCGGCAAACAACAGGGTTCTCAGGGACGCGGGCAGAAGCGAAAGCATTTTCGCCCATAACTGCATTCCGGCGCCAACTCAAGACGGTCTCGGGTTTGCCGGGCTCAGACGGAGGCATCGTCGCTAAAAGCTGAAAATTCCGCTTTTGTTTTGACAACCGACATGAAAAAGGCTGAAAATTCCGCCCATGGCAGAATTACCAGCTTTGAGCAAACGAGAGCGGGAGATCATGGACATCGTGTTCGCCCGCGGCAACGTCACCGTTTCTGACCTGCTAGCCGAATTGAGCGATCCGCCCACCCGGTCGGCGTTGCGCTCTCTGTTGACCATCTTGGAAGACAAAGGGCATTTGCAGCACGGCAAACAAGGACGCGAATTCACCTATCGGCCAACCATCGCCCGTCAGGAGGCGGGGCGGTCGGCTCTCAGCAGGGCCATTCACACCTTTTTCTCCGGATCCTTGGGCAAGGCCCTGGCCGCTCACCTCTCCGATCCCGGCGCCAGCTACAGCGAGGAGGAGCTTCGCTCAATCTCAGAATTCATCGAGTCCAAGCGGAAGGAGCACCTCCGTACGGCCTCATCTCTCAGCACTCAGAACCCTCCTTCAACCAAGCCAAAATCATGAATCTGATGCTTCTGAACCTTTCGGACTTGGCCGCGCTGAGCCCCCTACTTGTGACCTTCACCGTGCAGGTCACTTTGCTCCTCCTGACTAGCGGCTTGGCGCTTTGGACATTCGGTCAACGATGGTCGGCCTCCAACCGGCATGCGCTGCTGGTGGCTACCGCTTTGCTGGTGCCCCTTCTGATCCCCACCTCGTTGGCGCTTCAAAATCAGGGGGTGAGTTGGGCGCTCCTGACCACTAGAGCAGAAGTTGCCACGCCCCTGACAGGCACATCGGGTTCATGGAAACTGGCCTCTGCCTCCTCTCCAGAGGAATCCCAAGCCCAGCATGACCCTTCCGCCCTGGCAAACACACTCTCAGGTGGAGCTGGAGACAGCCTATCTACCCAGTCATGGGAAGTTGCCCATTACTTGGTGGCGATTTGGGCCATCGGCGTGGTGGCAGGTGCCGCATGGCTCGTACTGGGACTGTTGCAACTCGCTGGTGTGGCCCGCACGAGTCATCTTGTCAGCACCAATCTGCAAGATGCCCTCAGCCGGCAACTCACTCAATGGGCGCCCGGCTTCAGAATCAAACTGCTGCGCGGCCGATCCGGTGAGATCCCGATGACTTGGGGTGTATTCCAGCACGTCATCACCCTGCCACCGGAGGCGGACGGCTGGCCAGCCTACGCTCTTCGCACAGTCCTTAGGCATGAACTCGGCCACGTGGCCAGGCGCGACTTCTTGTGGCTCACTTGCGCACGAGTTTGCCTTCTGGCCTGCTGGTTCCATCCTCTCGCATGGTGGTTGTTGAGAGAGCTGGCAAGAAGCGCTGAGCACGCCAGCGATGACCTGGCCACGGCCTCAATGTCGGGCAGGGCTGCCTATGCACGGAATCTGGTGCAGGTGGTGTCTCGCTGCCAGACATCTGGCCGTTTCGGTCTGACCTCTCCTTTTCGTCTGGCACTCGCCATGGCGCGCTCCTCCGCGTTGCGGCGTCGGGTGGAAGCCCTCATGGAGGAGCAGCGTGATCGCGCCCCCTATCGCCGGGCACGTTTGAAATGGCAGGCTCCCGCATGTGTCCTCCTGGTAGTGGCATTGGGCAGCTTCACCGCGTGTAAACAAGAGAATCGCGTGGAGACTTTGACCGAACCAGCTCCAGCCGCAGATCTCGCCAGCAAGAAAGACAAAGGTTCAGACAACGGCGTGGATACAAGTCCGGCTACGAAGCCCGACGAGACCCGCATTTATCGTCTGTCGGAGAATCTGCGGAGATTGTTGCTCACTGCTGCGACCAAAGACAATACTGCGCCAGTCGATCCCTTCGCGAGCCCGTCTTCGCCTGCCCCCTCCACACCGACTAGTGCAAAAACGCTGGAGAAGTATTCCACTGCGGCGCGCTTCCACTTGATCAACCAAGGACGCGTTTCCCACCGCGCTGATCATCCTCCGCAGGTCATCATGCCTGACATCCGGACCTTGATCGTAACGGCAGACGAACCCACACACAACGCGATTGCCACCTACTTTGCCCAGCGCGACTCGGACCAACAGGTGTTGATTCGCAGCTTCATCCTGGAAGTTGAGCAAGGCTGGCTCCCCTGGAGTGAGTACGGTCTGCAGGAACCGGCCAAAGATGGGCTGCAGGTTCAGGGCATCCTGAGCAAGGAGCAGGGGCAGAAATTGCTGGCGCACGTTCAGTCCGACAAGAGCGTGCAAAGCCTCACGGCCGCGCCATCGGTGACGACGCGTTCAGGCCAACGCACGCACGTGGACATGGTGAGAGAGTTCATTTATCCCACCGAATTTGACCCGCCTCGACTGATGCAACCGCCTACCACCAAAGACGGCAAGCCCATCCCGGGGCTCGGCGACCTGCCCGTCTTCCCCACCACGCCCACGGCATTTGAAATGCGTCCCGTGGGATTGAGGATGGAATTCGACCCAGTCGTTCAGCCGGACAACGTCCACCTCATCGAACTCTATTGGGAGATTACCGATTTCCTTGGGTTCATGAATTACGGCAACCCGATCAAGACCCTCGTCAAAGATCAAAACGGCAAGGAGAAGGAATTGGTGATCTCCGAGAACAAGATTCAGCAGCCGGTCTTTGAAACTCTGAAACTCACCACCAGCTTCTCCGCTCGTGATGGGGAGTATGTGGTGATCGGCGGCATCAGACCCCAGCGCCGCGCTCCGACCGCTGTGGACACAGGCGCCGTGTTTACTCCGGCCATGCCGAAACCCAAATCCGCCGACCCATCCAAGCCGTCGATGTACATTCTGATTCTACAGCCCACCGTGGTAAAGAAACCCGAGACGAAGTAGAGAGGGGAAGGAAGAAGCGAGCGGCAGGTCGCAGCGCACGACGAGGCTGAGGGGCGGCCTGCTGACCAAGTGGTCGCACGGAGTCGTGGTATGTGCCCTCCTCTCCCCTGCTACCATATCCGGGTACGAGGAACTCACAATCGCCACCAAAGCGGCGGTTCCCGCACGCACTGCAAAGATGCTTCGCATCCAGGGGGTGTATGCGTAGGGTGGTTTGCTGCTCGAAAGAGCCTCCGATGTCAAAAGCCGCTCAGATTCCCAAGCTAGTGGCGATAGTCATCACGTGGCGACGAAGTCGCTGTGGAGTGCGTGCGGGAACCGCCGCTTTCGTGGCCCTAGTGATCATCTCCCATCAGACAACTCCAACAGCGGCATTGGCCCTTCCACCTCGCGTCAGCGTCTTGGAGTGCCGGTGGCTTGACA
>NZ_BATQ01000075.1 GCF_000739635.1 Verrucomicrobium sp. BvORR034 | reverse complement strand
CCCATGGCTTCACGTCTCCCGTGGTGCATATAGCTCGCTCACAAGCCTCTAATCGCCTCCAGAGTTGCCGAGCTGAGGTAATAGCCCCAGCCATGCGAACGTGGCGATAAGAGAGCTGGCGGAAAATGGAAACCAAAGGATGAAGGCCCAAGAGCGATCACGAAATGCGAGCGAGACACACCACGCCAAGAATCCTCCGAGCAACAATGGAGTTACCATGTGATTCACGATGGGTGACGCAGTTGGTTGGACGAACGACCAAGCCAAGCGACCGCCGCAGGAAACGCCCAATCGGCTGTAAAAGTCGCGAACAAAATCACCAGAATCATCCAACCGTCCAGCGGGGCGGCGGTTCGCTGCAGCGCTCTGGTTAGGCTTTGTGGTCAAATTACTCATGCGCCAATCCTCCGAACCGTTTCGGCGGCTGGGTGCATCGCAAATCCTTGGTCAAGAATACGGAAACACTCCGTTTGACGCTCATCAGATAACTCTTCTCCATCAAGAGTGACGATGGGCACGCCCAAAAGTGCAAACCCCTCAGGATGGAACGCTGAACGAAACTGCTGAACGACTCCGAGGCGGCGAGAGAATACAGCAGATGAGGCATCAAGTGAGAGAACATCAGTGCGACTACCGTCTGCAGTAACCATCGAACCCTCGCGGGAAAACGTCCACAGGTCGAGCGTGCCATCAACCGCCTCGATATGACGCTTGGCGGTGGTGATAGCCTCCTCCTGCGTATCCGCCTCAAAACGTCGAACTCCGCGCTTGCCCTGATGCTCTGCCATGAATAGCGGAATGAGAAACCGCGCCTCCGGAGCATCACAAATGCTGTAGGCGGCATGCGCCAAAGCAAAGCCACTAAAAAGGAGAATGTCGTCTGGAACACTCATGCGCGAACAACGCCTATCGACCCAAGCTCAGCGCCCCGTCCCGCGGGAGGCGTGGATTGCAACCAGAGCGCGATGGCGGGGTTCGCTGCAGCGCATGGTTAGACGGGGGCTCATGCGTGACCAAGATCTGCGCTCAGAAAGGCGTATAGGAAGAACGCATTCACGAGAAAAAACAATATGGTGAGGACAGTAGCTGCTTTCCAGCGTGACGCAATCGAAAGCACTGCCGCAGTCAAAAGCACCAAGACCACTGACTAAGTTGGAGTGCTGAGGTCTAAATTGGGAAACATCCGAAAGCTCTCCATCGTGACAGCGACACCGAACCAAGGTCCACCGATGATTGCCGTCGGGTCGGTGCGAATCATTGCAGGCACGAAAACCGCCACGACAATGCCGGTGCTCACCAAGAAACGTTTCCAGTACGGGGTCATGGAGCGTAATGCGACCTAACGTCTCGGATCAGGCGACGGCGAGCATGGCGCGTCGCCGACACGACAGATGCCATACGAGCTGTTGCCTGCACCCATCTTGTTCGCCATTGAGTCATGGAGATTCATTCGTCAGTTCCCGTCTCCTCGACAAACTCCCCGGGCTCGGTGGAAGCAAGATCATCGCCAAACAAGTCGCGGTGAATGCGGAGCGCCTGTTCCCGGCAGGAACTATGGATGGAGATGAGAATCTGCGAGGCGATGCCAAACCCACGCCCGATATCGCCCCAGACGGCGGAGGCATCGTCGCTGCCGGTCGATCGGTCAATCTGCGCATAGACCCCTTCGTCATCAAAGCGCTTCAGCAACTTGAATGCCTCCCCCGGCTGATACCAGCCAAGCGTCTCATAACCGTCCTCCGACGGCTCGGTGTGTGGCGGCGGTTCAATTTTCATCGGGTTGGATTCTTGGGCGAACATCTAAGATGAGGCACGGAGCGCAGCAGAGTTGCATCAACCGCCCTGTTCGACTTGAGGTATTCTATACGACTGACGATGTGGTGACATAAAAATAGAAGATCAGGAACGATATTAAAGCCCAAGCAGAGCAAATTAATATCAGCTTCTGATTGGTTAAGTGGCTGAACACCACGATGACGGCCAACAAGCAGAGTCCACTAGCGCCACCTCGAATCAGGGCATAATCCGTATTCGGTTCGGACAAAGACCACCCACCTCGCAATCCTAGTACGACGCCAAGGTAAACCGAGGCGGCAGCGAAGGCGACTCCGCTAAATGCTAAGGCTGAAATTCTCATGGTTTGATTCTGCCGAACGCACAATAGTCCACAAGAACGCAGAAAAAATCAACCCTACTATAGCCTGCATCTTTGCAGTCTATTTCCAATCTGGAGGAGTTTGGCGCGCAGGAAAAGATCCAATCTGCGGGGGTTGTTCTGCAAAAATGCAGGAAAGGGCGCAGGTTTTTCGATTAGCATGCAATAGCTCGAGCTGTAATTGCCTGCGCATTCTTTCGCCCATGCTAGAACGCAATCAACGGCAAACCGAACCCGCCGACTGCCAACCCCACATGGACGCTGAACCAGCGAACATCGCTCCCAAACTCATCACGGAGCCCGTAGACCCACCCCTCTTTAGAACCTGTTTGGATAAAAACGCTGGGTGTGTTGCGAGGCATTTTGAGTCTGGACAAGGCGCGAAGAGGGCGTGAATCGAGATTCACAACCGATGAGCAACGCAGTCCAGGCTCAAAAGGACCGCAACCCGGAGGGGGCAGTTCTCAGGCTCGGCGAAGCCGCTTTTATCTCATTCCCTTAATTGAACCTGCCACACCCGGATGTTTTTATCCAAACAGGTTCTTAGGAGTGCTCTCAAACCTGACCGACTGGGAGGAGCTTTCGATCTTCGCTGCGCGGGATCAAACATCGGAGGTTAGCGCTCGAGCAATCTTCTCAGACCTGCTCCGCAGCCCGCTTGGCCACAGACGCACAGATATCGGAAATCGGAAATCGGTATCGATCCTCAGATCTAACTAGGTTCGGGCGCAGGTAAAAGACCACTTCTCGCCACTTCGATAACTCCAATACCCATGCCCCCTGCACAATCATGACCTACTGATTTTGGCTCGAACTGTTGAACGATAATATTTAACGAGGTCTCGGCGTCAAAGTTAGTCTGCGTCTCGTAGGTGTCCACGAAGCCGCCTAGCGCCACTCCGTAAAAACTTTTGATGACTTTCAGGGCCATGGCAGGGCTTCAGCTATCTGTTCATGCGTAGGATTCATAGCGGTCAATGCCTCAGTTCCATCCGTCCATGTTTCGATTCGAGAATGATCACCTTGCCCTCAGCTTCAATGTCAGTGCATACCCCCACGCCACAGCAGACAGGGAAAAGAGGATCATGCATATCCAGCCAATGAGGTGGCGGGAACCGGTCCCCGAAAAACTGTGGCTACTGGTCATCCAGTAGCCACCCACAACGAACAGCACACTCGCTATCAGTCCGAGCGCCAGTCCGCCAGTGGAATGTCGATCTGCCATGCTCTGATAGAATCTTCTAAGTGACAAGCGGCGCTCCACACTCTGGAGCCCTGAAACCAACCGACGATGGGCTAACCACCCTGCCAGACCGAACAGCACCATGACCGCCACGAAGTAGCCCAGGAAGACAACAGGAGGAAAGTTTGTTGCCGGCAAAAAGGCAAACAAGATGGCCTGCCCCAAGATGAACGGCCCCAAAGTATATCTCAGCAGCAAAGTCTGCCTTCGCTTGAGCATCACTTCCGTCTCGGAGTCGGGAACCAAATAGGGTCTCGACCAAGGTCCACCTTGGTAAAAGACGCGTCGGCCTTCTTCATCAGTCTTAAACGACTGTTCAGCCAAATACGAGAAGTAACCCATGAGTGATCGCTTTCTTGGTGCCATGCCTTCCCGCTGACTTTTTCTGAGCCGGGCACTCCGCGATTTCCAAGGAAGCCGCTCAGACACTCTAAAGAACAAAATGCCAAGTTTCGGGCAAATCTTCAAGCGGGAATCGGACTTTTATCTGCCTGATCTACCAGCCACAGCGACTGCCATCCGGAGCAACAATCCGTGCGTCGGCCCTGACTACACCGCTGCAGAAGCCTCTGCCACAATACTCCATACCGCCAGGAACCAACCCAACATCACCATCAGCGCGAGCACATTTGCGAACGCCGAAAGACGATTCTCTCGGGAAGCGCATTGGGACACGATCAAGCAGAAAAGCCCCAGCACAGGCACAAGCAGCCCAATAAAACCTGCGGTGTCAAAAATGCCAAAGCCCGCGCCCGAAAGCGCCCAAATGATCCACAAAAGATTGATGAGAGAATAAACTCCCATCCCCACGTAGGCGAAGACATCTGCTTTCTTATAGGTGTGTGAATCCATCGCGAAACCTCCTGAACTCCACCCAATTCCCGGCGGTGTACTCAAGGCACAATCCGCCCCCGCATGTTCCACTGATTTACCGTCCTACTGAATTACTGAATTACTGAATTACTGAATTACCGATTTACAGTCTTCCCCGCTTCAGTCGCCCGCATCTTCTGAAACGGCACGCTTTCCACCACCGCCACGACGATGTCCTGGAACTTGTAGCCGCGTTCTTCAGCCTGCTTGGTGAGCTGTTTCACGAAGTACTTGTCCGGGTAATCCAGACCGCGACCGAGGGAGTAGATCAAGAGATTCTCCACGAGGCAGCGGGTGAAGTCGTTCTTCTTGTTCGCCACCAGCACTTTGCGCAGTTCCCCCGCACCGTTGAAGGCCTGGCCGGTGAGCAGTTTGCCCGTGGCATCGATCGGCTGCTTGTTGTCTGTATCGCGCCAGCGGCCGATGGCGTCGTAGTTCTCCAGGGCGAAGCCCATGGGATCAAGGAAAGCGTGGCAGCTTGCACAGGCCGGGTTGGAGCGGTGCGCTTCAAAACGCTGACGCAGGGTGCCCGTCACCTTGGCACCGCGATCTTCGCCAAACGCCGGCACGTTCTGCGGGGCCGGAGGCGGTGGGGTTCCGAGGATGTTCTCCAGAATGAACTGACCGCGCTTCACCGGAGAGGTGCGGTTCGGGTGCGAGGTCAGCGTCAGCACACCCGCCTGCGTGAGGATGCCGCCTCGTGGGGTGCCTTCCAGGGACACCTTACGGAACTGTTTGCCCTTCACGTCCTCTTTGATCCCGTAGAACTTGGCCAGATTCTCGTTCATGAACGAGTAGTCGCTGTCTAGAAACTCCAGCACGCTCCGGTTGCCCCGGTAGATGTGATCAAAGAACATGAGCGACTCCGTCTTCATGTCATAGGCCAGACGACCTTCAAACTCAGGGAACAGGCGTCGGTTGGGCGCCACGAGCTCCACGTCGCGCAGACGCAGCCACTGACCAGCGAAGTTCTCCGCCATGGCCCAACCTTTCCAGTCACCGATCATCCGCGTCACCTGAGCGCGCAGATTCTTCCGCAATTCACCCGCTGAGGCGAGGCGCAGCAACTCATCATCGGGCGCACTGGACCAGAGGAAATAAGACAAGCGCGAGGCCAGGGTGAACTCATCCACTAGCACAGCCTCGTTCTCCACCTTGCCTTCAGGCTCAGCACCACCGCGGAACAGGAACTTGGGCGAACACAGCATGGCCTCTGTGACCACACTCAGGGTCTCCTCCAGATCCGCCCCGTCTTTGGAGGCCATTTGGGCCAAGCCCACCAGCTTCTCCAGATCCACCGGATCGAGAGGACGGCGGAAGATCTTCAGCCCCATCTTGGCAGTCCATTTGGGGATCTCCTCATCGCTCAGCATGTTCACCGGCTGGTTGTTCAGCGGGCCCTGCACGATCACCCGGTGCACCGTGAGATTCCGGTCGCCCGTTTCCTTGCTGTAGGAATCATTGATGAAGCTCACACGCAACGGACGAAGCCCAGGTGTCAGCGGTGTCTTGAAGCTGATCGTCTGCTGCACGCCGGTCTTGGCCGTGACTTCCTTGGTGGCCAGATCTTTGTCCCCCAGTCGCACGGTGAACTTGGCTCCTTCTCCCCCCACCTGATCCGCACTGGCCACCACCATGATGCGGTACTCGCCTTCGAACGGGATGTTGATCTCGCGCTCCATGCTTCCGGAGGCGATCATCATCAATCCATCATCATAGAAGTCATTCACCGGCAGGCTGGATTCGAAGGCATTCGCCTCCAGCACCATCTGCGGTGCGGCCAGCCCCTTGCCATCCACCAGCCAGTTCACAAACTTGGACTGCCATTGGCCACGGAACTTGATCGGCCCCTGCAGTACCACATTCTGCACCAGCAGATTCCGGTCCCGACGATGCTCTTCAGGCGCGCTCGGATCGCCATAGTCATTGAGGAACGCGACCGTGATCTTGCAGTCCCCTTTCTTCACCGGCACATCCAGGCTGACGCGCTGCCAGTTCTCGTCCGGCTTGTCGGCGTGATACTCCGCCGTCACTTCGCCCTCGCGGACGTCGTTGCCATCCACCTTCACGGCAAACTTCGCCTTCTCTGGACCACTCTGCGTGGCGGAGACATTGAGGATCAGGCGATACACGCCCTCCTCCTTCACATTTACCCGGGTTGTGATCTTGCCATTGGTGAAGAGGGCCGTGGCACCGTTCAGCTCACCGCCCTGCCCTTCGGTCACCTTCAGGCCATCACCTGAGCGCTCCTCTTTGTACACGCCGGGTGGCTTCAGCCAGACGGCCTCGTCCGCCACCTTCCGGGCGGCCTTCATGTACTTCTCCATCAACAAGGGCGAGAGACTCAGCACATCGCCGATGTTGTCATACCCGTACCCCGTATCATCCGGGGGGAAGGAACTGGCGGGGCGGGATTCCACGCCAAAGACATCGCGAACGGTGTTGTTGTACTCCACCCGGTTCAGACGGCGGAGGGTCACGTGGCCCGGGTCAGGCTTGGCGGGATCCACCCAGAAGACTTGATCGTCGATCCAGCTGATCAGCTGATCCCGAACCTCATTCGTCGGCATCGGCTTGTTTTCTGGGGGCATCACGTGGGTGGTCACATGCTCGCGCACGCTGTCCCAGAGTTTGCGGTCGCCCAGAATGGCGGAGTAGTCCGTGTTCTTGTCCAGAGCAAAGTTCCCCTTGTCCATGCCATCGCCATGGCAGTCGTAGCAATACTCCGTCAGCATCGGGAGGATCTTTTTGTCATACTCCTCCTTGCCTCTCGGCTGCTGGGCGGAGGCAACAACGGCACAGCTTCCTGAGAGCAGGATCACGAGACCGGCACGGGAAATAGAGCGGGGATGGCGACGGAAAACTTTCATTATGAGGGCGAAACTACGTGGCTGCCGCCGCTGTGAGTGTACCTCCTGCGAGCAGCAGAAAGCATACCGTCAGCAGCCTACAGGTGCGGACTCACCCCACCCGAAAGCATACCACGTCGCGACCGTGGTCACGACTACAATTGTACGTCTCAATTCTGCGCCAGCTTTCGTGATTTTGCCCTCAGCGCGAAGACCTTTGTCAACCCTTGGTGACCTCCACGTCCACCTCACGCGTCTTGCGCCACTCCCGGTACTTGTCCAGTTCCGTCTCGATGAGCTTCAGGCAGAAAGCCAGCACCGTGGCGTCATCTAGATATCCCAGCCCGGGAATCAAATCGGGGATCATGTCCACCGGGGTCAGTACATAGAAGAGCGCCAGAGCCGCCGCACCAATGGCCCAATAGGGGACTTCACGGTAGCGACCAGAGAAATAGTCCCCCACCATTTGTAGCATCAGCCGACCATGCTCCAGCAGAGCATGGAGGGCTTTTTTACCAGCCAGTTTCTTGTCGATTTCGTCCTCGCTCCGCACCACTTTCTCAATGGTGGCATCGTGGCGAGTGTCGCGACCAGGAGGGAACGGAGGCGGAGTCTCAGGCATGGCGGGATGAGCGTGCGTGAAGATGTCGCTCCCCCATGATACGACGTTCCCAATCCGATTCGCCAGGAACTTTGGTTTTTCACGCACACAGCGCCATTTTCAGCCATACTGCGGCCCCTTCATGACTTCCGCCCCCTGCCCGTTTCGAGTCAATCGCATCGATCTGCGCGTGCTGCCCATGCGCACCCGATTTCCCTTCCGGTACGGCATCGCCTCCCTGGTCGCCCTGCCGCATCTGTTCGTAACGGTAGAGCTGGAGGTCAACGGTCAATCCGTCATCGGACGGACCAGTGAGGGACTGCCGCCCAAGTGGTTCACGAAAGACCCCAGCACCCCCAATGAGCTGGAAGTGGCCGGTATGCTGGCAGTCATCCAGAACGCTGTCCGCCTCGCCACCCTCCATGGCCGGGAGCCCGTCACCTGGTACCCGTTGGTCCGGCAACTGGCCGCGGAGCAGAAACTCTGGGCCTCCCGGCACGATTATCCGCCTCTGCTTTGGAATCTCGGCATCAGCCTGGTGGAACGAGCCCTTTTGGATGCGCTCTGCCGAGCCTGGCAACAGCCTCTGCATACAGTCTTGCGCGGCCCTGCCCTCGGCATCCGCTGGAGCGAGTTGCATCCTTCCCTCGCAGACGAAGAGATCCCGCCCTTCCTGGCCGTTCCCCCTGTCAGTCAGATCGCGCTGCGCCACACCGTGGGTCTGGCCGATCCCCTCACCACCGCCGACGTCCCACCCAGCGAAGAAGTCAGCGATGGTCTGCCCCACACCCTCGACGACTGCATCCGCGCCTATGGCTTGCGTTATTTCAAGATCAAGTTGAGCGGCAATCTGGAGGCGGACCGCCACCGCCTGGCCTCTGTGGCATCGGTCATCCGCCAACACGCGTCACCCGACTTTTCCGCCACCCTGGACGGCAACGAGAACTTCCGCGACCTGGCCGCATTTCGGGAGTGGTTCGAGGCGCTTACCAAAACCCCCGAACTGAAGGATTTCATGCCGCATGTGCTGTGGATCGAGCAACCTCTGCATCGCGACGCTGCGTTGAATCCAGATCTTGCCACCGCCTTCCGCAACTGGCCAGAGGCACCTCGACTCATCATTGACGAGAGCGACGGCGAATCAGGTGCCCTCACGACTGCCCTGGAACTCGGGTACTCCGGCGGCAGCCACAAGAACTGCAAGGGCATCCTCAAGGGGCTGACCAATGCCGCCACTATCCACGCATTCCGGGCAGCGCACCCGGAGCGCGATTTCATCCTTTCAGGCGAAGATCTCGCCAATGTCGGCCCCATTCCCCTCACCCAGGACCTCGCCATGCAGGCCCTGCTGGGCATCAGCCATGTCGAGCGCAACGGGCACCACTATTTCCGCGGACTCTCCATGTATCCCGATGAAATGGACGTCAGCAAAGCCACCCTCGCCGCCCACCCCGACCTCTACCATCAGCTTCTCGACGGTCTGGTGACGCTGAACATCAGAGATGGCTTCATTGCGATTGACTCCGTGAACCAGGCCCCTTTTGGCACGGCTGCGGAGCCGGTGTTAGATCAACTGCCCACGGTGAAAGAGTGGATCCTGCAGGGTGGATTGGGGGCACTGGAGGGGTAGTTGACCTTTGCAACCTCACACGGAGTCATGAAGAAGATACAAGGTGATCTCTTGAAACTCGCCCTGTCAGGAGAATTCGATGTCATCGTCCACGGCTGCAACTGCCAGTGCACCATGGGTGCCGGTATTGCCAAGTCGATCAAATCCCTCTTCCCAGAGGCTTACGAAGCCGATTGTCAGACCAAGAAGGGCGACCGTGAAAAGCTGGGAACGATTTCTCAAGCTTCCGTGAACCGTGGCGGCATCAAGCTTACAATGGTCAACGCCTACACCCAGTTTCATTGGCTTGGCACGGGGGTCAAGGCTGACTACAACGCGATCCGCTCGGCCATGCGGGCGGTCAAAAACAGCTACCAGGGTCAGCGCATCGGCTATCCCCTCATCGGAGCGGGACTCGCTGGAGGAGATTGGTCGATCATAGAGGAAATAATCAACGAAGAGCTTTCGGGAGAAGACCACACGGTCGTCGAGTACCGTCCTTGAGCGCACCCAGCAGCTCGCAAGGAGGCTCGTAGCTGCATTCGTGAGAATGCGGAATCGTCCATTGGCTGACTACACATCTCTCATACCTGCAGCCTCATCCTCCCCTCACCGCGTTCTCACGAACGCAGCCACGAGTGCCCTTTGGCGGGAGCGTAGAGGGAATAAGTGGCTGCACTCGTCAGGGTGCGGAAGGGTGCGCCATGGCATGCAACGTCTTGAGTGTAAGCGAAGTCCTTCGTGGGTTGCACCCTCCCCTGACCGCGTTCTCACGAACGCAGCTACGAGCTTCTCATCACTCACCCCGCCGTCCCATCAACCATCCCGCTTGCGGGAGTTTCAACCGCCCGCTTGCGGGCTCCTCAACTCACTTGATCTTCCCCAACCTCTCCTTGCTCCAGGAAAGCCCTGCCTCGATCGTTTCGTCCGTGCCGTGCCGGGTCTGCAGCGCAGCCCATTGCTCAGAGGCTTTGGTGAAATACACCTTGGCCAGCTTGGAGTCCTTGGCCACTTCACCGCTGTGGCCGAGAATGCCATACAGCTGAGCCAGCAACACGCCGCAGCTCTTGCGATCCATCTCATCCAGATGAGGACCGCCCTCTTTCAAGAGGCTGGAGAGCCGGTCAATCGCTTGATTGGCCACTGGAATGGCGTCCTTGGGCTTGCCCAGATCGCAGATCAACTGGGCACTCATCCCCTGCTGGCGCGCCAGCTCCGTGAGGAAGCGGGTGTTGTCCGGATTGTCCTTGCTGAGATCCTCCATGGTCTTCACCGCCATGTCCTGCTTACGACGCGCCTCGGTAGCATTCCCCATGTCGCGCTCCAGTGCGGCGAGGTCTCCGTAATTGCGGGCCAGCAGGAAACGAGCATCCGCCCACTGGGGATGAACGCGGACCAGCTCGATCAAGATGGATTGGGCCTCTGACTGGGCATCTTTGGCATCCGTGTTGCCAAGCTTCCCGGCGACTATTTCCCCGAACTCGATGTACGATTCCGCCAGGGTCAGCGCCTGCTCCTGGTTGTTGGGCTTGGATCGCTCCACCAGCTTCACCATCACCTCCATGGAGTCGAAGAGGGAACGCATCGCGTCATCAAGCTTGCCTTCATCCCGCAGGGAAAGCGCCCGCTCGATCTGGCTGCGGGAAAGCAGGAACTGCTCCTCCGCCGAGAGTTCCTCGCCCACGAGCTTGGGGTTCAGCAAGGTCGGCACTTTGCCGAGCGCATGCACTGACACGGCCCCCTCGCCATCGCGACGGGCCCGCTTGCCCAGCTCATACCAGGCAGAGGCACATTCAAAGCGCGTGTTGCGATCCGTCGGATTCGCCTCCACCGCCGGCGTCAGGAAGGTTACTGCCTGTTGATAGAGCACCAAGGCATCACTGCGGTGCCCCTCCTCCGCCTTCAGCAAGCCGAGCCAGCGGCAGGTGCGGCCCAGCATCGTCTCCAGCCTCACCTTGTCCTTGTGATCCGGCTCGTTTTTGAGCACGGTCGCGAGGGCCAGCTGAGCCTCTTCCATCCAGTTCGCCGCCTCTAGACGTTGATTTTTGCGCAGAAGGAGCTGCGCCGTATTGAAGTAGTTCCGGGCGCGCTCTGGCAACCGCTCAGGATCCTCCTTGAGACGCTCACGCTCCTGCTCGTAGAAGGACAGCGCCTCATTGACCTGCTTGGTGGAAATCTCAGCCTGCAATCCGAGCCCCGTCGGCGTCTGCAACAGCAGCGTGAGGAACTGGTCCACCGCTGCATGAGACATGTCCAGCGACGCCTCAGACTTGATTTTCGCTGCCTTGGCGGCCGCCACTTCGCGAGCAAGATTGCCCACCTGCGACTGCAGATCCGCCAAGGTCACTTCGTGCTGGGAATCCTTCTGCACATTGGCCGTTTCCGCCTTCTTCGCTCTTCGAGTGGCTGCGAAGCCGTAGATGGTGCCGTAAACAGCGGCGACCAGGAATGCGGCGGCGAGAACGATGGACGTGGACCGAAGCAATACCAGCCGCCGGATCTGGCGGCGACGTTCCACATCGATTTTGCCCCGGGCATCTTCCAGCAGGTAGTCCGCCTCCAGTCGCTCGAACTCCCGCATCACCTCTCGCAGATCCGGCCAGCGATGGCGTGGATCCAGGGCCAGGCAGCGCTCGATCACCTGCCGACGTCTCTCATCCCACTTGGAGCGGGTCTTCGTAGGCCAGCCAATCTCGGGCTGACCGCGCACGGCCGACATGATGGCCGGGTTGTCAAAAGTAGCTGGCATACCCCCACGGTCACCCGTGTGGCGCTTGCGCTGGCGTTCATACTCTTCCTCCGCACGCGGAAATCGCCCCGTGAGCAGCCTGTAGGCGACCACGCCGAAAGCATAGACGTCCCAAGCCGTGCCCTGGGTCGCCAGAGCATCAGGATGCTCCGCCTGCTCCGGCGGCACATACATGAAGTGGTCCGTAGCCTCAAAATGATGCACGCCCCCAATCCACCCCTGCACGATGTCGGTGATCTTCGTGGCGCTGGCAGGGTCATCCTCCAGCAGCACATTCCGGGGCTTCAGATTGCAATGCACCAGGTTGTGCTTGTGCAGCCATGCCATGGAGTCGCACACCTCATAGATGTAGCGCCAGGCTTCGTCCGGACCCACGTTGCCACAGCAGCTTTCCAGCGTAGGCGTCTCCCACGTCCGTCGGCCTTTGCCATCCTCGGTGGTAAAGCCCACCAGCGGCGTGGCCACGAAGTAGGGGCTGCTGTCAAAATCGAACGCTGTGACCGGGAGTAACCCCGGATGCTCCGGCATTTGCTGGAGTCCCCGCATGGCGATGCCAAGCAGCTTGCGATTGATCGCCATGCTGCTGAAGACCTTCACCGCGGCGGTGGTCCGGTTGTCTCCCGTCACTGCCCGGTAAACCGCTCCGCAGCTCCCCTTCCCAATCAAATCCTGCAACTCAAGACCTGCAATCTGCGGCAAACTCATGGCAGCTTTCCTCTGATAATTTTTTCTGAGGATGGGGCAATCACTCCTCAAAAGCAAGAATGTACCTCATTTCCGGGACACGGCCTTCCCCCCTCGAAAGCGAGGGGGGAGCCAATGCCAGTGTCCCGGCTGGGTAACCGTCTGCGTTTAGGCCCGTTGCAACACCACCGTTCCCAATGGCGGGACCGTGACCTCCACCGACCAGGGCTGGCCCTGCCAGGGGGTAGGCTGTGCCTGCACCCCGGCAGCATTTCCCACCCCAGACCCGCCGTAGTTGACGGCATCGGAGTTAAGAAGCTCCCGATAGTAGCCTCCCTCTTCCACCCCCATGCGATAGCTGGGACGCGGCACCGGCGTGGCATTCACCAGCACATAGCAGGTGCGACCTTCTGGATCCTTGCGGCCAAAGGCGAAGAGACTGTTCTCATAGTCATTGGGCTCCAGCCACCAGAAGCCGCCGGCCTCATGGTCACGACTGTGCAGCGCCTTCTCATTCGTGTACAGGTGGTTCAGATCCCGCACCATGGACTGTAGTCCACGGTGTTCCTCCCCGAAGAGCACCTCCCAGTCCAGTGACTGCTGGTAGTTCCACTCTCGCCACTGGCCGATCTCGCAGCCCATGAACAGGAGCTTCTTCCCGGGGTGCATCCACATCCAGGCATAGAACATTCTCAGGTTGGCAAACTTCTGCCAGCGATCCCCCGGCATCTTGTCTAGAAGCGACTTCTTGCCATGCACCACCTCATCGTGGCTCAGCACCAGGATGAAGTTCTCATCATAGGCATAGAGCATGGAGAAGGTGGCCTCCCCGTGGTGGTGCTTGCGGTGCACCGGCTCTTTTTCCATGTAGCGCAGGGTGTCGTTCATCCACCCCATGTTCCATTTGAAGCCGAATCCTAGGCCACCCGTGCTCACCGGCCGGGACACGCCGCCCCATGCGGTGCTTTCCTCGGCGATCATGGCGATGCCGGGGAAGCGGGAATAGCACTGATAGTTCAGTTCCCGCATGAACTCGATGGCTTCCAAGTTCTCCCGGCCGCCGTAGCGGTTGGGCACCCACTGGCCCGGCTCGCGGGAGTAGTCCAGGTAGATCATGGAGGCGACGGCATCAACACGGATCCCGTCGATGTGGTACATCTCCAGCCAGAAAAGGGCATTGGCGATGAGGAAATTCCGCACCTCATTGCGACCAAAGTTGAAGATCAGCGTGCCCCAGTCCATGTGCTCGCCCTGGCGGGGGTCGGAATGCTCATAGAGCGACGTCCCGTCGAAGCGGGCCAGACCATGGGCATCCTTGGGGAAGTGCGCCGGTACCCAGTCCACAATCACCCCCAACCCAGCTTGGTGACAGCGATCCACAAACTCCCGGAACTCATCCGGATTCCCGTGGCGACTGGTGGGAGCGAAATACCCGCCCACCTGATAGCCCCATGATCCGTCAAAGGGGAACTCGCTCACTGGCATGAGCTCAATGTGGGTGAACCCTAGATCCTTCACATACGGGATCAGTTCATCGGCCAGCTCACGGTAGGTGAGCATCCGCCCCCCTTCCCGTCTGCGCCAGGAGCCCAGGTGCACCTCGTAGATGCTCATGGCAGTGCGGTAGAGACTGCGCTCCTTGCGCTGGCTCATCCAGGCGTCATCGCTCCACCGATAGTGATGGAAGTCCCACGTGAGCGAGGCCGTCTGCGGCCCATGCTGGGAGAAGAAGGCAAAGGGGTCGCTCTTGTTAAACAGGGCTCCGTTCTCCCCGATGAGCTCAAACTTGTAGTGCACCAGACTGGCCAGCCCAGGGATGAAAAGCTCCCAGATGCCCGATTCCACCCGGCAACGCATGGGGTTCACCCGACCGTCCCAGCCATTGAAATCACCCACGACACTGACCCGCTTCGCGTTCGGTGCCCACACGGCAAAGAGAACGCCTTCGATCCCGTTGAACGTCCGGCGGTGCGCCCCCAGCACCTCATAGAGGTGCCAGTGCTTGCCCTCGCGGAAGTAGTGCATGTCCTGCTCCCCCAGGCAGAGGCCAAAGGAATAGGGGTCCGCCTGGCGGTGCACCTTGCCATCCTGCGTGTGCCAGACCAGCTCGTACGGCTGGCCCCAGCATTTCGAGGGCAGGGCCACCTCGAACAATCCGTTGGGATGCAACAGATCCCCGACGAAGGTTTCTCCGGTGGCTTTGAGCACCACGCTCAGAGTATGGGCCTGGGGTTGGAGGGAGCGGACCGTGACTTTTCCGTCGGGAGAGACGTGCGGTCCCAGGTAACTGAAGGGGTCGTTGTGAGAGGCGTCTAGAATTTTCCGGGCTTGCTCGTCGAGTGGGTACGTCAGGGCCATGTTTTATTACTTAGCGTTCCTTGATCAGAGGCTCAAGGTATTCCTTGAAGATGTGCTTCCACCCGAATCGCCGCATGACGGTCTTCCTGACCGTACTACAATGATCGGACCCCACACTTTCAAGCACCAACCGCGCCACATCTGCCGGAGGCGACGCCAGATCAAAAAACACCGCAAAATCTCCCGCCACCTCCCGGTGCGGCGGAATATCTGAGCAAAACACCGGCAGACGATGCAGGGCCGCCTCCACCAGAGGGAGGCCAAATCCCTCGCTGCGACTGGGGAAAATGAGCGCGTCTGCGAGCCGGTACAGGCTGGCCACGTCCGCATTCGTCACGGAAAAATCACGGGACAGGAAGCACACCCGATCTTCAAGCCCAAAGTGCGAAATAGCCTCCGCGATTCGTTCCGCATAGGCCGCCGACTCCTTCCGGTGAGGATCCGGCGCACCCGTCACGAGGTAGGCCACGTCACACCCGGCATCCCGCAAGGCGGCGGTGACAGCCAGGCCCATCTCGATGTTCTTCCGTGCCAGGACACGCGTGGGATGCACGAGCACCAGTTCCCGGTCCAGCACCTCCGTGCGTTGCACGAAATTCGCCACACTGGGTGTCAGTCCGAGCGCCTCTGTCACCTCCACCCCATTGGGTATGATGCGACTGTCAGCCCCCGGCACTCCGAGGCGGTCAATGAAATGCTGTCGTCGCACCTCCGACACCACCACATGCACCAGTTGCGCATCCAGTCCGGTGAACGCCTCCTGTGACACATCCACATCATGGACCCAGTTCACAAAGCGTGAACCCGCCATCTCGCGGCTCAACCGCGCAAGCACCTGGGAAGCCACCCAATTGAACGGCATCGTGAACATATTGTGTACGAGCACCATCTCCGCCCCCTTCAAGGTCTCACCCAGATCTGCTACAAGCTGCTCCCCTGCTCGCTCATCCAGAGCAACGTTCGCCTTCAGGCCGGGCAGGATTCGCATCTCCGCAGTGGCGACTGCCGCGCCCGCATTGCCACAGATCACGACCACTTCATGCCCATGATCACTGAGCACCTTCGCCTGCTGCTCGATCACCCTCTCAACCCCGCCGATGATCGGTGGAGCCGCATAGTGGACGATGGCGATTCGCATAAAGATGACGAGGGCTCAGTAAAGGGCTTGCAACCAATCTCCAAGCCATAAGACGAATCCCGCGGAGTGGCAAGGCAGCATGCAGGAAGAAGCTCACCGCGTCGCTTCACCATGCTCCCAAGAAGCAGCTCGTGGCTGCGTTTGTAAAAACGCGGTCAGGCGCGCTGAAATCCAGCACACCCAAACCACGCTACGCACTCCCACCGCACCCTTCAGAGACTGGTGCGGTGGTCTTCCCTCCCCGCCTCAGTTCGCCACCACGTTCACCAGCTTCCCGGGAACGACGATGACTTTCCGCACGGTCAAACCCGCCGTGAACTCAGCCACTTTGGGGCTGGCCATGGCTTGGGCCTCCAGGGCTTCCTTGCTGATCTCACGCGCCACCGTCAGGCGGTCACGCAGTTTGCCGTTCACCTGGATGATGACTTCCACTTCGTCCTCCACCAGCGCAGCAGGATCGAACGTCGGCCACGTCTGTTCAGACAGCAGACCGCTCTTCTTCGCAGAAGGGAACGCAACCGCCAGGCGCGCCTGCAATTCTTCCGTCAAATGCGGAGCAAAGGGATTCAGCACCTGTAACAGCGCCGCCACGCCCGCCACCGGCCGCACTTCTGCTGCGGTGAAGGCGTTGGTCAGCACCATCATCTGGCTGATGGCAGTGTTGAAGCCCAGTCGCTCAATGTCCTCGCCCACCTTCTTGATGGTCTCGTGGATCACCTTGTTGAGCTTCTTGTCCACCGGCACATCCTGGAGTTGCGGAGACAACGTCCACTCCCCTTCCTGGTTGCTTTCCAGAACCAAGCGCCACACGCGGGCCAGGAAGCGGTACACGCCTTCCACGCCTTTCATGCTCCATGGCTTCACCTGCTCCAACGGGCCCATGAACATTTCATAGAGCCGCAGGGAGTCCGCGCCGTATTCGACGATCACATCATCCGGGTTCACCACGTTGCCGCGGCTCTTGGACATCTTCTGGCTGTCTTCGCCCAGAATGAGGCCCTGGTTCACCAGCTTCTGGAAGGGTTCAGGAGTCACAACATGACCCAGATCATAAAGCACCTTGTGCCAGAAGCGGGCGTACAGCAGGTGCAGCACGGCATGCTCGGTACCGCCGACATACAGATCCACACCACCGGGCTTGCCGGACGAGCCCATCCAGTAGGCATCGGCTTCTTTCGAGATGAAACGATCGCTGTTCTTGGGGTCGCAGTAGCGCAGGTAGTACCAGCATGAACCGGCCCATTGGGGCATCGTGTTCAGCTCACGCGTCGCCGTCTCACTGTAGCGCACCCAGTCCACCGCCTTGCTCAGCGGGGGTTCGGGCGTGCCCGTGGGCTTGAAGTCATCCAGATCGGGCGGCAGCACGGGCAGATCCCCTTCTGGCACCACGCGATGACGACCGTCCTCCCAGATGACCGGGAAGGGTTCACCCCAATAACGCTGGCGGCTGAAGAGCCAGTCACGCAGCTTGAAGTTCACCTTGGCCTTGCCCAGCTGTTTTTCCTCCAACCAGGCAGAGATCTTCTGCTTCGCCTCGGGCGTGGTCAGCCCGTCCAGGAAGCCGGAGTTCACCGCCACCCCGTCATCGGTGTAGCCGCGCCACTCCGTGCCCAGCGGCGGGGCCACCACCTGCACCACCGGCAGGCTGAACTTGGTCGCAAACTCAAAGTCCCGCTCATCATGCGCAGGCACGGCCATGATGGCTCCCGTGCCGTAGCTCATGAGGACGTAGTCGGCGATCCAGACCGGAATCTTCGCTCCGTTCACCGGATTGACCGCAAAGGCACCGGTATCCACGCCCGTCTTGTCTTTCGCCAGTTCCGTACGCTCCAGATCGCTCTTGCTGGCCACGGCCTTGCGATACTGTTCCACCGCATCTTTCTGAGCCGCAGTGGTCAGTTCCGACACCAGTGGGTGCTCAGGAGACAACACCATATAAGTGGCACCGAACAGCGTGTCCGGGCGAGTGGTGAAAACCGTCACCGTATGCGAGACGCCTGCTGACTCCGGATTCTCAATCTGGAAGGCCACCTCAGCCCCTTCACTGCGACCAATCCAATTGCGCTGCAGCAGCTTGATGCTCTCCGGCCAGTCCAGCCCGTCGAGTTCATCCATCAGACGCTGGGCAAAGGAAGTGATGCGCAGCATCCACTGACGCATGGGCCGACGCTCCACAGGGAAACCGCCCACTTCGCTCTTGCCGTCGATGACCTCTTCATTGGCCAGCACCGTGCCCAGCTCCGGGCACCAGTTGACCGGAGCCTCGGAGACAAAGGCCAGACGACGCGCGTCGATCTCATCTCGCGACAATCCCTGCGCCTCCAGTTCCTGCACCGGCCGGGCCGTCTTCGTGGCCGGGTCGAAATAGGAATTGTAGAGCTGGGTAAAGATCCACTGCGTCCATTTGAAATAACCTGGATCCGTGGTGTTGACCTCCCGATCCCAGTCGTAGGCAAAGCCCAGCCTCTTGAGCTGATTGCGGAAGTTCTCCACGTTCTTCTCCGTGGTCGTCCGCGGATGCTGCCCCGTTTTGATGGCATATTGCTCCGCCGGCAGACCAAAGGCATCCCAGCCCATCGGGTGCAGGACGTTGTGGCCGGTCATGCGCTTGTACCGCGCCACGATGTCCGTGGCGGTGTAGCCCTCAGGATGGCCCACATGCAGGCCCTGACCGCTGGGATACGGGAACATGTCGAGCACGAAGTACTTCGGCTTGCTGGCATCAAACCCCTCGTCTCCCGGCCCGAGGGTGCGGAAGGACTTCTTGGCATCCCAGTGGGCCTGCCATTGGGGTTCAAACTCGTCGAAGGGATACTGCTTGCGGCGCTCGCTGCTCATGACTCTGAAAATGAAAAAAGGGCGGGATACTCCGCCCTAGGTGCGCCCCTGACAACTGGTAATAAGGAGAGTTGAGGGGCTTCGCCGTTGAGACGCGCCCCGAGGGGGCGGCTGGTTGAGACGGGCTTCGCCCTGGTTGAGACGCTTCGCTGGTTCAGGAATGACTATGCGGTCGGCTCCCAGACGAACGCCCCCGTCCCGGAGGGACGCTGGAATGTAGCCGGTGGTGCCAACCACCGGTTACCGATCGATAATGCATTTGCGTCCCGGAGGGACGCCGGATCTCACGGCTGCCCCCCCAATCGCGCAATCGCCTACGTCGCTGGAAACAGATCCCCCAAAGGCGTCACAGGCCGGGACTCCTCCACCTTCCGCAAGGCAGGGAGATTGTAATAAGGCACCTGCGGAAACTTGTGATGCTCGTAGTGGCAAAACGTGTTGTGGGGAAAGAAAAGGAACTTGCCCAGCCAGCCGGGGGAATCGGGATCCCAGCCGGGCGAGAACCGATGGGATGTCTCCTTGCCGCGGGGCTCGATCCCCACATGCTCCGTCCAGGTCCGGATCCGGAAGACGGCCCAGAAACCAGCCACGATGGACCAGATCCAAAGATAGAAGACCCACAGCGAATCCAGCCAAAAGGTAAGCGCAAAGAACGCCGCATACATCCCCAGAGGGCCCAAGATGCGCCACGGTTGCTTGTACGGGAAAATGGCCTTGAGAAACTTGAAGAGATCGTAGAGGCCGAAGCCCAGGAGGTCCGTCACGAAGTAGCGCCATACCCGCCGCCAGGTCACGGGCTTGTCATAGGGCGAATCCGACCGGTAGGAATCCAGCTCTGGATCATGGTCGGTACCCAAATGACGGTGATGCTCGAAATGCCAGGGCCGGTAGCCTTTCTCAATGACGATGAAGAGCGGCCATGCCACCAGGGTCTCGCCCAGGAATTCGTTGAGCCACTTCGTCTTGAACGCCACACGATGGGTGGCGTCATGCACCAGGAGCCCGAGAGCCTGGATGCGGGCGCCGATGATCAATGCGGCGACAGGTGCAAAGAAGATGGAATCGATCCAGGCGTAAGCGAAGAACGTGGCCACGATCGTGGCCCAGTCCAAGAGCATGTCTCCCACCCACACGTGGGGACGCACCTTGTACAACTCCGCCGGAAGATTCCGCTCATACGTAGGGGTTGCGGGGGCACTCATAACATCAGGCACGCTGATGCCTTGATGGCTGATTCAACAGGAATTCATGACCACTCAGACATTCAGGTTCGCCAAACATCTAACCACTTTTCGAAGTTTAATTCAAATTACAATTATTGTGACTATTGGATTATCCATACTATAGTATTTTTTATCGTTCTACTCATTGAATGGCAAAAAAAATACTGCGGGACTACTCCCATCTAAACGGTTCGCTTAGTTCACTCGGCGGACCCGGCCCTACGGAGAGAACCAATAGAAGTCATAGGGTTGCCGGGAGGAAGGCAGTTTCGGTACCCTTGTCGGAATCATGCGTGCCTTCCGATGCCTCCCCCTCGTCGCGGCGCTTTTTGTTGGCCCTGCCCTGCCCCTTGCTCACGCGGTCACCATCGTAAGCGACGGCTTTGAAACGACCACCCACCCCACAGGAGACCGGACGATCGCCAGCAGTCCAGGCGCGGCCTTCTACACACGTGCGGTTACCGGGTCTTCCACCCTGGCCATTGCCAATGACGCCACGTTCGCCTCCAATGTGCTGGCGTTTGACGATACCAATGGCGACGGCCAAAGCGAGGGCATCGTCGCCCCTCTCGGGACTTCAATCAGCCTGGACAATAATGGCGACTACCTCACCCTAAGCTTCTCCTTCCGCTACACGAACAACGCCTCTGCGGGAGCCAACAACGCCAACTTCCGCTTTGGACTTTTCAATTCTCAAAGCACGGCCGTCACTGCAGACAATCAGGTCGAGAGCGTCAATGACGTGGGTTACTATGTACAAGTGGGAAGCGGGGGCTCGGTCGCTGCGACCAACAACATCTTTTTTTGAGGAGACGGGCGGCACCGCTCCGATCTTGGGCGGCACGGACCGGAGCAACAAGGTGGCATCCAACACGGGCTTCGGCATCAATGACAATGCCATTCACACGGCATCCCTCACCGTCACCCGCACATCCTCCACTGTAATGGGCCTGTCCCTCACCGTTGACGGCACCACCATCACCGCCTCGGACACCTCCACCTTGATCACCAGCTTTGACGAGATTGCTTTCGCCAACGGCTTCAGCACCACAGGGCTGGACTTTCTGCTCGACAGCGTGGTGGTCACCTCCAGCGTTCCAGAGCCGTCCCTCGTCAGTCTCAGCGTCCTCGCGCTCAGCTGTTTGGTTCTCTGTCGCCGACGCTCCTCAACACGAGTGAGCTGCTGAGGAATTCGACTGGCAGGACGCGATGCGAGCTAAAGAAGCGGCCAACAAGAACCGGCACGGTTCTTCTACGATGCAGAAGCCCGTCACGAAGCCATACACGCGGGCGGGATCGGAATTTCGATGTCCCTGTGTATGAATCCGAGCCATGAACATGCGCCTCTGGTGGCCCTGACTGACGAAGAAGCGGCCCAAACGATGATCAGCGAAGGCGGACCGCCGTACCGCTCAGCAGTGAGTCAGGGGCACGAGCATTCTCTCAGCCACGATGTCGCAGGCCGCCTCCGCCAGCAGGCTGAGGCCCAGTTTTACGCCCATCCCCTGAAAACCATGCTGATCGCTTTTAGCGTAGGCGTAGTCATCGGCGCCGCCGCCCGACGGGCCAGTTGAGGCTGGGCAGCGCAGGCTGGCAGCCTGCTGCATCGCTGATTGGCAATCGACCTGGCCGCACCACCGGGCGAGAGTGGCACCGCAAAAGCAAAGGGCGGAACCTCCCGGTTCCGCCCTCGCAAATTAGTGAAGCCGTCCGGCGATACCTACTTCAATCCGGACTGAGCAGCCACCTTGGTGGAAGCACCTGCTTTGCTCTCATCAAACGAGGTGATTGGCAGAGCAGCGGCCACATTCAGCACTGTGGGAGGCACGAGCTCAACCTTTTGCTGATCGCCCACTGCGAACTCGCCGTACGCAATCGGAACCACCGTGGCGCAAAGGCCATCGGTCGCGTAGTTGCGCTCCACGTGGATGACGCTGCCAAAGGTGGTCTTGTTGTCCAAGGCGATGCTGTCACCCTCATGGTAGGGAGCGGCATCAATACCAGCACCGGGAAACAGAAACTCCACTTCCACATCTTCCAATTCGGTCGAGCGAAGGCGGACAATCCAGCCCTGGTCCACAAAATCGCCAGCAGCCAGAGCGCGAGCGCTCACCACGATGTAGTTGCCTTTCACGTACACCGGGCTCTCCTCGGAGTAGTTCAGGATGTAAGAGCGCTTGAGCAGATCATTGACCACCTGAAGCTGCTCCGGGTTGTAGTCGTAGTACTTCTTCAGCAGATCGCGGGGGGCGAGAAAATTGCCCTTGGGGATGAGGAGCGGGTCAAACTTCTTGATCGGATCCAGTTTTTCCAACTTGGTCAGAAGCCGATAGTTGAAAGGTTTCTCCGGATACTTGAAAACCATGATGCTGAAGAACCAGCAAAAGGTGGCAAGGCCCAGAAGCAGGGTGATCAGGATCGTCCACCAGAACAGACCGCTATCCTTGCTCTTCTTGGCGTTGTAGCTGCCACCTCCCCCACGGGCACGGTAGTCAGAACCACTGAGAAATTGAGCATTCATGAAATTGGAGTCAGGCAAAAATTGTTAAGAAATCTGTACCATTGGTCTATCTTACCAGCTCTATCACCAATGAGAAAGGCGTTTGTGGGGATTTCTCGTTCACTTTCGACGCCCTAGTTTGTTTTTGGTTCGAAAGAAGATCCACATCCACAGCTTCTTGCGGCATTGGGATTCTCAACTTTGAAACCGGCATCGCTCAGCCCCTCGCTGTAGTCCAGTTGAGAGCCATCGAGGTATTCGAGGCTCTCCGGGTCTACGAACACAGACACCCCTTCCGGGCCAAAAACCCGGTCGGTGGCGCTGGGCGAGTCCAGCTTCATCGCATATTCCCATCCCGCACAGCCCCCTTTTTTCACCATCAGACGGAGGCCCACCCCCGCAGCAGCATTCTGGCTTTCCAAAAGCTCACGCAGATGTTTGACGGCGTTATCAGTGACGGCAATCATGACCAAGGGCAAGCGTCGGCGCGCCATAAAACAGACTCATCGTGAGTAACGGTGGCTTTAGCCACTCTGATGGATGAGCGCGGCGGACGCTGATAAAAGTTACGTAGCAGGCTTTTCATATCTGGCAAGATTCCAATGAGCAAAATTCGCATCCTTTCTGACGCCCTAGCAAGCCAGGTAGCAGCAGGAGAAGTAGTAGAGAGGCCTGCCGCTGTCGTCCGTGAACTGGTGGAGAACAGTCTCGATGCCGGTGCCTCCCATGTAGAGGTGCATGTGCAGCGTGGTGGCACAGCATTGATACGCGTGACGGACAACGGACACGGCATGGATCGCGAAGATACTTTGCTCTGTCTGGAGCGCCATGCCACGAGCAAAATCCGCACGAAAGAAGATCTCGCCGCCATCTACACGTTTGGCTTCCGCGGAGAGGCCATGCCCAGTATTGCCAGCGTCTCGCGCTTCCGTCTTGCAAGCCGACAGCCGGAAGCCCTCTCAGGGACTGAGGTGGAAATCCAAGGGGGCAAGATGATGAGCGTCAAAGACTACGGAGGCGCTCCCGGCACCGTGGTTGAGGCCCGCTCCCTCTTCTTCAATATTCCTGCCCGACGCAAATTTCTGCGCTCTGAGCAGACCGAGTTCTCGCATGTGGAGCAGCAGTTCCGGCTTCATGCCATCGCCAATGCCCACGTCGCCTTCACGCTGGTACGCGATGGCGAAGTCCTCTTCCACCTGCCCGCCACTCAAGATCTGCGTCATCGCATTGAAGGCCTGAGCGGACGGGAAACTGCCCGCCGGCTCATTGAGGTTCAAGCCTTCACTCTAAACGGTGTCACTGTGAGTGGCTTCATCAGCGGCCCAGGCGTAAGCCGGCCCAACCGGCAGATGCAGCTCACGTTCCTGAACGGGCGTCCCGTGGACAGCGCCACGGTCAACTTTGGTCTGCGTGAGGGCTATCACACCAGTCTGATGAAGGGGCAGCACCCCATCACATTCTTGTTCCTCAAGATGGCCCCCGAGGCCTTTGACATCAACGTCCATCCCGCCAAGAAAGAGGTTCGTTTTCACGATGGTCACGGCGTCCGCGAGGCGGTGGTTCAGGCCGTTTCCCGGGCCCTTGCTGGCTCATCCGAGATCTCCACCGGGCACATGCCCATCAGCGCACAACGTGCCGCCCAACCCACCCGGCAACAGGTGCTGGAGCAGATGCCCCCGCTGATTCCCGAGAGCGAACAAAGATCGCTGCGTCGCGACTGGGCAGAACTCCCCACCCGGACGACGCCACCTCCTCCTCAAAGCACCGCTCCAGCTCCGCGAGCGCATGATTTTGGACCGCGTCCCCAGCCTGCCACCGCGACTGATCCGGAGCCAAACACCGCTCCCACTTACCCCATCGAGACTAAGGCCGCAGAGAATCCGTTGCCGGTGGCATCGCCTTCGCAAACGCCTGCCCTTTCGCCTGCACCTCCCCCACCCGGCGCCCCGTCGGAAGTGTCCGCCGACTCCTTCCGCATCCTCGGCGTTCTGCACAAGCTCTACGTGCTCATGGAAAGCAGTGAGGGGCTCGTGCTCATGGACCAGCATGCCGCTCATGAGCGGGTGCTCTTCGAGCAGATGCGCAACGCCATGGAGCAGCAGGGCGTGCCGAGCCAGCGGCTGCTGCTTCCCCTCACCTTGGAGGTGTCACCCCGCGATTTTGACATGATGTCCCGCAGCCTGCCCACGCTGCAAAAGCTGGGGGTGGAGGCTGAGCCCTTTGGGGCCAACGCCTTCAAGGTGGATGCCATGCCCGCCTTCATCCGCACCGATGACCCGCTCGCTCTCTTGCGAGACATCATGGAGGAACTGGCCAGCGCCAGCAGCCGCACCTCCTCCCTGCGGTTGGGAGAGGACATGATCGCCACCACCGTGTGCCGCCACGCGGTAAAAGCCAATGATGATTTACGCGAACCCGAACTGCGAAAGCTCCTCCAGGACCTGTTCACCTGTGAGATGCCTTATTGCTGCCCCCACGGACGCCCCACGCTGATCCAGATCTCCTTTGCCGAACTGGAGCGGAAGTTTGGGCGGCGGGCTCCGTGATTGATGAGCTTCTGGCTGCAGCACAGCCGAGATCGGAAGCCGGAAACTCAACCGAATCCCCCATGGACTCACAACATCTGGCGACGAAGTCGCTGTGGAGTGCGCGCGGGAACCGCCGCTTTCGCTACGCCTTGTGAGGTGCTTGAACCCTTCACCATCCACCGAAGCCAACTTCGCCCTTGCCCCTCCGCTCCACTCAATCGGCCACCTGCTCGACACAGGACTCCCAAAAGCGGTGATACTCACCGCAGTCCCAAAGCGGCTACGCCGCCAGGTGTTGCTGGCGTAGAAACATCTGAAAGCCGACAGGCCTCCGACATCGGAGGCCGGGTGCAGGCCCTCCATACCCAAGATGCACTCCTCCTGGATGCGAAGCATCTTTGGGACTGCGGCGAGAATCGCCGCTTTGGCGGCGCTTGTGAGCTCCTCGTACCGGGAAGTGGGAGCAGGGGCGCGAGGCGATCGTATTGCTCCATGCAGCCGATTAATCAGCAGTCACGCTCGTTGCACCCGGCAGCCGCTGGCGAAAGCGGCGCTTCACGCCGCACTCCACAGCGACTTCGTCGCCAGACTTTGGGTGTCTTTCACAATATGCGGAACAAGCAGCTCCCAACCCGCTTCTCCACAAACGCGGTTAATCGTTGCCAGCCTCCGCAGCACCGCCACAAAACAAGAAAACCCGGACTCAAGTCCGGGTTTCAAGAAACAAAGTTCCAAAGGGGCGAGAGACGACTAGTACTCCACGTCCAGCTTGAAACCGACGGGGCTCACTGCCATCTGATCGTGAGCCACGAGACGCCGCTCACGCTCATCCCCAAAGCCACCCTGATAGTGGCGGGAAAGGAGGTATTGACGCACTTCCTCATCCGAGATGGGGGCAATGTAGGTACCAGCAGGAACTTGCGTGCCACCGTTGTTGGCGAAGGCGCTGCCCCCCTGGCTTGCCGGACGGAGAACGATAGCCGTTCCCAGCATCGCGACTGCCGCCGCTCCAGCCATGGCCCATTTCGGAGCAAACAGACCGTCAAAGTAGGTGGTCACACGCTCCCAAAGCAAACCCCGCGCCGAGTTGTTCAGGAGTTCCGCACGTTGGCGTTGCTGAAACGAGTGAACAAAATCGTCCACAAAATCGGGAGAGGGTTGCTCGTGCCGCTTCAAGCGGATCAGGTTTTGGATGTCTTCGAAGTCGCTCATAGAGTTCCTCTTGGATGCGTCTTATGGGGTGGTGCTCTCCACGATTGCTATCGGTTTACTTGCGGAATTCCTCAAGATAATTCTGAAGCTGTCGGTGGGCATAAAATAGTCTGGAACGCACGGTACCTTCACTCACCCCCAGGATCTTGCTGATGTCAGCATGCTGCAAGCCCTGGATGTCGTATAACGTGACCACTGTGCGATGGTCTTCGGACAGCTTCATCATGGCCTCGTTCAAACGTTTTTGAAGTTCGTGGATGTTTACATCCTTCAGCGGATTTCCCCCTGAAGTGAGCTTGATGAAGTCCGGATCATTTTGGATTCCGTTGTCCACGTCATCCAGGCTCAGCTTGGTGTAGCGACCCCGCTTCTTGAGAAAGTTGAGTGTCATATTGACACTGATCGAGTAGATCCACGTGTAGAACGTGCTCTTCCCCTGGAAGCGCTTCAGCGACCGGTAGGCCTTGGCAAAGATGTCCTGTAGGAGGTCCGCCGTGTCCTCCCGGTTGGAGGTCATGTTGTAAACCAATCCGTACAGCTTGGGCGTGTATTTCCTGACCAGGTCATCGAAAGCGCGCGTATCCCCGTTTTGGGAGCGTTCGACAAGTTCCTGATCGGGATCGGGGTTGAGGGGCCGTTCGGACATGATGCAGACCATGTGGGAGCATGGCGTAGGGCTAGACAAACATGCGGGCGAGCTTGCGCGCAAGTTTTTCTTGTTCAACGGCTATGCCACCCGCTTTGAGCGTCGCATTTTCACCGCGACATGATTGGTTCCAGGAAGGATACGCTTGCGGAGCGTCACTTCGACACAGTCGACCCGGTCGTCCTCCAAAAAGTAAGCGACCAGTTCCGCCGCCAACGTCTCCAGGAGCAACCGGGGACGCCCCGCCGCGAGATCCCGCGCCTGATTGGCCGCCACGGAGTAGTCCAGCGTGCAGGACAGCTCGTCTGTCATGGTGTCGAACCCCCTCGCCATTTCCATGGTGATGTCGGCAGAAAGCACCTGCCAGTTCTCCCTCTCCTCCTCCGGCACGCCGATGCGCACCGGCAGGTCCAGCCCCACTATTTGAATTTGATCCGGATGAATCATGATCATGTTCGAACTTCAACGCTATACCAGTCCGAAGCCATCGCGACGTCGGATCTCTTCCATCAAGATGCGGGTGGGAATGTTCAGGTCTGTCTGCATGGCTTCCTCCCACGGCAGCCACTGGAACGCTTCTGCCTCGTCGTTCAGATGCACCTCCGGCTCTGTCGAGGAGCAAACCGCCAGGTAGTTGAGCAGCAGGAAGTGGGCGCTCCGCTCGAATTCCGGCGGCTCCACACAATCCTGCACCATCACAAACCGGATGCCCGGTTGCAGCTCCAGCGCGGTTTCCTCCAGAATCTCACGGCGCAAGGCTGCCTCACAGGTCTCCCCCCGCTTGATCTTGCCACCCGGGATGCCCCAACGGTGGCTCCACTTGTGGGTTTTGAGCAGAAGCACCCTCCCCTGCTGGTCCAGAATCAACGCCCCGACGGTGGCCAGGGGATGGACCGCTCCATGCCCCGCCGTAGTGGCTGCCTGAACATGCCAGCCCCCCAGGAGCTGCGGCAGGCGCGAAAGGTCCCGCACAAGAATTTCCGGATGCGCCTGCATCAGCACCGTCGTCGACTCATACCCCGTTGCCGTGGCGATGGACAGCACCCCCGCAGCATGCGCCGCCTCCACATCATGCCGCATGTCCCCAATGAAGGCGGTCTCAGCAGGCAGCATCCCCTGTCGCTCCAGTATCTCGTGAATGGCTTCCCGCTTGTCCACCACCCCACAGTACGCGGCCTCGAAGAACTCCCGCACCCCGTTGGCCCCAGCCTGCGCCTCAAAATGTTCCTGGGGAGCACTGCTCAGCAGTACCATGCGACGCCCGGTCGCTGCGGCATATTCCAGGAACGCCCTGGCGTGGGGCAGGAGCGGCACCACCTCGTCGCCTTCTGGGAAATGGCGCAGATACAGCGCTTTGGCCTCCTCCAAGTCCACGTCCGGAAGCACTTCACGATAAAACTCAGTGTAGGGAAGGCGGAAAAGCGCCCGGAAACCCTCGCGATCCAGGGCGGCTTTTCCATAGTGCCCCAAGATGCCATTGGTGGCGGTCAGTACTCCTCCCAAATCGTCTGCAAGGGTGCCGGACCAGTCGAGGAGGAAATTGCGGATCATCAGGGTGATTTAGGGGATGGGGCGGCCATCCTAACGCGACTCAATCCATACTCAAGGTGAAGGCGCAACCAGTACGCCCTTCCAAGCCTCCCCGGCCGCCAGACTCATTCTCCCGGCAGCACCACACCGGCGAGCTTCAGACAGGCCTTCCCGATGATCAGGCGTTTTGCGATATCCGCCTTGCCTGCCATGTCGATGTTCAGGGCAAAGGTGACCACCTTGCCGCTCGTCACCTCTTCCACCCAGCCCACCCACCAGCCAAGATCGGGACCGGGCCGGTAGGCGATGCACCATCCGGTCTTGGCATGCAAAGCCGCGGCGGCAGACTTCTCCAGCACCGTTATTTCCTTCACGGCTGCCACCGCCTGTTTTGAAACTGGCAGGCTTCCCGAGGCCAGCCTGGCAAGAAACTGGGTTTGCTCCAAGGCCGAAATCTTCAATGGACCGCTCAGCCAGAACTGATCCACCACCGGGCCGGCTTCCATGTTGCCATACCGCAGGTCTCGCAGCGCCCCTTGCATCCGCTCCAGGCCAATGCGCCGTGCCAGCTCCTGGTAAACCGCCACGTTGGAGACCTTGATGGCCTCGCGCAGGTTCATATCCTGCTCCCACTCTTTGAAAGGCTGAGGCTTTCCGCCATACGGCAGCACTTCATCGATCCCCTTCACCGCCCCCACATTGAGGCCGATCAACGAGTTGGGAATCTTGAAGGTGGATGCAGGGATGTACTGCTTTCTGGCCCGCTCAGAATCGTTGGTCAGGACCTTGCCGGTGGCGGGGTCAAAGATGACGATCACCCCTTTCACATGCTGTTGCTCAAACGGGACCTTTAGATCCGCCCGGACTTCCACATCGCTCTCGCTGGCGGCCCGGAGCGCAAGGGAACCAGATGCAGCCAGAGCAAGGGCCACGACAGTTCGCCGGGACCAGATTCGTGAAATCCCTGTGGCGATGTCATCGATGTTCTTGTGCTGCATGGTCGGCAACTAAACCACCGCGAACTCGCAGGGCAAACACTACGAGATTTGCTTTCCATCGGACACTATTTATGCCTGCTCTTCGGAGCTCTACTCATTTTCCTTACGTGCAGCAAAGGAAACTACTCCTCCATCGCTGCCCCTTGTACGCAGCTGCGTCATCTCAAAGGGGTATGCCCAGCCGCAAACCTGCGAATTGTTTTTTTCTGTTACACCTTTTGGGTGGATTGCCCCGACATCAGATGGCATGGCAGTTGGCGTCAGTTCAGGGTGTAAGCCGCATTCCCTTAGAGCAGCACAGACCAAAAGACCCATGCTCCATCTCTCAACCAAAATAAGGGAAACAACCTGAATGCTCCCGCCGTGGGCACAGGCCTGCCATCACCAAGGCGGACACATGTCCGTGGTTGTATTTTCTCCAATATCTCATAGGTGGAAAGTCCCGCGTGCCGCCGGCTGTAAAATTCGATTCAGACAAGCAACCATGCGTCACTCATTCTCCGATATTTCTCCCTGCAGGCCCGATGACGGCCCGCTCATCGTTTCGTCACACCTGTCGATGAAAATGGTTATTGTCGAAACCCCAGCGACCTGCCACACTGAAGCATGAGCAACGGCCCGATCTCGTCCATCGATTCGGGAACTCCCCCGTTCCACGCCATCACCGGGCCTGTTCATTTCATAGGCATCTGCGGCAAAGGCATGTCCAGTCTCGCCGTGGCCCTTCATCGCGCCGGAATCCCCATCACCGGTTCGGATGAACCCACCGCCTATGGCGAACCTGTGGCTCTGTTGGAGGCAGAAGGCATATCCTTTCGCCGGGAATTTCACCCTGACCACTTGATCGGCGCGGCCAAGGTGGTGATCAGTCGGCAGTACTCCCGTGGAAACCTGGAGGTGGAGGCGGTGCTCGCGGGACAGATTCCCTACTATTCGTTGCCGCAGTTCCTCCTGGAACACTTCCTTCACGGGAAGAAAAATCTCGTCGTGGCCGGGACCAAGGGCAAAACTACCACAACCACCATGTTGGCATGGATCCTGGAGCAGGAAGGGCTCTCTCCAGGCTATCTCATCGGTGGCGTGCCCAAGAACGTGATGCCGCCGGGGCGCTTCCCAGGACAAGGACTGAATGTCATCGAAGGGGATGACTACGAGACTCTCTTCTGGGATCACAGCCCCAAGTTCGCCTACTACCGACCCTCCACCGTCCTCCTCACCAATGTGTATCCAGACCATCCCGAGTACCATCAAGGGGATGAGTCATCCTTGGGCCACTTCCGCACGCTCATCTGCCAGATGCCAGCCAATGGTCTGCTGCTGACAGGTGACGATGGCCCCCTGACCCGACAGGTGGCTGAAATGGCCCCCTGCAAACGGCAACGGGTGGGATTCGAGGAAAGCGCTGACATTCGAATCTCGAATTGGAACCAGGAGGTGAACGGCATCTACTTCACCTTGGACAGGACCGAATTTTTCTTACCCATCACCGGACGCCACAATGCGTTGAATGCTGCGATGGCAGCCGTTGCAGCCGAACACCACGGGGTGCCCCTGGCGCACTCCGCCACCCATCTCTCCACCTTTCAGGGTGTGCAGGGGCGCCAGGATCTGGTTGGGTCGCGCCGCGGCATCGATCTCTACCGTGATCTGGCTTATCTTCCGGAAAGCCTCCTGCTGGTGCAGGAGAATTTCCGCCTTCGGTATCCTGACCGCCGCCTGGTTCTGCTCTACCAGCCCTTCATCGTGAATGGCCTGCCAGGCAAGGACTCTGAGCTCTCCGTGGCGATGAGCCAGTTTGACCTGGTGCTGCTGGCGGATGTCTTCAAGCCGGTGCTGTGTGCCCCGGTCAATCCAGGCTTTTCTGATACAGTGCATGGCATGCTTGTGGCACGCGCCACTCCCACGCATCGCGTCGGCGCCGTGGAGTCATGGACGCAGTCAGTCCCCCCTCGCCTTGTGCCCGGCGATGTGGTGCTGGCCATCGCCCACCCAAAGGTCCAGCCCCTCCTGGATCACGTTGTTGAAGCATTCGCCCACTGACCGGAGTCCTCATGCGCATTCTCATCACCAACCATTCCCTCTCGGCCCGTGCTGGCACGGAACTGGTGGTTTATGAAATAGCTCGTGCGCTACAACTTCGTGGACACGAGGTGGCCGCATACAGCTCCACCTTGGGTGAGGTCGCCGAGCTGCTGAGCGCCTCCAGCATCCCTGTTCTGACCCAGCCAGATGCCTGCCCTTTCAAGCCAGATCTCATCCACGCCCAGCACCACCTGGATGCCATGACCGCCCTGCTGGCGTTTCCGGAGACTCCTGCAGTCTATCACATCCACGGCGGGGTGCCGTGGGTGGAACGCCCGCCGGTCCACCCTCGCATCCTGCACTACATCTCCATGTGCCAGGATCTGGCTGACAGCACGCGGATCAATCTTGGGTTGGAAGAGGATCAGATCACCACCGTCCCCAACTGGGTGGATACCCATCGATTTCAAGGCACCCGCACTCCCTCCGCCAAACCAGAACGAGCCCTCATGTTCGGCGGCGGTCTCGGGGAGCCGGGAGTGGTGGCGAAACTGCGCCCCGCCTTCGAGCACCATCAGATCCGGCTGGAAACCACGGCCGACTGGACAGAGACAGACCGGCGTACGCCGGAGCTGGCACTCCCACGCTACGATATCGTGCTGGGCTCAGGTCGTTCCGCCCTGGAGGCCATGGCCAGTGGATGTGCCGTGGTTATTGCCAATTACCAAAGCTGCATCGGCTGGGCCCGTGCCGACAATTTCCAGAAGCTGCAGCGTCAGAATTTTTCACCGAAGCGTGCCGATCCGGGCTTTGACGCCTCCATCTTGCAGAGTTGCCTTGCCGCCTATGACCCGGAGGCCGCGAAGGCGGCCACGGAGATAGCTCGCGCGCAATGCCCCCTCAATCAGGCCATCGACCGTCTGTCAGCCCTTCACGAGAAGGTGGTCCACACCTGGCAGCAGCTGCCAATCCGTCACGGTCACGATCTTCTGACGCAGGCAGATGCGGAACGAAAGGCGGCGCTGGTGTACCTCCGCCAGCTCGCCGTGGCCGTACGCGACGTAGAGGCACTTCACGTCACCAACCGCATCCAGCAGAAACAGGTGGAATCGTTTGGCAAGGAGAAGGACAAGCTGGCGGCCGAGATTGGAAGGTTGGAGGCAAAACTCGCCCGCTCAGGGGACGACCTCAATCTGGTGAAAAAACTGCGCAGCCACTGGCTGGGCCGCCTTGCCCTGAGTTGGTGCCGCCGGAGCAACGGGAAATAGTTCCCCTCACCTCAATTCTCCTTCCACTCAAGCTGGGTGCCCGCCGGCATCAGCTTGACCGCCCGGACGATGTCCCAGTTGGTGAGGCGGAACCCACCCAACCCTTCCTGAGAGTTCATCTTCGCGGGGATGCTCGTGCCATGCAGTCCAAACGGCAGCGGCTCTGCGCCTTTGCCGCGGGCCAGATTGATCCACACCACCCCTACTGGATTGTTGGGGCCGGAACCCAGAAACTGCTCTTCCTCCAGCTTGGCCTTCGGCGGTGCGGCTTCCGGCGTGGGGATGGAGGCTGCCCCAATCGAAATCACAGGCGAGGCCGGCGCTTTAGGTGGGTCCCGATCTTCCTGTAGAGTGGCTAGGCGGGGCGCCGGGATGGCATCCAGCACCGTCCAGAAGTTGCGACCGCGGAGACCGGGACGCGCGGATGCCACCGGCATCACCGACACAAGCCGGCCTCCTTTGTAAATCTGCAAGCGGGTAAGCGCGATGATCGAGGCCGTCACTGGCTCCGACGTGTCTGCAATCGGCTGCAAGCTGCCCTCCATGGCGTGCTCGATCTCAAACGGAAAGACGTTCGGCACCCTGAAAGTGGTCCCCACCACCGGCGTGCTTTTGATCTTGGAGTTCATCCGCCGAAGGAAGCCCTCATCGCAGTGGAAGCGCTCCGCCACCAGTTCCCACGCACTCCGGTACAGCAACAAAGGAGGTCCAACAAGGTCCCGATAGGTGAGATCAGGTTCCACCGGTCCCTTTGCCCCTGATTTGCCAGAAGCAGCGGGTCGTTTGGGAGCTGCGGCCGTTGTTCCTACGCCCGTGGGGCCCGCCATGATGAAACGGAGATCATCTGGCCGCAGTTGATACGTGGTAAAGGGGTCTCCCAACACCGAGCGGGCTCGCTCCACGAGCGATGTCTGGTCCGTCAGTCCATCGTGAGATGTCAAAAAGAGCTCCACCAGCTTCTGGAAGACCGGGCCGGACTTGCCGTCAATGTATCCACAGGAGAAGCCCTCCCGGTCCATGTAAACCTGGAGCAGGACGTTCACATACTCCTGCTGGGCCTGCAGCCCATACACCGGCATCGGCTTGGGAGCGGCAGGTTTGCCACCTTTCTTTGCCTCAGCTGTGCCTTCCGCCGGCTTGGGAGGCGGGGGCGGCACCATGGCCTTCAACTCCTCCAGCGTGGGAATCTTCAGAGTCTGGCCAATCCGGATCACGTCCGATGTCAGGCCATTGGCCGTCTTCAATTGATCAGAAGACATGCTGAACTTTCGGGCGATTTTCGCAATCGCATCCCCTTTCTCCACCGTGTACTCCTGCGGACGGGGTGGAGACATGGCGGGCGCAGCCTCGCCCGGCGCTCCGGGAACACCAGGGGTGCCCGAGCCATTTGGACTGACGGCGGGGGCAGAAGCTGCCCGGATCTCTGCCATGAGACGGCCCCAGCGATCATCTGCAGGAGGCACCACCCGCCACGTCCACTTGACCGCATTTTCCAATCCTGGCTCAATCAGTTTTGACGGCGGCGGAACCACCATTCCTGGCGGACTGGTCACCTGGCCCAGCAGCGAGGCGGAACACGCGGTCAGAAGGAGAAGCGAGGTCGAGAGGGGGTGGGCGAAGTTTTTCGTCATCGTCAATCGGGCTCTGCAGTTCCAGAGCACTCAAGAGCAAATGGCGGCGCATGCAACTTTAACTGCTTGGAAGTGAATCCCCACCTCCTTTACTCCCTGGCCAAGTCCCTCGCAGTTTGTTCGTGCATAAAGGAGGCGGGGGTTCCCAGCCCCGCTCACGCCCCAATCGTCCCTTGATCCGAATTTCCAACACGGGCATTCTCCATACTGCGGGACCCGATCCCCCGCATTCCCATTTCCCTGACGGCATCAACGAAAAACGGGCAGCCCCATTCGGAGCTGCCCGTTTCGTAAATGGTCGCAGAATCTTCCCTTAGGCACCCACCAAGAGGCGGGCAGGATTCTCAATGCACTCCTTGATGCGGATGAGGAAGGTCACAGCCTCCTTGCCGTCCACCACGCGGTGGTCGTAGCTGAGAGCGAGGTACATCATCGGGCGGATGACGACCTGGCCGTCCACGGCCATCGGGCGCTGCTGGATGGTGTGCATGCCCAGAATACCGCTTTGCGGGGGATTCAGAATCGGCGTGCTCAAGAGCGAGCCGTAGACACCGCCGTTGCTGACGGTGAAGACACCACCGGTGAGATCGTCGATTTGGATTTTGCCCTGCTTGGCCTTGGCCGCATAGTCAAGGATGTCGCGCTCGATGTCGGCAAAGCTCTTCTTGTCCGCATCACGCAGGATGGGGACGATGAGTCCGCGTTCGGTGCCGATGGCGACGCCGATGTCGTAAAAGTTGTTGGTGACGATTTCATCGCCATCCACCCGCACGTTGATCTGCGGCACTGCCTTGAGGGCATCCACCACCGCCTTCACGAAGAAGGACATGAAGCCAAGCTTCACGCCGTGCTTCTTCACGAAGTCATCCTGAAGCTGCTTGCGCAGGTTCATCAAGGCGCTCATGTCGCACTCGTTGAAGGTGGTCAGAATAGCAGCGTTGCGCTGGGCGGAAACGAGTTGCTCCGCGATGCGCTTGCGCAGCGGAGTCATCCGCTTCCGGGTCACGCGACCTTCGGGCTCACGCTTCACCGCGGGGGCTGGAGCAGGAGCGGCCTCTGGCTTGGGCACCAGCTTCAATTGGGGAGCTTCCGCAGCGGCGGGCGCTGGAGCAGCAGCCGGCTTGGCAGCCTCTGGGGCGGCAGCGGGCGCCGGAGCCTCAGCAGGAGCGGGAGCGGCAGCAGGTGCTTCTGCCTTGGGTGCAGGAGCGGCCGCACTGGAACCTTCTTCAATCGAGCCCACCACGGCACCCACAGGAACATCGTCGCCCTCCTGGGCGGTGATGCGCAAAATGCCGTCCACATCCGCCGCGATCTCCTGGGCCACCTTGTCGGTTTCCAGCGTGATCAGGATTTCCCCCGCCTTGACGGCGTCGCCATCCTTTTTGTGCCACTTCGAGAGCAGGCCGCTGGCAATGGATTCCCCGAGGGTCGGTATCTTGATTTCTGTGGGCATGGTGCTGGGCTGACTGACTGGTTGCTGGGAGAGATTAACGAGAGGTTGAAACTAGACGCTGAACGCATCTTCCACCAGGCGCTCCTGTTCGTGGGTGTGGATCGCCTTGGAGCCAGCGGCAGGGCTGGAGGCACGTTCACGGCCGGCATAGCGGAGCACGTGATTGGTCATTTCTTCCAGACGATGGCGGATGAAAGTCCAGGCACCCATGTTCTCGGGCTCCTCCTGGCACCAGATCCATTTCTTCTGAGCACGGGGGTAGCGGGCGGCGATCTTCTCGATCAATCCCACATTCAGCGGGTAGAGCTGCTCGACGCGGATGATCGCAGCGTTCTTGATCTCGTTCTCCTTCCGGAACTCCAGCAGATCGTAGTACACCTTGCCTGAGCAGAAGATGAGGCGGGTAATGCGGTTCGGGTCCGTCGTCAGCGTGTCATCATCCAGCACATCATGGAAGTGCGTGCCGTCGCCGAAGTCCTCCAGCTTGGAGACCGCCTGCGGATGGCGCAGAAGGCTCTTGGGGGTCATCAGCACCAGCGGCTTGCGGAAAGGCCGCTTCATCTGACGACGAAGGATGTGGAAGTACTGGGCAGGGGTCGTGAGGTTGGCCACCTGCATGTTGCAGCCGGCACAGAGTTGCAGGAAACGCTCCAGGCGGCCGCTGCTGTGCTCTGGACCCTGACCTTCGAAGCCGTGCGGAAGCAGCATGACGATGCTGCTGGGCTGGCCCCACTTGCTTTCTGCACTGGCGATAAACTGGTCGATGATGACCTGGGCACCGTTCACGAAGTCACCGAACTGGGCTTCCCAGCAGATGAGAACGTTGGGAGCCAGCAGAGAGTAACCGTAGTCGAAGCCAAGCACCGCCGCCTCGGAAAGGAGGGAGTTGTAAACGCAGAAGCGCCCCTGCTCCGGCTGGATATTTTGCAGCGGGATGTAGCGCTCGCGGGTGGAGTTGTCATACAGCACGCAGTGGCGCTGGCTGAAGGTGCCACGGCGGCAGTCCTGCCCGCTGAGACGCACCCCCGTGCCATCCGCCAGCAGGGTTCCAAAGGCCAGCGCTTCGGCATGGGCCCAGTCAAATCCAGCGCCTGATTCCAGCGCCTTTTTGCGAGCCGCCAGGAAGCGCTTCTCAATGGTGGGGTGCAGACGGAAGTCTGGCGGGGGCTCCACCAGCTTGAGGCCCAGGGTACGCAGGCCTTCAGCAGGAAGCCCGGTCACCACCGCATCATGAGTATAACGTGGCTGCGGCTGGGCTGTGCTTCCTTCAAAGGGGTTGTGCCCCTTCTTCTTCTCGTCATCCGCCAGTTCGGAGAATCCGGCTTCCAGAGCTGCTTCCAGCTCTTTGCGAAGCTCGTCCACGCGCTCTGCTTTGAGCACACCTTCCTCGGCAAGACGCTGCCCGTAGAGGGTGGCGGGAGTGGGATGTTCGGCAATCGACCGGGCCAGATGCGGGGTGGTGAAGCTCGGCTCGTCGGTCTCGTTGTGACCGTGACGGCGGTAGCACACAATATCCAGCACCACATCGCGGGAGAAAGTCTGACGGAACTCAAGGGCCAGACGGGCGGCAAAAGCCACGTCCACAGGCGAGTCACCGTTCACATGGATCACCGGGGCTTCGATCACCTTCGCGATATCCGTACAATAATCAGACGAGCGGGCATCCGCCGGCAGCGTGGTGAAGCCAATCTGGTTGTTCGTGACAAGGTGGATGGTCCCCCCCGTGCGGTAGCCGGGAAGCTGGGAGAGGTTGAGCACCTCCGCCACCATCCCCTGCCCTGCGAAGGCAGCGTCCCCGTGAATGAGAACCGGGAGCACCTTTTTGCGATTCACCGTGTCTTCCAGGTGGCGCTGACGGGCGCGGGCCTTGCCTTCCACGACGGGATCCACCGCCTCGAGGTGGCTCGGATTCGCCGCCAGATCGATCATGACCTCGTTGCCAGACTTCGTACGGCGCTTCGTCTGGAAGCCAAGGTGGTACTTCACGTCCCCGTCACCTGCCACCATGTTGGGCACGTAGTTTTCGGAGAACTCATAGAAGAGGGTCTTGAGGGGCTTCTTGAGGTAGTTCGCCAGCACGCTCAGACGGCCACGGTGGGCCATGCCCATGACGATTTCCTCGCCACCATAGCTTGGCAGATCTTCAAAAATGGATTCAAGCGCCACCATCAGGCCTTCGCCACCTTCGATTGAAAAGCGCTTCTGGCCGACATAGCGCTTGTGCAGGAAGCGCTCAAAGGTCTCTGGCTGCAGCAACCAGCGAAGCAGCTCCTCCTGGTCTGCCGCCGTCGGAGCCGGTTGCTCCACACGACGCTCAATCCGATCCCGCAGCCACGCACGCACCTCGCGGTTGTGAATGTGCATGAACTCGAATCCGATCCGGTCGCAATAGATCCGGCGGAGAGTCTCCAGCATCTCGCGCAGTTTCACGCGACGGCCGTTGGCAAAGAACTGGGTGCTGATCTCTTCGTCGAGCTCATCTTCCGTGAACCCAAGGCTCGTCAGGCTCAGCAGCGGCTGGTCCGGGGCGGTCTTGCTCAGCGGGTTGACCCAGGCGGCAGTGTGCCCCACGCGACGGAAGTCGAGGATGGCATTGGTCACCTTGGTGCGGAAAGCCAGCGCTTTTTCAGAAAGCTGCTGGCCTGTGGCATCTTTTGCAGCATCCCCCCCTGCTCCCACTTTTTGTGCCATGCCCAGTTCGAACCCTTCAAAGAAGGAGGCCCAGGCGGGCTCGACATCGTGACTGTTGTTTTTCCAGGCGAGGTATTTCTCTTCGAGCAGGTCAACGTTTGCCCGGTAGGGGAGAGTGGCGTTCATGGCAAGAATGCAGGGGCTGACACTATGTATCGGGAGCCTCTGCGGGAAAGCAGAAATATGACTTGAATTGCAATTGTTTCGCGGGGTTGCGAACTGGCAGCCCTGTTGAAGGAGATACGCGTACGCTGCCAAGGAGGGAAACTTCAAAAATCCGCAATTAAGTGCCCGCATTCTTGAGAGTGGGACCGGAAATGCCCCGCTCTGCCCTCCATTTCCCCCCATCTACCCGAGGGTGAACCTTCCTTGACGGCAAAAGCTTGTCACTCCTGCCAACCTGCGCTTTCGTTGACGTTCCTGATGATTGATGTCCAAAACCTCACCAAGTCCTATGTAGGCAAGACCGCCGTGGATGGTCTCTCCTTCAAGGTGGAACCCGGCGAGGTGGTCGGCTTTCTCGGCCCCAACGGGGCAGGCAAAAGCACCACCATGCGTATCTTGACCGGGTTCCTCTCCCCCACCTCCGGGACGGCGAGAGTCAACGGTTTTGATGTGTTCCACCAGTCGATCGATGCCCGGCGCAGCCTGGGCTACATGCCGGAGAATGCCCCCCTCTACATGGACATGCGGGTCAAAGAGTACCTGCAGTTCCGCGGAGCGCTCAAGGGCCTGGGAGGCAGTCTCCTGCGCAAACGAGTGGGCGAGGTGATGGACGCCTGCGCTCTGACCGAGGTCCGCCGCAAGATCATCGCCAACCTTTCCAAGGGCTTCCGCCAGCGGGTGGCGCTCGCTGATGCCCTGGTCGGCAAGCCCCCCCTCCTCATCCTGGACGAGCCTACCAACGGCCTCGATCCCAACCAGATCCGCCATGTCCGCGAGTTGCTGCTCGCCTTCAAAGGCCGCCAGACCATTCTCCTTTCCACCCACATCCTGAGCCAGGTGGAACAAACCTGCGACCGGGTCCTGCTCCTTCACCAGGGCAAACTGCGCGCCGATGACACCCCTCAGAACCTGGTGCGCAAACTGCGCGCAGCCAGCGACCTTCACCTGGAAGTCTCCGGCGGCACCGGGTACGAGGAGCATCTCGCCAAGGTAACTGGCGTGCGCAAGATCACAGCGGAGAGGCAGGAGGGCAACTGGAGCCACTTCACGCTCCGCATCGAAGCCCGCACCGACATCCGGGAGGCGATCTTCGATCTCGCGCTCAAGAACCGGTGGCAGATCCGGGAACTCCGGCGTGAACTGCCCAGCCTGGAAGATGTCTTCGTCGAGCTGACGCACGTCTAATCAGAGCTCCCTTCCGCCTTCTCGCCCCTTTCTCCGCCTTTTCCGATGCGCACCTTCTTCATCCTGCTGACCCGGGAACTCCGCAGCTTTTTCTACTCTCCTGTCGCCTATGTCGTCATCGCCCTGGTGATGATTATCAACGGCTTCTCCTTTCGCGCCGCCGTGGCCATCCTCGAACGCGGTCCTCAGCAGGGCAGCCTGGTGAGCTGGACGTTCCACTCCCAGTGGTTCTGGCTCTCCTACTTCTTCATCTTCCCCCTGCTGACCATGCGCCTTTTTGCGGAGGAGCGGAAGCTGGGGACCTTTGAAACGCTGTTCACTGCCCCGGTGCGAACGTGGCAGGTCGTGTGGTCCAAGTACCTCGCCTCTGTTGTCCTCTACTGCCTGATCTGGATTCCCAGTCTGGCCAACTTCTTCATCTTCGAAAGCATGACCGCCGGGGCCACGGAGATCCCGCACGGCAGCCTCTATGGCATCTACCTGCTCATCTTCGTGATGGGGCTCTTCAACCTGGCGGCCGGGTGTTTTGCCTCCGCCCTTACCTCGAACCAGATCGTCGCGGCGGTGCTCTCCTTCACCATCAGCCTCATGCATTATCTGCTCGGCGTCTTCGTCCTCTATTTGGGCAATCGGATTCCAGAGAAGTTTGTGGAACTGGTCCACTACATCGCCACCGTCGAGCACATCCGCGTCTTCACCTACGGCCTGCTCGATTCCCGGCCCATCGCCTACTACGTCAGCCTGGCGTTTTTCTTTATTGTCGGCACCCACCAGGTGCTGGAATTCCGCCGCTGGCGGGTGTGATCCACCCGCCCCCTCTCCCGGCCCTCTGTGACCGGTCGCGTTTTCTCCTCCAGCTTTTCCTCACGTTTCATGTCGGACACCCCGCCCGCCAATCCCCCTGGCACCACCCCGCCCCAGCCACCCGCAGCCCGGCCCCTCCATCGGTTGGGCATCGGCATCAATGTGGCTTTCCAGACTCTGCTGGTGATCGCGCTGTTTGGCGCTGCAAACTACCTGAGCTACCGTCACTACGTCCGAAAGGACCTGAGCCCCAGCAAAGACTACACGCTGAGCGACACCACCATCGGTTATATCAAGAAGCTCTCCAAAGATGTGGAGATCACGCTGATCTTCAATCGCGACTCCGTGATCATGCAGGACATGCGGGCGCTGGCGGAGGAGTACCGGCAGGTCAAAAAGTCCCGGGTACGCGTGGATGAGATCGACCCCGCCCGCGACCTGGAGGATGCGGAAAAGCTGAAGTTGTCCTATGGCATTGCCCTCACGGGAAACGGCATCCTGGTTCGAGCCAACGACCGCAACCGTTTCATCACGGAGAATGAAATCATCATCCGCGGTCTGAACGGAGACCGCGACAACCCAAGCGTGGATCTCCGGGGGGAGGACGCCATCACCTCCGCCATCATGGGACTCATTGAGGGCCGGGTCCGGCGTTTCTACTTCATCGCGGGCAAAGGAGCTGTCAGCCCTGGCGGCACAGAGCTCGCCTACATCGCCTTGGCCGACCTCGGGAAGCAGCAGAACTTTGAAGTCATGCCCTTGAACCTCACCGACGTGGAGTCGATACCCGAGGATGCCAGCGGGGTGATCCTGGTGGGTGCGCGCTATGATCTGAGTGAGCGTGAAATGCAGGTGCTGGACGCCTACTGGCAGACCAAACGGGCCGCCCTGCTGGTCCTGCTGGACCCCAATGGCGAGGCTCCCCGCCTCCGGAGCTTCCTGACCAAACAGGGTGTGACGCCACGACAGGACCGCGTGCTCTACGCGGAAAGCACCAGCACCGGCCCGAAGGTGCAGTTCTCTGTGCAAACGGTCTTCCTGCAAGACTCCCCAATCAGCAAGCCCTTCACCGAGGTCTCCGCCAGCTTCAGCGGACAGACGCAGTCGCTGGATTTGAAGACGGAATCCGCGGAGCTGACCAGCCGTCAGATCCAGGTGCAGCCCTTGATTGATGCAGCCGAGCGTTTCTGGGGCGAGACCGAATACACCCAGCAGCTCCCCATGGTGGATCGCGAGGACACCCGGCCGCCAGTACACGTGGCCGCCAGTGTGGAGCGCGGGGCCGTGGGCGATGAACGCCTGCGTGTGGACAGCGCCCGCATGGTCGTGATCGGCAACGCCCTTCTCCTTGATCCCGCCACGCGCCTCGCCTCCCATCAGGACTTTATTTCCTCCAGCCTCAACTGGATGCTGAACCGCGAGCGGTTCATGGGCATTACCCCGAAACGGAAGCAGATGTTCCGGCTCGAACTCAAGCAGGACCAGCGTCAGCAGATCTTCTGGGTGACGGCCATCCTCATGCCCGGTGCGGTGCTGGGAATGGGCTTCCTCGTCTGGACATTCCGCCGGGCGTGACCTGACCTGCCTGATATGAAGCTTTCCACCACCCTCGTCCTTCTCCTCCTTGTGGGCGGACTGATCGCCTACATCGCCGGCTACGAGCGCCATCTCCCGTCCACCACGGAACGGCTGGCCCGCGTGAACCGCCCTTTTGCCTTCGCTCCGGCAGAGGCGGCGGACATCTCCATCACCACCAAGGATGGAACGCTGAAGCTGCAACGCAAGGACGACGCCTGGCAGGCGCGCGCCCCTTATCAGGATCGCGCCAATCCAGAATGGGTGGCCCAACTTCTGAAATCGCTCAACGGCCTCGAATGGCGGGAGACCGTCGCCCGCAAGGACATGAGCAAGGAAGACTACAAGCGTACCGGGCTCGGCAATCCCACCGCGCTGGAAGTGGCCGTGCTTGGAGAAGGTGGCAAGGACCTCGCCCGCTGCCGGTTTGGCGGCAAGGCACCCTTTGAGGAGTCTTTCTATGCCGCCCAGCCAGGCGAGAAGCCGGACAAAAAGGGCAACGAACTGCTCCACGTCACCAAGTCCACCCTCCCTGCCCTGCTCTCTAAAAACGCAGAGGACTGGCGCGACATCAAACTCGTCCGGTTGCAGCCCGACACCATCCACCGGTTTGTACTGACCGCTGGCACGGGTGCCATTGAGTTCACCCGTGAGAAAGGCAAACCCTGGCAGCTGATCAAGCCGATACAGACAGCCGCCAGCGATGAGCGGGTGAATGCCATATTGGCGGCGGTCCTCAATATGGATGTCCGCCTGAATGCTGCGCCCGACTCCGATGCGAAGACGGCCAATCCCGCCCTGCCCCTGATGACGGTCACCCTGGAAGCAGAGGGCCAGCCCGCTCCCGTGGTGATCACCCTTCATCCCGTGGAGGCGGGCCAAGAAGTTCCCGCCGAGGTCACCAACCGCCCCGGTCGCTTCCTTGCTCCGCGTAAACTGGCCGATTTCTGGCGACTCCAGCCCAATCATCTGCGGGATCAGCAGCTGGCTCGGATTCCCGTGGAAAATGTCATCGGCGTACGCCTGCGCAGCCAGTCACAACCGGAGGTGGTGCTAAATCGTGAGTCAGGGGGCTGGACTCTCAAGCGCTTTGGCAAACTGGAACCCGGAAATCAGGAGCGCATCCAGGCCTTGCTGGACGGTCTGAACGGCACCCAGGTGCGCGCTTTTGTGACGGACAACGCCACCGCCAATCTGGAGCCCTACGGCCTCGATCAGCCTTTCCTGGAAATCGAATGGATCACCAAGGAGACCTCCCGCGTGCTTCAGTTCGGGAAGGGCGAACAAGGGGTGATCAGCGCCAAGTTTCGAGGTGAGCCCACCATCGTCCAGGTGAGCCCATTCATGCTGAGCATCTCCCCGCCTGAAACGCTGAAATGGCGCAGCGGCCGGGTGCTCAGTGCCAACATGTTTGCCGTGCAACGGGTGGTGGTGGCGGAGGGCACTTCCCCCGCTCTCACGCTCAACTACGCATCGATCAATGCCAGCTGGAGCGGCACCCTGGCGGGACAGGACATCACCGACAGAATCAACTCCGCTGCCGCCAATCAGCTGCTGAACCGGCTCGTCAACTTTGACGCCGTGGAGTGGAGCACCAACCGTACCGCCGCCATCGAGGCCTTGAAGAACCCCACGCTGACCGTCCAGCTTCTGCTAACAGATATGGACAAGCCGGGTGGCGAGCCGCGCCCGGTCATGCTCTCCTTTGCCCCGGCCGCCTCAGTTCCCGGCCAAAAGCCCACGCTCTATCACGGCCGCATGAACGACGAACCGGACACCTTCATTGTGGACCGCGCCACCTATGAGGCCTTGACCGCCCCCATGCTGAAGGTGGACGGCGAACAGTAGGAACAGCTCTCCAGGCACAAGCTCCGCGCCGGACATGGAAACGTGGCGGGACGACCAGATGGCCGCCCCGCCCAGTCACGCCCCGGAGAGTCATTCACATTACCGGGGCCATGGTCCTCAGACGTTGGGCGGTCCGCCCTCGATCTTCTGGATCATTTTCCGGATGTGGGACGCCTTCGTAGCGCGTGGCTTCATGATAGCGAGGCTCTTCAGGAAAGAGCCCCACTCAATCACTTTGATGTTTACATTACGCACCCCCCACTGATCCATGGCAGCCTTGGAAGGCTTGTAGATGTCGATCGTCCCCGTGCCCACAAGCGCGGAGCCGTAATCATCCACCTCATAGACGCAAGGGTCGCCCTCAATTTGGAACTTTGTGCCCACGGGATACACTGACCAGTCCGCAGCAGCGCTGCGAACACTCCCGTATTTCAGGTTTCCGCCCGCGGCAGTTTTGGTGCCGTGCACGATGTGGTCGCTCTCGGTGTGTGTGTAAGCGGTGGTTCTCACATTGTGGATGCGCTGAACCCGCTGTGTCGGCGAGGCTGTCGTGTTTGTCGTGCCAATGCAGGCGGCGGAACCCGCGCAAAGCGCGGCCAAAGTGAGGAGGCTGGATTTCATCATAGGCGTGAGTACTGGCTACAAGGGCCACCGTGTGGTTAGGCCACCTCATTGTCCCCCACCTGGAGGGCCTGGACAATCCTAAGAACAGTCAGGGTGTTTACTGATGCCAGATGATAAAAATTTGCTCATACTTTGAACAAAACATCCGCCCATTTGTCAAAGCGGCCCTTCCACAACAAACCCCTGAATGCCAACATTTTACAGACAGAGCCTGCACTGGGAAAAACTTATAGTCAGACAACACTAAATGTAGCCCCTGGAAAACGTCACCCCGCTCACCATATCCTTCGCCAAAACAACCAGGCGCCTACGGGTAATTAAATGAACCAAAATGGCAGTGAGTTCAGGGGTGCTCACCGGATCCCATTTGCCTCCTGATGGACTTCCGCCTTGCCGTCATCCCAGATATTCCCTCTAATTCCACAGGAGCCAGGGAGTTTTAGAACTGGCTCCATGCCATCCGCAAGTCCGGCCCCCCACCGTTTTCGATTTATTACCGTCATGAAGACGTTCCGCCTCGTTTCTCTCGCGTGTTGTGTTCTGACGTCGGCCACCCTCTTCGCAGCGGACAACGCGCCGCGGGTCTGGACGGACAATCAAGGCCGAAAAGTAGAAGCCACCTTCATCAAGCTGGAAAACGGCGCGGTGTACATCCAGACGGCGGCAGGCGCGATCTTCAACCTCCCACTGGACCGGCTCTCTCTGGAAGATCAGCAACTGGCAAAAACGCTGAAACCTGCGGCGAACTTGATGGGTCAACTCCCTGCCCTGGCCGACTCCGCCACGGTGGCCCAGGCTTCCGCGCGCATCGACCAGCTCGTGGAGATGGGCTGGCAGAGAGAGAACCTCAAACGCAGCCAGCCGGTCTCCGGGAAATCCGCAGATGGCGAGCCCAAGACTGTGCAGCCCCCCATCACGGGCAATCCGGCGGCCTCAGACGAGCAGTTTGTCCGTCGTGTTTTTCTAGACATCGTGGGTCGCGTTCCGAGCTACGATGAGACCGTCAACTTCACCCGGAGCGGTGACGCTGACAAACGCGCCAAGCTGATCAACAAGCTCCTCGATTCCGAGGGCTATGTCAGCCACATGTACAACTACTTCGCCGAGATGCTGCGGATCAAAGACGACTTTGAACGCAACCTCGTGCGCGGTACGGCCTACAGCCAGTGGGTGAAGCAGAACCTGCGGGAAAACGCCGCCTGGGACCAGATGGCCTACCAAATGCTCACCGCCACCGGCAAGATGTGGAGCAACGGAGCAGCGGGGTACATGCTGCGCGATGCCGGCATGCCGCTGGACAATCTCTCCTACACCCTGCAGTTGTTTCTCGGCACCGATGTGGCGTGCGCCCAGTGCCACGACCACCCGTTCGCCGACTGGACCCAACGCCAGTTCTACGAAATGGCCGCCTTCTTCGGCAACACGGCCACCGAAATGGGTGCTGGTGACTTCCCCGGTGGCGATCCCGGCGAACGCCTCCTCAAGGAGGCCATGGCCCTCATGAAAAGCAAGGGGGTGGATGGCGAGCAATACCGCGGGCTCCTGGGAGATGTGATCAATGCCAACAAATTCGCCGTCGTGGATCGGACGGAAAACCGCCTGACCCTGCCAGGAGACTACAAGTACAAAGACGGCAGCCCCGGGGAAAAAGTCTCCCCCAAGCTCATCATGTGGAGCGCGGAAGACGCCAAAAATCCTGCCTATCTGCTGGCCTCAACCATCTCCGCCAACAAGGGTGCCAAATCGCGTGAAGTCTTTGCCCGCTGGGCCACTCACCCCTCCAATCCCCGCTTTGCCATGACCATGGCCAACCGCCTCTGGGGCCGGGCCTTCGGCAAAGCGCTGACGCCCTCAGTGCTCAATGTGGACAATCCCGATGAAGCCTACAATCCAGAGCTGATCAAGCACCTGGCCGCCGAGATGGTCCGGCTGAAGTTCAACCTCAAAGAGTTCCAGCGCATCGTTTTCAACACCCGCACTTATCAGCGCGAGGCCACGACGGCTGAACTGCCGATGGGGGCGCCATACTTCTTTCAAGGCCCCGTACTGCGCCGCATGACGGCGGAACAGGCGTGGGACTCCTACATGACGCTGCTTCTGGGCAATCCAGACAGCGTCAAGAACCCCGATGCAGACCTGTACGGCCGCTCCATGGATGTGAATCTGGCGACGGTGAATGCCCAGACCCTGCTGCAAAAGGTGAGCGTGATGAACTCCCTCGGAGCCCGCAACGAAGCTCGCATGGGAGCCACCCTCACCGATGCCGGCAGCAAGAACATGGATCCCACCAAGGTCATCGTGTTCGGCAACATGAAGCTCATGCGAGCCTCTGAGCTGGAACAGCCCGCCCCTCCCGGGCACTTCCTGCGTGAATTCGGGCAGTCCGAGCGCTTCACCATCGACGGCGGGTCCAAGGATGGCAGCTCCCCGCAGGTGCTCATGATGATGAACGGAGCCGCCCAGAAAATGCTGACCAGCAAGGACTCCCTGATTGCCCGCAACATGGAGAAGGTGAAAAACCCGCCTGACAAGGTGGAAGTCGTCTTCCTCAGCATTCTGAACCGGCATCCCAACTTCAGGGAAAAGGACATCGCCCGCAAAGCGTTCGCGGCTGAAGGCGAAGGCGCCTACGGGAACATCATCTGGTCGCTCATCAACGGCCGCGAGTTCAGCTTTGTGCAGTAGTTGGGACGACCGGACTACTCTCGGGGATCGCACCCGACATAGTCCGATTGTCTCCATCGGCTCAGATCGCCACGGGAACGTTCGTCCAAATTCCCCGCGACTCTCCGCCGCGCCCACCGCATTTCATCCGCCTCCCCTCCATTGCCTGAACCGATCAGGACGACTGGACCAACCTCTGCATTTTTCCATTGCTCCAGGCAACCGTTTTTGAGATGCTCGCCGCATTGACTCGGCATTGAGCTTCACCCTCCTCACTCCTATGAGCTACGACCTGAAAAAGGACAAGTCCGGCCAGTTCACCTTCAATCTCAAGGCTGGCAACGGTCAGGTGATCCTCACCGGCCAGAGCTACGCCAGCAAACAGGGTGCCCAGGATGGCATTGCCTCCGTCCGCGCTCACGGAGCTGACGACGCCAACTTTGAACTCAAGACGTCAGTTGCCGGGGAACCGTTCTTTGTCCTGAAGGCCAAGAATGGCCAGATCATCGGCAAGAGCGAGATGTACAGTTCGACCGGAGCCCGCGACAACGGCGTGGCCTCGGTCAAGAGCAACAGCTCCTCCACCACGGTCAACGACCTGACGGGAGGCTGAGGGGTGCAATTCTTGTCGGGAACGTCAAAACGAGAGAGCGGGTGACCCGCGAAGCGTGATGGACCTCCGGCGGCCGATTTGGTAGTATGGGAAACCAACCTGCCAAAGGAGGCCGCCATGAGTGTCATGCTTGTACCGTTGGACTTTTCTGATGTCACCTCTCGTGTGATCGGAGTGGCCACCCAGATGGCCAAAGCAACCAGTGAGAGCCCCTTGCTGCTCCACGTCATCCCACCAGAGCCGCCCTATATCGGGTACGAACCCGTCCCGGCCTCCACCCCATTTGCCGCCGAAGTGGATCCAGAGGCGGACCGACGACAGCTGGAACTATGGCGGGAGCGCATCACCGGGCTCAACAGCAATGTGAGCACGCTTCAGATGCAGGGCCCTCCCACGGAGCAGATTCTGGCCGCCGCGGAGGAACGACACGCCCGGATGATTGTCATGGGCACCCACCGTCACACCGCGATTCATGACGTGCTGCTGGGAAACGTCACTCATGGGGTGCTTCACCATGCGCGCTGCCCCGTCACGGTGGTGCCTGCAGCACGCACCCACCTGAACCCTGCCATCGATGACCGGCTCATCCCGGGTACGACGCAGATTCATTCCATCCTCGTTCTCGTGGATTTCTCTGATCTGACGGAATCCGTCATGAAGCAGACTGAACTCCTGGCCCGGGCCTTCGACAGCCGGGTCACCATCCTGCATGTCATCCCACCCGATCCGTTGGTGGTCGACTTCGCCCCACCTCCTGGAACCGAATCGGAAGCGGAAGCCTGTCAGGCGGATCTGGACAGACTGAGGAAACAACTGGAAGGCGCGGGCCTCGATGCCGTCACCCGGGAGGACACCGGCCCGGTGCTGGATGTCGTACGGCACAAGGTGGACGAACTGGCCCCCGACCTGATCATCATGGGCTCTCATGGACACGGCGCGCTCTACAACCTTTTCGTGGGCAGCGTCACCGCCGGCATCCTGAAACATGCCTCTTGTCCCGTGGTAGTGGTGCCCCGCGTGAATGACGACGAGCCGCAGGTTAGACTCGCATCTTGATCCTTTCCGTCACGCCAGATCCACACTCTTCAGCGCCACTTCACGTCCCGCCACTTGAAAGGAGTGGATGGAGATGCCATTGCGCAGCGGCCGAAGCCCTACCAGCCCCACCTTGCGGGAGGGATCGTCCGCAATGGTGGCCACAAGGTGGCCGTTGATCGAAAAAGTGATCTGGCTGCCCTTGCGTTCCACAGTGCAGAAGAAGGACTCCCCTTCCCGGATGAACTTGTGAGTCGGTGCGAAGAACTGGGCCGGACCAAACGTGTCCCCCTCACAGAACAAATACCCCTGCCGCCCGTCAAAGCCAAACCGGTCTACCCCGAGTTCCAGAGAAGCAGCCGTCCCCCCCAACTGATCAAGGGTAATGCGGCACTGCACCAAAAAATCCCCTATCCCCACTTCCTCTTCAGCGTAGGCTGCCGTCCGTGCGGTGTCGCTCTTGAGATAATGGATCCCCCTGCCCTTGCGCACTTCTTCCACCAGATGGCGGAAGTGGGTCGGCTCATGGCCTTGATAACGTCGGAAGATTTTGGAGAAGTATTGGCTGGAACTGAATCCACATTCCATGGCGATATCCGTGACACTTAAGGTGGTTTCCCTCAGCAACCGGCGGCTGGCACGCACCCGGAGTCTGCTCAAGAAGGTAATGGGGTTCTCTCCCGTCAATTGCCGGCAGATGGTGCCAAAGCGTGAGCGTTTGAGCCCTGACTCCTGGGCCATGGTTTCCAGCGTCCAAGGCTCCGCACTCCGGGCCTCCAACTCCTGCAAAAAGGCAGCCACGCGCTGCTCAGAATCTGCGGGCGAGGATTCCCGGGTCACCTTGCCCTCCAAGCCCAGGCAGAGATGGCATAGCAGCTTGAAGACGCAGGCAGAGATGTAGGTCTGAGCCAGCCACCCCTTTTGCGAGGCCTGCCGCACCACTTCTCCACACAATCGCAATCCGTCCAGCCCCAGATTTACCTTCTGAGTCTTCGCAGACTCCAGCGTCCTCCAGATGCGGGTCGCGTGCGTCTCCGTCATGCCCAGCGCTTCCCCCAGAGCAGCTCCGTACCCTTTGCCCCGCTTCGCAGCCAGCTTTACAAGGATGCGTTCCGCACGGACCGGCACCGACTCCGAGGATTCAATCCCGCCGAAGACCTGGCCCGGCAATACGAAAATGACGTCGTGCTCCTTCACCTCGACGGGTTCTCCGTCCACTGCCCACACAGCATGACCTCTCGCCATTCGGACGATTTCCAGGCCCTCCACACGGGTAGGAGCCCGGCCACTGCGGCGCGTCGCCACCAACTCACAATGGATGGGGAAAGACACAGTCGGGAACAGGTGGGAGAGATGCTTGCGCCAACTCAGGCAGACTCACGAACCAGACATCACAGACCGGTTCACGCTGTCTCGTTTCGTCCAGGAATCAAGGCGTCAACAGCTTGTCAGTTTCCTCAAGCTTGAACCGCGTGCTTACCACGGAGTGTTTCCTGGCACCCTCCGCATACTTGACATAGGTGGTGGCCACCAGCGTCCCGTCAGTCAGGCATTCCAGCCCCGGATACCCACAGTCACGCCCCGCGTGGCTGTGCAAGAGCTTGATGCGGTAGCCGCTGCCTTCCTTGTTGTTGCGCAGGTCGTCATATCGCCCCACCCAGGCGACAAAATGACCCAGTGTGGGACTCTGCAGGGCCACATCACGGAAGGCGACCACCAGCCGCCCGTCTTTGGCATAGGTGCCCATGTGACGATCGCCTGTCAGCCCCCAGGGGGTGTCCACCGGGGCGCTCCAGGTGGCCCCCTCGTCTTTGCTGTACATCACGAGGCTCCTCCCCTTGTGGGTGTTCTCCCGCATCAGGCAGCACAGTTCTGCCCCATCTGGAGAGCGGAAAACAAAAGGCTCACAAGGGTTCTTCCCCTCCACACTGGCCACCACCTTGGGCTTGGACCATGTCCCCCCACCATCACTGCTCTCGGTTTGCAACACCTCCAGAGGAGCCTTGTCCTTCCCGTCAGGCCCTTTGTGATACAGACCCAGATAGCGCCCGTTCTTGAGCTCCACCATGCTGCTGAAGGTCATCACACAGGGAAACCCCAGGGGAGCCTCCTCCTTCCAGGTCACGCCGCCATCCTCACTCACGATCCGTGGCATGTTGGGCTTTGCGGAAAACACCCAAAGCCGCTCCTTGCCGCCCAGGTCCACCATCCGGTACAGGCTGGGGCAGTTCCGGTGTTTCCTATATCCCTCAGGCAGTTGGTCATCTATTCTTTGCCACGTCAGCCCACCATCGCCGCTTCTTGCCATCGGACCTGAGTTGCCACCGTGCCCGATGCTCCACACCGCAAACATCGTTTTCCCATCTGGCATCAACAGCGTCGTAGGATGCCCCTGGTAAGTCTCCTCCGTTCCGGCTGCGATGATGACATGACGGGAAGTGTCGCCGGAAAGATCCACCACCGGCAGTACTGGCTCCACCCTCCGCCCTCCCGCCTTGGGCTCCGGACCCGTCAGGGCTTCTGAGGCATGCATGGATCCCGTGGCAACAAAGGTTGCGGCTAGGATGACAGGATAAAGATTCTTAAACATGGGAAGCGGTAAACAGAGACAGTTTGATGGGCCAGATCAGACCAGCGAGAAGCACCTTACCATGACGGCACGAACCGGCGTGTTCACGCTGCCATTGGCAAATATTCGACAGAAAGCGGCCGGGTTTTAAGGGGCGAAGCGCCTCACATGCCGGATCCGCCACGCATAGGACGCGTCAATCGCCGCTGCCGGGGTGCTCGCGAGCGCCGCCCCCACCGCGTCAGGCAGATCGGGATCATTGGGGTCAATGTAACGCTCCACCAGGGCCTCGCCCCGATACGTTCCCGTCACCATGTCCTGCCCTTCCACAAATTCATCCAACGCCGTAGAGCGGGCTTTGTTGAGTGTCTGCACCATCAGATGAATGGTGAAGACATTGGACTGCGTGGTCAGCCGCGGGTAGATGCCGGCATAGGGCCGTTCCAGCGTGTTGTCTCCAGTGAGCTTGTGCGCTGCCCAGAAAGCCTGCATTCCCCCCAGCGTCTGGCCTTCCGGCACCAGTTGCATCTCGCAGATCTCGCTCGCAAAGCGAAAGATCTTGCCGCTGTTGAACCGGTTCTCAAACTGTTTGAGCGTCTCCTTCGCATCGATCTTCATGCGCCATCCCGTGTTGGAGGCTGTTGCGGCGTAGTCTTTGTACCGCATGCCCGCATCCGTGGGAATGGCCAGCAACCGCTCCGACTTGAAAATGGCGTGCAGTCCTGTTGCCCTGGTGATGTAGTTGAAGGGCGCCAGGCGGTAGTTGAGATTGATTTTCCCGGCCGTGGAAAAAGGCTCGCTCACGGCATAGGGCTGCACCACAGGCATCCAGAACCAGTCCAACAGTCGATGGTCCGGTGGAGCTCCTTCCAGGGGTCCCGAGATACCCCGGCCTGCTGCCCCCAGATGGTTGCCATTGAGATCAGGACGAAACAAGTAAGTAGTCCATGGAACTCCGTCTCCCGCCGCCGAAGGGATGCCGCCGAAAATCACTGCAGATGGGATCTGCTGGTTCGGTGAAATAGTCTCTTCACCATTGCTCAGGTTCACCCCATCCCACTTGCGATTGAAGTAGGGCGGCACCGCACCGTCAAAGGTCCGGGCCAAATCATCGGGTTTGATCCAATAGGCTCCATCAGGCACGATGCCGGTGCCATTGTTCCAATCACGGGTCACCTCTGGATCCGTCGGGTAGGGATAGGAACCTCCCAGGTGACTGGTGAACACCGGGTCTGCCGGGTCCACGGGAAAATCCGGCTGAACGTCCGTGGCATACGGGGTGTTGACCAGACCCCGCCGGAAGACCGCCCCCGCCTCAGGCACCCCACCGGCCCGGGTGAAGCTGTGCACCTGGCGCTTGCTGCTGTCAAAGTAGTCCGGGTGGGTGGTGTAGGTCCGGTTTTCATACGGTCCGATGTGTTCCCGGCGGCGCAGGAGCGCCAGACGGTAGTCATTGTGCCGCACCACGAGTGTCCGCACGGTGTCACTTGGATCGATCACTTCGGGATCAGTGAAATTGCCGTTTCTCGTCTGATCCATCCTCTCCCGCCAGGTCATGGGAGATCCATCCGCCTTGCGCAGGTTGGAGGGGGGCTGGGGCACGGGAAGAACGACTTGGGGGAACTTCCCAAACTTGCAATGGTCAGTCCGATCCACGCCATCACGTCTTGCCCAGATGCCTATTTCCACAAAGGCCTCCTTTCCCGACGGTTCAGCCAGCATGCCCAGCGTCATGGTCTCATCTGCGGAGGGAATGATGAAATAGCCCCTGGTGTAGATGGCTGGAATCTCCCCCTGGCCAGTCACGGGGTCCTTGAGATTGGTGATGGAGCCTGGGTTGGTCAGCCCTGCCGTGTCACTTCCCGTAAACACGAATCTCCCGCCCGAGCCGCCCCACCCCACCCACCAAGTCTTGTCATAGAGATTCGGGATGGTAAGACCAGAGCTGGGCATGGCGTTGCTCCCCTCCAGGTCCCTGCCCCCCAGCCAGCGTCGGTTGCTTGTGTCAGACCCGCTTCCGGACGGTCCCCATCCCGCATACACAGTGCCTGCCAGCGGAGAGCTGCCCGTGACCTTGCTGTAGGGACGGCTGCCATTGATGCCCACCAAGGTGAAGTCCGCACACAAGCCTGCTGCAGGCGAGATCATCGTGTACCCTTGAGAGGGGCAGAAGCCCTCAAAAATTGCAGCGCCCTGGATCGCCTTGTATCCCACGGGAAGCTGCAGCTTGTCCACCAGGGTGGGATTCACCTTCACCCCGCCCGACTTGTGTTCCGCGGCATAACTGAAAACGACCCCAAATTCAGAAAGCGTAAACTCCCTGCCCACCGGCCCGAGCCGCAGTTCATGGTCGTTGAGCTGCCCGCGGGCGTTGGGGAAGTTGGACGGGTTCGTGGAGGGAACCTGACCCGGCACCTTGGTTCCTCGAAACAAGTCCGTAAAATTCCCGTAGGGAATCACCGGCTGTCCGCTGGGGGCGATGGTGGTGTCATGCAAATTGGTATCCCGGATGGTTTCCAGGAAACTAACCAGCCCCACGGCCATGTTTTCCACCTCCCGGCCCGTCGCATCAACATCCCCGTCATATTTCTGGATGAAGGACTTCGCATACCCCATGTCATTGCGGGCGGCGAGGCTGAGCAGGTACCTTTCGAGATTGGCATTGCTGGCCATGGTCCCGGCAAACTCATTGGTGCTGGTCTTCGCATCGTTCCGCCGAAAGTAGTAAGGTCGGCCAGCGATGGTTGCGGCATGGGTGAGCAGCCGGTCGTATGCGGTTCGGTTGGCATCGGTATCATTCTGGAACACAGGCCACAGGCTCATGCGGGGCGTACCCGCCGCCGTGGTCTCGGGAGCGCTGCTGTTGGCCGTGAGCAGGAACCTGAGCTGGCGCAATCGCCCGGCTCCGAGGGTCTGCATTAGAGGCTGGCGGCTCCGGTCTGGTGCATAGAGCATCTCATCCACCGTGGCATAGAGACGATCGTCATCAAATGCGACAGGCTGCCTTCGCGCCGTCCCGACCGCCAGATACCCTGTCTCTCTCCCACCTATGCGCGGAGCCAGATCGTAGATTTGCATCAGTTTCCCCCTCCCCTCAGCCGTGGCTGGATCCAGAAGTTCGTTGGGAAAAAAGATCGTGCTCAGGCAGGTTGTCGCAGGATGTCCACTGAACCGCTGCACCTCATTCTTCACTGGGGTCTGCCGGGCATATTCCACATCCTCCGGTGTGGCCGCGCGCGGCGTGTCCCAGGGAATGGCTTCGGAGGCGGTATTGATGTTGATCTTGGCGGACTCATCATCCACCCACCAGGCCATGCGTCCCACAATCGGATTGCTCCCCTTCGGACCATCCGTACCGGAGAGCGGCTGAAACTTCCCCGCCCCATTGATCCACCCTCTGGTGCCGTCTCGTAGCAGGTAAATCCACCGCACCGGCATCGGCAACCGTTGCTGGGCGCTGGTCCCTCCTGCGGATGGGATCACCCCCGCAACCGAAGTTCCAGAGGAGGCCAGCTTGTCCGTGTAGGCAAACCCCTCTGGGACGTGGGTGCCGCCATCATCAAGCCTCGGATCGACAATGGGAAAATGCATTTGCCCATCCACCGAGAACACCTCCGGCTCATTGAGGTCCACATAGGCCGAGGTTTGTGCTTTCCAGTTGGCTGGCACATCGCTCTCCAGATTCAGTGTCGCGGCATCCACTATGGTGGCCAGACCTTGCAATCTCGACACCTCATGACTGTAGAGCTTGAAAATCTGGCTGGGCTGCCCGGTCGTGCGGCTGTAGGTACGGATGGCCCCCGGTTGGGAAGCCCACATCTCCCCGGCCTGCGTGGTCGCCTCCCGCAGCTGCTCAATCGAGGCGTTGATCGCCACATCACGCAAGGTGCCCAGCCTGAAATCGCTCAGCGAATAGGTGGCCTGTTCCCGCATGGACCGCGAGGCAATAAAGAAGCTCACCACCAGCACTGTTACCAGTGCCAGCACGATCAGGGTGGAGAGCAATGCCACGCCACGGGGCAGACGCTTGGATAGAAAAGGGCGGGAGGCTTGACAGCGCATGGTGAAGGAAAGAGGGGGCTACTGCGGACGAAACAGGCTGCATCTCGCGGTTTCAGGATCGATCACGAGCACGGCGTAGTTGGCTGGCAGGGAGGTCACAGCTGCATCCTGGGACCGGCACAGGAGCACGCACCATTTTTTCCCGGCTCCCAGGTCTGTGCCACCGCCGGGAAGAAATCTCACCCGCCGGACACGGCTGGGCAGCCCATCCACCTCTGCTGTCGCAGGATCAGGCACTCTGGAGGGATCAGTCAACAGCGTGCTGAAGAGGCCTTCATGAACAACGACACCAGAGGGCAGCCGCTGCAGTTCAGAAACTGCCACCGGCTGGGGAGAGAAGCCCGGAGAGCCCGGGCTGATGTACGCTGCTGCGGCGGGGTCGGTCTCGATGCGATAGCACATCGTCTGCATGGCGGCGAACCGCATCCCTTCGCCAGCGCCAGTATCTATTTCATAAAACCTCACCTCCACCTCACAGTTCTCAATCCCCGCCCGCTGCGCTGCGAGCCTCAACATGCTCTCCACCTGAGCCACCGCCTCGGAGAGCTTTGCCGCCTGCACGAGATGGCTGGTGCCCACGCTCACCAGCGTCAGCAGCATAAACACGAGGCAGATCACCGTCAGCAGCTCCACCAGGGTGAAACCCCGCAGCGTCAAGGTCGAAAGGGATGGAGATGATCTCATGGGAGAGGGTTTCGCTTCAGAGCCGTCAATCCACCGCACTCCAGCGCGAATTTCGCAGGCGGATCGTCTTTTTGAGAGCCCTGTAGCCCAGCTTGCGGGCCACCAGGGTGGCTTCGAGTTCGTCCAGATCTTTTTCATACGAGGCCGCGTCATGAAACAACTGTGACAGGCCCAGGTCAGGCATGGTGCTGCCGTTCTCCTGCTCCAGCCTTGCGGCCGAGTTCTCATCCAGCACCACCAGGGTGATCTCCAGCAGAGGCGGCAACTGATGCCGGGAACGTGCCTGCTCAAAAGCCGTGCCCACATTCTGCTGATAGGCCCGGGTGTCGTAGTAGTAGTGGGATGCCATCTGGGTCGGTGCGGCCAGCGTCTTGTCAGACGACATGGGACGGATCACCAGTGCGATCACGTTTTCAGCCAGGGTATGCACCCCCCTTCCTGAGGAAACAGGTTTACGAAACCAGTCAAAAAGGACATCCTGGCTGGCCGCCGTCAGGTTCGAGGCATAAACCCTCAACTCCTCCGTTTTTTGTTGAAACTCCTTCAGCCGAAACCGGTGGCGCGGCTGGGCTCCCACAGCCTCCTCCAGATAGCCAGGCCGCGCCTCCCTGTCGTCACCAAACTCCACGAAGTAACCCCAGGCATTGAGCAGCGTGTTGAGCCCGGTCAGATCCCCGTCCGCATGACTGCCAAAGGGACCCTGAAAAAATACTGCCTGCCCGGGCGCAGCCTGAGCCCCCAGCAAGGACGGAGCAAGCCCCCCTTCCACCTGACCACCCGGCCCGCAGACAAAGTGCAGCTCAGACTGACGCACATAGCGTGTGGGCGTTTTTCGCCGGTCCCCTCCCGGGAACTCATAGTCCGTATAAGTGTTCAGCACCGCATCGGTAATCCGGCGGCCCATGCTGCCAAATGCCGCCTCCGCCTCCCTGAACTGCTCCAACTGGGACCTGGCCTGCCTCCAGGCGCCGGTGGTCTGGTTCATCATCATGGCCAGAGTCATCAGGATGACCGCCAGCACGGTCATGGCCAGCAGCAGCTCAATCAGGGTGAAGCCCTTGCTGAAACGGCGCACTGCAGATACTTTCCTAGAACTCATGAGACTGGGGGTGCGTTGCCGTCGTTGTTGCTTACTTCTCCAGCCTCGCCAGTTGCGAAGGGTACACCGTCACCAGACCGCCCCGGCTTTTGCCGTCGAGGTAGTCCTGAATCATCTTCGTCCCCCGGTCGTCAGCAGCCGCCACTACCAGGACACTGATGTCGCATCCGTAGCTTCGCACCTCTCCCACCACCAGACGTGCCGTGTAGGTGCTAAATCCCGTGCTTGGTGCCGCACCAGTAAGGTCACCGGAAGCTGCGGCAGCATCCACCCGCTTTCCCTGCGCATCGTAGTGGCTGACCTGCCCGTTTCTCGCCGCCACTTGATCCCAGGGACATTGCTGCATTTCCCCAATGATCCGGCTGGCAATCTGGCTTCCCACCAGGTCAGAGCTGGCCCCCCGCACTCCATCCATGGCAAGAGTGAGCAGGGAAATCAAACTCAGCAGTCCAAAAGAGACCACCCCCATGGCCAGACTCACCTCGACAAGAGTGAACCCCCTGGACTCGCGCCTGCCTTGCTGAGCCACTCGACCGGAGGATTTGGGAAATGACAAGTGCATGACAGTTTTGGTACCACTGGGACCCGCCCGGCTGCCCTCGTCGGGCTCGCCACAATCAGGTCTGTATGCATTATATAAATACTGAAAACCCGTCTCCAATGCGTCCATCTTCCACCATTGGAAAATATTGCACAAAGGAAACTACCCTTCCGGCACACTCAACGCCCCTGCTGCCCGGCCCCAGAATTGGCGCTCCTCCAAAGGAGACGGGCCACCAAAACCCGATTTTGCGCCTGCTTTTTGCCAGGAGATTCAGACGTGATCACCCATGTTTCCTCCGGGCTCACCTCCACCACGCCAAAGTTTCCCAGATCCGCCCCTTCTGCTGGAAAAAGCACCTGCTCCGTATCTCGCAGCACGCGGAGATTTCCCCCATCCACCTTGGCAATGAATAGCGGTGCCCGATGGCGGAAGATGTGATCATTGTCAGCGCCTTTCCTTGTGTAGACCAGGTACAACCCGTCGGCGTGCGTCACCCAGTGCTGCTGGGTGCTGTAGCTGCCCAGCACCTTGCCATCGTCAAATGTCCACTCCCTCACCGGCTCCTCAAAGACAAGCCCGTCCTTGCTTCGGGAGACATAGGCAGACCGGTCAGCTCTCATGGTGAGATAGTACCATCCTTTGTAGAAGGCCAGCGAGGGCTCATACAGGCCCCTTCCATCCGGCAGGCCCAATTCTGAGCCGTGCGACTTGTAGACAAGGTTGGTGCCGTCAAACGAACACCTCGTCACGATGGTCGTATAGTTTTGACTACCCGCCTTCCGCCCATAGCGCACGGGAAGCAGGACATCTCCATCTGGGAGATAGACGGGCTGGTTGCAGCCCGCATTGGGCTGCAGGATAGGCTTGCCCGCATGGTCGGTCGTCGGCATTTCCATCAGCTTCAGACCCGACCATCCACCGCCCGCCGGATCATAGACCGCATACGAAACCCGCTCCCGGTTCCGGTCTTCTGTCAGTCCTCCGCGAAAGTTGAAGGTCTTTCCCGTGACCAGTAGTTTGCGGGACTGCGCATGCCACTGTGGCCAGGCGTCGCCCATGACCACTTCATACCCGTCTGCCTGAGCGGTCCGGCGCAAGCTATCCACGGTCTTCACGGCCCCCCACGTGAGCCCCCCGTCCGGGGACTCCACTTGATAGACGTCACGGTAACCATGAGCTCCCTCTGGCTCCGTCTCCTGGGTGGTGATCAGCATCCTCGGCGGTGTGCCTGGAATCAACGCCGCCCGGGATTGGGTGAAATAACTTCCGGGCTGGCTGGTGAGCACCACCTTCCTTTCCACACGGAATGGTGCCTCCGCCCCTTTCCCCGCTGAGGATGCACAGAGCCAGCCAGCGGCAAAAGCGATCAGGCTGAAGGGTGAGTGGCAGTGTTTCATGATCGTCATGTGTCCCGTTGGTCAGGATGAGAGGGGGTACCGATGGCCGGGGCCAATTCTTCCATGCCATCAACGACGTCGGATGCAGGCACAAGCCAGCACCGCCATCATCAACAACAACCATCGCGAAGGCTCGGGGGCAACATAGATGACCCCATCGGAGAGAAACCTGTCCGTCGCCCAGTACCAGCCGCTTGCAAGCTGGGCACCGGTGAAGTCCATGTCCACCAGCGGGTCAAAGCCCTGGTTGATCGCGCCACCTGCAGCCGACCAGTCTGCCAGATTGAACACATCACCCCAGCTTGCGGTGTAGTCCTTCAGCACCACCTTGACCACGGCTCCGTCACCGAGGGCAAGGCTTCCCGTGATTTCCAGATGGTCATGGTTGCCGGGAGTGCCATTGAGCACCCCGGGTGCAATCGTCAGCAGGTCTGCCGTGGTCCCGGTTGCGCCCGACAGCTCGAAGACCACCTCTGAACCCGTTTGCAGAACAAGTCCCGCCTTCAGCGAGAGGGTACCAATGGTATTGGCCGCCCCATAGTCACCCGCCGCCAGCCTGCCTCCGCTGGCTACGGTGGTGAGCCCGCCTACCTGGCCAACTCCCCCAAGGCTCCCGCCTGCGTTCACCGTCACAGCCCCCGTCGCGCCACTCTGGTCCCCATTGATCACCAACCAGCCTCCATTCACCTTGGTCGTCCCCTGATAGACATTGGCCCCGCTGAACTTGAGGATCCCGGCGCCGGACTTGATCACCGCCAGATTCCGCCCACCGTTGTTCTGAAATACGCCGGAAAACTCGGTGTCAATGTCCTGCCGCACTTCCAGGGTCTTGAGCTGATTGACCGCCCCGGTATTGCCAAAATTCGCACGTACCGCCCCGGTGCCAGACAGGGAGGCAATCACCGCCACCTTGTCCACAAAATACTCTCCGAGCGCAAGGCTCGCTGCCGCATCCGTGATCTGCACGTGAAACTCACCCGCCGCCGCCCCGGCACTGTTGAAGGCCACGGTGCCGCTTTCAATCACAAGATTTCCTCGAAACCCGTTCGTGCCCGTCATCGACACCTGCCCTGTTCCGGTCTTGCGAATGGTCCCTACGCCTTCGATGTTATTGTCCGCGATGGCAAGCGCACTCCCTCCTCCACCAAACTCCAGTTGCAGAGTGGCGCCTGAGAACTCATTTGAACTCTGCAACTGTGCTCCGTAGTTGTTGAGCATGATGGTTGCGCCAGTGCCACCCACCCGGGAGGAGGTGGTGCCGTTTGCAGCCAGAACCAGCCGCAGCGTCCCCTGCTCCACGATCACATCACCGGAACTGGTGTTGGCCTGGTTCAGCACATAAGTGCCGCCCCCGGTCTTCCGGAATCCGCCGGCAGCACCAAAAGCACTCGCCTGCGTGATAGTCTGCCCGGTGGGGGCGTCCAGAGTGGTGAGATGTTGTTCGGTCGAGGTGAAGGTGGCGGTATACCACTGCTCATAGTTCACGTACTGACCGGGTGTCGGTACCCCTGGAGTATAGACTCCGGTGCCGGGCATCAGGTCTGTCCCGCTCACCCCAGTATTAACCACCCCACCCCATCGGGCGGTTGCCACATTCAGCGTTCCGCCGGCACTCGGATCCAGATCCGTACCCGTGGCAAGCTGCAATCCCGTCGAGCCCGGAACTCCGCTGACCAACAGCCCTGCGGTGCCCGGAGTGGAGGTGAACACCAGGGCATAGCTGCCACTGCTGTCCAACGCCAGACTGTCAAACCGGTACGGTGTCGCGGTGGTCAGGGACGTGTCCTGCCCCGCACCGACCTGATTCAATGACGACCCCACCACCAAATGAGTCGCCAGATCAATGACTGTGACATAGGTGGCACTACCCCCGGTAGCCGGCGAGTTTGGCAAAATGAGATTCTGCAGGTACACCATACCGGAATTGCTCCCAAACTGATTGCGCACCCCTGGGGTGAAAGTCAGGCCCGTGATGTTGCCCTGGTTCGTTGGAACCCAATGGCCGACCGTCCCCGGGTTGGGGGAAATCGCGGTGGTGCTTCCGTTGTACCATGCCGTTCCGGCCAGCGTCACATCGGCAGCCACCTTGGAGGAAAGCACCATCATGGCAGCCAATGCAAAGAGGAGACGAGGAAGGATCATGGAAGAGACAGGAAAGCAACGCGCAAGCTGGCAGGGCCTGCGCCCTCATGCCGTGAAGTCAGCCAGCATAGCCAGTCACCACCGGCGGCTGCGCGCATTTACTTCCATTGGTAAATTTTACCCAAAACCCCATCGATCCGCGTCCGCTTCACACACTCCCCATTGTTTTTTTGCCCATCCTCAGTCATAGTCCCAGGATGTCGCCGGGTGAGGCCCACGCAGCACTTGACCTCGCTCCCCCGTTCACACGGGAGCAATTGGAGACGGCCTATCACACCGCCCTGACTTTCTGGCACCCCAGTCATTTCGCCGATGACGAGGCGGCGCTGGCAGAGGCCATGGACCAGACGATTCGCATCAATGAGGCCTATCAGTTTCTGCTCCGCCCGCCGGGAGAGGAAAAGTCGCCCTCGATAACTGCCCCCAGGCTGACGCTCCCCGCTGCGCCTGTGCTGGCAGAGCCCAAGGTGGAGCAAGTCCCGCCACGTATCCTGGGGCCCCGCCTCCGGTTGCCTCGCGCCCCATTGGTCGCGGCCAGTCCTACTTTTTCCCCTGTCGGCCAAGAACGCGCGGGCTCTTCCTCGTCAGGAGTTTCGTTCCCCCGCCCTTCGGGCGGCGCCCCCTCTGGCTTCGTCCCCTCACCTCCCACGACAACCGCCCGGGCCGCACCAGAGCAGAACAAACCCTTCCGCCTGACCGTTCCCTGGGTGGTAGGCATTGGCGGCGTGATGGCGTTGATGATCTTCTGGAGCTTCACCCAGGCGGGCCTCAAGAGCCGGCTGCAACGCCCCTTTTTTGGATCAGGCACCTCCTCGTCAGGTGATAGTCGCTCATTTTCATCATCGCTCCCCCCGCGTCCCGCACGTCTGCCCGCGCAGTTTGAAGGTCTCTACCAGCAGGCCACGGCGGACAATGATCCCGTGGCGCAGCGCAAGCTCGGCGACAACCTCCGATACAGCGCTGCTTATGAGGAATCTGACCGCTCCCAGTCCACAGCCTGGTACCGTCTGGCAGCCAGCCAGGGTGACACCGAGGCCCAACGGCAACTGGGCGATGCGTACCGATTCGGGCTGGGCGTGGTGCCTGACATGAGCCAAGCCATCGCCTGGTATCAGAAAGCCGCATCAAATGGAGACTCCAAGGCGCGGGAGGCGCTGAAAAAACTCAGCCCGTAGGACCATACGGTTTACCTTGACGGGAGTGTTAGCGTGGCCTGATGCGTTCCCGTCTTGTTCTGAGCCCCACGCTCGCTCGTCTCTTTCCAGTCTTTGCCAGTCTGGTCTTACTGGCCGGCTGCGCCTCAAAGAAGGCCTGGCAGGCGGAAGGCGTCGTAGAATTCCGGGTGCTCAACACCAATTCCGAGAAGTGCGGCACCGTCAGTGATCCCGCAGCGGTACGCGAGCTTCTGGACTGCTTCTCCCGTGCCACTCCTTCTCTGGATCCCAACGGCCTGAGCCGCCCCTGGACTCACAAGGTGGACATCGTCGGCACCAGCCCGGAGTGTGATCGCTGGCTCTATTCCGACCGCACCGGCGAGTATGTCCTGCTTTCTGTGTACGGCACCACGGTCAAAAAGCTCACCCCCGTAGATCGCGAGCGGGTGAACGAACTGCTGCCCCGCAAAGTGGAGGATCCCTTCGCCGCATTGCGCACAGGCGGATAATTCTTCCGGCGCCGGATGTCCAAAAGCGGTGCGGATTGCCTTTATTCCTGCATTCACGCCGCATCATGAAACTCCTGCCGCTTCTTTTACTCGCATTGACCGTCCCCGGGGCGGTATTCCCCTCCCTTCACGCTGCCGACTCCACCACCGAGGCGGATGTCATCGTGTACGGGGCCACGCCCGGCGGATTCTGCGCCGCCATCGGAGCCGCCCGCGAGGGCGCAAAAGTGATCCTCCTCGAACCCACCGCCCACGTCGGCGGAGTGAACACCGGAGGGCTCAGCTTCAGCGACTCCAACCAGACGGTGCGCAGCACGCTGAAGGGTCTGTTTGAAGAATGGCACCTCCGGGTGGAGAAGGACTACAAGGACCGCGGCATCGCTCTCATGTACGATGTGATGGTGAAGGACCAGTCCGTATGGACCTATGAACCCAGCGTCGCCGCACGCGTGACCCATCAAATGCTGAAAGAAGCCGGCGTGCAGGTGCTGACGAGGAGGCAGCTTGCCAAGGTGAACAAGGACGGAGCCACCATCCGCGAAATCACCACCTCCGATGGCACCTTCAAGGGCAAGACCTACATCGATGCCACCTATGAAGGCGACCTCATGGCAGCCGCTGGCGTGGCCTGGACCATCGGTCGTGAGGGCCGCAAGGCCTACGGGGAAAGCCTGGCTGGCAAGCAGTACCCGAAGGCCAAAATGCCCATCTCCGGTCTCAATGACCAGGGCAAGGCCCTGCCCCTCATCACCACCACCGATGCCGGACCTGAAGAGGAAGGGGACGGGAACGTGATGGTGTACAGCTTCCGCCTCTGCCTCACCGGCAACCCCGCCAACCGCGTGCCATTTCCTGAACCGGCCAACTACGATCCGGCGCGGTTCGAGGTCGTACGCCGCTATTTCCAGAACGTAAAGAATCCCCCCATCCTCTGGGACCTCTATCCCCTGCCCGGTGAAAAGTTTGATGCCAACAACGGCATTGGCAAACAGTTCTCCATGGGCCTCGTCGGAGCCTGCAATGGCTGGAGTGAAGCCGGCCCCGGAGAGCGCGAGAAGATCTGGGAGGCTCACAAACAATACACCCTGGAGCTGTACAAGTTCCTCACCACCGATCCCTCGGTACCGGAGGCGCAGCGCCGCCAGCTGGCAGAGCTGGGTCTTTGCAAAGACGAGTTCGCCGACTATGGCCACTGGTCGCCCCAGCTCTATGTTCGGGAAGGTCGCCGCATGAAGGGGATCTATTTCCTCACGCAGGCCGACATTCAGGAGAAGCCAGCCAAGGACGACGCCATCGCCGTCTCCTCGTTCCCGATCGACTCCCACGACTGCCAGCGCGTCGCCCTGCCGGATGGAGGTGTCATCAATGAGGGCACCATCTTCCCGGTGCGCCTGGAAGGCCGGCGTCATGGCCCCGCCTTCCACATCCCCTACCGCAGCATCCTCCCCCAGAAGGTAGAATGCACGAATCTTCTTGTGCCCGTGGCACTGTCCTGCACCCACGTCGCAATTTCCTCGATCCGTGTAGAACCGACCTGGATGACGATCGGTCACAGCGCCGGGGTGGCCGCCGCCCTGGTCTCCCGGAGCAAGGCCCCGGCCCAAGATCTGCCGTATGCCCAGTTGCGCGAGCGCTTGCTGGCCCAGGGCCAGGTGCTGGAACTGCCGGTCCTGCCTCCCCTCCCGCCAGCACCCGTGAATCCCGTGAGCATCGACCCGGCCACGTTGCCAGGTGTGGTGCTGGATGACTCCCAGGCGGAGTTGACCGGCAACTGGGACCGGTCCAGCAGCTTCAAGCCCCATGTCGGGCGCGGGTATCTGCATGACAACCGCCGCGGCGACGGTCAATCCACGGCGATCTTCCGGGTGAAACTGCCCAAGTCCGGTCGCTACGATCTGCGCATGGCCTACTCCCCGCATGCCACTCGAGCCACCAAGGTGCCGGTGATCATCAAGTCCGGAGGCGCAGAAACCCGGCTGACCGTGGATGAAACGCAACCTCTCGATCAGGGCGGTGCCTTTCGCAGCGTTGGTCAGGTGGATCTGACAGGTGACGGTACCCAGGAAACCACCATCACGATCTCCAATGCGCAGACAGAGGGATTTGTGATCCTCGATGCAATTCAGCTGGTCGAAGCATCCAGGAAATAATCACTACGGCAGCTTGAGCGGCGGTTCTTTATGGTCGCTCAAGTAGCCAAGGATCTGGCGCAACTCAGGCCCAATGCGCCTGAGTTGCTCACGGTGCACCGAGGCCAGCTTCTCCAGCAACTCCTCCCCGCGCGGGGTGAGATGAATGAAGACCTGGCGCCGGTCTTCCGCCGAGGGTTCGCGCGTCACCATCCCATCCGCCTCAAGGCGGTCCACCAGCCCCACCGCACTGTGGTGCTGCACCTGCAGACGCTCCGCCAGTTCACCGATCTTGGCACACTCCCGCCCCGGGAATCCTTTGAGCGCCAGCAGGGCCTGATGCTGCTGGGGGGTTATCCCCTCTGACTTGGCCGCCTCTTCGCTGAAACGCAGGAACTGCCTCAGCGAGAACCGAAAAGCCGCCAGCGTTTCATATTCGCGTTTGGTGAGTTTTGACGCTGCCATGGGGGCCCCACGATGCACCGCAGGCTGGAACAATTCCAGCGCTTGTTGACATATATCGTACTGCGATACATATATTCTGCGCATGCCCCATTCTGCAACCCAGTTGCCCAGCCCCTCCTCCGCCTCTGCCCTGGGCAAGGGACTGCCTGCCCCAGGCGCCCCCCTCGCGGACTATCGCATCTCCCGCCGGGTATTGATCCTCTCCGGTCTGGCCGTGGTGGCAGCGGCTGTCAGCACCGTGGTTGCCAAGATTCTGGTCTGGCTCATTAGCACCGTCACCAATCTGAGCTTCCATCTCACCTGGTCGTCCGCAGATGCCACACCCGAGGGCCACCATTGGGGGGCATTTGTCATCGTGGTGCCTGTCGTGGGGGCGCTCATCATCGGTCTCATGGCCCGGTACGGCTCAGAGAAAATCCGTGGCCACGGCATCCCTGAGGCTTTGGAGGCCATCTTGCTCGGTCGCAGCCGCATTCAGCCGAAGGTCGCGTTGCTCAAACCTATTTCAGCAGCCATCTCCATCGGCACAGGCGGCCCCTTCGGAGCTGAAGGCCCCATCATCATGACCGGCGGCGCCTTGGGCTCCATCCTGGCCCAACAGTTCCACCTCAGCGCCGCAGAGCGCAAAACCCTCCTCGTGGCCGGATCTGCCGCAGGCATGACCGCCATCTTCGGCACTCCGGTGGCCGCCGTACTGCTCGCAGTCGAGTTGCTGCTCTTTGAATGGCGGCCCCGCAGCCTCATCCCCGTGGCCATCGCTGCTGTCGCGGCCACCGCCCTCCGTCCTCTCCTGCTTGGTGCCGGGCCTGTGTTCCCCGTCGCGGCCCATGCCAGCGTCAGTGGCGCAGAGATCGGCTACGCCAGCCTCCTGGGGCTGCTCGTCGGCCTCGGTTCCGGTGTGGTCACGAGCATGGTCTATGCGGCGGAAGATGCCTTCAAGAAGGTGCCGGTCCACTGGATGTGGTGGCCCGCCATCGGCGCCGTTTTTGTCGGCATCGGTGGGCTCATCGAACCCCGCGTCCTCGGGGTGGGTTATGGCGTCATTCACCAGATGCTTCGGGGAGAACTTGTGGGTCAGGTCCTCATCACCCTGGCCATCATCAAGGCCCTCGTCTGGGCCGTTGCCCTGGGCTCCGGCACCTCTGGCGGTGTGCTCGCCCCGCTCCTCATTCTGGGGAGCGCTCTCGGAGCCTTCCTCGGCCAGTGGATTCCGGGCGGTGACCTGTCCTTGTGGGCGCTGGTCGGCCTTACCGCCATGATGGGTGGCACCATGCGGGCGCCCCTCACGGCCATGGTGTTCGCCGTGGAGCTCACTCATGACTACAATGTCCTGCCCGCCCTCCTGGCTGGCAGCATCGCGGCCTTTGCCGTGACGGTCCTCTGGCTGCGCCGCTCCATTCTCACAGAGAAGCTGGCCCGCCGCGGCCAGCACATCACCTGTGAGTACAGCATCGACCCCTTTGAGCTGGCCCGCGTAAAGGATGTTATGGATCCGCAGGTGCCTTCTGTGCCAGCCCATATGAAGCTCACAGACCTCGCTGAACGCATCGCCAGCGGAGACCCCGTGCTGGCCGGACATCAGGCCACCTTCGTCTTCGACCAGGAGCGCCGGCTCTCTGGCATCGTCACCCGCGGGGATCTTCTCCGTGCCCTCCCGGATGCAACGGAGAATCCCGGCCTTACTGCGGGCGAGGCCGGTTCCCGCCCGCTCACCGTCACCTATCCTGACGAGCCGCTCTACGATGCCCTGAACCGTATGCTGGCCCACAACATCGGCCGCATGCCGGTGGTGGACCGGCTTCGTCCGGATCACGCCATTGGCTACCTGGGCCGGTCCGCCATCCTTTCCGCCCGCCAGCGGCTGCATGAGGAAGAGCATCACCTCTCCAGCCGCCAGTCCGCCAACTGACAGCCTCCAACCCTTTCCCCTTTTTCAGTCAAACCACGCTCCACCCCCCACCCACAGATACCATGCTTCTCATCAAAGCCCTCCTCATCAAACTGATCATCGCCGCTGTCACTGGCTGGACCATGCTCGCGCTCCTGTAAAGACTGGAGCAATGCCCCGCTTCCGCTACCTCCTCGATCCCCTCTTCCTGGCCGGGTGCACCGCCTATGCGGTCAACCGTTGGCTCATCAAACCCAACGTCAGCGTTGAGTTCATCCAGTATCACTTCAATGATCTCTGGGTGATCCCTTGCGCCCTCCCTCCCGTTCTCTGGCTGCACCAGCGGCTCGGGCTGCGGGAGGCTCATGCCCTGCCCACGGGAGGGGAGATTGTCTTTCACCTCGTGCTCTGGTCGATCTTCTGCGAGTTCATCGGCCCCCGGTTCATGCCCCACTCGGGCAGCGACTACCGAGATGTCATTGCCTACTCCGCAGGCGCCCTCCTGGCCGGCCTCTGGTGGCACCGCTCGCGGTGGCTGCCCCGGGCCCGCCCACTCCCTGACCATGAGTTTTGACACCCTGGCCCCGGCCTACCGATGGATGGAAAACCTCCTCGCAGGCCGCAAACTCCACCGCTGCCGCTGCGCCTTCCTGGAGAAGGTGCCCACACCCCAGCATGTCCTCATGCTGGGCGAAGGTCATGGCCGGTTCCTGGTGGAGTGCTTGAAGAAGTTTCCTAAAACTCATGTCACCTACCTTGATGCCAGTGCCGGGATGATTGAGCAGGCCCGGAAGGCGCTGCAACGCCATAAGTTGACACCGGACCGGGTCACCTTCATTCACACCGATGCCCTGGCGTGGCAACCGCCCCGCAAGACGTACGACTTGATCGTCACCCACTTCTTCCTGGACTGTTTTCGTCCAGAGCAACTCCAGCAACTTGTGCCATCCATCGCCTCCTCTGCCACCCCGGCTGGACTATGGCTGGTGGCCGACTTTCAGGAGGCCCCCGCCGGCTGGCGGCGGTTCCGGAGCCGTCTTATTCTGGGATTGATGTACTGGTTCTTCCGTACGGTCACAAGGCTTCCGGCCCGCAGCCTGACTTGTCCCGATCCGCTGATTCGCCAGACGGGCTTTCACCTTCAGGGTGAGCGGGTGTTTGAGTGGGGACTTCTCCGCAGTGCCTGCTGGAAGCAAGGATCACCTCCCGGGACAAACTCACCCGCCGCCTGAGCCGCACATACGGCTACCGGCAAATCAGGGTTCACGAGGACCCTTCACCCGACTCTCTTTCTTTTCCTCAACTCCCCATGTCATTCTTCAAAGCATTCCTTGGTGTCGAGCTCAACCCAGTCAGCCCACGGGAGAAAGCCGTCTCCGCCGCGGGCGGATTTATTTCCATTATCCTCCTGCTCATCATCACGGAATCAACGCTCCATCTCTCCGGTGCAGCGGCGGTCATTGCCTCCATGGGGGCGAGCGCAGTGCTCCTCTTTGCCGTGCCGCATGGATCCCTCTCCCAGCCGTGGCCTGTGATTGCCGGACACGGATTCTCCGCCTTCTTCGGCGTGCTGTGCGCCCGGTCGATCCCCAATCACTATGCGGCCGCAGCCGCGGCTGTGGCATTGGCCATTCTGGCGATGCATGTCTTCAAGTGCATCCATCCACCAGGCGGTGCCACCGCTCTGACGGCGGTGCTGGGCGGTCCGGCCGTTCAAGCACTCGGATACAAGTTTGTTTTCTTTCCCGTCCTGGCGAATGCCGTGACCATGGTCACCATTGCCATTCTGTTCAACGCGCTGTTCGCCTGGCGGCGCTACCCCGCGCTGTTCAACCGTCCCGCCGTGACCGTGCCGTCCCCCACGACCCTTCTAAGGGACGATACCATCGTCGCGACACCAGCCCCCACTCACGAACAGATCGTGCAGGCCCTCCGGACACTCGACTCCTTTGTGGACATCACCGAGGAGGATCTCATCCGTCTGGTCCAGATTCTTCGTCAGGACATCAATCCTGAACTGTCGGCCAATCCGACTTCTCAGCATTCAGGCCCCGACGTAGTAACCATGAGGCAACTTCGCGGCTGATTCTTCTCAAACTGCCGAGCCGCCTTCCCCTCCCGCATGAAATCATTTCATCCGGGCAATGAAGGAGTCTTTCTTGACTCGCTCCCGCCTGCTCCAGTTCCTCCATTCGCACACAAAGTCACAAAGAAGGCGGGCCTTTCGGACCCGCCTCCAAATGCTCAAACCTGACGGCGTCGATACCGCCGGAGATTCAGGTTACTTCTGCGCGACAAAATCCACCACCAACACCTTGTCGATGAGGCCCTTGAGTTTGCTGCCAAACTCCTTGTGCGCCGGGTGGGGCAGGTACACCTCCAGGCCCGCTTTGTCCTTGAAAGTCACGAAGAAACAATGGGTAAAGCCTTCGTCCTTGCCTTCCGGGCTCACGTTGGTGCCCCATTCAAAGTCGGTGATGGTGTTCACCTGCTTCGGCAGCTCGCGGAATGCTTCTTCCACTGCCTTGATTTGCTCTTTGGAAGCAGTGTCTTTGAACTTGAACAAGACAACATGGCGGTAGGGGGCATCAGCAAAGGCAGACATGGCGGTGAGGGTGGTGAGCAGAAGCGCAAAGAAGAGTGCTTTCATGCTCCAATTCTCACCAGATGCCTTCCGGGGTCAAGCAGTGCTTCCATTCGCCCTTGCACCCGGTTGCAATCCTGCTTACATCGGCCCCAATGAGTCTCTGGCAGCGTTTTCAATCCAACTTCGTCCGCTATTCTGACCTGGGCATCACGCTCGACATCAGCCGAATGAACTTCGGCGATGACTTCTTCACCAAAATGGCTCCCCTGACAGATCGGGCGGTGGCCGACATGAAGAAGCTGGAGGCGGGTGAAATCGTCAATCCCGACGAAGGTCGCATGGTGGGGCACTACTGGCTCCGCAATGCCAAACTCGCCCCCACCCCGGAGTTGCAAAAAGGCATCGAAGACGACATCGCCGAGAGCAAAGCCTTCGCCGCCAAGATCCACGCTGGCGAGATCACCACAGAAAAAGGCGGAAAGTTCACAAAGCTGCTCGTGATCGGCATCGGCGGCTCCGCCCTGGGTCCGCAGTTCATGCGTGACGCCCTGGTGGACTCCTGGACCGCCCCGCTGCAGACCTGGTTCTTTGACAACACCGACCCGGAAGGCATCCAGCGCGTGTTCAGCGAGATCGGAGAAGGTCTTGCCGAGACGCTCACCGTGGTGATCTCCAAGTCCGGTGGCACGCCAGAAACCCGCAATGGCATGCTTGAAGCGCGGGCCGCCTATGAGCGAGCTGGGTTGAATTTTTCCAAGCACGCGGTCGCTGTCACCGGCACCGCCGCCAACAACATCAGCAGCAAGCTGGAAGCCTACGCCACGCAGAACAACTGGCTGAAGATCTTCCCGATGACCGACTGGGTGGGCGGTCGCACCTCCGTGATGCACACCGTGGGCCTCGTGCCCATGGCCCTGCAGGGCGTGGACATCGACTCCCTCCTGGCTGGCGCTGCTGCCATGGATGAGAAGACCCGCTCCCTCCCGGTGGCGCAGAACGTCTCCATGCTGCTGGCTCTGATGTGGCACCACGCCGGCGGCGGCAAGGGCGCCAAGGACATGGTCATCCTTCCCTACAAGGACCGTCTGGTCCTGCTGAGCAAGTACCTCCAGCAGCTCGTCATGGAGTCGCTGGGCAAGGAACTGGATCTGGATGGCAACAAGGTCAATCAGGGCATTGCGGTGTACGGCAACAAGGGCTCCACCGACCAGCACGCGTATGTGCAGCAGCTTCGCGATGGGGTGAACAACTTCTTCGCCACCTTCATCGAAGTGCGCAAGGGCTCAGACGCAGCTCAGGTCGAAGTGGAACCAGGCACCCGTTGCAGTGACTTCCTGCAGGGCTTCCTGCGTGGCACGCGGAAGGCCTTGTTTGAGAACGGGCGTGAGTCCGTGACCATCAGCATTCCTGAGGTGACCCCCTTCACCGTGGGAGCCATCATCGCCCTCTATGACCGCGCGGTCTCCTTCTATGCCAGCCTGGTAAACATCAATGCCTACCATCAGCCGGGCGTCGAGGCGGGCAAAAAGGCCGCTGGGGTGTTCCTCACCCTACTCTCCCAGGTGCGTGAACAGCTTACCAAGGCAGGCAGCGGCACCGCCACCGCCATTGCCGCCCCGCTACAGGCCGATGTGGAGGACGTCTATCACTGCCTCACTCACCTGGCCGCCAATGACGCCCAGGTGTCCGTGACTCTGGGTGGCAGCCCGGATGAGGACCAATTTTCATCTCGTTGATAGAAAGTTCATGCTGGAACTTTCTTTCTGCTCGATTGAAAATTGAAAATGTTGAATGAGGCGGTGCTGGCAGTAGTCCCGGGTGGCGAGGTGGAGAATTTCCCCCTCGCCTATCAGCTTGCGTGCATTGTTTTCACGGGGCTGTTCCTTTGGACCTTCAGCATCGCCCGCGATCCCAGGGGCTGGCGCCGCCTCTATCAGTCGCGATTCAGCCGGGCGGAGGAAATTTCCGTGAATCGCAACAAGCGGCTGGATGAGGTCATCAAGCGCAATGCCTTGATCATCGCCATGTTCTTTCTCGTGGCGGATGTGGTCGTCTTCGTTGTGGGCATCACCTACCAGCACCGCCATACTCCGCACGAGATGACCAAAGAGGAGCTGTTCCGCGCCCAGGAGCTGGACAAGTACTGAGCTGAGGTAGCCACTACTGACCACGCTCCTGGAGATGGGCCCGGAGCGCCTTTGCAAGAGCCGCCCCTACGTTTCGATACCCCTCCGTGGTGCTGGCCGCCGTATTCCAGGGGGTCTCCAGACACAGTGCCACAGTCTTCGCATTGCCGTTGGCCTGCACCCAGTTGCCGCTGATCTGCCGCCACAGGGGGTGGTATGATGAAGCCGTGATCTTGGGCTCTGCCAGCATGGGCATCACGGGTTCGATCTCCTTTCTGGCGAGTTTCAGGAAATCCGCCTGGAAAGCCTTCGCTTCCGGTTTGAGCAACTCCAAGGCAGGAGCGTAGAAGAAGGCCTTCAAATCTCCGGGAGCCGGGTTGTGCAGATCCAGGAACACATCCAGTCTTCCCTCTGCAGCCAGTCCCTTGAGGATCTTTTGGGCGGCGGCCACCTCATTCCAGTTGGGTTTCTCGCTCCAGTCGCGGTTGTGATCCTGCGGCAGCGCATCCTTGCCCCCGTTCCCAGTGGCGGCGTTGTCCACATCCATCACGGGTACCACGTAAATCTCGGCATTCTGCCTCAGCCAGGCGGCGCCAACGTCGGCACTCATGACCCACTCCACGAACCCCTGGCAAACCCAGCTGGATCCGGACTCCCAGGCATGCTGGCGGGCGTGCACCCACACGCCGAAGCGCCGCTCCGGCACCCGGTCCCCCTCACTGATCCTCAGCATGGGCACGCGACGTCCCTCACGGGAACGGCAGAGCTCCATCTCCTCTGCCACCCGATGCTCTGAGCCGGTCTGCCGCACCCACTCCTCTGCCTTGGCCGGAGAATACGGAGGTCCCCACGCGACCAGAACTCGCCCATTGGCTGAAGCCGTGGCCACCGGAATCTGATACTCCATCTGGCCGTCGGCCCCCTTCTTGCCTGGCTCCGTTTGCAGCCAGGTCTTGCCATCGATCGACCATGCCGCACGCACAGGCATGGCCCACGATGAGGAAAGGGGCTTCGTCAAAGGTCCGCCAGCCCCTTTGGCCACCACTGCATCACTTCCCGACAACTTCAACGTCAGCGGCTGGTCCTGTTTCACACCGGCAACCCGGAAGTACCACCAGCAGGGCCAGCCACGTTCCGCCTGTCCACCCGGCATAAACCTGACTTCCTGAGTGGCGGCATCCAGGCCCAGCACTCTCACCGACGCTCCGTCAAAGTCCGTCTCAACCTCCAATGCATGGATCGGAACCATGCCCATGCATGAGAGCACTGCTGCCAATACACCACCTGCCGAAAGCGTCTTCATGCTCGCGAGCATAAGCTGTTCCTCCACCGCATGACAAGACCGGAACTTGAGATGGCGACTCTTCCAGTGATGACAAAAATACCAGTACCGTCCCCTATCGCATGCAACACTCCCCTGCATTCTCCGTAGGTACAGGCTCTCCATCACCCGCCCCATGAAGCTGCCGCACACTGTCCCCTCTTTTCGTCTCTTGATCACCAGTCTGATCCTGCTGGCGGTCGCTCCCTTCCTCCAGGCGGAGGGTGGCAAGACGGTGCGTGATTTCGGAGCGGTGGGTGATGGCAAGGCCGACGACACTGCTGCCATTCAGAAGGCGGTGGACAGCGGGCTGGGCTCGATCGTGCTGCCCAAGGGCAACTACCGTCTGACCAAAACCATCACGGTGGATCTGGATAAGACCGGATTCACCTCGCTCGTCAGCGATGGCACGGGCAGTCTGGTCATGACGGCGGGCGGGCCAGCACTTCACTTTGTCGGCACTCACCTGACGGGCTCCGCAGATCCCAAAAGCTTCCAGGAAAATGTCTGGCAAAACCAACGCATGCCCATCGTGCGGGGGGTCGGCTTCACGGGCACCCATGCCGAGGCCCATGGCATTCAGGCCACGGGAGTCATGCAACTCACCGTGAGCGAGACCAACATCCATCGCGTGCGCCATGGCATCCGGCTCACGACGCGCAACCGCAATGTCCTGATTGCCAACTGCCACATCTATCACAACACCGGCTGCGGGATCTTCTACGATCATGTGAATCTGCACCAGTCCAACATCGTGGGCAGCCACATCAGCTACAACGCCCAGGGCGGCATCGTCTTCAAAGGCGGCGAGGTGCGCAATGTCCATATCGGCACCTGCGACATCGAGAGCAACATGACCGCGGACACCGCGCCCACGGCCAACATCTTGATCGACTCCTCCGAAGGCAGCACGGACGAGGTGGCCATCACCGGCTGCACCATCCAGCACAACAGCAAGTCACCCGGCAGCGCCAACATCCGGGTACTGGGCAAGGGCGTCACCAGCCTCAAAAACAACACCCCCACCCAGGAAGGACACATCACCATCACGGGCAATGTCTTCAGTGATGTGATGGTGAACATCCATCTGGACAATGCCCGCGGAGTGAACATCACGGGCAACACCTTTTGGGAAGGCTTTGAACACGACCTCCTGGTGGAAAACAGCCAGTGCGTGGTGGTGGGGCCCAACGACTTCGACCGAAATCCCCGCTACGTGGTGAATGGGAACTGGTCCAAGGATCTGAATGGCCTGACCTTCCGCAACTCAGCCGACTGCAAGCTGAACGGACTTCTGGTGAAGGGAGTCTGGCAAAAGCCAGCCGCCGTCCTGCTGGAGAAGTGCGACCGCTTTACCGTCACGGACTGTAGCATCTTCGACTGCGATAATATCGGGCTCTGGTTGAAGGATTGCACCCGCACACTGGTCTCGGGTTGTGTCATTCGTGATGATCGTGAGGGAGAAGCCAAAAAAGGCACCCTCTCCCTCCGGCTTGAAGGCGGCCGCGACAACCGGGTCCGCGACAACATCGTGGCCAACGGTCTCAAAGTCGACGAAGGAGTTGGCGTGGTAAAAGACAATGAGTAAATTGTTCATATCCGTGGTCAAACTCATCCGCGGCAAGCACTATGAAGCCGCTCCTGGTCCTTATCCTTCTGATGGTGCCCCACGTCGTTGCTTTGGGAGAACCCGCATCCGATAAGGTTGATCTTCAGTTTCCCACGAAGGTCCATTTGACGGCATCACAGCTACTTCAAATGGAGGGGTCTCCAGACGCGATAGACAAGATCATCGGACAATTCGTACTGCTCGATGTTGTCGTCACCATCGAGCGGGAGGTTCCGCTTGTGGAGATCGTGTCCCCAAAGGAAGCAGGTGATTCGGCGCACCCCGCCAATCCCATCCACGCCCACGCCCACCTTATCAGCGCCACCACCACAGCATCGTCGCTGAAGAAAGGCAATCGACTCCGCATCGAAGGCATTGTCGTTGACGAAGGTTTTGGTGCCTACACGATCTACCTTCACCAGGCTTGGTCGATCAAATAGCCAATCCGCGTAGCCCCGCGTTAAAGCTACTCCAGTGAGAGCGTCGCGGCTGCAATCCCTGCGTTCCTTTCTCGACGCGCCCGGACGAACAGACAATTTTTACAATCACCTGACAAATTGCAGAGCATCGTTGAGCAACCTTTCCCCATGAAACTGTTGCCAGCCTCCGTTCTTGCAGCCCTTGTCTTTCTGACAGCATCGGCTCGTGCCGCTTCGGATGCAGATGTCACCCTCTTGAAGGTCAAAAAGGTCGTCATTGAAGAAAGCGTGATCACGATCGTCGTCACCGAGGCGAAGACTCGCATCACGCTGGTCCGGGAAGCTTACGATCCCAAATACTCCGGGGACAACTGGCACGGAATGCCGGTTACGAGAGTTCAAGTCATCTCAAACAACGCCACATTCACGATCAAGCGGGGTGAGGAAGCCGAACCGGGCGGGCCGTTGGAAAACGTGTGGCAGAGATCATTGAAGACGGCCAAGGACCTGCAGGATGGCAAGGAAGTCGGACGAATCGGTTTCTATGCCCCCGACATCGTCATCAAAGAGAACATGATTGATTCCATCACTGGTTTTGGCTACCTGTATCCGAAGGGGAAATGAATGGAACGCCCAGTCGCGCGCCGAAGCGTCCTGTTACGAGAGCGCAGATCTTGAGCAATGAAAATGCAGTGGAAGAACTGGCGTGGGAGAATTTGGATATTGTTACAAATGGGGCACTGAATCCCGATGTGGTCGATGAATCGAAATTCCAAATATCCATTCCCGCTGTTCAATAGCTTTCGCTGAACGCCCAAGGACTCAGAGCCAACCCCACACCGCCGGGAGGACCGTAGCAGGCTATCGTCCTGCCAAGCCGCATCTCACTCAGTCTGCCTGACATCACCTGCCGCCCCAGGAGATTTTGATCCACACAGGTTCTGAGGCCCGCATCAGGTATCCCGCTTCTGCGTGACAAGAAAGCTGAGATTGGGCATCTGCGTCGGTGCACATCTGTGCTTTAGTCAGCCGCAGCTTTCCTTCCGCCCCATGCAGCCCACCGACCTTCCGCCTCTCCGTAGTTCTCTCGACCTGGAACGGATTTTGGAGTTCGAATTCGTGCGTGCCACGGAGAACGCGGCCCTCCAGGCCATCCACTGGCTGGGGCGTGGGGAGAAGGAGAAGGCCGATGCCGCGGCCTGCGCCGCCATCGCAGGTGTTTTCGATCTCCTGGACATCCGGGGAGAGGTCGTGATTGGCGAGGGCATCAAGGACAATGCGCCCGGGATTTTCGTCGGGGAGCAGCTCGGCACCTGGCGCAATGGCAGCCCGCGTTTCAACATTGCCCTGGACCCGATCGATGGCACGACCAACATCGCCAAGGGCCTGCCCAACAGCATCTCGGTCATGGCCGCCGCCCAGGTGCCGGATGGAGCGCCCAACGTGATGAAGAGCCTCCCAAGCTTCTACTGCCACAAGATCGCCTACGGTCCTGCCGTGAAGAAGGCCCTGGCAGAACAAGGCACCCGCAGTTTCCTGGACATGCCTCTTAAAGAGGTGCTCAGCTTTGTGGCTGAGGTGCTGGGGAAGCGCGTCAGCGATCTGGTCGTCGTGACCATGGACCGGCCCCGGCACGGCGAGATCTTCCGCGAGATCCGCGAGGCAGGTGCCGCCATGCGCATGATCTCGGATGGCGACATCACAGCGGCGGTCGCCCCTTCCCTCCCCGACTCGGGAGTGGATCTCTATATCGGCATGGGTGGCTCGCCGGAAGGTGTGCTCGCCGCCGCAGCCCTGAAGTGCCTGGGAGGCGACATGCAGCTGCGCATGTGGTTTCACAACCAGGAGCACCATGCCGAGGTGGCCGAGCTCGTGACTCGCGAGGAGCTGACAAAGGTCTTCTTTGTGGAGGACCTCGTCATGGGCGAAAGCGCCCTCTTCTGCGCCACAGGCATCAGCGACAGCTCCCTCCTGCCGGGTGTGAAGCTCATCGGACACCGTGCCGAGACGCACTCCATTCTCATGCGGGCCCGCAGTGGCACAGTGCGCCACATCCATGCGACCCACCAGCTGGACAAAAAGGTCGTGCCGTTGCGAGAATCATTTATGAAACATGCCTAAAATCTGGCATTCGAGTTCGCGAAAGTTTCTCTACAGAATCCAATTTTCGATACACTCCGTCGGGGAGAGGTGACGATCTGCCGTGGCTATAAGCTCTAAGGTGGATCTGTCGTCTCAATAAACCCAACATGTCGCTTCCTAGTGCTGGACTTTTGGCGATCTTCCCGCCATGATCGGTGGTCCCGAAAGCACCTCTAAGACACAGCTGCGCCCCCACGGCTGATTCGCAAGTTCTCCGTGCCCCTTCCATTCACATTTCCCTCTCTCCCGTGAGATAATTTGCAAAACTAGTACAATTCACCGGATTGAGTCACGTCTGCCGCAGCTCCACCGATTCCGCCATGGCCACCCTCGTATTTGTCCTTGAAGATGAACGTGAAATCAACGTGCCCTTGGAGGGCCTCATCACTTTGGGTAGCTCGGAGGACAACGATGTCGTTGTAGACGACGCCACCATTTCCTCAAAGCACGCGGTGCTGGAGCCATCGCACCAGGGCAGCTACGTGCTCCGTGACCTGCGGTCCGAAGCTGGCACCTATGTGAACGGGCAACGGATTCAGTCTCAGATGCTCCATCATGGCGATGACCTCGCCTTTGGTCTCCTGCGCGGCCGGTTCTTCATGCCGCAGAGTGCGAACCCTCCCACGCAGCGGTCCAACACCCCCCCTCCCCCAGTTAAGGAGACGGCTCCCGTCATCCCTCTTGGCACCACGCTCAAGCCTGCTCAAAAGGTCGCACCCCAAGAGCCCTTCCATTTGGAGATCCACTCCAAACAGGAACACGTGATCCAGCGGCTGAAGTCCCTGGAAGCACAGGAGCAGCAGAAGATTGGGCAACTGGAGCAACTGCAACGCCAGGGGGCAGAAGCGGCCGCCAGACTCAATGCGCTACAGGTGCAGATGCGTGAACTGCAGGACCACTCTGCCCGGGAGCTACAGGAAAGTCATGCCGCCACGGCACAAAAGCTGGAGGCCTCCCTCAGTGAGCAACGAGCCCAGCAGCAACGGCTGCAACTGGAGATCAATGGTCTGGAGCAACAGCGCGAGGCCAAAGGTGCTGGCATCGCCGACGCGGAAAAGCGTCTTCAGGAACTGAAGGACGCCGTCCAGTCCCAGGAACAACAACAGCAAGCGCTGTCTGACACCCAGATTGCCATTCGCGAAGGTCAGTCCCGGCTTGAAGGACTGCTGGCAGAGATCACCACGGCCGAAGGGCGCAAGAGCGAGGTCCAACAAACACTCGCGGAACTGGATGCCCGCCAGGCCACGGTCGCCGATCTTGAACAAAAGGCGCGCCAGGCGTCAGAGAGCCTGACCAGCACGCAGAGCGAGATCCAGCAGGCGCAAGCTCGCCTTGCGGAGCTGACCCTCGCCCTCAGCACACAAGCGGAGCAGGAAAGTGCCCTCAAAAAATCCCGTGAAGATCTGACCGAAGCCCAAGCTGAGCTGGAGATCGTGCGGGCTGAACTTGCCGGCTGGGAGACACAGCGCCAGGCACTGCAAGAGAGCGTGACCAAGGTGGAAAGCCACCACCAGACGCTGCAACAGCAGATCGGTGAGAAGGAAAGCGCCTTCAGCCGCGCTCAAGCGGATCTTGAAACCGTGGAGCAGCGCCTTCAGGAGCTGCAAAGCACGACCCTTGGAGTGGAAGCCCAGCAGCAGAAGCTGATCGAGATCACCCAGGCGCTTCAATCCGCCCAAAGTGACCTCGACATCGTCCGCAACGAGACGGCGGAGCGTGAATCTCTACGTCAGACCCTGCATGAGACCATCAGCGGTGCAGAGGGGCGTCATGCCACCCTCGTGCAGGACATTCAAGAGAACGAGGAGCGCCTGACCCGCACGCAGGCCGAATTGCAGAACGCGGAACTCCGGTTGCAGGAATTACAGAGTACAAGCCAGTCGCTTGAATCCCAGCAACAAAAGCTGCAAGAAGTGACCGTTGCTCTTAAAAAAGCCCAGAATGATCTGGAAACTGCCCACGGCGAAGTGACCGGCTGGCAGACCAAGCTGACGACCCTGGAGCAGGCCGTAGGAGGGTTCGAGCTCAAACACACAGAACTTCTGACGAGTGTGAAGGAGCGCGAGATGCAGATCACCGGTCTGCACTCCTTCTTCCAAGACAGCGAGGCCCGCAAAATACAACTCGCGGCAGATGTGGCCGACCTGGAGGAGAAACAACGGCTCCTCGCCCAGACCAACCAAAGCCTCATGGAAAGCCAGGGGCGCCTCGAAGCTGTCCGCAAGGACCTCTCCGGCTGGGAGAATCAACGCGCTGCGCTGCAGACCACCATTCAGGAGCTGGAGCAGAAACAGACTGCCACCCAGGCCCAGATTTCGCGGAACGACCAGCAGTTGTCCGAGACCCAAGCCGCCATTGTCGCGGCGGAGGAGCAACTTGCGGAATTGCAGACTGCCGTAGCAGAATTCGATGAGCGGCAGCATCTGCTGCTTACCACGAACGACTCCATCGCTCACGCGCAGGATCAGCTCTCCACGCTGACGATGGCCATCACGTCATTCGAGACCCAGCGCCAGTCCCTGCAGCAGACGCTGGTGGGCTTTGAACAGCAGAACCACACGGCCCAGACGGAAGTACAGCAGGCGAGGGCCGAGCTGGAACGGCTGATGGAGCAGAAACAACAACTGGCCCGAGTCCTTGCCGAGAACAAGGAAGCGGATTCGATTCGCGAAGAGTTGCGGGGTGACGTGGCCAAGCTGCAAACGCGGCGCGACCTTCTCCAGCAGGAGATGGAAGAACTGGAGAACAGCCGGGTCGAGACGGAACTGCAGATCACCCGTCTGCAGGCTGATGTCACCCGGGCCAGTGAAGAGCTTCACCAGACAGAGTCCCTGAAGCTGGATGCGGAGAACGGCGTGACCCGCAACCGGGATGAGGAGACCCGCCTCCAGCAGGCGCTGGTCAACCTCCGCTCTGAGCACGACCTGGCGATCAATTCCCTGGCGGCCCGGCGGGAGGACCACAGTGCGATGGAGACACGGGTGGCAGACCTGACCAGCGAGGCGCAGGAACTTGCCGCCACCATCACCAACCACAAGGTGGAGCAACAACGTCTGGATCAGACGATTGCAAATTTGGACCGCCAGCGCGTGGAAATTGAGGCCGTGCTTCAGGAGCAGGAAGAGGCACTGCACCGCTCCACCTCGGCTCACAAACTCGTCGAAGCCAAAGTCAAAGAAGCTGAAGCCACCGTGCAGCATCTGCGTGAGCAGGAAGCGGCACTGGCCGGCACCTCCGACTCCCTCACCAACGCCCAGAGCCACCTCGCAGACCTGGATTCTCAAATAGGGTCCCTGGAAACGAAGCGTCAGGGGATGGAGAACACCATCGTGGGATTGGAGAAACAACAACGTGAGCTCCAGACCAGCATCACCCTGCGCGAGCAGGAAGTGGCCACCGCGATCCAGTCTCTTAACGAAACCCGGACGCACAACGAGAAACTTCGCCTGGAAGGCAAGACTCTCGAGCAAAACAATGGCAATCTCGATGCTGAGGTCAAGGCACGTCAGGCCAGCCTGGCCGATCTGGACAAGCGGCACCAGGAGAGCGTGAACATGGTGCGCCAGCGCGAGAACAACCTCGCCATGGTGAGCAAGTCCCTGGAGCAGTCCGAATCCCTCCAGCAGAACCTCAAGCTGGCTCTGCAGGCACTGGCCGCCCAGCAGACGGATGCCCAGGTGGAAGTGCAGCGGCTCAATGCCACCCGCGACTCCCGGATCAGCGAGATCGAATCGCTCAATGTGCAGCGCCAGCAGCTGGACGCCCAGGTGCAGAGCCTCACGCACGAGGCCGCCACGGCCAAGGCCCGTGCCGCAGAGCTGCAGGTGCTGGTACAGGCCCGCGAGGACCAGATCAAGACTTCAGAGACGAAGTACACGAATGCCGAACTCCGCCGCAAGGATCTGGAGCAGCGCATCGTGACCCTCTCCGGGACCGAGGAAAAACTCTCCCTTGCCCGCCAGCAGCTCAAGCAGGCCGAGGAGGCCCACGCCGCCCTGCAGACGCTGAACTGCAAGTTCGACGAACGCAAGGCTGAGTACAACACGCTGGAGAAGCGGCTGGACATGTTGCGCCAGGATGAGAAAGGCACTGACGCCGCCCTCACCGCCCAGCAGAAGGCGCTCCAGACGCTCATGCAGCAGTCTGAGGCCGCCAAACAGCGCCAGCGTGCTGAAGGACTGGCACTGGACAAGCAGCTGCAAGCCTCCCGCGACGCCCTCGCTTCTGCCAACAAGCAGCTCCACGAAATCACGGCCAAACATGAGGAGTTTGTTCAGCACAACCGCCGGCTCGAAGGGGCGGAGGTGAAGCACGCCGAGATGCTCGCCCGCATCAAGCAGTCTGAACAGCAGTCCAATGAGTTGGTGGCCCGCCTGCGCAAATTTGAGCAGGAAACGGTGGATGCCCAGGCCCGCCTGAAACAAACCCAGGCCATCGAGCAGACTTCCCAGGAGCGGCTCGACACCCTGCGCAAGCAGGAGGGTCCGCTCAAACAGGCGCTGCAAGACCTCCAATCTGCGCAACAGGCGGAACGCCAGCGGTTCGAGGAGATGCGCGTCATCAACCAGGACGCCGAGCGCCATGCCGCCCAGCACCGCGCCCAGCTCGAGAACGTCCAGGACGAGATGCGCCAGGAGATTGCCGACCTCGAAAACCGGCTCTCCACCCTGCACAGCTACAAGGAAGATCTGGACCACCGGTATGCCCGCCTCGCGGCTCTGCCGGAGAACTCCCCCGAAGCCCGCGAGCTCTGGAAGGACATCCAGCGCGCCAAGGAGGAGATCGCCTCCAAGATGCCCTCCAAAGGTGGCATCATGGCCCGCCCCCAGACCCGCAGCGTGGTGGTGCCCCGCGGGGGCCGCGCGGAATAGGCCGCACAGAACTGTCACCCTTCGACGACCACGGCCGCCTCGCGCAGTCGTGGTCGTTTTGTGATCGCTTCTGACCTTTGTGAATCTTCTCTCATGGAGTTCGGTGCGGCATCTTCCATCCGGCTGCAAACTCAGAGCATTTTCCACGTAGAGTGAGCATGCGTCCCAGGTTTCTCCCTTCATCCCCTGCCCTCTCGCTTTCACTCGCCATCGCGCTGTCGCTGGCCGGTGGACTCTCTGCGGCCGATACCTCGTTCACCATCCAGAAGACTGGGTCCGGCGGCCTGGTCATCCAGCACGAGGGCAAGCCTTTTGCCGAGTACGTGGTGGATCAGGGAAACAAACCCTACCTGGCCCCGGTGTTCGGCCCCACGGGAAAGCAGATGACCCGTTCCTATCCGATGAAAACAGTGGACGGGGAGCAGCATGACCACCCTCACCATCGCGGCATCTGCTTCGGTCTGGAGGACACCGCAGGATTCGACACCTGGGCAGAGAAAGCCACCTTTGAAGAACAGCTCAAGAACCCCAAGCAGGCAGACAAGGCGAAAGCCCGCCTGGCGGCACTGGGCGCGATCAAACACCGCGAGTACAAGGAAATCAAAGGTGGTGACAAATCCGCCGTGGTGACCGCGGTGAGTGACATCCTGGATGTGAATGGCAAGAAGCTCATGGAAGAGCAACACACCATCACCTTCAGCGTCACTTCCGATACCCGGGTGATTGACTTTGACATTGATTTCATCGCCTCCGAGGGACCGGTGAAACTGGGTGACAAGAAAGACTCCGGCTTCAGCATCCGCGTTCCCACCAGCATGGCGGTGAAGAACGGCCAGGGCACCCCGGGCGGCACCATCATCAACAGCGAGGGCATCAAGGACACCGACGCATGGGCCAAGCGTGCGAAATGGTGCGACTACTCCGGACCTGTCGAAGGGGAAACTCTTGGCGTGGCCATGCTCAACCACCCTTCCAGCTTCCGCTACCCCACCCCCTGGCACGTGCGTGACTACGGTCTCTTTACCGCGAACCCATTTGGCACCCAGAGCCTCGACAAGACCCAGCCAGACGGCACGGTGGAGCTGAAGAAGGACGAGCATCTCAAGCTCCGTCACCGCCTGATCTTCCACAAAGGCGACGCCAAATCCGCCGGTATTGAGTCCGCATGGGAGGCCTACTCCAAAGAGGATCGCAAGTAATCCAAGGTCACTCTCTGGCCTCTCAGACCCGCTGCACCATGCTCCGATCAACAGCACTCACCCGATGGTCTTTCCACCTCCTGATGGTTGGTGTGGCAGCATGGTGCGGCCAGGCAGTGGCAGAGGGTCAGGGACAGATACAGGAACCCCCTGCCACACCCTGGAAGTTTGAGGAAATACGCCGTGTCCCCGCTGCCGAGGCCAAGCAGGGGGTGGCGGTGGACGAGTCCCATTTCTACGTCATCGACAACCGGACGATCGGAAAATACCGTCTGGACAATGGCGAGCGCGTCGCCCGCTGGGAGGGTCCGAAAGGCGGCCCCCTCACGCATTTGAATGCTGGCATCGTGCGGGATGGAAAACTCTATTGCGCGCATTCGAACTTCCCCTCTGTGCCCACCGTCAGCTCCGTGGAGATATGGGACACCGCCACCCTCAAGCATGTGGGCAGCCACAGCTTTGGCCACTTTGTCGGCTCGCTGACTTGGGTGGATTTCAAGGACGGCTTCTGGTATGCCTGCTTTGCCCAGTACGCCAAGACCGGGGCCGAGCCCGGCAAGGACCCGTCCTTCACCGAGGTGATCAAGTTTGACGACCAGTGGAGGCGACTGGAAGGCTGGGTGTTCCCGGCCGCTCTAGTGGCCAAATTCGGCGGAAACAGCAGCTCCGGCGGCGGTTTTGGCCCCGAGGGACAGCTCTTCATCACCGGGCACGACGCCAGGGAGTTGTACCAGATCGCCTTTCCCGAGGCGGGATCGGAACTCATCTGGACAGGAACCCTTGCCACCACCTTCCCCGGTCAGGCCTTTGCCTGGCAGCATCCCGGTCAGGGGCTCCTCTTCGCGATCGATCGCGGAAAGCGGGAGGTGGTAGCGGGCCGGGTGGTGAAGCAGCCGTGAGCGGGGCGCGGGCGTGGTTGTTTCCACATCCCCATGGGTTCGAGGAAGCAATTTCACAATTCCTCCCACATCAAACCGGAAGCCACTGCCCCGAAGCGATCAACTCTCCAGCGTCCAGTCAAACAGGGTCGTCACTTCCAGCGCCTCCGCCACCAGCAATCCTGGCCCAAAGAACTGGATCTCCATACCGGGACCAAGCAAGTGATCACATGGATCGCCTTCCATGGTGACCCACGCATGCCCCCGCCAGCCCTTGAGAAGGATGCCTTGAGCGGAGTCCAGCATCCAGGAACGGATGCGTTTGGCACTGGGGAGATTCCCCGGAGTTGAGCCCCGCTGAAGCAAATCTTTCGAAGTGGTGTCGAAAGGCATGGGCGCGGCGGTAATCATGATCGTCTGCGGTTGGAATTGAGCGTGCGAGGGCGGGTGGTCACTCGGCGTGGCGTGGGCGGAGGTCCGTCGGACGCAGGCTCATGGATGATCTCCAGTTCTGGAATGGGCACCTTTCGCGCAGTGCTCCAAACACGCAGGACAGTATCTCGCACCACGGCAACAGCAGGGTCATTGGCCCGGGCGGTCTGGTAACCGATGCAAAGTGGCACGGAAGCTCGAAAATGAGGAAGGGCGACGATGCGGCCTTTGAAATCAGGTGAATCGATCTGGTTGCGTGAGGTAAGCGTAACGCCCAATCCGTCGGCCACCAAATTCAGAACCGTGAGACATTCGTTCACACGAAAACGTGGGCTAATGTTCAGGCCCTGTTCATTGCAGATGCTCTGGATGGCGAGGAAGTAAGAACACATGCGGGAGACAAAAATCCACGGCTTGGCCTCCAGCTTTTTCCAGTCCGGCTTGGAAAGCTCTTCCGCCCACGCAACGGGGGCAGCGAGGCAGAGCTCGACAGTATCAACCTGATGCCAGGTGAGCTTGGGATTGTTGCACTCCCCTTCAAAGAAGCCGATGGAAATGCTGCCCTCATCCAGCCCCTGAAGAATGACACCGCTGCTGCCGCAGAGCATTTCATAGCGCAACTCCGGGTGATTCGAGGTAAGCTCGTGCAGAATCTCCATGAGGCGCAGGATCTCCGGTCGGTTGTTCAACCCCAGCACCATTTCGCCAGAGATGGTGTCCCTGAGCGAATCGGCCTGAGCCCTGAAATCCCGGGCGGCATCCACCACCCGACGAGCCTGATCCTGCAAAGCCTTTCCCGCCGAAGTTAGGACCATCCCCTTTGACGTACGATCGAAAAGCTTCATCCCCACCTCGTCCTCCAACGCTCGAAGTTGAGCGCTCAACGCCGGCTGGCTGGTCATGAGCTTTTCCGCCGCCCGGGTGAGATGACCTTCTTCGGCAACGGTGAGAAAGGTGCGGAGGTGGTAGAATTCCATGGCGAGGAAGGGTGGTGTTGGGGAACTTCACTGAAGAGCGATCAACTGAGGCAGTTGTCACACAACGCATAGTGCCGTTTTTTCATGAAATGCTCCAATCGCATTTTCAGATGGCGGGCATCGGAAATTCAGATGAAGCCTCTGAAGCTCAACCCTGGGGCCGACAGAAAGAATCTCGCGCCACTTTCAGGGCGCAACTTCCCAACTACCCCTATACCCAGGCCCTGCGACCGCTTCGCGGCCTCCGTACCTGGGCTGGGCTCTACAGGCCCTTCGGGCCGCGACTGTCGGCTCAGCGCCCCCATTTATCTGACCTCACACAATCATGATGGCGCACTATCGACACGCCATCATGTTGATCCATCGGTGGATTCCCACCTCACCCCCTACCGCGCACCACGTCGCGACTGGCCATCGCGCTGCCCCTGACCTTCGCCCTGCCCCTGCCCCTGCCCACGGCCACGCCCTTGGCCGCCCGCGCCGCCACCACCACTGCCGCGTCTCTGGCCACCGCCACCTTGACGGGGGCCACGACCCTCGCCACCGCGGCCACGCTGGCCACCACCGTCGCTGCGGCGATCCATGTCGGGTGATGCAGCGGAGGGGGCCTCGTTGTAATCAAAGCCCTCTGCCCGCTTCCGCACAATGCCAC
>NZ_BATQ01000076.1 GCF_000739635.1 Verrucomicrobium sp. BvORR034 | reverse complement strand
AGCTCGTGGCTGCGTTTGTAAAAACGCGGTCAGAGGGCACCGTTTGCCCCAGCAAGACCAAGCCGCCCCACATGGCCCCCGCTCCCACGCATTCTCACGAATGCATCCACGAGCTTCCCTACCCCCTGCCCACACCGCCACAGGCATAGCTCGTGGCTGCGCTTGTAAAAACGCGGTCAGGAAGCACCGCTTGCCCCCTTCGCACCACCGCCCCCCCAAACCTACTCAATCCCCAAAACAAAAAAACGCCACAGTCTCTCGACCGTGACGCTCAGAAATTCGAGGAAACTACCTTCCTCCTTCACCCCAATCAAGGAGCCTGATAAACCGGCTTGTTGTCGTTCAAGTAAGTAATCACCGCCTTGACGATCTCGTAGAAGCTGCCGCTCTCAAGGCTGGCACCGCCCACAAGCGCGCCATCCACATCCGGCATGGCGATGATCTCGTCCATGTTGGAGGGCTTCACGCTGCCGCCGTACTGGATGCGGATCTTCTGCGCCGTGTCGGCGTCGAACATCTCACCCAGCACCTTGCGGATGAACGCATGGGCCTCCTGAGCCTGTTCCGGGGATGCGGTGCGACCAGTGCCAATGGCCCAGACGGGCTCATAGGCGATGACCACATCCTGCAGACGGCGGGAGCCGACATTGGCGAGGCTTTCACGCGTCTGGGATTCCAGCACTTCTTCAATGCGGCCACCATCACGCTCTTCGAGGGTCTCACCCACGCAGAGGATCGGGTGAAGGCGGGCTTCGAGTGCGGCGATCACCTTGGTGTTGACGATCTGGTTCGTCTCACCAAAGAGGGCACGACGCTCGCTGTGGCCAAGGATGACGTGGCGCACGCCACACTCCTTCAGCATCAGCGCGCTGGTCTCACCGGTGTAGGCACCGCTGGGGTACTGGCTCATGTTCTGAGCACCGAGTTCCACCACTTCCGTACGACCACCCTGGATCAGGGTCTGGGCGAGGGAGAGGGAGACAAAGGAAGGCACTACCACCACTTGGACAGGGCTCTTCTCCGGCATGAGACGGAGGAAGGCGCGCAGGAACTTCTCCGTCTCAGACGGAGGGTTGTTCATCTTCCAGTTGGCAGCAACAATGGGTTTACGGAATACAGGAGGCATAGAGGGCGTTCTTGTTTCTTTAGAATCCTGGTTTGATTGAGGAAAGGTGGTTGTCGGGAGGGTTGTGATGCCTGTCTTGTCGTGTCTTGCCTGGCGTCAAACCAGGATCCACAGATCCATGACGCGATCTCGAACTCAGCACTGAACAGCAAAGACTACTTCTCGAGCAAGGCGGCAACGCCGGGGAGTTCCTTGCCTTCGAGCAGTTCCAAGCTGGCTCCACCGCCGGTGGAGATAAAGGTGACTTTGTCGGCCACGCCGGCCTTCTTCACCGCCTTCACACTGTCGCCGCCGCCAATGATGGACTTGCAGCTCGTGTTCTGGGCGATGGTCTCCGCGATGGCGAAGGTGCCTTTGGCGCAGTCTTTGATCTCGAACACCCCCATGGGGCCGTTCCAGACAACCGTCTTCGCGCTGGCGACTTCAGCACTGAAAAGCTCCACGGACTCAGGACCGATGTCCACGCCCTCCCAACCGTCCGGAATGCCTTCACCCGGGGTGGTGTAGCGGCCAGGACCCACGGTCTTGTCTTTGAAATTCAGCTCTTCCACGATGTAGTTGTCCACGGGGAGGAGGAACTTCACGCCCTTTTCCTTGGCCTTGGCCAGGGCGGCTTTCGCCGTGTCCACCTGATCAGGCTCGCAGAGGCTCTTGCCGATGCTCTCGCCCAGAGCAAGCTTGAAGGTGTAAGCCATGCCACCGCCGATGAGGATGGTGTCGGCCTTGTCGAGGAGGCGGTCGATGACTTTGATCTTGTCGCTCACCTTGGCACCGCCGAGGATCACCACGAAGGGGCGCTCGGGAGCCTGCAACTCGTCGTGCATGTAGGCGAGTTCCTTCTCCATGAGGAGACCAGAAACGGCCGGGAGATAGGCGGCCACGCCTGCCGTGGAGCTGTGAGCGCGGTGGGCGGAGCCGAAGGCGTCATTCACATAGATCTCTGCCAGACTGGCAAACTGCTTGGCCAGCTCAGGATCATTCTTCTCTTCACCTGCGTAGAAGCGCACGTTTTCGAGCAGAAGCACATCACCATTGCCCAGAGCTTGGGCCTTGGTCTGGGCTTCTTCGCCGATGCTGTCTTCCGCAAAACCCACTGTCAGGCCAAGCAGTTCACCCAGACGGGCGGCCACCGGCTTGAGGCTCTGCTTGGGATCACGCTGGCCCTTGGGACGGCCCAGGTGGCTGCACAGGATGACCTTGGCCCCCTGCTCCAGGAGGTACTTCAGCGTCGGCAGCGTCTCTTTGATACGCGTGTCATCCGTGATGACCATGCTGTCGCCCTTGTCGTCGAGGGGGACGTTAAAATCCACACGAACCAGGCAGCGTTTGCCGGTCACATCTATGTCACGAATGCTCTTCTTGGCCATGGCGATTGGGGAAAAAAATGGGGGTGCATAGATGGCGGAGGAGCCCCCCCTGCGCAAGCGAAGAAGTCTGGTGATAGCTCGTTTCATGCCGTCCATGGACAATTCGACTACCCGGGCCCGACCATCCCATCCCAACCGGAAAGATTCCCCAGGAAGATCCGTCTTTGTCCCATCTTCCCTCGCATGAAACGCCGCCCCGCCCTGCTCCTCTTCCCCGCTGTTGCTCTTGCCTGTTGTACGACCTTGGTGGGACGCGCTGGAGCCGAGGCTCCCGCCCCGTCGCCCATTCCTGCACGGCTTCAGCCGTTTGTGGACGACAAAGTCCTGGCTGGGGCCGTGACCCTGGTCGCCACGAAGGATCGTATCCTCGCCACGGACACCGTCGGCTACGCCAACATCGAGACCCAGAAGCCCATGGCGGCGGACAGCCTCTTCTGGATCGCCTCCATGAGCAAACCCATCACCTGCACCGCGCTCATGATGCTGGTGGATGAGGGCAAGATCTCTGTGGACGACCCGGTTGAAAAATACCTGCCTGAGTTCAAGGGCCAGAGGGTAGTTTCCGAGCAAAGCGCCGACAAGATGGTGTTGAAGAAGCCCACCCACCCCATCACGATCAAGAACATCCTCAGCCATACCAGCGGGCTGTCCTTCAAGTCGGGCATCGAGACCCCCACGCTGGATCAGCTTCCCCTCGCGTCCCGGGTGCAGAGCTACGCCATGGTGCCGCTCCAGTTCGAGCCGGATTCCAAATACCAGTACAGCAACGAAGGCATCAACACCGGCGGCCGCATCATCGAGGTGGTCAGCGGCATGACCTACGAGGCCTTTCTGGATGAACGCCTGTTCAAGCCCCTGGGCATGAAGGACACCACCTTCTGGCCAGATGAAGCGCAAATCTCCCGCCTGGCCACTTCCTACGCCCCCAACAAGGAAAAGACCGCCCTCGTACCCACCACAGTCACGCAGCTCAAGTACCCACTCAATGACCGCACCCGCCAGCCGATGCCGGGCGGCGGACTCTTCTCCACCGCCGCCGACATGGCCCGCTTTGCCCAGATGTTGCTGAACGGCGGGCAACTTGGCCGGAAGCGCTACCTCTCAGAAGCATCCCTCAAAGTCATGACCTCCCGCCAGACTCCGCAGAATCTGAAAGAGAGCTACGGCTTCGGCTTCTCCATCGGCGGCGATGGCTCCTATGGCCACGGCGGTGCCTACAGCACGAACCTGAGCATCGATCCCAAACGCGGCCTCATCACCATCTTCATGGTGCAGCACGCTGGCTGGCGGAATGACAGCGGGAAGCAGATCCAGCCAGCCTTCCAGAAGGCAGCGCAGGAAATGGTGACGGCAGCGCCCTCACCCTAACCGCCAATCAACGTTCGCGAAACTCTGCCCCCAGTCCTCCTAGGGATCTAGGAATCCCCCCCTCGATCCCGGCAAGGTTAAATTTCATGATATCACTCAAGCCAAAGGCCCCTTTGGTTCCAGGTGGACTTTCGCTGGGAACGGGCATCCGGGGAACGCCGTATTCTTCCGCATATTTCTCGAAGAACCCATCCAGGAAACGGCCCATGGCCTCGGCAGAGTCAAACCGGGCGAGGCCAAAATTGGGATCGTAGAAAGTGAAGGTCTCCGGAGGTCCGGGGTTTGCCCCCACCATGATGGTGTGATTCATCGCACCCATGAATTGCAATCCGAAATAGACTGGCTGCCGGGCTTCAAACTCAGGCGAAGCCCTCAATTGGCTGACGAGGTCCTTGTGGCTCACCGTCCCACCTCGAGGGACCACCTGACTGTGGGAGGTGGTTACCTCGGACCTGCCGAGGATTCCCTCGATGGAGGTGGCCATGTGAGTCCCTTCGCGCTGTCCCGCATCCACCATCCGTGTTGTCTCCGCGCCGAGTCGTTCCAGCATGCGATTGGACTGTTCAGTCGGCCGGGTCACCCGGCTCTCTTCCAGCGCCACGAGCCGGATCAGGGCAGAACAGAGCCCCTTTTGCTGGTGCCCATGCCCCATCCGGCGGAGGGCCACACACTGGGGAGACACTTCCACATGCGTGGCCCCGATCTCCCTCGCTGACCCTTCCAGCAGATCTCTTGCGCGTGTGTTCTCGGTCACATCATGCTTCCCGGCATCCATGTCGTTCATGTGCGCCTTGAGAGCGCCCAGCTTCGCCTTGTCTGCAGTCGACTTGGGTTCGACCTTGGCGAGCTCTGCGTACTCCATGATGGCATCCTCCATGGTAGGTAGCGTCCTGCCAGACTCCGTGAGGATGGCCCGGGCTCGCCTGCCTCCATCGACGTAGGCCGGATCTTTTGCCAGCTTGTCGTGAGTCTTCGTGATCCCACCCGCCAGGCTCGCCATGTCCTCCACCTTCTGCTTGAGCGCCTTTACCTTGCCCAACGTCATCGGTCCGGAGTCGAACATCGCGTTCATGTCTTTGGCGACGATTTCCAGAAAGACTTGCTTCTTGCCTGCAAAGCCAGATTTGGAGGCAACAAACTCTCCCACCAGGGCCTGCTTGACGGCCTGCCGGGCAGCAGCCTGCTTCTCTGCCCGGACAGTCTTGTTTCCAAAGGGGTTGGAGAACTTGGTCTTCTCGTACAGCACCGTGCCCGTCCCGTCGCCTCCCTTTTTGCCCCTGATCTCGGTGGTGTCAGCATGACCGGCCAGATCACCAATCAGCGCCGTGAGAGTATTGCTCGAGAGGGACGTGGCATTCATAGGTGCATCAGGGAGGCTAACCGACTCCTATACCAAGTCACTTCCGGCAATCTGTCAATCACTCCATCGCACAACCACCCCGCCTCACAACGGCTTCGTCAACGACTCCATTGTCATGTGTTTGGGATCCGTATCGGGCAGCTCATCCACCTTGGCCAGTTTCACCTTGTCCACATCATACTCAGTCACGTGGTTGAACTTGAAGCCGTCCACACCCAGGTTCTCCATGGAGTATTCCTCTCCATAACCCAGATCTCCAAAGTACTTGTCAAGGAAGGTGGAAAGTTGCTCCGGTGTCTCGAATCGGGCCACACCGAAGTTCGGATCGTAGAACATAAAGCTGTCCTCCCCGTTGTGCTTGGTGGCCCCGACCATCATGATGTGGCCGTGTACTTCCACTCCGTAGAACACCGGCTTGCCCGCTGCCAGATCAGGGTGCGTGGCCAGATGCTGGATGGTCTTGCGATGCCCCGGGAACTCGATGGCCTTGCCAGCGTGATCTTTGATCACCGTGCGGGACGCCCCCAGCGTTCCATTGCCATGCACGGTGGCCAGGCACTCGGAATAGGGCGTTGATCCCCGCTGTCCTGCCTCGCGGGCTTTTTGAGTCTCCTGTTCGAACCGGCGCACCACCTGGTCCATCCCACGTGGACCGGTTGACTCTGACAGCACCGCCAGCGCCACCATGGGGAAGCAGCGGCCGCTCTGGTCACTCTTGCTCCCGATCTGCCGCAGCGGCAGATCCTGGGGCAGCACCTTGATGCTTTTCGCTCCGCAGTCCACCGCGGCATCCACCGCCAGGTTGGCCCTTGCCAGGGAGGCCACATCACTCAGGTCGGAGGAGGTTTCCCCAATCCATTTCTCCACGGCCCCCATCTGCTTCAGCGTCGTTTCAGAGAGTGGTTTGGGGCCATTGATGAGTTTGGCGTACAACTCGATTCCCTTGAAGAGCTCCATTCCTTCCTCGAACCCCGCCACATCTTTCAGGACCTCCAGGTGCTGCTCCTTCCCTTCCAGATAGCTGGCATTGTTCTCATGCCGGCTTTTGCCTCCGGTGTACGCACGGTAGCTGTCACGCACGCGGTTCACCTCGGTCATCACCTTGTCCAGGTCGCCCCGGGTCACCACCCCCGTGCCCTCACAGATGGAGCGCATGTTTTTCTTCACCACGGAGGCCAGGAACTTCCCTCCGGGCTTGATGTTGTCGAACTCATTGTCCACTGCCTTGCCCACCATCTCCCGGGCAGTGTTCTGCTTGGCCTGGCGCACCGACTGTTTGCCAAACGGATTCTTGAATCCCCGCTTCGCATACAGCTCGATGTCCCCTTCTTCGTCCGCCTTCCCACGGAGTTCGGCATTCTCCCCTACTCCGTACATGTCCATCTGGTTGATCACCTCGGAGAGAGACTTGGTCTGGGCAGCGGTTACTTCTGGCATGGCAGGATAGGCGGCGGGTTCGTAGGGGTGTTCAAGAATGACTCTGGCCAATTCAAGCCGGAAATTTCACCGAAACTACATAAAAAGTCCCCCCCTCCCTGTGGAGGCAACAATCCGAAATCAGCTCCTGGGATGCCTGGACGTCAGATTCCTTGTGCAAAATCGTCTGTAGCGAAAGACACGGCGATGTGGCCCCGTTTCGAATTCACTGTCGACAGTCGACACCTAGCCACAGCCGTCATGTCCCTTTCCCCTCTCTCCCGGCCAAATCTGGCCCACATCGTGCGCAGCCGCCTGAGCGAGGCCATTCTCTCAGGCGAACTCGAGCCCGGTCAGCACGTGCCGGAGCCTGAGCTGGCGTCCCGGCTGGGAGTGAGCCGCGCCCCGGTCCGGGAGGCGCTCATCGAACTGGAGCGTCAGGGACTGGTGACCTCCGACTCTCGAGGTCGCACCCACATTGCCCGGCTTACCCTGGAGGACATGGAGGAGATCTATTCCCTGCGTCTTGCACTGGAGCCACTGGCTGCCGGCCTCACTGCGGAGCGGGCTACAACGCAGGATTTTGAAACGCTCGCGGCCAACATCGCCGCCACAGAGCAGGCCACCTCCCTGGCGGAAGTCACCCGCCTGGACGCCGCCTTCCACGATCTCATCATGCGCGCCAGCGGCCACCGGCGGGCCGCCCACTTCTGGGAAGGTCTGCGCTACCAGGTAGAGGCCTGGCTGGGACTCATGCAGCGCCGCCATCAGGCCGTGTTCCACTCCACCCAGGTGGAAACCGTGAAGGCACACAAACGCCTCCTCAAAGTCCTGCGCTCAGGGGATGCCGCCGCCGCGGAGGAGGAGATGAAGAAACACATCGTGAGCTGGCGTCGCTGGCTGGCGATGGAGGCAGATGCCGCCGCCCGTTCTGATCGCAAAACCGCGCCGTAACCGCCATGGAGTTTCCTCGCACTCACACTCTCTCCCGGCGTCAGATGCTGGGCCGCTTTGCCAGCGGCTTCGGCATGCTGGGTCTGGCAGACCTCATGGCCGCCAGTGACGCCCCCTCCGCATCTTCGGCCGCTCCCCTGCTTCAGGCCCATCATGCCGCCCGGGCCAAGCGCATCATCTTCCTCTTCATGTCGGGAGGCCCCTCCCACGTGGACCTCTTTGATCCCAAGCCCGCCCTTGCAGCGCGCAACGGCCAGCCCCTCCCGTTTGCCAAGCCCAAGCTGGAGCGTACGAAGACCGGCAATCTTCTGGGCTCGCCCTGGCAGTTCCAAAAACACGGCCAGAGCGGCACGGAGATCAGCGAACTCCTGCCTCATCTCTCCACCTGTGCCGATGACCTCTGCGTCGTGCGCTCCATGGTGGCGGACAACATCAACCACAACGGGGCCTGCCTTCAGATGAATACGGGCGAGCAGGCCTTCTCCCGCCCCAGCATGGGCTCCTGGCTGCTCTATGGCCTGGGCTCCGAGAACGCCAGCCTGCCCGGGTACGTGGTCATCAGCCCCGCCCAGCCAGCCCAGGGGGCCCCGCTCTGGTCCAGCAGCTTTCTCCCCGCCTCGCTCCAGGGCACCTTGGTTCAAGACCTCACTCATCCTGTGGCCAATCTGGGAAATGCGAGGATGTCCTCCATCGCCCAACGTGCCCAATTGGATTTCCTCATGGCGCAGAATCGCCTGCATGAAGCCCAGCGCGCCGCGGATTCCCGGCTGGAGGCCCGCATCGCCTCGTTTGAGTTGGCCTTTCGCATGCAGACCGAGGCCCCGGAGGCCTTCGGTGTCGATCAGGAATCTGAAGCCACCCAGAAGCTCTATGGTCTGGATGATCCTGTGACCGCCACCTTTGGCAAGCAGTGCCTCATGGCGCGACGCCTCGCAGAGCGCGGCGTGCGCATGGTGCAGGTGTACCACACGGCCACCTCCAAGCGGTCCAGCTGCCAGCTCTGGGATCAGCACTCGAAGCTGCGGGAGGAACTCCCCAACAACTGTGCGGCCACAGACAAGCCCATCGCCGGCCTGCTGAAGGATCTCAAAAGCCGTGGCCTGCTGGATGACACCCTCGTCCTCTGGGGCGGTGAGTTTGGCCGCACTCCCACAGCCGAGGGCGGCGATGGTCGCGAGCATCATCCCTTTGGCTTCACGATGTGGATGGCAGGCGGCGGTATCAAGGCGGGGCACGTGCACGGTGCCACAGATGAATTTGGCTGGCATGCCGTGGAGGACCGCGTGCATGTGCATGATCTGCACGCCACCATCCTGCACCTCATGGGGCTGGATCACACCCGCCTGCGCTACCGCTACGCGGGGCGGGACTACCGTCTCACCGACGTCCATGGCAATCTCGTCAAGGGCATCCTCGCATGAAGACCTGCCGCATTGCCCTTCTCACTTTCCTATCCGCCCCTGCCGTATGGGCGGCCGCACCGGCACCCACGCCGGAGCAGATCGAGTTCTTTGAAACAAACATCCGCCCTGCCTTGCAGGAGCACTGTGCCGACTGCCATAGCGCCACCGGCGGCAAGGTGAAAGGCGGACTGGACCTTGATACCCGTGCGGGATGGGAAAAAGGTGGAGAGACCGGCCCCGCCATCGTCCCCGGAGATCCGGAATCCAGCCTCCTCATCACCGCCGTGCGCCGGATGGACAAGGACCTGGCCATGCCGCCGAAGAAGGAACTCCCCCGGCGGGTCGTGGAGCATTTCGTCACTTGGGTCAAGATGGGCGCGCCTGATCCCCGAGCCAGCCATACCGCCAGCACCCCCGCCACTTCGGCCTCTGAGCGGCCCTCCTTTGATCTGGCAGAGGCCAGGAAGCAATGGGCCTTCCGCCCGCCGGAGCGGGCTGCCGTGCCCACCGTGAAGCTCACCTCGTGGCCGGAGAATGAGGTGGATCGCTTTCTCCTCTCCGCCATGGAAGGTCGTGGGCTCGAACCCGCTCCCCTTGCCACTCCGGAAGTGCTGCTAAGACGGCTCACCTACGATTTGACGGGGCTCCCCCCAACTTCTCAAGAGGTTCAAGCCTTTGTTGAGGCGGCAAGAATTGACCGCCCCAAAGCGGTGACCGAGACGGTGGAACGCCTGCTCCGCTCCCCTCACTACGGTGAGAAGTGGGGCCGCCACTGGCTGGATGTGGTGCGTTATGCGGACTCACTGGATGCCCGTGGCCAGGGCAAGGAGGGAGATATTCTCGACGCCTGGCGCTATCGGGACTGGGTGGTTCAATCCTTTAACCATGACCTCCCTTACGACGAGTTCATCCGCCAACAGGTGGCGGGAGACATCCTTGCCGCCCGTGAGGGATGGGCTCCTGACAAGGTCGTCGCCACCGGCATGTACGCCATCGGCAACTGGGGCAATGGCGACAGTGACAAACTGAAGGTCCACACAGATATCGTGGACGACCAGATCGACGTCACCACCCGCGCCTTCATGGGCCTCACCCTGGCCTGCGCCCGCTGTCACGATCACAAATTCGACCCGCTCAGCACGGCAGACTACTACGCCATGGCGGGCTTCTTCTTCAGCAGCCACATTCTGGACAAGTTTGCCCACCCCACCGCTGGGGAAAAGATCATGCGCATTCCCCTGCTCTCCCCCCAGGAGCAGAGCCGTCGTGAAGCGCTCCAGCAGCGGCTCGCGACTGTGGATGCGGAGCTGAATCAGGGGCTCATGCCATTCGACTCCCAGGAGACCCCTGTGAAGGGAGCCGTTGATGTCGTTTCCCTGAACCGGAAGAGCGCCCCCAATCCCTCGCTGCTCGTGAACCGCTCCGGGCGGGAAGCCAGATTCTCCACCATCACCCTGCCTCCAGGGGCCGTCTCCGTGCACCCCGGCCCCAAGAGCGCCGTCACCCTGGCCTGGCGGGCTCCGGAGGACATCACGATCAACCTCCACGCCACTCTGGCCGACGCCGACGCGCACTGCGGAGACGGCACCGAATGGGTGGCCCGCGCCGGGGAACGCGAAGTATCGCGCGGCACCCTGGCCAATGGCGGCACGGCCAAGTTCGAGGCGACAGAACTGACACTGCCCAAAGGCAGCCTGCTCGCTCTCACCATCCTGCGCGGTCGCGAATACACCTGCGATACCACCGCCGTGAATCTCCGCCTCAGCAGCGCGGACGGCCGAGCCTGGGACCTCTCCCGCGACTTCGCCACCAGCAGCAAAACAGCCACAGAGCAGGGATGGCTCGTCTGTGAAGGTGAAGGCTCTCAACTCATCACCGAGCGTGCTCCCGACTCTCCCTTGGTAAAGGAACAAAAAGCATTGCGGAACGAACTCGCCGCCACCGACACCGCCATGTGTCATGGATTGCGGGAAGGAGGTATTCCCGGCACGAAGTACGAAGGCTACCACGATGCCCAAATTCACGTGCGCGGCAGCTATGCCCGCCTGGCTGCCCTTCAACGTCGCGGTTTTCCCGCCCTCCTGTCCAGTATGCAGCCAGAGGCGCTTCAGGGCAGTGGGCGTCTGGACCTTGCCCGCTGGATTGCCTCTCCTCAGCATCCCCTGACCTCACGCGTCATGGTCAACCGCATCTGGCAGCACCACTTTGGAAGAGGCATCGTCGCCACGACCAACAACTTCGGAAAACTGGGCACACCTCCTTCTCATCCAGAGTTGTTGGACTGGCTGGCCCATCGGTTCATAGACAATGGCTGGAGCATCAAGTCCATGCACCGCCTGATCTGCACGTCCTCCGCCTATCAGCAGGCTTCGATCCCCGGGGAGGCCACCCTCCGCCTTGACCCAGACAATGCCTTCTTCACCCGGCAGCACCGCATCAAACTGACGGCTGAGGAGTTGCGCGACACCCTCCTCGTGGCTGGAGGGAATCTCGACCGCACCGTGGGCGGCATCTCGGTAAAGGATCTACAGGTCCCCCGCCGCACCTTGTATTTCACCGCCGTCCGTTCCGACCGGTCATCCTTCCGCATGCTGTTCGATGGAGCCGATCCCAATACCGTCGTAGAAGCCCGCAACGACTCCGTGGTCGCCCCGCAGGCCCTTTGGCTCCTGAACCATCCCTTTGCCCTGGAGCAGGCTTCCAAGCTGGCGCAGAGGCTTCCAGTGGAGTCAAAGCAAGATCCCGCAAAGGGAGTTACATGGTTGTACCACGAACTCTTTTCCCGGGCTCCTTCTCCGGCAGAGGTGCAACTCGCGATACAGTTGCTTGGAGGGAATCAAACCGCCCCCACCTCCTGGGAACCCCTCTGCCACGCCCTCATGTGCTCCAACGAATTTCTCTTCGTGGACTGAGGTCGGTGGCTCCCTGGATGGTTTGGAAGCCGGTGAACGATCACACCACGGAAGACGACCACCACCTGGATGCGTCCCGACCTGTCGGGATGGAGTGCGCGCGGGAACCGCCGCTTTCGAGAGTCCTGTGCAGTGCTTGAACCGTGAGACGTGAGCGGAGGGCATCGACCTGTAGCGCAGATTGATAATCTGCTGTGCCGCCGATTGGCAATCGGCATGAGGCGGAGCGGAGGGAGATCGCGGAAGTAGTAACGAAAATCAACTGAGCCGCCTAGAGTACGCCTCCCCGCCCCCCGGCCTCCCCCCTTCCATCACCAGTGTAGAAGAACCGTCTCGGTTCTTGTTCCTCAACCCGCTCAACACCCCCAAGAGCCGGGACAGCTCTTCTACCTTCAACCCCGGCGCTCCCCTGCCCGGCGTTGCATTCCACCATCACTCATCCACTTTCCCCTTGCGACTGAGTCGCATCTAACCCAGCATGGTGACCAACTCGTCACCCCGCGCATGCCCGAATCCGGACCATCCCCACTCATCCAGGAGGTGTTGCCCGACTATGACCGGCTGCAAACTTTCTTCCAGGGGCAGGTAGGCTGCTCCCACGAGGCAAAGGACCTCACTCAAGAGACTTTCACACGGGTTCTCTCCTGGCAGCCCAAGGCGCAGGTGACGCAGCCGCGAAGCCTGCTTTTCCGCATCGCCCGCAATCTTTTGATCGATCGTTCGCGCTCCCGGGCGAAGTCCCACGAGATCTCGGGACCGCTGACGGATGAGCAACTCGCGGCGACGCCCGATCAATCGGCCGCTCCGGACCAGCATCTCGCTGCCAGGGAGAACCTCAGGAAGGTCCAGGCGACCATCGCCACCCTGCCAGACCGCTGCCGGGAAGTGTTCATTCTCAGCCGCTTTGGCGGGCTATCCTACCCCGAGATCGCTGAGCGCCTGGCCATTGCTCCCAGCACGGTGGAGAAACACATGATCCGGGCCCTCACTGCATGTCGGGCCTGCATGGACGATGCCGCGCCATGAAATGCAGGCCTCAGGCAATGGACAAAAAATGTTCACTGCCTGATTTTTGCACTGGAGGTAAAGCTCATCCAGTGCGTCTTATTAGTTTGAACCGCACGCATGGAACCCGGCCAGCCTGAACATCCTCCCCATCCTTCATCGCCCCCGATGGATCGCGAGACGGTGCGTCAGCAGGCCATGCACTGGCTGGTGCGCAAGCTCAATCCCGCCGAGTGGTCCGCGGAAGACGAGCGCCATCTCCAATCCTGGCTGAAAATACGGCCCGAGCACCTCGATGAGTTTCTGGCAGCCCAGGCCACGCTGGCGGTCATGAGCCAGCCGGGAGCCTTCGACAGCGCGGAAATCGCCCGCGTTCTGGCCCGTCCACCCGCAGCATCCCGCCAGACTCTTACCCGTCGGCGTCTGGTCGGTCTTGCCGCAGCAGCCGTGCTCACCTTGAGTGCCACAGGTGCCTGGATGCTCCAGAACCGAAACACCTATTCCACGGGTATCGCCGAGACCCGCCAGATCACCCTGCCAGACGGCACCCACGTGCATCTGGATGCCCAGACCAGCCTGCACTACGAGGCCACCGAATCAGGGCGCACCGTCCATCTGCGCCACGGCGCCGCCGTCTTCGAGGTGGCCCCCCATCGTGCTCCATTCAGGGTCGCAGCGGATACCTGGTCCGTGCGCGACATTGGCACCACCTTTCAGGTTCTGCTCCGGAATGATGCGCCCCATGGAACCGTCGAAGTGGGCGTGGACGAGGGTGAAGTAGAGCTGACCTCTGATCGCCACCCCACCAACCCACCGTTCCGACTCACTGCGGGTGAGGAAACTACATGGGAAGGCGGCAGCGACCGTCCCTCAGCCAAGATCCACAATGCCTCTCCCGGCGACTTCGCCGCATGGAGAGACGGCCGACTGCGCTACCGCAACCGCCCGCTCTCCCAAGTTCTGGCCGACCTTCAGCGGCATCAGAAGAACCGGCTGGTCTTGCTCGACCCAGAACTGGGCCGGCTCACCGTCACGGGAACCCTTTCCACGCGAGATCTCAAACAGGCCTACACCGCTCTGGAGCAGATCCTGCCCCTGCGCTTTGCCGTGCAGGCTAGCGGCGAGGTCCAGGTCTTGAGACGCTAGAGCGCTGCTACTTAGAATTCATAACCGATGAGCAACGCAGTCCAGGCTCAAAAGGACCGCAACCCGGAGGGGGCAGTTCTCAGGCTCGGCGAAGCCGCTTTTATCTCATTCCCTTAATTGAACCTGCCACACCCGGATGTTTTTATCCAAACAGGTTCTTAGAACTTCACCGTCACACTCGCCTGCACCTGAAGCAGCGGCTCGGGATAGATCAGCGCTCCCTGGCTCTGGTAGATGCGTTCACTGGTGATGTTCTTGAAGTTCACCTGGGCGGACCAGGAATCACGCCGGTAAAAAAGTGCCGCATCCCATCGCCACGCGGAGGGCAGCATGACAGTCTGCTCAGCCAGCGTCGCAGGGCGGTCGCTGGCATAGGCCAGCCCTGTCCCCACGCCAAAGCCCTTCCACGGACCAGACTGCCATTCATAGGTGGTCCAGAATCCCCCCTCATGCCGGGGAATGCCTGCCAGTCGCGTTCCCTCTGCGACGGCGGTATCAGCGCTCACAAAGGCATCCGTGCAGGCGTAGTTCAGGCTCACCTTCCATCCCCGCACCGGCGTGCCCGCCACCTCCGCCTCCAGCCCCCGGCTTTTCTGCCCGCCAGTGTTGGAAACGAACTCGGGAGCGCTCAGGTCCGGCACCAGCACATTGGTCTTGGTGATTTCATAAACCGAGAGGCCGGCCGTGAGACGCTGGTCCAGAAGCTCCAGCTTCAGCCCCGCCTCAATCTGCTCTCCCTCCTCCGGAGCGAAGCTCCTGCCATCACGGCTGACGCCGAAGTTGGGGTTGAATGAGTGAGACCACCCGGCATACAGGGACAACGGCTCCCACGGTTGATACACCAGCCCCGCCCGCGGGCTCCACGCACGGTCATCATGAGTGTGGCCGGAGAGAACCTCCTGGCTGCGGGAGGTGTCCTGTCGCAATCCCAGCAGAAGCTTCCACTGGGGGGACAGCGTCACGAGATCCTGCACATAGAGGCCCAGAGAGTCTGCTCCATAGCCATCCAGCGGATCATACGGCGCGGTGGGAAGCGGCGCATCATAGGCCGGATGGAAGAAATCGATGGGCGACATTTCCACGAACCCGATCTCATACCGGAACTCGTAGCGGGCGAGTTCCACACCCAAAAGCAGATCATGCCTCACGGCACCGGTGATCACCTGTCCGCTCAGTTCGTTTTGCAGGGTGTAGTTCTGGGAACGCTCCCGCCGTGCCGTCGCCTGGCGGAGCACGGTATGTCCATCTGGAGCGACCTCATAGGGCTGGGCGAAGCGACTGGTCTGCTCGCTGAGGATCATGGCGAATCCACTGCGAAACTGCCACGCATCGCTGAACCGGTGCTTCAGCTCATAGCCCGCCCTCCAGGCATCCGTCTTTGCCTCGTTCTCCGGCTCCCCGAGGAACCGACCCACCGGCACCTTCAGGGCCTGGGGCACCGCCAGCAGACCACGATCAAAAACATAGTCATACCGGTGATACTCCCCCAGCAGGGTGAGCGACGTATCCGCGGTCACCTGCCAGGTCACCGATGGTGACAGAAACAGACTCTCTGAAGCCCCGTAGTCACGATGGCTGCCAGCATCCTCATATGCGCTGTTCCACCGATACATCAGCACTGGCTCAGATTCTCCCTGCCGTGCAGGAATGAAGGTGCCTCCCAGATCCAATGCCGCCCGATAGACCTCGTCTGTGGCCGTGGTGAGCGTTAACTCTCGAACCCGTGCCGCCACCGGCTTCTTCGAGAGGTAGTTTACCACCCCACCGGGCTGCCCCTCCCCATAGAGCACCGATGCCGGACCTTTGAGGAACTCCACCCGCTCGACCCCGGCGAAGTCCACCGGGGAGAGGAAGGAAAAATCTCGAAACCCATTGCGGTAGCTTGTGTCGGTGCCGAATCCGCGAATGAAGAAATCTCCGCTGGAGATCCCCCCATACCCAGTGAAGGCCCTCACCCCTGCCACGCTATCCGCCAGCTCCGCCGGTCTAAGCACGGCCCGATCCCGCAGCAGATCCTGGGGCACAACATCCACCGTCTGCGGCAGGTCTCGCAGCGGCACCTCCAGACGGGTGCCAGTGCTGGCAGTCTCGACCGTATAGCCTCGTTCGGCAAAGTCGGTCACCACCACCTCATTCAAAAGATGGCTGCTGCCGAGATCCGCCAGCAGTCTTGCGCTCCCTTCCGCAACGGGTACCACGGCCACTGCCGAATCCCCGGTGAATCTGGCCTCGAAGCCGGAATCCTTGAGCAAGGCAAGGAGCGCCTCCTCTGCGGTCAAGCGCCCTTCCAGAGCAGGAGCCCGTCGACCAGCGAGCAGATCCCCCCGAGCAATCACATCCAACTTGGTGACTCGTGATAATCGATCCAGCGCTTCAGCCAAATCCCCCGCTGGCTCGGAGAAGTGAAAACGGGCGTCCGACTGCTCCGCCGTCAAAAGCGGCCCTTGCAGGCCAACCGAGCAGGCGAGCAAAGCCAGATGCACCCGCCAACCGCGGCCCCACCCCGAGCCAGACCCACTCCGCTGGGCGGAGGCACTGGAGCGGCGGCGAGCATGGGTCATCGAGGAGACGAATTCACAGCGTGCCTTCGGCCTCCCGTTCATCAACTGCCTTGAGCCGGGCGCGGGCAGCAGATTTGCCCCGAATTGCCCGTCGCCGTTTCCAGTACATCATCGCCCCCGTCCATGCCAAGACACCGGGAGACAACCCCAGCAGGCACCAGAGGATCTTGATGGGCAGCCCGCCGAAAGTGCCAAAGTGCAAGGGTCCCATCATGACCTCGAACTTTCCCCACCAGGAGGCATGACGGTAGTCCGTCAGCTCCAACAGGCTCCCTGTCTCCGCATGAAAATGGATCGTGCTGTTATAGTCTCCCACCAACGGGTTCCCAGGCACCACGGAGCCAATGAGCCGCATGTGTTCATTCCGTGGTGGCAGGCTCAGATAGATCCGGTTGGGGTCCAGCCCGGGCAGCAGCCGGACCGATTCCTTCACGAGATCATTGATGGAAAGCTGCCGGTTGTACATTCGGGGCCGGGCGTCCTCCGCCTTTTTCTCAGCCTGCACCTGTTGACCGGAACCATTCTGGCCCCAGATGAGTTCCTTGATCACCGGAAGGTTCCACCAAGCTCCGGTCAGGCCCAGGATCAGATTGAAGACCACCGAACTGATGCCCACCATCTTGTGCAGGTCCGAGAAAAAGATGCGCGCACTGCTGCGCCAGCGCAGGGTGAAAAGCGTCTTCCAGAAACCGCGGTAGAGGTAGATGCCTGAAATGCCCAGCAGGCACAACAGCAAGGCCAGAACTCCGGCAAAGAAGATGCCCCAGTCCCCCAGTAGAAGGCTGTAGTGCAGTTTCAATGCCCACTCCAGGTAAGGCGACGCCCAGCTTTCGGGCAAATCGGGCAGGACCTCACCGGTCGCCGCCGCCACCCGGATCCAGTCCCACTCCCGGGGGTTCTCAGCCTTGGTCACCGCCGCCGCGTCCACCCCATGGCCAAACATGATCGTGTCCCAGGCCACCACCTCACGACCAGGCATCTGCTGCCGTACCTTTTGAAACAAGGTGTCGTAGTCCAGCCGGGCGCGAATGTCCGGATTCACCACGACCTTCTCCTCCGCCGCCTGGGCCTTGAGCAGAACCTCCAGCTCCGTGCGAAAGACGAGAAGGGACCCGGTCAGCCCGATGAAGAGCAGACCGAGTCCCGAAACCAGCCCCATCCAGGAATGGAGCATCCAGAGACGTTTGCGCATGCTTGCGTCAGAACTTGATCGTCACCGAAGCCTGCACGTTGAACGGCGCATCCGGATAGATGAGATAACCCTGGCTCTGGTAGATGTCCTCGTCGCTGATGTTCTTGAAGTTCACTTGGGCAGACCAGTTGTCCTTCTTGTAGAACAGGGACGCATCAAAACGCCAGTAGCTGGGCAGGTCCACCCCGTTCCCCGGCATGGTGGCCGGACGGGCTCCCACATAGAAGGCCCCTGCCCCAACGCCAAAGCCCTTGAGCGCGCCGTCCTGAATCTCATAGCTGGACCAGAGTCCCGCTTGATGCTCCGGCACCGCCGCCAGCTTGGTCCCGTTCGGGATGGTGGTGTCCTCGCTCACGTACGCATCCGTATAGGAGTAGTTGGCCACGATGTTCCAGCCTGGCACCGGCGTGCCGATGAGGTCGAACTCCGTACCGCGGCTTTTTTGCTCACCCGTCAGAATGCTATAGTCCGGGTTCTTCGGATCCGTCGTGAGGACGTTCTCCTTGGTAATGTCATAGACCGCGATGGTGCTGGCGAGTTTGTTCTTCACCCACTCCACCTTCACCCCGGCTTCAAACTGCTCGGACTCCTCCGGATCAAACGCACTGCCGTTCTCGCTCAGGGCAAAAATGTTCGGACTGAAGGCGGTGGACCATCCGGCGAAGATAGACACCGGCTCCCAGGGTTGGTACACGATGCCCACTCGCGGACTCAGCGCCTTGTCCGTCTGCTCCGGCATGGCACCGCCATACTGGGACTCCACGTAGTCATAGCGAAGGCCTGCCAACAGCTTGAGCTGGCTGGTCAGCGTGATCTGATCCTGCACGTAGATGCCCAACGCATCCGCTCCGTATTCCGCCCAGGGATCCATCGCTACATTGCCCAGGCTGGCGCCGTACTTGGGATTGAAGAGGTCAATCGATGCCAGCGGTCCGAAGCCGATGTTGTAGCCAAATGAGTAGCGGGCCAGTTCCACGCCCACCAGCGCGTGATGCTCCACGGAGCCCGTGTTGAAACGTCCGCTCAACTCGTTCTGCAAGGTGTAGTTCTCAGACTTCTCATACCGGCGGGTGCTGCCACGCAGCACCGTGCGCCCGTCAGCCTCCAGCTCGCTCGCCTGGGCGAAGAGGCTGTGCTGCTCACTCTGAATGGCGGCAAAGGCACTGCGGAACTGGAGGTTGTCGCTGAACTTGTGGATGAACTCGTACCCTGCCCGCCAGGATTCCGTCTCTGCATAGCTCGACGGCTCACCGAGGAAGCGGCTTGTGGGCACCTGGAAGGTCTGCTTCACCGGCAGGAGACCACGGTCAAAGACGTAGTCGTAACGCTGGAACTCGCCAAAGACCGTCAGCGTCGTGTCGGGCGTGATGTTCCAGGTGACGGAGGGCCCGATGTAATAACTCTCAGACTCATTGTAGTCCCGGTGGCTTCCGGCATTTTCATAGGCACCGGTGAGGCGATAGGTCAGTACCGGCTCGCTGGTGGGTGCGTTGACTGGTGCCACTGCCTTGGGATTTTTCGCACGCACGGGACCCGGCGTCCCAGGCACCTCACGGCTGATCAAGGTGCCGCCAAAGTCGCCCGTTGCACGGTACAGATCATAGCTGCCATAAGTGAAGCCGAGCTCGTTCAGCGAGTACGCCACCGGACGCTTGGAGACATAGTTCACGATGCCGCCCGGATTGTTTTGCCCGTACAACACAGAGGCCGGGCCTTTCAGGAACTCCACCCGCTCCAGCGCCACCACGTCCACCGGGGACAGGAAGCCAAAGTCCTTGAACCCATCGCGATAGGTGCCGCCGGAGTCAAAACCGCGGATGAAGAACGAGCCGCTGGAGAGACCGCCGTAGCCGCTGTAGTACTGCACCCCAGGCACGTTGTCCGCCACTTCCTGCACACGGGTCACACCGCGATCTTCAATCACCTGCTTGGGGATGACATTGATCGTCTGGGGAATGTCCCGCAGAGGGGTGTCCAGTTTGGTGGCCGTGGTGGCTTCCGTCACGGTGAAGCTGCGCTCCGCATCGGCGGTTACGACCACTTCGGGGAGGGTTTCACTGGAAGCCGCAGTCTGGGCCTGCGCAGCCATGGGAAACAGCAGCAACACGCCGGGCAGGCATTGCATGGCCCGGGAGATGTGCAGGAGTCGGGAGAGGAGATGACCGTTGTTCATGTTGGGATGTTGAGGAGCCAACAACCCACTCCAGGGCCACGGGGAATGAACCCGGGAACAGGCTGTCACCCCTCGCAGACGAAAATGCGGCAACACACCTCCATACAATTTTTCGTGTTTCTACATTTTGTCTCACGAGCCGCCACCCGGGGTACACGGGAAGGCGCACCAGAACTCCGAAGTGAGTTCTACAAACCGTGACCACATCTTTCGCCTCCATGAGTTGCGGCGGCCTGGAGATCCCGCCGGCCCCGCTCTCCCATTCCATCACAAGCGATTGACATCGTCCCCTGCCCCTCCTATAACCGCGACGTGGCACCGCGCAGGCGAAGCGGGGTGCTCACGGGGATCAAAGTTCGCCTTTCCACTCCAACTTTCTACCGTGGGCCAGAAGCGTGCTCGCGGGAGATTCATCTGCATTGGTTATGATCCCCTCCTACCTCGCTCCCTTGCACCTGCGCTGTCGTTCTCTTGCGCCGAGCTTCCTCATTCTCTCAATCTTCCTCCTGCATTTCACCGGACAACTATCCGCGGCTGAACCGCCCACGGTCCGTACTGCCGGCAGCGGCCCCTGGTCCTCAACCTCGACGTGGGAACGCGGGCAGCTGCCCGCTCCGGGACAAAAGGTGCAGATCCTCCCCAGCCACACCATCATCTATGATGTAGCCAGCGACGAGGTCATCCGCTCGATCCACATCGGCGGGAGCTTGACCTTTGCCCGCGACCGGAACACGAAGCTCTGCGTAGGCCTCATCAAAATCCAACCAGGCGCAGACACGCGTGAGGAGGGCTTTGATTGTCATGCCCCTTCCACCCCAGTGCCCGCTGGAGTCCCCCAGGCCGCGCTGGAGGTGGGTACCGTGGCGCTCCCCATTCCCCGCCCCTACACCGCCCTCATCCGGCTCACCCCGGTGGAGGGGCTGGATCCCAACTCCTGCCCCGCCATCATCTGCTGTGGCGGCCGTATGGACCTCCATGGAGCCCCGCTCCTGCGCACCTGGGTAAAACTGGGACGCACCAACGAGAACTCGGCCGAGTTTGACCTCGAACTGGCAGAACGGGTACCCGACTGGCGCAAGGGTGACCAGATCCTTATCACGGGGACCCGACGCCAGTTCCCCGGGCACCCCTACAACTTCACCCGCAGTGTGGCCGATCAGCCACAGAGCGAAACCGCCAAGATCGGCGAGATTCGGGAAGAACGCGGCCACACCATCCTAACCACAGACGAACAGCCACCGGCCAACCGGCACGAAGGCGGCACCGAGTTCTCCGCCGAGGTGGCCAACCTCTCCAGAAATGTCATCGTGGAATCAGCGGATCCAGATGGAGTTCGAGGTCACACCATGTACCACCGGCACAGCACCGGCAACCTGAGCTATGCAGAATTCCGCCATCTAGGGAAGAGGGATCTTCTCGGCCGCTACCCCATTCACTTTCACCAGTGCGGCACGACCATGCGAGGTACCAGCGTGGTGGGACTGAGCATCTGGGACAGCCATAACCGCTGCCTCACCATCCACGGCACGGACTACCTCGTCGTGCGGGACTGCATCGGCTACAAGAGCGTCGGGCACGCCTTCTTCCTGGAAGACGGCACCGAGACCCGCAACCTGCTGGATCGCAATCTGGGCGTGCTGGCTCTGCGCGGCAAACCATTGCCGGATCAGGCCCTCGCCTTTGACCAGAACGACGGCGCGGCCTTCTGGTGGTCCAACTCCCTCAACGCCTTCACCCGCAACGTGGCGGCAGAGTGCGACCAGCACGGCTACCGCTTCGAGGTGGTGGCCTCAGAAAAGTTCAACCCCGTCCTTCCCGTGCTCCAGCCCGATGGATCACGAAAGCCCGTGGACATCCGCACGCTGCCATTCATCCGCTTTGACTCCAATGAGGCCCACACCCAGCGGCGGTTTGGCATCAACCTGGGAGGCTTCAACGGCCTCTCCATCCTCGGCCTCCCAAATGACACCGCCTTGAAGGATGTGGACGGCGTGGGGCCGGACATGTACCACCCCTTCATCCTGCGCAATACCCTGCTGTGGGATTGCGATTGGGCCTACCACGCTGGCAGTCCCTCCGTGTTGAATGACCGCATGCGCATTCACAATGTTCTTTATGGCATCTGGCGCATCAACTCCCACCTGCAGGAGCATTCCCGCCTCACCATGACGGATGTTGTGGCCTCCGGCGTCTTCCATCCTCGCGCCAGCCGCTATCAGAAACCAGGGGAGCTGGAATTCATCGAGCCGAAGGATGATCTCCCGCCTTCCACAGTCATCACCTCCTGCGAGCCAGCGCCCGGCGGCAAACTGCGGGTTCGCGGTGTCACGCTCGACAACGGCGAAGTAGCCGATGTCACCATCAACAACGTCCCCGCCCGTCCCCTGCGCACCAACTATGCCGACTGGGAAGCCATCATCCCCGCCGCCCCTAGCGTTACGGCGAAAAGCAGTGACGCTGCTGGCAACGAGGAGAAGACACCGCACGAGGTGAGATTGAAGAGCGAGTGAGCGGGGCTGGAACCCCCGCCTCCTTTCAGCTTCGAGGCTCGCGGCAGCTGAAAGGAGTCCAGAGCTTTAGCTCGCGTTGTTCGCACGCGGCTGACGAGCCAAAGCACTAGACTGCTTTGCTCCTCCCTGACGTTGTAGGGCACGCGCCCCGCTTGCCGCGCGCCATCCCTGACGCCGCAGACCCCATCACGCCCAAACACCCCCAAATACGCTGTATCCCTTCGCTGCCATAGCCGGTTGGGACAACCGGACTACCCCGCACGCAGCAGCTGGAAAGTAGTGCAGTCCCGCATGCAGGACTGGCGTTCATGCCGCCTGACCGCGCGACTGTGACTACTTTGCTCCGTCCCAGACGCCACCCGGGAACCGACGCCGTCTGATCCTTCAATGAAGCTCTTCCGCGAAGCGGATGCGGCCACAAGCCCAACGTTGATGAGCTTCCAGCGAGTCTACGTTGGGTACGAGTGTTGGAGATTTTTACTCCGAAGGAGTTGTTGCGGTTTGGTCGCCTACCGCATCCAACTCCCCAAAATCTCCGTTCCGGTTTCAATCGATGATCGGCGTCGTAACGCAGACCGCATCACCCCTCCCCATCAAACGCACGCTGTAGCGCCGCGATGTCCATCTTCTTCATGCCCATCATCGCGGTCATGGCACGCGCAGCTTTCACCTTGTCCTCATCCATCAGCAACACCGGCAGGATCTTGGGCACCACCTGCCAGGAGACACCAAACTTGTCCTTCACCCAGCCGCAGATCTGCGCCTCGGGCGGCCCCCCTTCTGCCAGGTGATTCCAATAATGGTCCACTTCCTCCTGAGTCTCACAATCGATCTGGAAAGAGATGGCCTCGTTAAACTTGAAGGTGGGTCCCCCGTTCAGGCCGGTGAACTTCAGACCATCCAATTCAAAAGACACTGTCATCACGGAGCCCGCGGGCTGCCCATGCTGCTCCTGCCCCGCCTCGCCGTAGTAGGCGATGTCCAGGATCTTGGAGTTCTTGAAGATGCCGATGTAGAAGTTGGCGGCCTGTTCGGCCTGGCCGTCGAACCAGAGGCAGGGTGCAATTTTCATGGTGATAGGGAGATGAAGTTGGGAATTACGCAGCTTGCGGGTTTCATGGGGATGACGAATCATCGCGGCAGACCAGGACAATCCACGTTCAGTTTTTTGGAATTTTCCATGCCGCTGGACAAACCTCCTCGCCAGGAAGCATGATATGGCCTCGAAGTCCCATGGCTACCGTCACCCAATACGAGAAGAACTATCGCGCCCATCTGCTGGGAATCATCTTCTCACGCCCCTACCTCATCATCATCTTGTTTATCATCGCGCTTCGTTGGTGGAGCGGGGCACCACCGGTGAGTCCACTCGGTCTCTTCCTGGCGATTAGCGGCCCCCTGCCAGCTCTCGTCCTGATCGTGTTCATGGACCACGATCCCCTTCCCTTGAAATACTGGTATGAGAATGAACTCCTGGTGGTGGAGGACGCCAGCTGCGAGATCCGTCGCTATGTGCGCTGGGTGAAAGTGAGACGGCTGGGCTTTGCACGATCTACGCTCAAACGCCGATAAAAGTACTGAGCATTCCAGAGTGGGCTTTCCTCCCTTTGTCCCCCACTCCGGAACGGCACATGAACACCCTTTAAGAAGATTCCGACCACTTTGTGTCCATGGTGCGAATCAACGGAGCTGGCAATCCCGGCCGGGTGGCATGGGCAAAATTGCCAGTCCAAGACACAGCACCGGGGCCGCAGGCGGAAGTGATTGCACCGACTGCGGCCCCGACATGTTTTGGAGCTCCAAGAGCGTAAACACCCGAGCTGTCGCCCAGCGCTCGCCCTCTTCAGCGACCGAATCTCCCGCGAGCTCGCACAAATCGAGACAAAATACTTGCAACTGAGTCTCGATAGCGCCATAAACGCCGCGTGCGTACTCCCCCTTCCAAATCCGAATGGCTTCACGGTTCCCTGGCCCAGGACGGCTTCCGGGTGCAGCAGATTCGCTTCTTTGCCGGTCGCGATGAGTCCCTCAGCCAGTATCTGAGCCCGAATACGCTCGCTCTGGCGGTGGTATTCTCCGGGCACCAGTCTCTGGTGTTCCGCAACACACGGCTTGAGGTGACGGCAGACCACGGTGCCATCCTGCAGCCGCAGTCCGGTCTGTACTGGACAGCCAGTGGCGGCCGCAATCACCGCATGGTGCTGGTGGAGCTGGGTGAGAAGATGCTCGTCCGCCTCCGTGGCATGGGCGACCACGCCACGCCGGTCTCTGAGGAAGCATTGAACCACCCCCTCTTCCTCGAACCCAAAGAATTCACCGTGCCCGCCAGCGTGCTGAGCCTGGCCCAGCAACTGGCCACACCTCCCACGCACACCGCCTGCCTTCCCGTCTGGTATCAGGCCAAGGTCACGGAGCTCGCCTCGCTGACGCTCTTCAAGCCAGTCATGCAGCCCGGCGAGACCAGCACGATGGAAGTGAATCGCGAACGTGTAGACAAGGCCGTCTTCCTGCTGGAGCGTGACCTCGAGAATCCCCCCACCCTTCAGATGCTGGCCCGTGAGGTGGGCTGCGGCCCTTTTTATCTCAGCCGTCTCTTCGCAAGCCAGATGGGCCGCACCATCCCCGAGTTGCTTCGCCAACGCCGCATGGAGCTGGCCGCAAAACTGCTTAGCACCAGCCGCGAAAGCATCAGCAACATCGCCCTGCGCGTCGGCTACGAGAGCTTCAGCGCCTTCACCCGCGGTTTCGTGCGCGAGTTCGGCGTCACCCCGAGCGGTTACAGGAAACGCTGCCGGCAGGTGGCGTAGAGAAGTGCTTGGTGCTTCGTTCTTGGTTGCCGCTGCGGTGGACAGGACTGAATTTCAGAATGGGCCGTGGGAGGCAAATCCTGCGGCCCATTTTTTGTGTCCACGCTTCTCGGACTACGCCCGTAGCCGCGCGTCGGCGTAGCCCGGTTGTCCCAACCGGTCTGTCGCCGCAGGGACGCACGCCCAATCACCCCAGCACCTCCACCGCACTCCTCCGCTCCCACCCCGGATGGTACCTCCAGCCCCCCCCGCAGCCACGCGTCGGCGTAGTCCGGTTGTCCCAACCGGCTCAGTCGCCGCCGGGACGCACGGCCAATTCCCCCAGCGCCTCCACCGCATCCCGCCCCGCGTTCCTCCGCTCCCACCCCGGACGACACGTCCGGACTACTCCCGTAGCCACGCGTCGGCGTAGTCCGGTTGTCCCAACCGGTCAGTCGCCGCAGGAACGCACGGCCGATTTCCCCAGCGCCTCCGCCGCGCCCCCCAACCCTGAGGCATCCTTCAACAACCCGGGGCAAGCATCCGCCAGATCCCTGCGCACATTGCACCGTGTACAGCCGCTGCCAGAAAATGCAGTTCCCTAATTGCCTAGAACCGGCAATCAAAAGCGCCTTCAGAGCAAAGTGAGGCAAGCAGGATTTCAGAATGCATCGACTCTAATGCACCTGAGACTCATTCTCTTTTAATTCACTCAGGCAAAGAATTCGATCCCTGATCGTTCATGAAAGCCCGTCCTTCCCCCACCCGCCCCCGCCAGGGCTTCACGCTCATGGAGCTGCTGGTGGTCACGGCCATCATCGCCTCCCTCTCCGCCCTGGCATTTGGTGCCTTCAATGCTGCCACCACGCACGCCCGGAAGGCGGCGGAGATCGGGGCCGCCAAAAGCCTGGTCAGTGCTTATCTCCTCTATCCCAACGACAACAATGGGGAGCTCATGGTGGCGCACTACGAGGGGTCCAGCCCCGAACTCGACGCCCGGGACTACACCCTCCCGGACGGCACCACGCTAGGCAGCGCCGAGCTGCACCGCTACCCCTTCCGCCTCGCCCCCTACATGCAGGACAAGATTGAAGGCACCCTGCTGGTGAACCGCAACAAAGATCAAATTGCCGAAGCCTTTCCAGACAGCCAGTTTCACTACGGCACCAGCCTGTGCCCCGCCCTTGGCATCAACTACTACTATGTCGGCGGCTACAAGACAGACAACGAAATTGCCGGTGCCACCGACTGTGCCACGAACCTCACGCAGGTCAGCAAGCCAGGCTCCTTGCTGGTCTTCGCATCCGCTTTCACAGAAATCGGAGACAAGCGTATTGAAGGCCGCTACGGCGTCGAGCCCCCGTTCTTTCGGGCCAAGCTTTGGGACAGCAGCCTGCATGTCGATGCCCGTTATGGCGGCAAGGCCGTCACCGCCTTCATGGATGGCAGCGTGCGCCTCATGAGCATCGATGAACTGCGCGACATGCGCTACTGGAGCGTTCGTGCTGCCGAGGCGGACAATGCCAACTACACCGTGGCACCGGTGGCCAGCACGGGAGTGGGCAGCGGCGGTTCTGGCGGCGGCAGAGGGGGGCGTCGTTGATGAAGTTCCCGTTCTCCGCAGCTTCCCGATTCGCCCTGGCTGCCAGCATCATGCTGACGGGTGGCGGCGGAACATTCGCAGGGGTCTTGTACAATCCCAGCACGCCGACCGACAACGGGTTCTATAAGCCAACACTGGACTACGACAACCTGTACTATGAGTACAGCGCCTGGGACGTCTTCTACGCCCCTCATACCGAAGGCAACTACCCTGACCTCTTTGCCCCATGGGGTGGCGAGGAAGCCCCCGGTGGCGGCTGGCAGCCCGTGCCCCGGCCCAGCTCATTCCCTGGATCACCTGTGTACAATCCTGCCAGTCCCCTCGCCTACTGGGACCTGCGCAATCCGACCATCAAGCAGACCGGCACCACCAGCACCTTCATCATCGGCCCCGACGTCGCCGGGAACATCTACAGCTTTCAGAGCAAGACCAGCTACATGCTCAGTGACAATCTGGCGGACAGTGGCACCCCTTCGGCCAACTTCACCCAGATCGGTGGCGTCATCTTCCAGTTTCAAACCGATGGCACGAACGTGGATTTCTCCTCTCTCCGCCTGGTGTGGAACGACGGGAGTCAGGACCATGTGATCTACGCGACCGAGGCCGAGTACCTGCGGGAGTTCAGCAGTGGTGAGAGCGGCAGCACCCACTGGAGCGCCGGCTCTGGCTATGGCAACCGCGTGGCGATCCAGTGGGACCTTAGCGATCTCACGACGCTTCTGGGAGCCCCTGTCACCTCTTACAAAATTCTGTGGGACTCCGAGAGTTCCAGCATGTCCTTCCAGAAGGCCGATCTCCTTGTCACGGAGGACTATGATGCAGGCATCCCCCACGCCGCCATTTGGACTGGCACCACTGGCAACTGGACGCAAAGTGCCAACTGGTCACTGAAAGAAGGCAGCGGCCTCACCCTCCCGGAAGCCAACGGAAACCTCCGTTTTCAAAACTCCGGCACCGCCGTCGTCACGCTCAATGATGGCCACCATACCGTCGGCGAGCTCATCTTTGAAAACGCGGCGGATGTCACCATCAACTCCGCGATCGGCCAGAACTACCGCCTCACCAGCAACACTGGCATCACGACCCGCTCCACTGCCATCGGCACCTACACGATCAACACCGGGCTGCAGCTGGGTGCGCTGAACTTCTTCGAGATCAATGCGGGAACAGTCGTCATGAACGGAGCCATCGCCGGAGCCTACGGACTGGTCAAGACCGGACAGGGCACCCTCCACCTGGCGACCGGAAACTCCTTCACAGGCTTCCTTGCGCTACAAGAAGGAACGCTGCGGATCTCGGGAAACAACACCTACTCCGGAGCCACCACCGTGCTCAACGGACGCATGCTCCTGGCTGCTGATGCGGGCCTGCCCGGGGCGCTGGGCAGCAACAACCTGGCGATCGCCCTCGGCGCGGATGCCTCCCTCTTTCAGTATGTCTCAGAGGGATCCACCCTCCTGGCGGAGTTGATCCTGGACGGCAACCGCACGCTATCCCGTGGCGTCTCCTTGGCCGCTGGCGACTTCGGCAAGCGCCTGGGTGCCATCAATACCACCGACACTGGTGCCGTCATCTCCGGTGGCATCACCCTCACCTCCGCCGCAGCGGATCCGGACAACCCCACGTCCGCCGCAGGAAGCGTCTTTTTCACGGCCCAAAGCGCCGCTGACGTGCTGAATCTGACCGGGGCCATCACCGGCGGATCCACCACCAAGACAGTGACGCTAGATGGCCAGGGCACCGTGGTGTACAGCGGTGCAAACAAGACTTACAGCAACGCCACTGTGGTGGAGAAGGGACGCCTCGTCATCGCGGCGGGCACCTCCCACACCGGCAACGGTAACTATACCGTGAAAGCCGGGGCGAAGCTCCAGATTGATGGCACGTTGGGCGGCACGGGGGCCCTGAATATGGAAGCAGGTACCCTCGGTGGCAAGGGCATCGTCCAACGTGCCGTCATCTTTGACCACGGGGACCGCCTCGCCCCTGGGAACAGCACCGGCACGCTCACCTTCACCCAGGGCATCACCTTCGGCGGCGGCGGCGGATATTTATGGGAACTCCAGGATGTGGATGCCGGCATCGGCACCGGCTGGGACCACACCGCGGTTCAGGGCAGTCTCACCATCACCGCCACCAGCTCGGACCGTTTCGTCATCAGCCTGCAATCTCTTGCCTCCAACGGAAACAGTGGCCTGGTGCAGGACTTCGACGGGGTGAACGGACTGTATGACTGGGTCCTGCTGACAGCGTCCAGCGGCATCACCGGATTCTCAGCCGACAAGTTTTCCATCGACCTCGGTTCTTTCGCGAACGCGACCAGCGGTCAGTTCTCCCTCAGTCAGCTGCTCAATGGGGATGGCAGCACCAGCCTGGTGCTCCACTACATCGCCGTGCCTGAACCCGGACGAATCCTTCTCCTCACCGCCGCCACCGCCGTGCTGTTGTTCCGCCGGCGGCGGCCGCACCCACAGAGCTCCGCCAGGGCGTCCCAGCCCTCGCGGGACGCTCTCCTCGCCGATTGAGCGGCGTTCGACGCCCACCACCTTCCATCCAGACATCCCCCTCCACCCGGCATCTGCCCAATGCCGGGCCAGACTCCCATCCCTGATCGGTCCTCTAAGTTCTATGAAACGACTAAAGACATCCGCCATGACGCGGCTGTTGCGCAGACGTCACGTGGCCTCCCTTGCCGCGTCCATCACCCTTCTGGCCCACACCATGACCCAGGCGGCCCCTTATGCCCTGGACCTCACCGGCACCATCTCCTATGACGGCTGGGCCAACCTTTTCAACCCTCCCTACAGTGGCGTGATCTTCCCCGGCAGCGGGGCCTGGCCTACCACAGGAGCCTGGACATCCTACGATCCCGATGGCGAAGGCGGCGCGGAAGCCGTGGGTGCCATCGGCTCCAACACCGCCAACTCGGGAGACGCCCTGCTGTACAAGATCAGCAACGGATCCGGCGGCGGCCCCTACCCCGCCTCAGGATCCATCTACTTTGGCGGCTTCTCCGGTGATGCCAACGTCAACGGCGGCACGCTCGGCGTGGTGGACACCACTCCGCTTGCCGGTGTGAAGACGGTCGCCTTCCAGGTCGATATCGGCGAAGCCACGGCATACGACTTCTACAAACACGAACTGCCCATCCTCCAGTACACCACCCTCGCCGGTGGCAGCACACTCTACACGCTGGATCCCGTACAATCCCAGCTCCTGCTCCAGATCTACACGGGAGACATCTTGATGCCCACGGGTTATGAGGACCTGTATCGCAACACCTGGGGCCTTCAGTTCGACCTGAGCGGCATCACGGACACGATCACCTCCCTGCAACTCTCCTTCACCGGAGTGCAACACGCCCAGTTGTATGCCCTGCAACTGGATCAATCGACCAACAAGTACACCACCAGCGTCTTCGCCACCGCCGCCACATGGGATGCCGGAGGAAGCAGCATGGTGTGGTCAGACACGGCCAACTGGAACAACGATACCACGCCCCTGACCGGCAAGGCGGTCCAGTTCTCTGCTGGCACCAACGCCATCCTGGACGCCAGTCAAACCGTCCAAGGCGTCACTATCAACAGCCCCGGTGCCTTCTCCCTCACCAGTCAGGGCGGTGCGGTGCTCACGGTGGGCGAAGCTGGCATCACTGTCACGGGCAGCAACCCGGCCGCTCACAGTATTTCTGCCCCTCTGGTGTTCTCCTCACAGCTCAATATCATTTCAGTGGACGCGGGACTGGAGCTGAATGTGACCGGCAACCTCACCGCACCTGGATTTTACAAGAGCGGCGACGGCACACTGCGCCTCGCAGGAAATAACACCCTGCTTCAGAACAGCCAAAACCGCGTCATCGTCAACGGTGGCGAAGTTTACTTGTCCGGTGTCAACACTTACTCCGGCACGGGTACCCTGGAGTTTGAGGTCAAGAAAGGCATCGTGCACCTGATCGGCGGCGACAATCGCCTGAGTTCCAACATCAGTGTGGATCTCGTCAGCCGCCGGGTGATGACGGATGCCACCATGGTGACTGAAGAGAGCGGCCACATCGTCCTGGGAGACTCCGGCGGCAAGATGGATCAAACGGTAGGCGGGATCAGCGCCGCTGCGACGGTCGTCTTCCAAACTGCGACCAGCGCCACCTCCTATGACGCCGTCTCCAGCTCCAGCATCACGGGTGGCAATGCCGCCATCTCCACGCTGACGGCCGACGTCACGGGCAGTTCCTCATTCACCTATCTGGGCAGCCTGGGTGGCGCAGGCACCAACGAGAATCAGTTGGCCTTTGTAAAGAAGGGTTCTGGGACCCAGGTCCTGGGAGGCGTGAGCACTTACGTTGGCGACACCATCGTTCAGGAAGGCGTGCTGCGGCTCAGCAGCACCACTGCCCTTTCCAGTGCCAGCCACCTGCTTCTCTCAGGTGGCGTGTTGGAACTCGCCGCAGGGAACTTTACCCGCTCACTCGGCACCGGTGCTGGTCAGGTGCAACTCACCGGCAACACGGGGTTCTCAGCCTACGGTAGCGTGCGCAAGGTCAACCTCGGCGGCGCAGGGGCCACCGTGACCTGGGGGACCAATGGATTCTTGGGAGACAACTTGAAACTGGTCTTGTCCTCCACCGTCTCTGACAACACGGTGGAATTCGAGAATCCGATCGCCCTCGGCTCAAATACACGCACCGTCCAGGTCAACAACGGCAGCGCCGTCGTCGACGCCCGCCTCACGGGCGCTGTCAGCGGAAGCGGCGGTTTTGAAAAGACCGGTCTGGGCACCCTGGAATCTACCGCAGCCAACACCCACACCGGCGGCACCACCGTCAAGGAAGGCACGCTGGCCCTGGCGGGCACGGCTGGCGCGGTCAAAGGCGATGTCGAAGTCGCAGCAGGTGCCACCTTCCAGCTCACCAACACGGAGGTCGCAGCCAACTCAAACCGCGTAGAAGACTCTGCCACCGTCCAGCTCAACGGCAGCATCCTGAACTTCAACAACGCCACCACCGGTACGACCCAGGCCTTCAGCGAGACCCTCGGAACGCTCGACCTGGAACGAGGAGCCAACGTCGTCACCACGAGTCGTGCCGCAGACGGCAACATCGCTGTGCTTACGCTCAACAATCTGACCCGCGACGGCGGTGCCACGGTCAACTTCAACGGCACCAGTGTCGGCGCAGATGCCCGCAACCAGGTCAAGTTCGCCAGCGCCCCCACCCTGGACAACGGCATCCTTGGAGGCTGGGCCACAGCGGGCAACGAGTGGGCCACCTACGGCACGTATGGCGTAACCGCCCTCACCTCCTACACCACCACCGGTGAATCCACCTGGACGGCGGCGGACAACGTGAAGTTCAACAACACCACTGCCACCACCGTCACCCTCACCGCCTCCCGGCAGGTGAACTCCCTGAACATGGTTGCCCCCACTTCCGGCACGACGCCCAACACGCTCAATCTGGGGAACCAGACCCTCCGTGTGGAAAGCGGCGGCATCCTGACCAGTGGCGGCAACTCCTCACGCAAGCTGGTCATCAGCCAGGGCACCCTCACCGCGGGTACAGGAAACAATACTGACGGCGAACTCATCGTCGTCGCCAACGGCGTCACCGACATCTCGGCCACCATCAGCAACAACGGCACTGGCGAGGTGTCCTTGGTCAAGGCGGGCAGCAACAGTCTCACCCTCACGGCCAACAACAACTACACCGGAGACACCATCGTCAACACGGGTACGCTCTATCTCAACGGCAGCCACACCGGCGGTGAAGACCTGATCGTCCGCAAAGGAGCAAACTTGAACCTTGTGGGCTCCATCGAAGTGGGTGGCACGCTACAGATCGATGGCTTCATGTGGGGCACAGGCAGCCTTGTCTTCGCCCCCGGGAGCAAGCTCACTGGCTCCGGAATGATGGAAAACTCATTCACCATCGGTGCTGGCGCTGGCAAGATCGCCGTGCTGGCTCCTGGCAATAGCCCTGGCACCCTCACCACTGGCAGCCAGACGTGGACCTCAGGCGGCACCTTCCTCTGGGAGATCAATGCCACAGGCATCGGCGGTTCCAACATGGGACAGAATCCAGGTTGGGACGTTCTGGCCATCAATGGCTCGCTGGACCTCACATCCCTCACCGCCGGCGCGTTCGACATCGACATCACCTCGCTCACCGCTGAGAATCAGTCCGGGCTGCTGGATGGGTTCGACTTCATGTCGGACTACTCCTGGACTATCGTCACCACCACCACCGGCATCAGTGGATTTGAGGCAACCGACTTCAATCTGGATACCGCGGCCTTTCTCAACAGCTACACGGGCGGTTCCTTCAACCTCGCTCAGAGCGGCAACAACCTCGTCCTGAACTACGCCGGTGCCGTCCCTGAGCCCGGCCGGGCCGTCCTTCTCTTGGGAGGGCTCATCAGCATGGTCCTGCGCCGCCGACGCTCAGCCGCCAACCTGATCATGAACTGATCCGGTCAATCTCAGTCAAAAAACCCCCGCTAACACCCCCTCAACCCGCACGTATCCTCCCAGATACGATCCACAAAAAACGGGCAACCACTTCATCGTGGTTGCCTTTTGACCCCCACCCGTTTCAACTTTTTTCCATGTCCTTCCTCCTTCGCCTATGCGCGCTCGCCGCAGCCACGGCCACGCTCGCCCCTGCCGCAGAACTGCCGACCCTGCCAGATGCTGTCACCAGTTTCGGCGGGGTGATTTCCCAAGGCCATCTTTACACGTATGGCGGGCACCTCGCAGGCGCACACTCCTGGTCCCTGGAGACCACCAGTGGAAAACTCCGTGCCCTGGATCTCCAGCAGCCGACCACCTGGGTGGATCTCCCGGGCGGCCCCCCGGTCCAAAGTCCCGGCCTTACCGAAGCCGACGGCAAGATTTACCTCGTGGGCGGCATGCAGCCGCAGAATGAGAAAGGCAAGCCTGCCGTCCTCAAATCCCTGGATCATGCCCAGGTCTACGATCCTGCTACCAAGTCCTGGAGCGATCTCCCTAAACTTCCCGAGGCCCGGTCCAGCCACGACATCGCCGTCCTGGATGGCAAACTCTATGTGGTGGGCGGCTGGCCACTCGACACCTCCAAGGACGCCCCCGACAAGGAAGCCGACGACCGCCATGAGGTCCGCGCGTTCCACAACACCACGCTCATCCTGGACCTGGCCAATCCCTCCAATGGATGGCAGAGTATTCCCCAGCCCTTTGAGCGTCGCGCCCTCGCCCTCGTGCCCAACGGCGGCAAGCTCTACGCCATCGGCGGGATGGACGCCAAGAACGAGCTCAGCAACGCGGTGGACGTTTACGACGTGGCCACCAAGTCCTGGAGCAAGATCCAGGACCTCCCTGCAGAGGGCAAAGTGAAATCCTTCGCTGTCGCCGCCTGTTCTCTGGATGGCCGGGTCATCGCCAGCCCCCGCGGCGGGAAGATCTTCGCGCTTGGCACTGACAACACCTGGACAGAAGTCGCGAAACTCTCCGGCTCCCGCTTCTTCCACCAGCTCGAACCCTGGAACCACAGCGTCATCGCCCTGGGCGGCACCACCGGTGACAAGCCCTTGAATACCGTAGAAATCGTCACCATCCCAGAATCCGCCAAAACCGTCGGCAAAGCAGATTGACAGGCCTCACAGGTTAAAGGTAAAACTTCACCTCCGCATTCCGCATTCCGCATTCCGCATTCCGCATTCCGCATTCCGCATTCCGCATTCCGCATTCCGCATTCCGCATCCATAATTCATAATTCATAATTCATAATTCATAATTCATAATTCATAATTCAAATTTGACTTTCCCCATGCGCTTCCTCCTCCCTTACAGCCTCACCTTCGCCCTGGCCGCCATCACCGCCTCCCTCCCCGCCCATGAAGTGTGGATCGAGGACACAACCGATGGCAAACTCGTCGTCCGTTTTGCCGAATACGGTGAAGAATATGAAAAGTCCCCCGGTCACCTCGACTCCCTGAAGACGCCAGAAGCCTGGACCGCAGGCGAGGACGGCAAGCCCAAGGCGTTCGAGGTGCAGAAGAAATCCGACCACTATCTCCTGGTGGACGCCAAGCCCGAGAATGGCGCCCAGGCCGAGGCGGCCTTTGCCGTGATGAAGCGCGGCGATTCGCCCGCCCGCAAGCCCATCTTCTACGCCCGCTGGCATCATGCCAAGGCTGGTGCCGCCACCCCGGCGCTGACCTTTGACATCGTTCCCACCGCCACTGCCGGTGAGGTGCAGGTCTTCTTCCGCGGCCAGCCCGTCTCTGAAGCCAAGGTCAACGTGGTGCCCCCAGGCGGCGTGGAATCAGAACTCACTGCTGACAAGGAAGGCAAACTCAAGATCGACGCCTCGAAGCCCGGCAACTACCTTCTCTACTGCAAACACCAGCGCGAAGAGACCAAAGGCTTCTCCGGCGGTGCTGCCTTTGACGCCGTCAGCCACAACGCCTCTCTCCTGCTGAAGGTCGCGAAGTAAGTACTTTACCGCTCGTTTTTCACCGTATCATCCCTCCCGGGGCCCCGGCATTTTTTGCCTGGCGGCCCCGATTCATTCTCCCCCATCGCCATGCGCCTGCTCCCCACCCTCGCCTCGGGCCTCGCTTTCTCTCTTCTGACCGCCCTCACCACCTGGGCGGCTGAATCTGACTGGCCGCAGTTTCATGGCCCCGACCATAACAACACCTCTCCCGAGACAGGGTGGAACAAGGACTGGCCGGCCGATGGACCACCGATCCTATGGAAGCTAAACGTCGGTCGTGGTCTGGCCTCGTTTGCCGTGGTGGGAAACCGTGCCTACACCGCTGGCAATGACGGTGCCGATACTGACACCGTCTGGTGCCTGGATCTGGAGACGGGCAAGGAGATCTGGAAGCACCAGTACCCGTGCAAAACCGCAGCGCACCTCATGCCCATCGTCCCCTTCGGCCCCGCCGCCACCCCCACCGTCGTGGGCGGCATGGTCTACACTCTGAGCCGTGAGGGTGATGCCTTGTGCCTCAATGCCGAGACTGGACAGGTGGTATGGCAGAAAAATCTGCTCAAGGATTTCGGCGGGAAACGTCCCGTCTATGGCTATGCCAGCAGCGTGCTCGTGACATGCGGGTACGCGTTCTACGATGCTGGTGGAGACACCGGGTCCACCGTCTGTCTCAAAGCGAAAACAGGTGAGCCGCTTTGGGTGGAGGGCAAAGGAGAGGCCGGCTACTCCATGCCCGTCTTCACGAAGTTGGGCGACCAGGATGTCATGTTATTGTACAAGGGAGAGGCCCTTGTGGTCCTGGAGCCGATCACCGGAAAGGAACTGGCCCGCCACGCCACGACCACCCGTGACTTCAGCAACTGCGCCACTCCTTTCGTAGAGGGCAACACCATCTTCGTCTCCCACACTGGGGCAGAGGGCAGCACCGGTCTGGACTTCAAGAACAACACGCTCACGCCTACGTGGAATGAGCGAGACCTCGGCCTTCTGTTCAACTCCGGGGTTCCCTGGCAGAAGCACCTCATCGTCTTCAACGACCAGAAGCGCGGCGTTAAAGATCTCCGCTGCGTGGACATGGCCACCGGCAAGCCCAAATGGATCTGTGAGGAGATCGACAAAGGCACGGCCATCTTGAGTGATGACCACCTCATCATTCTGACGAACACCGGCGAACTCGTCCTGGCCAAGCCCCTGCCCGACAAGCTGGACGTCCTGCAACGCGCTCAAGTGCTGCCCGGGAAAGGCTATGTCCTGCCCGTGCTCAGCCGTGGGCGTCTGCTGTGCAAGAACAACGCCGGGGATGTGGTTTGCTTGGATCTGAAGACTCCGAAACCGTAGTCTATTCACCCGCGTCCAAAGAGGACCAGAATCTCGAAATTCCGATCCGGCGAAACACCTACCTCCATAATACAAGACCCTACCTAAAAACAAGCATTTCGAGCCATTCCCAGAGCTTGGAGAAGACATGTAAACTCCGTAGTTTACCCCATCGGATTCTCATATCCCTCACCTGTGAGAGCCCGCGTTCTTTGTCTCTCACCGCCTTTGGTTCGTGCTTCAAATCCCCTTCCCCCGCCGTATTGTCCTCCAGTCGCCTCGCCGCACCGCCGCCGGTGGGCGTGGCCGCATCGCATCATGGGCCAGCTCGCTCTTCTCGGCAGCGGTATCCCTCGCGGTATGGGGCATAGGGACCACTGGCCAAGCCCAGTCCTTGTTCTGGGACGCCAATACCAGCCCTTCTGCAGACGGCGCTCAGGATGGTGGCGGGACTTGGAAAACGGGATCCGGTCCCAACTGGCAGCCTACCGCCACCAGCCCCAGTACGGACAATCAACTCTGGCCTGCTGACCCCACTGGCAGCAGCACGGTGGCCATCTTTGGCACGGGGGGTGCCTTGAGCAGCGGCAGCCGCACGGTAACTGTGGACGGTACGGTCACCACCGCCGGATTGAGCTTCCGGGCCATCCAGCTGTCGGCGGGCACCGACTACGCCTACCAGTTCTCAGGCGGGACGATTCAAATTGCCGACGGTGGCTTTATAGAAATCGGCCAGGGGGCCTCCAACACCTCCACCAACTACCGTATCGACATCAACTCGGCCATTGCCGGAAACAATCTCACCCTGCGCAGGTCAGTTGGGGCCTCCGACCTCGGCCTCATTCAGTTTCGCGCTGCGAATACGTGGACCGGCACGCTTTCCCTGGAGGGGTCGTTTTTTGTGGACATCCAGAACCTGGCGAGTGTTTCCACCCTTTCCTCGATCAATGTGGGGGACACTTCCACGCTGGTCATCAACTTCGCCAGTGCCTCTCCTCTGAACGTCCCGCTCACTCTTACGGGGATTGGCACCAGTTCCCGTGGTGCGGTTCGCGTGGATCAATCCCGCACGATTGGCGGGCCCATCACCCTGGCTGGCAATGCCGGGATTTCCGCGGGATCCGCAGGCGTGGTTGCCACTCTCTCTGGCAACATCGGTGAAGCTGGGGGGAGCCGCCTGCTGCAGATCAACACCAACAACACCGCTGGCACCGTGGTGTTATCAGGAAACAACACCTTCACTGGCGGGGTCGAGATCGTGGCCGGCACACTCCGCATGGGCAGCACCGGGGCGCTCAATGCCAGCGCCCCGAACATCATCACGTTCACGAACAACGTCAACGCGAAGACCCTTGCCCTGAACGGGATCAACACCACTGGAGGAGGTCTTTCCTCTCCTGGGGATGGCGGGACCAGCACCGTGCACAATAACAGCGCCTCTGCTGCCCAGCTCATCCTCAATGTCGCCGTCTCCGCCAACTTTCCCACCTATGGCGGGGTGATTGCAAATGGCGGCGCTGGCGGAGCGCTCGCGCTGGTCAAGGATGGCCAGGGCACTCAAGTTCTCACTGGCACTGCCAGCAGCTACACGGGCGGGACCGTGCTGAATGCAGGCGTGCTCCGCATCTCCGGCGACCGGTCTCTGGGGGACGTACCAACCTCCTTCTCCGCAACCAATCTCACCTTCAATGGCGGCACCCTGCAGCTCGCCACGTCCTTCAACCTGGATCCCAATCGCGGCATCACGCTGCTGGCAGGGGGTGGCACGCTGGACACTGCGGGGAACAACAGCACCTACAGCGGCACAATCACTGGAGCAGGAGTCTTCATCAAGACCGGCACCGGCAACCTGACGCTCGACACTGCCAACACGCACACCGGCGAGACTCGCGTCACCGGAGGCACCTTGGTCGTCCGACACAATCAGGCTCTCGGCTCCACCTCTGGAGAAACCAATGTGCTCATCGGCTCTCGAATCGAGCTCAAAGACGGCGTCACGATCACTGGGGAACAGCTCTACACACCCCACCTCATCAGTTCCGATGGAAACAACACCTGGGCAGGAAACATCCGCGGGGCCGTGGGATCCACCGTCACATTCGACACCGTTTCCGGAAACCTGCTCATCACCGGCAGCGTCAATGCCGCCTCAGTGGATGGCCAGAACCACACCGTGGTCCTCGAAGGTGTGGCCACAGGAGAAATTTCTGGAGTGATCTCGAACACCGTGGCGATCACCAAGAACAACTCTGGCACGTGGAAGCTCAGCGGGAACAACCTTTTCACCGGGGGCTTGAACCTCGCGAATGGCAAGGTCATTCTGGCCCATCAGGGAGCCCTGAATGCCGCAGCCCCCAATACCGTCAACTTCAGCAACAACAGCTTCAACAAGACGCTCGCCGTTCAGAGCCCTCTTGTCTATGCAGCAGGCCTCTCCAGCAACGGCGGCACTGGAGCCATCATCACGGAGAATGGCAGCAGCCAGGACGCAGTGCTGGTGCTTTCAGGTACAGGAAATCACAACTACGACGGCATCTTGCGTGACGGTGATGGCGGAGGACGCCTTGGTCTTACCCGTGCGGGGACTGGCACCCAGACGCTCACGGGCAGCAGCACCTACACCGGAGCCACCACCCTCGCATCCGGCACGTTGGCTCTTAATTTTGGGGCTACGACCGCTCCAGCGGCGAACATCCTCGGCACCGGTACCACCTTGGTCACGAGTGGCGGCACCTTGGCCGTGCTGGGCCGTGGCACCTCTGCTGCCAGCCAGACGGTGAATGGTCTCGTCGTTTCCGGTGGAACATCCACCATCTCCCTCACCACCCATGCCACCACCCCGCAGGATCTGCTTTTGAATCTGGGGGCCATCTCTCGCACGGCTGGCAGTGTCAATTTTGTCATTCCCTCCGGCACACAGAGCGCCACCAACGGGATTCGCACCAGCACCGGCAACACGAACGGCATTCTCGGCGCATGGGCGACGGTGAATGGCAACGACTGGGCCACCGTGAACAATGGCAACATCGTCGCGTACACAGACTACACGCAGGTCACCCGTTTCAGTACCGGCTCGGGCACTCTCGGTCCCCTTCCAGACAACCCCGCAGCCAACGTTAAAATCGTTGACGGCGGCACCAGCGGACCGATCACCCTGGAGGATATCGGGAGCAATGGCATCACGGAGATCAACACTCTCCTGCAGGGGGCCACTGGAGCTGCCACGGTGGATTTTGGGGCAAGTCCCTCGGGAAAAATGCTCCGCCTCGGTGCGGCCGGAGGTGTTCTTGTAGCCTCAAATGCCGGCAGTCTCACCATCGGCAGCACCGCCGGTGAGAACAGCGTGCTGACTGCCGGAGGTGCGGCCAACACCGCAGGCGAACTGATGTTCACGAACCACTCTTCCACGGCGGTTCTGACCGTCAACTCCAACGTGAACAACAACGGGAGCGGCATCGTCAGTCTGACCAAGTCCGGCACCGGCCTGCTCGTGCTGGCGGGCACAGGCAGCACCTACTCCGGCGGTACGGTCATCAATGGCGGAACCGTTCGCATCATGGCCAATGGCAGCCTGGGAGCGACGCCAGCTTCTGCCAGTGCGACCAACATCACCCTGAATGGAGGAGTTTTACAATGGGGTGCCGCGTTCAACCTCTCCAGCAACCGAGGCATCAACCTGCAGTCAGGGGGAGGTACACTCGACACCCAGGGCAACGCCACCACCTACGGCGGAGTCATCTCCGGCACCGGCGGTCTGACGAAGATGGGCGCGGGCACACTCACGCTAACCCAGGCCAATACTTACACTGGCGTTACCCTGATCAGCGCTGGAAACGGTGCCACTGACCCCGGCGTCCTCGTCGTGGCGCACAATCAGGCTCTGGGCACCACCGATGGCGGCACCGCAGTAGCGTCCCTGGGCATTGTCCGCCTCGCCAACGGGATCACCGTCACTGGCGAAACCATCACCATCAACGGCAATGGTACAGGAAATAACGGCAACCTGCAAAGCGCCGCCGGCACTTCCGGTTCTCCTGCCTCCGCCACCTGGGCGGGTGATGTGATCATCGGCACCAGTGGAGCCCGGGTGGGCACGGGCAACTACTCCACCCTCACCATCTCCGGAGCCATTCGCAACGGATCGACCACCAGCGACCTGGGCATAGCCGCCAGCGCCACTGGTGGGGTGGTGGTGCTCTCTGGTTCCAGCACCTACACCGGCTCCACCAGCATTGTGAGAGGCACCGTCCGCCTCGGGCGGCAGGATGCACTGCCCACCGGCACGCTCCTCAACGTCCACTCGTCAGACCTCACCACGGACATGGCCGCATTCGATCTGGCCGGGTTCAACCAGACCATAGGCGGCCTCTCGAGCGAGCAACGGAGCAACACCTCCAACGCAGCCTCCAAGACCACCGTGACCAATAGCTCCGGCACCGTCGCCACTCTCACAGTGAACCAGGCATCTGATCGCGTGTACTATGGTGAGATCACCGGTGCCTTGAACCTCGTGAAGACCGGAGCGGGCAAACTCACTCTTGAGACGCAGACCCAGGCTCTGACCAACTCCTACACGGGCAAGACCACCGTCGCCGGGGGCACTCTCGCCCTCCGCGGCACAGGCAACATCGACGGCAGTACCTGGGTACAGATTGACGCCGGTGCCATTCTCAGCCTCACCGGGCGTACCAGTGGAAACTATGAGATGATCAACAAGATGATCTCCGGCACGGGCTCTGTAGAGGGCAACCTCATCGTACGTGGCAGCAGCATCCTCCGCCCCGGCAGCACCGGCGCGGGCGGCACCCTCGCCGATGCCGGCGCGGGGTTCGGTGAACTAACCTTTGAGAACGTCTTCATCCATCCCATCGCCGTCACCGGTGCGGCGAGGCTGGAAATGCAGCTCGGCGGGACCACCAGCAACATTGGCAATCCCCTCGCCCTGGGCAACGCTTCCTACTTTGCCAGCGCAGACTCCGGAGGTCTCTATGATACCCTCCAGGTGAACGGCACGCTGGGGCTCAATGACACCTCCATCATCCGCGTCACCTATGGCAATGGGTACACGGCTGGCTGGGGCGATGTCTTCAACCTCCTCGACTGGGCCATTTTGGATCTCAACGGCGACGGTCCCGACAACGCCGGGCCGTTCACTTTGGCCAGTCTTGACCTCTCCGGCATGGCGCTGTCCGACGGCAATTTCTGGGCCACAGACAAGTTCATCTCCGACGGGATCATCTACGTCGCGCCGGAACCTTCTCGCATGCTCTTGGTGCTGACCGGGGCCGTGGCTCTCGCTCTGAGGCGCCGCCGTCGCCCCACTGCCGCGTGAAGGCCAGCCTGAATGCGGCAAGAATCGTTGCATTTGACACACTACTCCACTGCGGGTATTTAGAACCTCCCATGAACTCCGCCCGTTCCCGTCATGATCGCTCCCCGGCCACGAAGCCGGTCGGCATCATGGAGCCTGGATGGGAGTTCTAACAAGCGCGTTTCGTCGTCTCGCGAATTCTCTCCCACCGGCCCCAAATTCTCAGGGCGGTGGGTTTTTTTGTGCCTGCCGTCGGCATCTCTCCCCCAGTCCCTTCTCAAAAAACCTTCCACGGCAGTCGCATATGTTACCCGCTTCATCGTCCAGTCCCCATTCAGCCCTGCAGCAAGGTCCTCCATGGCCCTCTTTCACCAAGGAGCTTCTCGCAACGTTCTCCCTGGCCAGCCCCATGATCGCAGGTCAGGTCGGTCAAATGCTCCTCGGCATCTCCGACACCGTCATGATCGGCCGACTGGGCGTGAATGAACTAGGGGCTGCCACCTTGGCGAACACGCTGGTCATTGTGCCTTTTGTGCTGGGCATCGGCCTCTTGTCGTCCATCTCAGTTCGCGTGTCCCAGGCCCACGGTGCCAATAGGCCCGAGGACGCCCGTCGCGCCGTGCGCCATGGCACCTGGATGTCGCTCGCATTCGGCCTCCTCACCATGCTCTGTGCCGTGGCTATTGTTCCCTTCCTCAGCTGGCTCAATCAGCCGGAGGAGGTGATTCAGCTCACGCCGACCTTCCTCCTCATCATCGCCGCGTCCTTGATCCCCGCCTTCGTCACCATGGCGTGGAAGAATCATGCGGATGCTCTGAATCATCCCTGGCCTCCGTTCTTCATCATGCTGGGCGGGGTCTTTCTGGACATCTGGCTGAACTGGCTCCTCATCTGGGGCCATTGGGGCATGCCCGCGCTCGGCATGGAGGGGGCCGCCATCTCTACGCTGATCGCTCGTGTGCTCACGACCATCGGCCTCTACCAGTGGCTGCGGCGCTCTCCCAAGGTCAATGCCTGGACGCCCCGGCTGTGGTGGGCGAAGTGTGATCGCGCCACCTTCAAGAACCTGCTGGCCATTGGCTTTCCCGCCAGCCTTCAGCTCTTGACTGAAGTCGGGGCCTTTGCCGCGTGTACGATCCTGATTGGCACTCTCGGTGCCGTACCATTGGCCGCCCACCAGGTCGCTATCAACTGCGCCGGCTTTGCCTTCATGGTGCCGCTCGGGGTGGCCATGGCCATCACCGTGCGCGTGGGTGAGATCGTCGGCGCCCGCCAGCAGGCCCGCCTCCATCGGGTGCTCGCTGGCGGCTGGTTCTTCTCCACCGCATTCATGACCTGCTCCATGGTCCTGTTCTTCACCTTTGGTCGGGAGATCGCCTCCCTCTTTGGCGACAACACCGGGGTGCAGGCCATCGCCGCACGTCTGCTCATTGTGGCAGGCTTCTTCCAGCTCGTGGACGGCATCCAGGTCGTCTCCGCCTTCGCCCTGCGCGGGGTAAATGATGTCCGCATCCCCGCCTGGATCGCCTTTGCCGCCTACTGGATCGTGGCGGTTCCGTTGGGTTATTTCCTTGGCCTGCGGTGTGGCTGGGGTGCGGAGGGCATGTGGACGGGGCTCGCGGCGGGTCTCGGGGTCGCCGCCGTGGTCCTGGCATGCCGGAGCTGGCAGTTGCTGGCACCGCATCGTGAGGTCTCTGCCGCTGCTGACACCAGCGATTCCGGCGGTGCCCCTCCCGAACCCGCTTGATCCAGGACAGACAAGGTCATTTTCGCCGACACCCCCTTGAATATTGCGCCATGCCGTTCGTCTGAACGGCATGGACCTCTCTTCCACTGCGCGCACCGGCCGGGGCCAAGTCACCGCCTGGAATCCCCTGCCGGAGAATGCGGTGTACCGCATTTCCAGCCGCGACGATGAGACGCCCGCGCCATCTCGCCGTACTGCCCGGCGCGACGCCCCGCGCGGCCTCTCACGTCGGGCGCCCACCACCTCGACCGTCTGCAATTTCGCAGCGTGGCTCGTGGCTGCCACCCTGCTGGGAGCCACCGCCTGGAACCTCCAGGGCGCACGCACCCAGAACGCTGCGCTCACTCATGAAGTCGCCTCTCTGAAAGGAGCCCTGGACGAACACCTCAAAAAGCTCGAAGGCACCCAAGCAAGCCTGAGCGTTGCCGAAGAAGAACGCGGTGCCATGATTTCCGCCCTCCGCCACTCCTTGAGCAAACAGGAGGACTTGCGCGACGATGCGGACAACTGGCGTCTGCGTCATGGTCAGGAAGTGGCGGACAAGTCCAAAGCAGTCGCCACCTGGGCTGCCTACGGCGACCAACTGGCCAACGTCGTGCAGCAGACCAATGCGCTGCGGGAGTCCGAGCACGAAGAAGCGACTCAGCAACTCGTCAGCCTGGAGACCAAGACTACCCAACTATCAAAGGCCAATCAGAACCTCGCGAGCACCGCAGCAGAATGGGAGGCCAACGCCCGCAGCCTGGCCGGAGACAATCGCAACCTCCAGCAGGAACTGGAGCGCACTCAGTCCTGCGTGGCGCATCTGGAAGTACAGAATCGCGACCTGTGCAGCCGCAACAGCCAACTTCTGTCGGATGTATTGAGCTTGAACTCCTGCATCAGCGGGTTGCGCTCCACCATCTGTCAGCTGGAATCCCGCATCCGCTGCCTGGAGTCGGAACTGTCCCAAGCCCGCAGCAGTAACACCAACAGTTCAGGTGGCAGCGGCAGCGATTCCGGTCCTCATCGCCAGCGTACACGCTGAGCCCCCGGGAATAATTAGGCAACTAAAAGGTTGCGCATCTCAGCTCACTCGGTCATTATGCAACCGAAAGGTTGCCTATGTCTGACCAAATCAAAAAACAAATCGATATCCCCGCTTCTCGTTCCCGCGTCTGGCGCGCTCTCACGGACTACCGTGAATTCGGCGAATGGTTCCGGGTAAAATTGGAAGGCCCATTTGCAGTGGGTGAATCCGCGCGTGGCCACATTCTCTATCCTGGCTACGAGCATCTCATCATGGAGGTCGAGGTGCAGCAGATCGAACCCGAGCACCTCTTCTCCTACACCTGGCATCCCTATGCCGTGGATCCAGAGGTGGACTACTCCGATGAGGTCCCCACCCTCGTCGAATTCCGGTTGGAGGAAACGACCACTGGCACCCGTCTGACCGTCACGGAATCAGGCTTCGACAAGGTGCCTGCGCATCGACGCCTGGAGGCATTCCGCATGAACGAAGGTGGTTGGGAAGAGCAGGTCCAGAACATCCTCCGCCATGTCTCCGCCAACCCCTGACGCTCCAGTCGCTGTCGATCAGCTCCGGGCCTCGGTGTTTGCCGCTCTGGGAGATGTCACCCGCCTCTCCCTGGTGAACCGGCTGGCCGATGGCCAGCCGCGTTCCATCGCCCAACTGAGCGAGGGATATCCCCTCTCCCGTCAGGCCATCACCAAGCATCTCGGAGTGCTGGAGAGTGCCGGCATCCTTCACCGCGTCCGCTCCGGTCGCCAAAGCCTCTACGAGTTCGACGCCGGCCCTATGCGCGACCTCAGCAGCTATCTGGAAGCCGTGTCCCGTCAATGGGACGCCGCCCTGGGCAGATTGAAGGCCTACATCGCTGAGAATCCTTGAGGAGAACGAACTGACCGCGTGCTCAGGCTGGCTGCCAAAGAACCTGCCCAGCCGAAGCTCGAGCCGCCACCTCCAATGAACGCGAAGTGTCTTGGAGTACGGTGGCTCGAAGACGAACGCCCCACCCTATAAGGCGCACCCGCCCCGTTGAGCGGAGCGACCAACACCTCTTGTGGCACGCCCGCCGACCCCGAAAGGGTCGCGGCAAGTCACTCCCCGGCCACCACAGACCACCGCCCCATCACAATCTCACCGTCGGCTGGATGGCAAACTCATCCTGCCCGGCGAAGATGTCTTTGATGGTCATCTCCGTCTTCTGATCCGTGAAACGCTCCAGCGCCCCCTTCATGGTGGTGAACACATCCGGGAAGCTGGTCTTCACATCCCGCTCACAATGTTTGTCTGACTTCAGGTCAAACAGGCGGTAGATCGGTCCGTTCTGCCCCGGTGTCAGCACCAGCTTGAAGCGCTCCGTGCGCAAGGCCCGCTCCTTGGTCTTTAGCACGTCTTCCTGGTACTTGTCCTTGAGCACAAAGTGGAAGTCGAAGTCCGGGTCGATCATGGTCGTCTCGTCCATCGGGGGGATGTAGAGAGGCTCTTCCCCTGGGATCTTCCGGCGGAAGAACAGATAGCTGGTCTCTCCATACCAGGCCAGGGAGAGGTCAGCCTTGGCATCATTCAGATATGGCACGAGGCTTTTGCCCTCGAACCGGGCCTCGGCAGGCTGTCCCACCAGGTCCAACAGCGTGGGGGCGAAGTCCACCGTCCGCACCAGCTTGTCCACCGTGCGCCCCGTCAGAGCGGGATCCAGCCCTGGCACGCGCATCACCAGAGGGATGTTGTTGCTTTGGTCGCCGCCGTTAAACGTGAGGCCGTGGCCGAACGTCACATTGGGCTCAAAGAGGTCGTCCCCATGGTCACCGGTGATCATCACCACCGTGTTGTCCTTCAGCTTCGTGGCATCCAGCGCCCGGACGATGTTGCCCACGCAGTCGTCGAACATACGCACACAGCCGTCATAGATGCCATTGATCTGATCGACCTCCTTCTGGGGCAGCTTCTCCCACTTCTTGCCAATGTCCACGTCGCCAATAAACTCATCCACATTCAGTCCCAGCATGTGCTTGTGCGGGCCTTCATACTTGGGATCCGTCCAGAGCTCTGCGTACTCGCGAGGGGTGCGGTACGGCAGGTGGGTGCAGGAGTAGAAGGCAAAGATGACGAAAGGCTTGTCATCCTTCTCGCGACTCTTCAGCCGCTCAATGACCTGATTGGTCACCACGTCTGGCGTCATGAAGTTCGCAAAGGACTTCAGCTTGGGGAACAGCCAGTGACCCACCCGGTTGTCAAAGAACAAGGGCAAGATCTGATGGTGCAGATACACCACCTCGCTCATGTACACCTTGAAGTTGTCGAAGTCGGACACGATCACGTCCTTGAACCCCATGGGCAGTTCATTGAAGCCGCAGGCACACCAATCACCGATCACCGCCGTGTCGTAGCCCTGGGCCTTCAGCGTGGCCGCCAGCGCCGGCACATTGGCATTGGCCGTGTCCACCTGCTGCTTGTTGGGGAACATGTGCTGAATACCGTGCGTGTGGGGATACTGCGACGAGAACATCGTCGTCAGGCTCTCCAGCGTGGAGGCGATCGGCGTGAAGCACTTCGAGAAGTTCACCCCTTCCTTGGCCAACTTGTCGATGCTGGGAGAGGTGGGCCGGAAGTAGCCGTTGCAGCTCAGCCGGTCAGCGCGCAGCGAGTCCGAGGCGATGATGAGGATGTTCTTGGGCTTTAGCTTGGGAGGACCCACTTCCTCCACAGGTGCAGGCTCCCGCACAAACCCGTGGCCCGAGACCACAAAGGCCACCAGAATCGCAATCGGACCAATCACAGGCCAGGGGAAGAAACGCGGATTCTTCTTCCAGGCTCTGCGAAGCTCCAGTGCGTAAAAGCTCACGCAAATGGCCAGAGCCACTGTGGGGAAGATATAGAGCACAAAGAACTGCGCACCGCCTTGAATAGCGCCCCCAAACCATTCGCCGAACTTCCGGTACCCTTGGTCGAAGTAGCTGAAGTCTCCGAAGTACGGCTTGTTGAGCATCAGCCGGAAGATGAAGAACCCGTACAAGACTCCCGAGAACAGCAACGACCGCCAGACCACACCCCACCTGCCGAATGTCTGGAAACGTCGCCAGACCAGCACCAGCGGATAGATCACAAGCACGTACACCAGCGCCACCAGAAGGTAACCCTTGAGCACCTCCACGTTGCTCCAGAGCAGGTAAAACCAGTGGTCCACCATGGCCACCTCGGTGAATCGGTTGTTAAACGAGTAGGTATTGCCGGCGAAAGTCAGCAAGGCGTTCACATACAGGCCCACGAGCGTGGCCAGCACGGTGAGGACCACGAAACGAAAAACCGTCTTGCGGCTGATCTCCTTTCGGGAGGATGGGAGGGCGGCGGGCTCTGCAGTCTTGCTCATTTGGGGGGCGGGAGTCTGTCACGAAAGGTCCACGTGACGATTGCGTGACAATTGGCCAAAGTCAACCCCGGCCCTCAGAGCGGTTTCCCCAGCCAAGATGTTAATTTTCACTCACAAATCCACCTAACCAAGTCCCAACCAGCCACACATCTACCCCCAGAAATTCCGTCCTGCCGACAGATCAACCGAAGCTGTTCCTCGAAGAGGATGCGGCTATGAAGGAGTTGCGGCAGTCTGACCCGCCATCGCTATCCAGCACCCTTGCTCCCACCTCACCTCTCCCGCCCCAACGCCCTGGCCAGCACATTCTCCGTGATTCGCTGCACTCGCTCATCCACCCCATGAGGCCGACTCCAGTGCGACCACGGCAGCATGTGCCCCGGTGGACTGCTCAAGGCTTGCGGCCAAAAGATCGTCGCCGCATTGAAGACGATGTTCCCCTTCGGCCCCGGAAACACCGTCGCTGTCCAGTGGGCGGGAGTATCGCCACCACGCCAGGAGGTGCCCTCGGCCACCACCTCCAGCCCCGCCAGCTTGGCCGGAGCTCCATGGTGCTCCCAGCCCACCAATCCGGGAATGGCATCTCCCGCCTTCATTCCCGTTCCGGTAAACACCCAATGCTCCGGCTTGGTGCAGGTCCAGTCTCCCCCACCATTGAAGGGGACGATGGACCGGGCTCCCATGATCAGACTCTCATCCGGCCCCAGTCGCACCAGTTCCTTTGGGAACACTTTGCGCTCAGCTTCAATCTCCTCATCGGTCAGTCCGCCAAACAACCCAGCCCGGCTGATGATTCGCCCCGCCACTCCCTTCGCCGAAGGCTCGAATGGGCTCACCGCAAAAACGGAGTTCCCACAGAGCCAGAGCGCACTGGTGCCTCCCGCGATGGCCTGCGCCACCGACTGATACTGCTGCACATCCCAGTATTCATCGTGCCCCACGCTCAAAAAGGCACGGCATCGGGAAACATGACTGGGCAGCAGAGTGTCCACATTGGAGCCATACGTCACATCGTAGCCTTGCTGCTCCAGCCAGTAGGCCGCAGGAAACTCCCACAAGAGGTATTCTCCCGACCCCACCGACTGGGGAGCGTCAAAAATTTGCGCGTACTTGCCGTATGGCCGGTCAAAGCTCACCGCCACATCAAACGTATGCGCCGCCCGGGGATCGGTGTACAGCGAGTAATTGTCCGGCCAGCGATTGTAGGCCTGCCAGGTGTTGTCACTGCATTGAAAGAGCAGGTCCGCCTTGCGATCATCCTTCACGATGAAGATGACGTAGCTCTGCCACCACGGCTGGTCCTTCCCGCCAGGCAATGTGGTCAATCGCCCCAGATACACCCCGCTCAGCCAGTCCTCAGGAATGACCAAAGAGAGGGAGGGCTCCCAGCGGCATTCGCGAAGCCGCCGCGGCCCCACCTCGGGATCCGGCTGCATTTTGCCATCGATCGGCCCATAGGTCGCCATCAACCGCGCCCCCCGTCCGCCATAGTAGCCAGTGCGGAAGATCTCGAGCTTGAAGGGACACGCGGGCTTGGTGCTCACCATGATCTCCAGCGTTTCACCTGCTTTCACCGATTGCCGGGAGCAATACCCCTCGATCATCGGGGAACGGAATCCCTTGGTGCTGTCCAGCCGCACCCGGGTGAGCTGCCAGTCTCTTGCCCCCTCGCGAGTATTCTCCACCTGCACGGGATTCCGTTGAGCGTCAGACTTCGCCTCCTCTGAGGCAGCAACGACACTCCCGCCCCCTGTTGAAGACACCAGGGCTGTCGCCATACCGCCCGCCGCAGTGGCCGTAGTGCGGAGGAAATCACGTCGTTGGGGAGCCATGGCAAACAGATGGGATGAAACGCGGTTTATCAATACGGAACAGCAGTGTTGCGTCTGAGCCTCACCGCCCGTCATCCATACGCCGTCAAGGGGCAGACTTTGTCCATGGGTACAGGGAAATCACCCGACCGTCCGCCCTGTTTTTCCACACACATATGGATTCTTGAGCCTGAAGGCGGGAGACGCGATTCTGCGGCACACCCTCTGCTACCCTGCCCGGCGCACTCGTGGTTGAAACTCAACCGCAAGCCCTCTCACCTCACCTCACAACCCCCTTCGCATAGCGACCGGCCTTTTTTCAGGCAAAAGGATCGGCAGCTCATGTCCTCCGTCCCGCGTGTCTCTCGGCCAGACTCGTACTCAAGGTCCATGTCCATGACCACGCACCAACAAGCCCCAGACGGTCTCGTTCATGAACGCCCCTCTCACACTTTCCACTGGCTTTGTTCCTTCGCTGGAAGCGATTCCCCTTCTGGCAACCACCCGGGCCGTCGGCGGGCCCTGGCGCATGCACCCCTGTCCCAGCTATGGCCGGATCATTCGCCACCTCCTCACCGGTGAACTCGCGGCCGGGCTCATCCCCTGGGAACTCGGTGTCACGGAACTCGTCACCAAGCCCGGCCAAAAAGGCCAGTGGATGGTGCCGCTCGTCGTGCACGCCTGCCCCATGGAACTGGTGCTCACGCCCAAGGCCATGAAGACGGTCTATCCCCCACGGAACCGCAAGGCATCATCGGATTCCAAGCGGCTGGTCTTCGGCATCGAGGCCCGTTGCTCCCTCACCCGCTATCAGATCCTGACCTGGCAGCTACAGGTCGCCGGCAAGCTCCTCGATCCCCCCGCCTTCAAGGTTCTGCCCATGGAACTCCTGCGCAAGGGACTCGAAGCTGGCACCATCGACGGCATGGTGGCTCCCACCCCCTGGGGCATGCAGGCCGCAGCAGAAGGCAGCGGCAAGATCGACCCTGGATTCGAGCCTGGGAAGTACGCCCAGGAGGTGGCTCTCTTTTGCCAGCGGGATCTGGCAGAAACCTTTGCCGCCCTCCTGGCCGCCATGCCTGAACTCCTCCAGGCACAGCATGAGCGACTCGCCGAGGAATCCGAGTTCATGAAAGAAGCCGTCGCCATGGGCGAACTCGGCACCCCGCGTTGCGATCCCGCCCAGCTCCGCCAGGCCGCACGCCTTCACCTCCACGATGTCCCTCAGCGAGACTTCCAGCCCGACCACGCCTGGATCGAAAGGGAGCTCAAACTCCTCACCGAACGCGTCCCTCTCGGCGAGGGCCTCTTTGATCTCGAGGAAATGACAGAGCACCTGACGCCGACTTGTGGCGTGGCGAGGTAGCAGGGCGAAAAACTTCAAAATTCAAAGTTCAAACTCCAAGTGCCAGGTACAGGGTCCCCGCATCTGGCAATCTGATGCCGTCACATCCGCACCTATCACGCATTAGTCGGCAACGCTGCACCCGCAGTTCCTCTACGCATTCCGCCCTCATCCGCTTCAACGAACTTTCCGGGTTCATGAGATAACCGCGCCACCAAGCACCAAGAACCCCCGCAAGCCGCCCCACCGTCCTCCCACCAAAACACCCCCAACACCTTGACGAACTGCCCACTGACGGACTGACCCACCGGCTATTCCTGCGCCACCATCTCCACCAGGCTTAGAAACACCTCCGCCGCCCAGCTCAACTCCGTCTGGCCAGACCAATGGGCCGCACACGTCATCTGGGCCCGAGGGCCAGACATCTCCAGCGGAATCAGCTGGCCCGCCGCGACCAATCTCGATGCGGCACGCTCGGACAACAGCGCGATGCCCTGGCCTACGCGTGCCAGCTCCCGCACGGCCTCAATCCCGGGCAAATGCCACACCCTCGCATTCTGCCGTTGTCCGGTCGTCAGTTTCCGCTCCAGAAAACACCTCACGCTCGTCGCGCAGCTGGCCAGCATGGGCTGTTGCTCAAACACCGTCGCATCCACTTGCGGCCTCCGCGCCAGGGCGTGAAAACCTGCCACATACAGGCCCAGGGTATCCTGCACCAGATCCCGTCGCACCACCTCAGGTGAACTGCGGGCCTGCCAGGTAAGCAGAAGGTCCAGTTCCCCGGACATCAACTGTTGCAAGGCGCGTTCATCCTCGCTGTCACCCATCACTGGCTCAAAGATGGCCATGGGAAAACACTCCATAAAGTCTGGCAGCACCCGCGGCAACATGGTCACGCTGAAAGTCTCCGGCATGAGCACCCGCAGCTTGCGGGGATTCCCTTGCACGACCGCCACTTCCTTCCGCAGGCTGGCCATGCGATTGAGCACCTCCTCCGCCAGAGGCGTCAGGCGCATGCCCGCCCGGGTCAGCGTCACCCGCGGCCCGTGACGTTTGAAGAGATTGCAGTCAAACTCCTCCTCCAACGTCTTGATGGCATGGCTCACAGCCGAGGGTGTGAGATTGAGACGGTCCGCCGCCGCGACGAAACTCGACGTCTGGGCGGCAGCCAGAAAGACCTGGAGCCTGCGGGAATCGATGGCACCGGACTCGACCGGACTGGAGGTGGGGGTTTGAAGGACGCTCATCCGCAGCAAAATTCATGTTGCATCGTGGGACCCATGCCACCGCAAGGATGATGCCATGAGCGTGACAAGCTGCGTCAGCACCATCGCACTCTAGCAGATTCACACCTGCCATGCGGTGAAATCCGGCTCGACTCCATGTCGTCGCCACGGCCTCCCACGCTGAATTCTTTTCAGCATGTCACAGCTGGCACGGCAGGACAGCGGCACGCCCGGTGCTTGGTGATGCGTGCCAATCGAAATTACCGCCCCGGTCCATCTGGGACGGCTTTTGAGGAAGCCTCGATTCCCGGTCATTCCCGGATTCGATGAAACAGCAAACCGTCACCTAATCTAACTAGATGAAACAGCGAACTCCAAGTCTTCATCGCAGGTTGCTCCCGGTCGTCGGGCTGCTTGCGTTGTCTGCCATCACAGCCTCCGCCAAGCCGCCCACATCAGAGGTGAACACCACCGGTCTCGCCGTCACTGATGACACAGTGACGGTAGGCCAGCTTCACTCGGCCACGGGAACCATGGCCATCAGTGAAACCGGCTCCATCCAGGCCGAGCAGCTTGCCATTGACCAGATCAATGCCGCAGGCGGCGTGCTGGGCCGGCAGATCAAGGTCATCAAGGAGGACGGTGCCAGCGACTGGCCCACCTTCGCTGAAAAGGCCAAGAAGCTCCTTGTGAGTGACAAGGTCGGCACGGTGTTCGGATGCTGGACTTCCGCCTCCCGCAAGGCGGTGCTCCCCGTCTTCGAAAAGGAGAACGGCATGCTCTACTACCCCACCTTCTATGAAGGCCTGGAGCAGTCCAAGAATGTGATCTACACCGGCCAGGAGGCCACGCAGCAGATCATCGCTGGCCTGGACTGGATCGTGAAGGAAAAGAAGGCCAAGACCTTCTACCTCATCGGTTCTGACTACATCTGGCCCCGCACCTCCGCCAAGATCGCCCGCAAGCACATCGAGAATGTGATCAAGGGCACCGTGGTGGGTGAGGAGTACTACGCGCTGGGTCACACCCAGTTCGGTTCGCTGATCAACAAGATCAAGCTCAAGAAGCCGGATGTCATCTACGCCATCGTCGTGGGCGGTTCCAACGTGTCCTTCTACAAGCAGCTCAAGGCCGCCGGCATCACCAGCGCCAAGCAGACGCTCCTCACCATCTCCGTCACGGAAGATGAGGTGCTCGGCATCGGCGGTGAGAACCTCGTGGGCTTCTACTCCGCGATGAAGTACTTCCAGAGCCTCGATAACGAGAACAACAAGACCTTCGTGAAGGCCTTCAAGGACAAGTATGGCGCCAACAGCGTGATCGGTGACGTGACCCAGGCCGGCTACCTCGGCCCCTGGTTGTGGAAAGCAGCGGTGGAGAAGGCCAACAGCTTCGACATCGACAAGATCGCCGCCGCCTCCCCTGGTCTTGAACTGACCACCGCCCCTGAGGGTTATGTGAAAGTACACCCCAACCACCACCTGTGGAGCAAGCTCCGCATCGGCCAGTGGGGCACAGACGGCCAGGCCAAGGTCCTCTATGAGTCCGAGCTGATCGAGCCCGATCCGTTCCCGAAAGGCTATCAATAAGCCACCCCATTTCTCCGCCCTCCCTGCACGCCGTGGCTGTTCGCCTGAAAGCGGTCACGGCTCATGCAGGGGGCGGCGGAGACCCTTTTCTTTCTCTCTGCCCCTCTTTCCTTTTGCTCCGCCCGGCCCTCCGGCGCGCTCACCCTCCCCCACATTCAACTTTCTCCACCTATGGAATCCTACAGTTGGGAAGACCTCCAGAACATTTTCCTCATGCAGGGCTTCGCGGGCATCAGCCTCTTCAGCGTGCTGCTGCTGATGGGCCTCGGGCTCGCCGTCATCTTCGGCCAGATGGGCGTCATCAACATGGCCCACGGTGAATTCATGGCTCTAGGAGCCTACACCGTCTATCTCTGCTCCACTCTTACCGCGGAGTACGCCCCCTCTTTCGGCCCCTACTACTTCGTGGTGGCCATCTTCATCGCCTTCATCGTCTGCGCCCTCGTCGGGGCGGCGGTGGAGTGGCTCATGATCCGGCGTCTGTATCACCGGCCTCTGGACACGCTCCTGGCCACCTGGGGTCTCAGCCTCATCATGCAGCAGACCTTCCGCTCCACGTTCGGTGCCCGTGAGGTCACCCCCACGCTCCCTGAGTGGCTCATGGGTTCCTACTCCCCCAAGGAGGGGCTCGACATCCCCATCAACGGCATGTTCGTCCTCGGGCTCGCCATCGCAGTCTCCTTCGCGCTGCTGCTCTTCATGTACAAGTCCTCCTTCGGTCTGCGTCTGCGCGCCACCGTACAGAACCGCAAGATGAGCGGTGCCGTGGGAATCAACACCAACTCGGTGGACCGCCTCGCCTTTGCGCTCGGCTGCGGCATCGCCGGCATCGCCGGTGCGGCCTTCACCACCATCGGCTCCACCGGACCGGACAGCGGCAGCCGCTACATCGTGGATGCCTTCCTCGTCGTGGTCTTCGGCGGTGCCGCCAGCCTCATGGGTTCTCTTGCCTCCGCCTTCGGCATCGCCCAGGCACAGTCCATCCTCGAGTTCTTCCTCGAAGGCACCAAGGGCAAAGTCGCCACCCTCCTGGTCATTGTGGTTGCCCTCATGATCCGGCCCCAGGGGCTCTTCCCCAGCAAGGTTCGCGCCCACTAATCCCATGCGACTCAGCCCCCCTCACCCATCCACTCAATCATGATCTTCTTTCGAACGCTCTTTAAAACCAAGGGAGAAGCCATCTCCTTCGCGGTGTTCGTCGCGCTCATCGCGATCATCCTCCCGCTGGCCCTGCCCATCTTCCGGCTCAACCTGGTGGGCAAGTACCTCAGCTACGGCTTCGTCGCCATCGGCCTGGTGCTGCTCTGGGGACGCTGCGGCATCCTCAGCCTCGGCCAGGGGGTTTTCTTCGGGCTCGGCGGCTACTGCATGGCCATGTTCCTGAAGCTGGAGGCGTCAGATCCTGTTAGCACCTCGATCCAGACGACGCCTGGCATTCCGGACTTCATGGACTGGAACCAGATCACCCAGCTCCCCTGGTTCTGGGAGCCGTTCAAGAGCTTCACCTTCGCCTCGTGCGCCGTGTTCCTCCTGCCCGGTCTCATCGCCTTCATCATCGGCTGGGCCATGTTCCGCCGTCGGGTGGGTGGCGTGTACTTCGCCATCATCACCCAGGCCATCGCCCTCATCCTGTCTCTCGGGATTGATGGCAACCAGGGCTTCACCGGGGGCCGAAACGGCATCACCGACCTGAAGACCCTGCTGGGCTGGGACATCCGCACCACCGGAGCGCAGTACACCCTGTACTTCCTCTGCGTCTTCCTCCTGCTGGCCAGCGCCCTGCTTGCCAAGTACATCATCAACACCCGCTTCGGCCGCGTGTTGATGGCCATGCGGGATCGCGAGGACCGGGTGCGCTTCTCCGGCTATGACGTCGCCATGTGCCGAACCTTCGTGTTCGCCCTGGCGGCCATGCTCTCCGGTCTGGGAGGGGCGCTCTTCGTCCTGCAGGTGGGTTTCATGTCGCCCTCCCTGGTGGGCATCATCCCCTCCATCGAGATGGTCATCTTCACCGCCGTGGGTGGACGCCTCTCCGTCATAGGAGCCATCCTCGGATGCCTCATCGTGAACTTCGGCAAGACGGCCTTCTCTGAGGCCTACCCGGATGCCTGGCTCTACCTCATGGGCGGCACCTTCATCGCCGTGGTCATGTTCTTCCCCGATGGCCTGGCTGGCATCCTCGACAAATCCGGCACCCTCAAGGCGAAGCTCAGCACCCTGGGCACAGGTTTGATGAAAAAACTCAAACCCGCCGAGTCCGCTGAAAAAGCATCCGCCGCCGTTGCAGAAATCCCCAAGACCGCTGAACCATGAGTGACCGCAATTTCGTCCTGGAAGTCGAAGACCTTGGCGTCTCGTTTGACGGCTTCAAAGCCGTGGATGGCTTCAACTTCTACCTGAACCGCAACTCCGTCCATGTCATCATCGGCCCCAACGGGGCTGGCAAGACCACCGTGCTGGACCTCATCTGCGGCAAGACCCGCGCCACCAGCGGCAGCATCCGGTTCAAGGACCGGGAGCTCCGCGGCACGCGGGAGTACAAGATCGTCCGCCTCGGCGTGGGCCGGAAGTTCCAGAACCCCTCCATCTATGAGAACCTCACGGTGCTGGAAAATCTGGAGCTCTCCCACCCCACCGGCCGCGGCGTCTTCGGCTGCCTGTTCTTTCGGCGAACCCCGGAGATCATGGGCAAATGCCTCGAGATCGCGGAGCAGATCGGCCTCGCCGACAAGCTGGACACAGAGGGCGGCATCCTCAGCCACGGCCAGAAGCAGTGGCTGGAGATCGGCATGCTCCTCATGCAGAACCCGGAGGTCATCATGCTGGATGAGCCCGTCGCTGGCATGAGCGTGCGCGAGCGCCAGGAGACCTCCCAGCTCATCCGCAAGATCAGCCAGAACCGCTCGGTCATCGTCATCGAGCACGACATGGAGTTCGTGAAGGAGATCGCCGACCGCGTCACGGTCATGCACATGGGCAAGGTCATCTCTGAAGGCTCCATGGAGACCGTGCAGAACGACCCCAAGGTCATCGAAGTGTACATCGGCCATTAACCCGCCTCCCAACATGTTTGACGTCAAGAATCTGCAAGTCGCCTACGGCCAGAGCGTCGTCATCCCAGACCTCACCTTCAGCGCTGCCGAAGGTGAGATCGTCGGGATTGTCGGCCGCAATGGCATGGGCAAGACCACCCTCTTCCGCAGCCTCATCGGCATGATCCCCACCGTGTCGGGTAAAGTCACTGTGGGCACCTCAGAGATCACGCACAAGCCCTCCTACAAGCGGGTGGCGGAGGGCGTCGCCTTCGTCCCTCAGGGCCGCATGATCTTCCCCTATCTCACCGTATATGAGAACCTCATCTCCGGCGTGAAGGGCAGTGTTAATGAAGAGGACGTGAACGAGATCTACGCCCTCTTCCCCGTCCTGCGCGACATGAAGGGACGCAAGGGCGGCAACCTCTCCGGCGGTCAGCAGCAGCAGCTCGCCATTGGCCGGGCTCTCATGACGAAGCCGCGCGTCCTGCTTCTTGATGAACCTACCGAGGGCATCCAGCCCTCCATCATCAAGGACATCTCCCGCAGCCTGCGCGAGATCCGCGACCTCAAAAAGCTCACCATCATCGTCAGCGAGCAGGTTCTCAGCTTTGTGCTCGATACCTGCGACCGCATTGCGGTGATCGACAAGGGCAAGCTCATCCGGGAGGACAAACGCGAGTCCGTCGATGCCTCCAAGATCAAAGCCATGCTTTCTGTCTAGCCGCTGCCTTGCCCTGCCCTCCACCAACCCAATCCCCCCAAAACAGACAAGTAACTACGCCCAAGCATACGTCATGAAAACACTGATCAAAGTAGACCTTAACGCCACGCCTGAATCACAAGACTACCTTCACAACCGCTGGCACCCGGATCTGCCTATGGTGGCCTATGTCAAACCCGGCGACGAGTTCCGCGTCGAGTGCATCGACTGGACCGGAGGCCAGATCGTCAATGACGACAAGGCCAATGACATTCTAGACGTAGACCTCTCCAAGGTGCACTACCTGAGCGGCCCCATCGGGGTGGAAGGTGCGGAGCCGGGCGATCTCCTTGTGGTGGATATACTGGACGTGGGCGTGCTTCCAGAGTCCGCCTGGGGTTTCACCGGCATCTTCGCCAAGACCAACGGTGGTGGTTTCCTCGTTGACCACTATCCAGATGCCCGCAAAGCCTGTTGGGACTTCCACGGCATCTACACCTCCTCCCGCCACATCCCCGGCGTGGAATTCGCTGGCATCATGCACCCCGGCTTGATCGGCTGCCTTCCCTCCAAGGAACTGCTCGACACCTGGAACGCGCGCGAGAAAGAGCTCTACGACACCGAGCCTGATCGCGTGCCCGCTCTTGCCACCCTCCCCTATGCCCCTACCGCCCACATGGGCAAGCTCAAGGGCAGCGAAGCAGCCACGGCCGCGGCCGAAGGCGCCCGCACCGTGCCCCCCCGCGAACACGGTGGCAACTGTGACATCAAGAACCTTACCAAGGGCTCCAAAGTTTACTTCCCCGTCTATGTGAAAGACGGCGGCCTCTCCATGGGAGACATCCACTTCAGCCAGGGGGATGGGGAAATTACTTTCTGCGGTGCCATTGAAATGGCCGGCTACCTCGACCTCCGCGTCAGCCTCATCAAGGGCGGCGTGGCCAAGTACGGCGTTGTGAACCCCATCTTCGAGCCCAGCCCGCTCTCCCCCGAATACAAGCGCCACCTCATCTTCGAAGGCATCTCCGTGGACGAGAAAGGCCAGCAGCATTACCTGGATCCGCATGTCGCCTACCGCATGGCCTGCCTCAACGCCATCGAGTACATGAAGAAGTTCGGCTACACCGGCGAGCAGGCCTACGCCATCCTCGGCACCGCCCCTGTCGAAGGCCGCATCAGTGGCATCGTGGACATCCCGAACGCCTGCGCCACCCTCTGGCTGCCCACCGAGATCTTCGACTTCGACATCCGACCGAATGCGGACGGACCCTCCATCAAGGTACCCCCGGGCGTGGATCTCGCGTCCGTCGTCTAGTCCCGTCCCTCGTCTCAAGCTTCTCAATCACCTCTCCCCCTCCATCAGCCATGCCTGTTTACGACTACACTTGCCAAGAATGCGGCGACTTCGTCCTCTTCCGCACGGTCGAGGAACGCAATCACGCCGCCAACTGCCCCTGTTGCCAGGGCGTCGCCCAGCGATTCATCAGTGCGCCCAACCTCGCCCTGATGAACCCCGTCAAGCGCCGCGCCCATTCCGTCAACGAGCGCAGTCGGCACGAACCCCGGGTCAGCAACGCCCACCAGTGCAGCTCCCGCTGCGGGTGCGGCACCCCAGGCGGAACCAAGATCCGGCCCGACCGGAAGAAAAAAACCCGCCTCGGCGTCATGCAAACTCAAAAAAGTGGGTCACGCCCTTGGATGTTGGGTCATTAGAGAATGTCAGTGTGTAGTTAGGTGAGAAAAGCAAAAGCAAGCCGGATGCCTCTGTGAGGGGGCATCCGGCTATTTTTTTGGGCCTCCTGAGGTCAGCCAAGGAAGCCGAAGTCCCCCGTGTGTTCAAGATCCGACCTCCCCGGCTTCCGAAGGAGGCATCGTGATCAACTACTACGACCGATGTGGAAGCAGGTGTAGGGGCCGGGGTCTGCCAGGGCCGCGTCTGTCAGGGCCGCGTCTGTCAGGGCCGCGTCTGTCAGGGCCGCGCCTGCAGGGGCCGCGTCTGCCATGGCCGCGTCTGCCAGGGCTGGGTCTCCCTCCCCGATGCCGGAGGCATTACAGCCATTAGCCGGACGGTTGAAGGAGCGTAGCGACTGATACCTCCGGGAACAGCAGAAGAGATTCACCATCCCGGAGGGATGGCAGCAAGGTCCTCAAACCTGGAGAAAACCCAACCTTCCCCGTCGGCCTCCCATCCGGAATGCTTGACCGCTCCCCCAAACCTCCCCGCCACTCGCACCCCTCACGCGATGCCAATCCCCGAAGGGGATTTCTACCACAGCCCAAGGTTGGACGAGCTTCAAGCGAGTCAACCTTGGGTACCGCACCCGAGCGAACCTCAGATGCGAAGGCCAACACCATCTCCTTCCTCCTCACTGCCTTCAACACCCCACGTCCCTCCACCGCAGACCTCCCAAAAACCGCAATAGTTCTCTGCATTCCCCTCAGGTCTGACGTCTGGTGTCTTCTCGTCTTTCGTCTCCGGCTTCGCCGGAACTTTGTGCTTCCCATCTGGATTCCTCCCGATAGCATCGCCGCTTTCCCGCCGTTTGGTCCAGCTCATGTCCTCCGCCACGTCCGCTTCCCCTTCCCCGCCCTCGGCGCTCGACCGCGCTCGCAAGAAGGCTTTTTACCGGATCATTCCGCTGCTGTTCATCAGCTACATGATCGCCTACGTGGACCGGCAGAACGTGGCCGTGGCCAAACTCACCATGACCAAGGACCTCGTGGGGTTCACGGATGCGGTCATCGGCTTTGGCGCAGGCATCTTCTTCATCGGATACTTCCTTCTGGAAATCCCCGGCTCCCTCATCGTGGAGAAGTGGGGGGCCAGGCGCTGGATCAGCCGCATCATGGTCACCTGGGGCATCATGGCCGCACTCACCGCCGCCGTGCACACGCCAGTTCAGTTCTACACCGTCCGGTTCCTGCTTGGCTTGGCAGAAGCGGGCTTTTTCCCGGGAGTCATCGTTTACCTCACCCACTGGTTCACGGATCGGGATCGCTCCAAGGCGTTGGCCATGTTCCTCGTGGCGACCCCGTTTGCCCAGATGGTCAGCCCGAAAATCTCGTACCTGCTCCTGAAGATCGGCACCACCGAAGTCGTCAACGGCCAGACCATCACCCATCCCCTTGTCTTGGGGATGACCGGTTGGCAGTGGGTGTACGTCTTCTGGGGCATCCCGGCAGTCATGATGGGCTTGATCGTGTTCTTCATCATGAAGGACCGGCCTCGTCAGGCCTCCTGGCTGACCGATGAAGAGAAAGAAGCCCTCGAAAGCGAGTTGGAGCGCGAACGGGCCGTGAGATCCCGCGGCAAGCGCATGAAGGTCACCGAAGCCCTCCGCCACCCGAAAGTGCTGCTGATGGCATGGGCCTACTTTAGCATCGTCACCTGCAGTTACAGCATCGAGTTCTTCATGCCCAGCGTGCTCAACGACTGGTACCACATGAATCTCAACACGCTCACCTGGCTCATCATCCTGCCCCCAGCGCTCGCGCTCGTCGGTCAGTTGGTGGGAGGCTGGAGCTCCGATCACTTCCAAGAACGCCGTCTTCACGCCTGCTTGCCCATCGTCGTGGGTGCCACCGCCTTGGCTTGTGCTCCGATGACCCAGGGCAACCTGCCTCTCACGGTGGCTTGTTTCATGATCGGATTTGCCGGGTTCAAGACTTACATGCCCGCCTTTTGGTCCCTCCCCAGCACCTTCCTCACCCAGGCCGCAGCAGCGGGCAGCATCGGGCTGATCAACTCCTTCGGGAATCTGGGTGGCGCACTGGGCCCTTACATCATGGGCAAGGTGAAGACTGTCACCGGCTCGTTCGTCGGCGGCCTCTACTTCATCAGCTGTTCCATGCTGCTCTCTGCCATCATCATCTACTTCCTCGGACTCGGTGTCCGGAAGAAGGAGAAGGAAGAGGCAGAAGAACAAAAAGTGTTGGATGGCCTTCCGGAGAAATAGGAAATTGCCAGGGCAGTTACAAGGCTCCACCGGATTGGTGGTGCACCAACAACGAAGCGCCTGTTGGCAGGTTCAGAGGGAATTACGCCAACGGCCTGGCATAATGTAGACACCCAGGGTCAGACCGCGAAGCGGTCGCCACCCTGGGTGGCCCCAGAATAAATCGCAATGCCATCAGGAAATAGGATAGCCTTGCTGTTTTTGCCTTGGTGAGCCCCGGAGTCGCGATGGAACATCCACTATGCCAGTGGCAGATTTGCCGTTTAAGAAGGACCAAAGGTCCGGATTCATGACAGCCCTGGGCAACGCCCAAGGAATAGATGCCCCAATGACCCACTGAGGGCTGCAGGTCCGGCCTCATCAAGCCTGCCTACCAGCATCCCTGAATGCCCCGGGCCTACTGCCCTCAATCTTTTCAAACACCCATAACCTTGGGCGATGCCCCAGGCTGGCATCACTCCGGGCAATCACATTCCCGCTTTCACCGCTGCAAATCATAACCGGCTCGATAAGGAAAGCTTCGGGGCAGCGTTTCCTTCACTATGAAGTTATCTTTTCACGCTGTCCTTCTTACCGGTGCCTGCCTGCTCTTGGGGCTGAAAGCAGACGCCTTTGCCCAGGAGAAGAAGCCGTTCCATTTTGCCCACCGTGGCGGAGCGCACGAGTTTGAGGAAAACACCCTCTTTGCCTTCAAAAGCAGCTATGACAAAGGCCTGCGCGGCTTTGAGCTGGACGTCCGCATGACCAAGGACGGCGCACTCGTGATTCTGCACGATGACTCCCTGGACCGCACCCACAACGGCACGGGTCCAGTCGAACAGTTGAACGCCGACGCCGCTGCCAAGATCACCTCCAAGAAGCAGAACGAACCCCTGCTCTTCCTGGACCAGCTCCTCGACTACCTCAAGGACAAGCCGGGCATGTACGTGGAGTTTGAGATGAAGACCAGCAACAAGACCCTGTATTCAGATGCAGTTATTGATGACTACGCGGCCAAGGTCTATCGCAAGGTCACCGCTCACGTCCCGTCAGGCTCCAGCTACGTCTTCACGTCCTTCGATCAGCGCCCCCTCATCGCTCTGAAGAAGATCGATCCCAAGGCAGACATCATGCTGATCAAAGGTGGCCCCCTCACCCCTGAGCTGATGGAATCCGCCAAAGCCATCGGCTCCAAGCGAATCGCCGCAAAGATGGAAGGCACCACCCGCCTCGCTGTCAAAGAAGCCCAAAAACAAGGCTTCATCGTCACCGGCTGGCCCGGCCGTGATCTCAATGACTATTTCCTCGGCCTCGGCCTGGGCGTCGATGCCATCTGCACCGACATCCCCGTGCAGGTGCAGGAGTACATTGATAGTAAGAAGTAGCCGATTCGCGCATGCGCGTCGGCTCAACAAGATACAGCATCCACGAGGAGGTCGTCTCAGTATCCTCATAACGACGTCCTCCACGCCAACGGCGTGATACAAAACAGCCCGGGGTCAGACCGCGAAGCGGTCGCCACCCCGGGTGTCGATGGGATAGCGCTGGAACTCCAAGGGAAGTTCTACACACCGTACAGTCAACTCGGAGACGATCCTCCTGCATTCGGTGGAAACCTCAGGGATGCGGCAAGAGTCTGTAGAACTCACTTCGGAGTTCCGGCTCATGTTCCCATGCACCCAGGGTGGCGGCTCGCCCCTCGCCTTACCCTGGACTACTTTGTATGACGCCCTTGGCGTCCAGGCTTCACGCCACTGAACAGTGCCACCTGCGAGGACTGCCGTCCTTTCGTTCATCACGCGATTCAACGCCAACCCGTCATTCAGCCCCCACCCCAGCTCTCGGTCGACTCGCCTGAACGAAGAAAGCACTCAAGGCAACAACACTTCCCATCAGCATGACTGTGGGAATAATGATCATGAGATGAAAATCCCCGCGCCGCCACCACATGGCGAATCCCCAGGTCCAGACTCCCGTATACAGCATCGCAATACCAAACAAGCCCCACGAAACGAGGCGACTGCCCTGCGCCTTCCTTCTCCCACGCCAGAACGCAGTCAGCGGCAACCCGAACCCGCCGACAGCCAGTCCCAAATAGAGGCTGAACCAGCGAACATCGCTCCAAAACTCTTTGCGGAGCCAGTAGTCCCACCCCTCTTTGGGAGTGCTCTCAAACCTGGCCAATTGGGAGGAGCTTTCGAAAGTGACGATGTAGCCCAGCCACAAGAGGACCACCGAGGCCAGGAGACAAAGAAACGAAAGCAGAAGCGCGACAACTCTCATGATGGTGGGATTTCCTACGGAAGTTCCTTCTGTGAAAAGTGATCGCAGTCGGCATCTGAAATGGAACGAAGGTACGACACAACAAAAGTCGCAGCCTGTTCCACAGTATGCGCAATGACCGCCTCCGAAGAAGACTTCATGTCGCTGTGCTCCATAAAAAAGGGGCAGTTGTAGGTGGAGGACTCGATCTGAATATCGCGGGCGACAGCCGGAAGACGGAACCACCACAAACCGTCGTCATCCGCCCCAGGATGGCTCACCTGAAGTTGCACCACCTCCACCTGCGGGATTGCCGAGCGAACCACCTTAACTACGGCATCAATGTCATGGTGTTCCATCATATTCAGAATCTTAGCCTACGTGATGAAGTCCTGACGACGCAAGCCCATGGCT
>NZ_BATQ01000077.1 GCF_000739635.1 Verrucomicrobium sp. BvORR034 | reverse complement strand
AATGCATCCACGAGCTTCCCCTCCGCACCGCCACAGAAGAAGCTCGTGGCTGCGTTTGTAAAAACGCGGTCAGGGGCGTCGCTCGCCCCACAAAGACAAGCCACCCCACACGGCCATTTGCCTCCAACGCATTCTCACGAATGCATCCACGAGCTTCCCCTCCGCACCGCCACGGAGGCAGTTCGTGGCTGCGTTTGTAATAACGCGGTCAGGGGCGTCGCTCGCTCCACAAAAACCAAGCCACCCCACCAGGCCACTTGCACCCACGCATTCTCACGAATGCATCCACAAGCTTCCCCTCCGCACCGCCACAGAGGCAGCTCGTGGCTGCGTTTGTAAAAACGCGGTCAGCAAGCATCGCTCGCCCCACAAAGACCAAGCCACCTCAAAAGCTCCCAAAACCTCCGCCACCCACTTGATTTTCTCGATACCACACCCATCCTTTCAACCACGCCCCTCACGCCCGTGGAAGCTACTCCCCCACCGTCTTCACTCGACAAGAATCGCCTCCCCAAACTCCATCCCAACGCGTATCAGCAGTTCTCTGCCACGCATTGGACTCTCTGCATCAACGACCGACGCAAAGGCTGGCTCAATTCAGACTGGCACGCGCAGTTCAGAGAAGTTCTCCTCCACGCCCTGGTCCGTCACAACGCTGCCTGCGCCATGTACTGCATCATGCCCGATCACGCGCATCTGCTCATCGTCGGCACCAGTTTCGAGTCCGACCAACGGTTGTTCATCCGATATCTCAAGCGACATAGCAGCAGCCATCCGCTGTGGACCAAACTGGGAATCGAGTGGCAGAAGGACTCCTACGATCACGTCCTGCGCAATGCCGAGCGAGGACCGCAGGAATTTCAGAACACGGCCCGATACATTGCCAACAATCCGGTGCGAGCAGAGATTGTAGAGGCAGCGGAAGACTACCCGTTCACCGGCGTGATGCTGCCAGGGTATGCCACGCTCCGATGGCACGACGAACGCTATTGGTCCGTGTTCTGGCAGCTACATCCACAAGCGCTATGACAGCGCCCTGGCCGAGCAGATCAAGAGCGCGCCACAGGCGTAGCTCGTGGCTGCGTTTGTAAAAACGCGGTCAGGGAGCATCGCGTGCCCCAGCAAGACCAAAGCCGCCCCACACGGCCACTTGCACCCACGCATTCTCACGAATGCATCCACAAGCTTCCCTCTCGCATCGCCACAGAAGA
>NZ_BATQ01000078.1 GCF_000739635.1 Verrucomicrobium sp. BvORR034 | reverse complement strand
AACCAGATCATCTGAGCGGAGCCGAATCACTTGAGCCGCCGGACACAGTTCGCGGAATCGACGTCGACCAACCCACCCAAGCCGTCACACCCACCACCCAGCCCCTCCAGCGTTGCCTCCGGGACGCAATACCTTGAACCTGCAATCCGGTGGTTCCGGTCGTTAAACTCCCTTCACCACCGGCTACTCTCCGACGTCCCTCCGGGACATAAGGCGGCCCACGTCCCGACGCATAACCTTTCGCACGCCGCCCTCTATCCTCTACCCCCTTCCACATGCTGACGCATCTTCATTCAGCTCCCCCCGGCACGACTCCAATCACGCCTCACGGATGGAATCCTGAACCTCCGCCGCCTCAGGAGGACCAAAGGTCCGTCATCATACCAGCCAGGGGCAACACCCCAGGATCGCATGACCAAGCAATCATTGAGGGCTGAAGGGCCCGGCCTCATCAAGCCTGCCCACGACAACCACCACTCCACCACTCCACCACTCCACCACTCCCCGTCCATCACCCCAAAAAAACAAAGTCCTGTGAAGGCAATCTTCACAGGACTCTGTAACTAACGACTATTTTCGTTGTCTGCGGCCTTCAGGCTTCAGACACCTGCGTCGTTACTTCTTCTTGGCAGCTTTCTTCGCAGGTGCAGCCTTCTTGGCGGCTTTCTTGGCAGCTTTCTTGGCCATAGGTTTGTTCCTCGTTACTGGGTTGCTGGTTGCTGTTTTTGTCTTGGCCGCGGCAACCTTGCCTGCGCGCGCCGTCACGGCGGGCTTGGCACTTGCTTTACCACGGACAGCTTTTTTCGGAGCAACTTTGGAGCCATCCTGCTGCGCTTCTTCCTCCAAGGCTGCCTGGGCTGCAGCAAGGCGGGCGATGGCCACGCGGAACGGGCTGCAACTCACGTAATTCAAACCAATGCGGTGACAGAACTTCACGCTGTCTGGATCGCCACCATGCTCGCCACAGATGCCGAGCTTGATGCCGGGGCGCGTCGCGTTGCCCTTCTCCACAGCGATCTTCATGAGAGCGCCCACACCCACCTGGTCAAGGGTGGCAAACGGGTTCTTCTTGAAGACTTCGTTCTCTTGATAAGGCGTAAGGAACGCACCCATGTCGTCACGGCTGATGCCGAGAGCGGTCTGGGTGAGGTCGTTCGTGCCGAAGCTGAAGAACTCAGCCGTTTCAGCGATCTCGTCCGCCGTGATAGCACCACGGGGAACTTCGATCATGGTGCCGACCTGGTAGTCAATCTTCACCTTGCGCTCGGAAATCACTTCCTTCGCCACACGGTGCACGATTTCAACCTGCAAGTCGAGTTCCTTTTTGAAGCCCACGAGCGGGATCATCACTTCCGGCTTCACCTTGACGCCAGCCTTGATCACGTCGGCAGCGGCCTCAAAGATGGCGCGGGCCTGCATTTCGGTGATCTCGGGATACGCGATGCCGAGACGGCAGCCGCGGTGACCCAGCATCGGGTTGAACTCGTGAAGCTGATGAATACGCTGAACGATGAACTCACGGCTCATGCCGGTCTTCTTCATCGTGTCCTTCATCTCGTTCTCCTGGTCTTCCTTAGGAAGGAATTCGTGGAGCGGCGGGTCAAGAAGACGGATCGTCGCCGGCAGACCCTTGAGGGCCTTGAAGATGCCGGTGAAGTCTTCACGCTGATACGGAAGCAGCTTGGCAAGAGCCTTCTTGCGGCCGGCTTCGTCGGTGGCCATGATCATCTCGCGAACGGCGTAGATGCGGTCCCCTTCGAAGAACATGTGCTCCGTACGGCAGAGGCCGATGCCCACAGCGCCGAACGCAAGGGCGTTGGCCACCTGGTCAGGGCTGTCTGCGTTGGTGCGCACGGTCAGGCGGGACACCTTGGAGCACCAGTTCATCAGCTTGCTGAAGTTCTGGTAGTTGCGGCCTGCAAGGGCGTCCTTGTTGCCGTCCACGAGAGCCTGAGTGATCTCGGAAGGAGCGGTCGGAAGGTTGCCTTCGTACACGAAGCCGTTGGAACCGTCGATGGAGAGCGAGTCGCCTTCTTTGTAGGTTTTGCCACCCACGGTGAAGGTACGTGCTTCATAGTCGATGCTCATGCCGGGGGTCTTGTCAGACGCACCGCACACGCACACCTTGCCCATCTGACGGGCGACGAGTGCAGCGTGGGAGGACACACCACCCTTGAGGGTGAGGATGCCTTCGGAGGCCAGCATGCCGCGGATGTCTTCCGGGGAGGTCTCGTTACGAACGAGGAGAACGCGCTCACCCTTGTCGCCAGCGGCTGCTGCACGGTCAGAGTTGAAGTAGATCTTGCCGGAGGCGGCGCCAGGACCGGCGTTGAGGCCGGAGGCGATGACCTTGGCGGCTTTCACAGCCTTGGATTCAAAGATCGGAGCAAGCACCTGCTCAAGCTGGTCGGCGGGGACGCGCTTGATGGCGGTCTTCCAGTCGATGAGCTTTTCCTTCTCCATTTCCACTGCAAAGCGGACGGCGGCGACGCCAGTGCGCTTGCCGTTACGGGTCTGGAGCATGAACACCTTGCCCTCTTGGATCGTGAACTCGAAGTCCTGCACGTCTTTGAAGTGGGCTTCGAGGACGTGGCGGATGCGGTCGAGCTCTTTGTAGGGCTTCGGCATCACGGCCTGAAGCTCAGCCACGGGGCTCGGGGTACGCACGCCGGCGACGACGTCTTCACCCTGGGCGTTGATGAGGAACTCACCGTAGAACACCTTCTCGCCGGTGGCGGGGTCACGCGTGAATGCAACGCCGGAGCCGGAGTTGTCACCCGTGTTGCCGAACACCATGGCCTGCACGTTGACAGCGGTGCCCCACTCGTGCGGGATGTTGTACTTGCGGCGATACACGATCGCGCGGTCGTTGTTCCAGGAGCCGAACACTGCGCCCACGGCGCCGTTAAGCTGGTCCCAGGGATTGGTCGGGAAGTCCTTGCCCGTGCGGTCTTTGACGAGCTTCTTGAAGAGAGCGACGAGTTCTTTGTAGTCGTCCACGGTCAGGTGGGCGTCGTCCACGTCGTCTTCGTGGTTGTCGTGCTTGAGCTTGTGGATGACGGCTTCGAAAGGATCTTCGTCTTCATCAGGGCGCTTCTGCACCCCCATCACCACGTCACCGTACATCTGGATGAAACGGCGGTAGCAATCCCAGGCAAAACGTTCGTTGTTCGTGGCGCTGACCAAAGCCTGAACCGTCTGGTCGTTGAGACCAAGGTTGAGGATCGTGTCCATCATGCCAGGCATCGAGTCGCGGGCACCGGAGCGCACTGCAAGGAGCAGCGGCATCTTCTTGGTGTCGCCGAACTTGTAGCCCATGATCTTTTCCATCCCGGCCACGCCGGCTTCCATCTGCTTCTGCAGAGTGGCAGGATAGGTCTTCTTGTTGTCGTAGTAGTAGGTGCAGACCTCCGTCGAGATCGTGTACCCGGGAGGTACAGGAAGACCGATGCGGCTCATTTCCGCGAGGTTGGCCCCTTTACCGCCCAGCAGCGCCTTCATAGAGCCGTTGCCGTCTGCTTTACCTGCTCCGAAGAAGTAAACGTATTTTGTTTTCTCCGCGCCGCCTTTGGTTGCTTTTTTTGCCATAGCTGATTCAGTCACTTTACGGGACTGTGATGTTCGTGTGTGTTGGTTTGGTTCGATGCGTCTAGCCAAATTGAATTAATTTCGCAAGAGTATTGGGTTCACCTCACCTGTCAATACTCTTTGCGCGTTAGTTGCAAGGCTCAAAATGCCCCGATTCGCTTCGAAAAACGATGTCTGGAATGAGCCGCTTTTCGCCCACAATTCCGTGGGAATTTGTTGATTCCTGTTCCGATTCCGAGGGATGTTCGTAGATGGGTTCACGGGAAAGCGATCAGGCCTCACCCAGACCTGTCGCGCCCCTGCTCCCCCCTCCGCTAGCCCCTTCGTTTCACTCACTCTCGAACACAGCCACGCCCCCGATCCGCACCTCATTGCCACCACCCCACGCCTGCCCTCTCCCGGTCATCACCCCTGCGTCCTCCTCCTACCTTTGCGAGAAGAAAGCCCCTCCAAAATTACCCTGTTGACGGTTTTCACGTAATTCCGGTATTCTGGAGTTTGAAATCAATCCCTTCGGCTTCGCCCCGCCCCGGCGCGCCGACTGGAATTCCATTTCCGTATACATAATAGAGCCCTCATACAGCTAGCCCAACCACCACCCCTGCCAGACTAAACTGACCCCCAATACACATCCATCCATGAAGACGCTGAATCCCGTCGTGCGCCTCAAGCACGGCTTCACCCTGATCGAAATGCTGGTCGTGATCGGCATCATCGCCATCCTCGCCACCATCGCCATCCCGACTGGAAACATCGTGCTGAAGAAGGCCCGTGAACTCCAGGCCAAGACCGCCATGAAGGGGCTGGAAATCGCCATCAAGGGCTACCAGACCGAGTACAACCGCTACCCGCTCGCCGTTGCGGATACTGAGGACACCAAAATCTATGACACAGGCGATGCAGCGGATGGAGGCCCTCTCCTGGCGGCTCTTATGGCAACAGACACGACGTCGAATCCCCGCAAAGTGCGTTTCTATGACCCGCCCGCGGCCAAGGGCGGGATGAATGGCTATGACAGCACGGCAGGCACTCTCACCGATCCTTGGGGCAATGGCTACATGGTGCAAATTGACTATGATGGCGACGGCGTGATCACCGATCCTTTTGAAGAGGGCAAGACACTCTCCGCTGGCGTGATCATCTATTGCAACGGCGCAGACAAGACCGCCAGCACCGGCAGCGCAACCAAGTCCGACGACATCAAGTCCTGGCAGTAACCTGCCAAGCCTCCGAGCCATCCGGCCGGATTTCCGTTGAACCTTTTGATCCGCCGTGGAGCCCGTCTCCACGGCGGATTTTTGTTGGCCTCCTCTGGCCGGCCACCCCCTCCCCGCCGGATTTTGCGTGTCGCAATAGCTCAACTTTCCAGTTGCACATTCCATCGGTCGAGCCATCATCCCCTCCCGGTTATTTTTCGTGGTTTTAGACACGGGCTGTAGCGCAGTCTGGTAGCGCGCTTCGTTCGGGACGAAGAGGTCGTGGGTTCGAATCCCGCCAGCCCGACCACTTTGGCTGAACAGGCTAGGTCGTAAGGATACTCGCAAAGGCGTTGGCCCGCTTTCGCCCAACAGGACTTCCGGCAATTCACCGCCCTACGCAGGCGCGAGGCCAATCGCAGGCTCAGGGAGCGTAGCAAGCGCCCAACTCGTGTCACCGCCCCTCTTTCTTAACTCTGGCTCGGTCCGGATTCAGGAAATATCTCGCACCATCCTGCGCCTCGGTTGCTTCTCGCCACCAGCGTATGCCGAAGGGTTCTAGACGTCACAAGGGGTGTCAGTGCGCCGATTCCCGTCCGGCCTCCGATGTCGCAGGCCTGTCGACACCCAGAATCCCAAAGCCCCCAACCAACATCTGGCCCCGCTTGCGGGGCTCCGGAGTGCGTGCGTGAAGCGCCGCTTTCGCCTGCGGCTTGACAGCCAGCCTCACCAACAACTTCGCCAGCAGATCTCGGTGGGCGCGTTTCGACAAAAATTCGTCCGAAAACGCCAAGTCACCGGGCTCTGGCTTCTATAGGACTTAACGACGAATCGCCGACTCACCTTCATCGGTTGGCCCTCACCAAGATTCGTCCTATGAGCAAAACTATCCTTTTCATGTTGGCCGCTGCCGCTGCGCTGTGGTTGAACCCGCCGAAAGCTGGAGCCTTTACGCATCCGGGCACTCCGCTGACAAATACCGACCTCATGGCCCTCAAGGCAAAGGTCATCGCGGGTGAGCAGCCTTGGAAAGCTGGGTACGATGCCCTGGCCGCCGATGGCCGCACCCAGCTTACCTATACAATGGCGGGGCCCTTTGCGAACGTGAGCCGCAACCCCAATGTGAACCTGAACCAGTGGCGCAGTGACATGACAGCGATCTGGAACCTCGCGCGCATGTGGTACTTCACCGGCAACGAAGCGTACGCGCAAAAGGCGCACGACATCCTGCTTGCATGGGCGACCACACAAACATCGTTTACCGGCGGCGAATCCCCCCTCGACTTGGGAGACTACGCCTACCGCTTCGTGGGCGGCGCAGACATCCTACGCGGCACGTGGCCCGGCTGGACGGAGGCCGACACCACCGCAGTGAAGAACTATTTCGGCACGGTCCTTCTGCCCGCCACCAACCCTTATGGTGAGAGCATGTTCGGCGCTGCCAACAAAGGAGCGCTGGCCCTCGTCGCCGGAGGGCTGATTGCGATCTTCAATGACGACACCGCCCGGCTCAACACGATCGCGTATCAAGTTCGCACCCTCGCGCATATCGGTCTGCGCAGTTCCAACGACATCGGCATGCTCGGTGATTCCCTCCGCGACCAGGGCCACGCACATGGGCAGCTTTTCTCGCTGTCCATGCTTGCCGAAGCTCTGTGGAAGCAGGGCATTGATGTGTACTCCGACTACAACAATCGCCTGCTGGCGGCAGGGGAGTATTTCGCCCGGGTGAATGACCTCGGCCCCACGCCGTCTCTCCCCTTCGGCACGACCGATGCTTATTACGTCGGCGACTACACGAATCGGGGTTGGGGAGGCGGAAACATCGCGCTCAATCTCATCCACGGCGCCTATGCCGTCCGCAAAGGCCTCCCCGCTCCCTACATCGCCCTGAGACGCCTTGAGATGCCCGTGGATGGTGACAGCTTCATGTTCCACAAAGTTGGTGACACCTCCGTGGCGGCACCAGCAGCAGCGTTGCCGATTCCCGCTACCACCTCGATCACCTCGGGGCTCACCGACCTCGATATCGGAGGTGCCTCTCCCGTCGGCGGTGCCTCCTACTCCGGCGGCGTCTGGACGGTGCAGGGCGGAGGCAGTGAAATGTGGGGCTCGAACGACAGTTGCCACTTTACATACAAAGCGGTCACCAGCGACTGCGCCATCATCGCAAAAGTCGAGTCGGTTCAAAACACCAGCCTTTCCGCCAAAGCTGGTGTGATGATTCGATCAAGCCTCACCGCAGGCGCTCCCCGGGCATGGATGGCCGTCACCAACAGGATCCAAGGCGAGCAAAACCTCCAGGGACTCGCCGTGTATGGCGGCAACAACTACGGCAACAAAGCCTTCAACATCGCCAGTCCCTCCTATTGGGTGAAGCTCGAGCGCCTCGGAAACATCATCACTGGCTACGTTTCTCCGGATGGCACCAACTGGGCGGCCACCGATGTCGGACGCTACGACGACATGCCGCCCACACTCTACGTGGGCCTGATGGTCTGCTCAGTTGCGAATGGTACGTTAAACACCGCCACCTTCAGCAACGTCCAGATCACCGGCGGCGACGGTAGCGCGCCGCTTTTTACTCCCGCCGCCCCCGCAGCCCTGCTGGCTGCTCCGGGCGAACACACCGTCCCGCTGCGCTGGCAGCCGTCATTCGGAGCCACCAGCTACACGGTGAAGCGCGCCACCGCCAGCGGCGGCACGTACGCGCCCATCGCATCGGGAATCACCACCAGCAGCTACACAGACGCCACGGTGACCAATGGCACGACCTATTACTACGTCGTCACCGCGTCCAATGCCGCTGGCACGAGCGCCAACTCGCCCGAGGACAGCGCAACACCACTGAACCCCATGGTGAACATCGTCTTCGATGGCACAGCCAACGACAGCGCCAACAACCCAAATGGTGCCCAGGGGGCCGCGAAGGCATTCGACAGGAATCCCGCCTCCAAATGGCTCTCCACTGCAGCAAGCTGGCTGCAATATGACTTCGGTGCAGGCAACGCCCTGACCGTCAAGCGCTACACTGTCACCAGTGCCAATGATGTGCCCACGCGCGACCCGAAGGACTGGCAACTCCGGGGCTCCAACGACGGCTCCACCTGGGTCACTCTCGACGCCCGCAGCGCCCAGGCGTTCACGACCCGCTACCAGACACTCACCTGCCCTGTATCCAGCCCGGGTGCGTATCGATACTATCGACTGGAAGTCACTGCCAACAATGGTGACCTCTCAACCCAACTCGGGGAACTCGGACTCTTCACCGACCAGGGCCGCTTGATTCGGAATGGCACCTACCACGTGCTCTGCCGCAAGAGCAACAAGGCGCTCACTGCCTCGGGTGGTGGCACCACCAACGGCACACCCCTTGTTCAATGGAGCCTTACTGGCAGCCAGGAACAGCGGTGGACGTTCACCCATTTGGGCAACGGCCAGTATCAAATCCTCGGCGCTGGCAGCAACAAGGTGGCGGATGTCTCCGGCGTGAGCACGGCGAATGGCGCTGCGATCCATCTCTGGAGCTGGCTCGACGGTAACAATCAGAAGTGGACCCTGACACCGGGCGGCGATGGCTTTTTCAAGATCACCGCCGTGCACAGTGGCAAGGTTGCAGATGTAAACACCGGCAGCACTGCCGATGGAGCGTCGATCATCCAGTGGCCCCACACTGGCAATGCGAACCAGCAGTGGTCGCTCACCATAGCTCCCTGATTTGGCCTTGAACCTGGCTGCACCTGTCTCCGCGGCAGGCGCAGCCACTGCCGAATGACAGGACATCACCTCCGACTCCCCTCCTATGCGTTTTAAGCTTCTCGTGGCGGCAACTTCGGCACTCGCGATGGTGGCATTGGCACTCGCGATTCGAATGGGCGATGATTCCGATGCATCCTCCGCCCACAGCACAAAGAGCCCGCTTTCTGCCCCCCAACAAAAGTACCACACAAAAAATCGTCTGGGCTTCGTGAAGCAATTGGCTGATGACCCTCACGCGGCTTTGGAATCACTGCTTCAATCGCCTGGCCGGGATCAAAACGGGTCCCTTTGCGCCGATCCGCATCTCCAGTCGGCCGTGGTCGATGCTGCCAATCGCCTAGCGTTGAGCACCCATCCGAAATGGGGCAAAGACGATCCAGTCGCTCTTGAAAACTTCGTACAACTATGGGCCCAGGCCGATTTGACTTCTGCTTATGAGTGGGTTCAGCACCACCCCACTGGCTCGGCACGTGATGCCTTGATGACACGGGTCGCGTTTGTGGGGGCTCAAAGTGACCCCAACGCAGCGGCCTGGCTGGTGGCGGAAGAGATTCCGCCTGGGTACATCCATGAGGAAGCTGTTGTGATGGTCTTACATCAATGGGCGATCCAGGATCCCGCCTCCGCCGCGGCATGGGTGAACCTGTTCCCCGACACCCCATTCCGCGATCGCGCCCTCCGCGAATTGGAAGGGGTCATTTCTCACTCTCGATCCGGTTTGGCTGCACCGTAGTCAGGACATTCAGGGAGCTCTCCCCCTCTTTAGAGGGTGATCCCCCAACAGACCTCGCAAGCACTGCGGCGAATGGATTTTATCCAACTGACCGTCACGCCGTGCTTCCCGAGGGGCGTCGATTGACCATGTCGCGGGACTTTCATGCCCCGCCATGAACTTGTTGCATGGTTTTGGAACTGAACCTCGTAGAAGCCAGACAGGCAGTGTAGGGTGTCATCCTTTCTTGACTCCCAGAAGCTCCCTGTCGAATCTCCGAGCGTTCACCGTCCTTCTACCTCCCCCTCCCTCATCACTCCCTATGAGAATCGTTACGATCATCGCCCAAATCTCCCTGGCCATTGCACTGGCGGTTGGCGGCTTTAAGCTCTACCAGTGGCACAAAGCCAATCCTGGGGCTAATGATCGCGTCGAAGAAGTGGTACAGGCCCCCTCTTCGGGCCTGACCCCGGAGCAGGAAGAGGCGCAAACGGTCATCAAGCAGTGGATGAAAGACAACATTCGTGATCGCAGCGCTTCCATCGGCCGTTGGAGCCAGATCGTGCCGGTGCGGGGGCGCAGCTGCGTGGTTGCCTCCATTGAAGGCAAGCTGCGCTCTGGGAAGAAGCTGGTGCGCACCTATGTTTTCGAATATCAGGGCAAGGACCTCCACGACATCAAGGTCGCGCCTGAGTACCTGGAAGGTCTCGCCAGTGATGCCCGCTCCGCCACCACCACCGAGCAAGACGTCGCGATCAAGAACACCATTGAGCATCTGAAGCTGATCATCGCCCAGGTGGGCAAGGACGACTCGCCCATGTGAGCCATTCGATCTCCTTTCGCTTGGGGTTCACGGAAGCACCACGGCATCCTATGATCATTGCGAGGACAATCCAACCCTGACCGCCCCGCCGTGCAACTGACACCCCTGACTCCCGCTGACCACGACGCCACAGCCAGTCTGTTGCACCGGTCGCTCGTCCACTGGTATGAGACCCGGTTGCGCCAGGGAGCGAGGTTCGGTGATCGCCCGGAGCCTTTTCGGATATTTCCTGAGGTGTACGAGGCTCTGGATCCGGGACATGCCGTGTCGGTGAGAGAGGACGCCACCGGCACCCTGGTCGGCGTTTGTTTCATCCATCCCCGGGAAACCCACGTGTCCGTCGGGATTGTGGCCACAGACCCGGATTCTTCCGGTCGCGGGGCCGCCCGCCTGATGATGGAACACGCCGCCGCAATTGCGCGCGATCGCGGTCAGCCTCTGCGACTGATCTCCAGCGCGCTGAATCTGGACTCTTTCTCCCTGTACACGAAACTGGGCTTTGTCCCGCATACGCTGTATCAGGATGTGCTTTTCAATGTCCCTGTCGAAGGCCTGGCAGGGCCACCACCCGTACGGGCAGACCAAGTACGGACTGCCCGGCCAGAGGACGCGGTTCGCATGGCCGATCTGGAGCAGGAGTTGCAGAGCATCCGGCGGGAACGGGACATGCATTTCTTCCTGAAAAACGAAGTGGGTTCATGGAAATCTCTCGTGCTGGAGAATGAAACCACCGGCGAACTGGATGGGTTCATGGTGTACAGCGTCCACCCATCCTTCCGCATGACCGGTCCCGGCGTGGCACGGGATGAATCGGCGGCTACCGCACTCCTGTGGGTGGCTCTCGATGCCCAGCGCGGAGACGCCACCGTGCTGCTGGCCCCCTGCCTGGCGGGAGATCTGGTACGCACGCTGTACCGCTGGGGCGGACGGAATGTGGAACTGCACACCGCCCAGATTCTTGGCCCGCTGCCCCAGACCAAGGGGCTTGCCTTCCCAACCTTCCTTCCGGAGTCCGCGTAGCCCCCCTTCCCCATGCGCCCGTCTTCCTTCCCTTGGTTGCCCGTCCTTTTGATCGCAGCCGGGATCCCCATGGGCATCGCTCATGCGACACCAACCGGCGAAGAGACAACTCCGCGCATCATTGAGCTAAACGAACTTCCCCTGCTCTTCGCCGATGATAGCGGCATCGCATCCAGTGCCGGTGTGATCCGCACCGTACACGCCGCCAAAACACGTCCCGCGCCTGTGCTGGAGCCGAAACTGCCCTGGGAAGGCAGCCGTGTGTACGTGTACGGCTCAGTGTACTACGATCAAAGCGCAGACCGGCTCTCCCTCTGGTACCTGGGGCATCCCGAGCCTGACGCCAGCGGCAAGGAGCCGCGCGTGCCGGGATTTCGCAAAGGCAAAGGCGACGTCGTGCTCTATGCCACCTCCCGCGACGGTTTGGAGTGGGAGCGGCCGGAACTGGGACTGCACAGCTTTCAGGGATCGAAGGCCAACAACATCGTCTTCGACCTCCACAGCGCCAGCGTCCTGCACGACCTGCGCGAGAAGGATCCCGCCAAACGTTACAAGATGCTGGGCAGTCGCGTCGGTGCCTACTACGCGGCCGTCTCCCCCGATGGTCTCACGTGGCAACGCCATCCTGATGACAATCCCATCCTGACCGCCTCGGACAACATCAGCCTCACTCAGGATCCCTTCACCGGCGGCTACCTCGCCTACCATCGGCGTCCCTCCACGAAAAACGGCCGCTGCGTCTGGCTCTCACGCAGTGCGGACTTCACCACCTGGAGCAAACCGGAGCTCGTCTTCGCTGCCGATGCCATCGACAATGCGTGGGCCCGAAACCCGGGAGAGAGAACCGAGGTGAACAACCTCTCGGTATTTCCTCATGCCGCCGGGTTCCTCGGCCTGCCCACGATCTTTCGCGTACTCATCCCCACTCGCCCAGCAGAAAGCCTCGCCCATGGACAGAGCGGCACGGATGGCATCCTCGATGTACAGCTCATCACCAGCGCCGATGGCACCCACTGGCAGCGCACCGAGCCCCGCTTACCCGTGATCGCAAGAGGCGCTCCGGGTCAATTCGATGCCGGAGCCATCCTGGGAGTTTCCAGCACCTGTGTTCATGTTGGGGACGAGACCTGGGTGTACTACACCGCCCTCACCACCAGCCACGGCGCCCCCATCCCCCCCAAGCGCAACGCCATCGGCCGCGCCGAATGGCGACGCCATGGCTTCGTTTCCCTGGATGCAGGCGAAAACGGCCGTGTGGAAACCAAGCCGCTCAGACTGCATGGCGGTGAATTGATCATTAACGCCAACGCTACAGGCGGCGAGCTCCGCGTGGCACTCACCGAAGCCGATGGCACTCCGATTGCCGGGCACTCTGCCGACGAGTGCGAGGTATTGACCTCGGACGCGACCCAATGGAGAGCCCGCTGGAAAGGCGGTAGTCAACCTTTGCCCACCGATCACCCTATAAGGGTCGTAGTGACGATGAAGCAGGCACGGTTGTACAGCATCTCAATCGCCACCAAGTCACCTCCGTAGCATCCAAGATCGTCCCCGGGGGGGAATGGCCTCCTACGGTTCCACATCATCCAGCGCGCTCAATCGAAGCTCTTCCTCGAAGAGGATCCAGCTACAAGCCCAACGTTGGCGAGCCTTGAGCGAGTCTACGTTGGGAAAGGGCGGGACGGGCTCTACTCCGAAGGAGTTGCGGCGGTGTGACTTGCCGTCGCCTCATTGTTCCATGGCAGCCAGACCACTGGACATCTGGTCGCAAACGCGGCGGCGTCACACCTCCGAGGACGAGGACGGGATTCCGAACCTGCCCATGCCGAAGGCATACCAGAGGGTAGCCAGGGGCCGGGCGAGTTCGACGAGCCCTGCCCCTGGGAGAATGAGAAAGCAGTCCATCCTGAAGGGATGGCAGAAATCGTCGCATCCCAGTCCGATACGCGAATAGATCGAGGAAATCACTCTCCTGAGAATCCGGGCTTCGCGATCACGACCGAGTCAAACTTGCACGTGCGTTTTGACTCTATTGAACTCCCCTCGCACACCAGGATCCATGAGGACTCGCCAGGAGTAGATTAGGACAACCGCTCGAAATACCAGGGCAGGCCAGTTCGGCATCTCCCCATGTGGCAGGTTGCTGATGACCGGACCACCTACCCACATCATGCACACTGCCAGCCAACCTTTCCTGGCCCACTCGCGGCAACGGAACAGCCCAAACGCTGACACACCGCCAGCGAGAGACAGCAAAAAAACACCAACAAGGGCCGGCGCTTCCGCCTTGGCGGCCTCAGCAGCAATCTGCGCGATCGATTCCTCGGATGCGAAATCGCCAAACTTGTAGAAAATCTGCCTCTGTGTCACATAGGGCAAAACCGCCGCACTCGCCAGTCCGAGCACGCTCAACACCATCGCGATCCACGCGAGTCTTGTGATCTTCTCAAAGGTCATACGGAACATATTCGCAAACGCTGGACCGGCCGAAGCGACAAGCCCCGACGATCCTACGCACAGACTTCCTCCACGTAGACCTCAAACCTCGTCTCCCCCTGCCGAGATTCAATCCCAAACGGAAACTCCGTATCAATGGCACATCGCCCCATTCCTCTCTCATCGACCCACTTTTTCACGACCTGACACTTCAAGAAGCCTGACAGGGGAAACTCGGCATTGATCTCCAAAGGCTCCCTACAGATCATCGGCTCCTTTTCCACGAAGGTCCACTCAAGGCCGTTGGCATCGCGCAGCATGAACTCCACCCACCTTGGAAACGCATGTTCATCGACAGTCCGGAGGACTTGCACTCTGACTTCAGCAAACTCAGTCATAGAGTCGATACTCGGGAAGCTGTTGTCGATGAATCCTCTCCCTCGCACCCTCACTTCACCACCGGCAGAACAATCTGCGAAGGCCGTTCCGCATCGTGATAGATCGTATTGGTCGCCACCACCATCCGCCGATGCCCGTTCAACGGCTCACCCGTGTTGGGATTTGCGTCAAACCTGGGGAAGTTACTGCTGGAGATGTCCACCCGGATGCGATGCCCTTTCTTGAACACGTTGGAGGTGGGATAGAGCTTGACCGTCACCGGATAGACCTCACCCGGGACCATGAGTTTCTCCTCTTTCAGTGACTCCCTGAACCGGGCGCGGACAATACCATCGGTGAGATTGAGATCGAATCCGTCCGGCCATTCAGCGCTGGCGGGATACACGTCCACCAGCTTGGCCGTGAAGTCCGTGTCCTTCGCGCTCGAGGAGATCCAGAGCTTAACCTCGATCTCGCCCGTCACTTCTGTGTCTTTCTCAAGCGGTTCGGTCTGAAACACCAGCACATCACGGCGGGCGGAAAGCGGCACCGGTTTGGACCAGTTCCAGAAGGCTTTCCCTCCCCGCTGGTTCCACGCGCCCTGCTGCATGATGCCATCAGCTGAGGAGATGTTCCCGCCCAGGGTGGGCACAGGATCGCGCGGATCGTAGTCATAGGTGGTAGCAGCCTCCTTCGCTGGCGGTTTTCCAGTTTGCAGCCCGCCACCCGCATGGAGGTACATCGGGGTGGCCACGGCGCGCGCCAGCGGCCACTCCCTCTCGTCCCGCCAGACACCACCATGACGCAGCATCCCCTTCTCATTCTTCCCACCATCGCCGGCCCCCATCACAAAGATTCGCACCTTGCTGGCGAAAGGGGCAGCACTGCCCACAGCATTGCTCTGGCCCTTCAGCCAGTGGTCGAACCATTCCTTGCGCCAGGCCCACTCATCCTTGATCGCAGCCTCATCACCGAAATCCACCTGCCCATGCGCACTCTTGGTCTGCTGACCGTGAATCCACGGCCCCATGATCAAGTACACCGGACTCTTCAGCGTCCGTGAGAGCGCGGCATAGTTCGCCGTCGTGTTTCCTGCCCAGGAGTCATACCACCCGCCCACCAGATACACCGGGATGTCCTTGTACTTGGTGGGATCCGCCAGGATGTTGGCAGGAGCCCAGAACTCATCGTCCGCCCCGTGGTTCATCGCCTCCACAAGCCAGTCTTCATACTCCGGAGCGAGACGCAAAGGGGTCGCCCCACGACGCAGAGGCAGTTGAGGCAGATAGGCGGTGCGATTATCGGACAGCGCTGCGAGTTCCGCCGCCACGGCCGGGTCCTTTCCGGGCACACTGCCCCGCCCCGCGTTGAGCATGATCCAGTTCCAGAAGCGCATCTCAAAAGCGCCAGCGTTGCGCATGCTCTGCCGCCCCATATTGGACGCTGCATCCACCGGGATGACCGTGGCCAGCTCTGGCACATCCGCCAGCGCCATCGTGTGCTGGGTGCCGCCCACATAAGAAGTGCCGATCATCCCGATGTGACCGTTCGACCAAGGTTGTTTCCCAATCCAGGCCGCGCAGTCCTTCCCATCCACGCCATCGTCGGTGAGGAATTTCCACACCCCCTCTGAACCGTAGCGTCCCCGCGTATCTTGGGCCACAAACGCATAGCCGTGGGAGGCAAAGTAGTTGCCGGCCTTCTTCGCCCCATCTTTGTTGTAGGGAATCCGGCTCAAGATGACCGGCAGACGCTCTTGCTGCTGGCCCGAAGCCACGGCAGGGAGATACACATCCGTGGCGAGTTTGATGCCGTCGCGCATCGGCACCATGATGTTGGCCTTCAGCTCAATCTTGGGATCTTGAGGCGTCTCGGCCCCAACAGGGGCCACCACGCTACCGAGAAGGAAGAAGCCCACAGAGGCCTGCACCAACCGGCCCGCCAGATGTCGCCGGGACAGCTTGGCTCGATACGTGTTCCCAGTTCCATCCGCGATTTGTTTGCGAGCCCGTTTCACCATGGTTTCCGAGTACGGCTCCAGACCAAGAGATTTGCAAAGCGCAGCACGAAAGTATTGGAATGGATCAACCTTGAAGAAAAGAGCACGCGCCCCCACAGACCGAGACACCTCCCAGCCGACCGTCTTGTTGGAGAATCCATTCGCGTCACAGTTGGCCGGGTGCGATCATTTACCATTGTCCACTTCGCACCGGGCACGACATGACTGACTCCGATTTTCAAAAACTCATCGAACACCTGGCAGGTGAATCCCCGCCGGAAGAAGTGTTTGAAAACCTGGACCCCGCCGATCTTTCCCCTGAGCAGCGTAAGGAACTGGCGCTGTTTCTGCGGACCCAGACGCTGATCAAGCAAGAGCTTGCGGGAGGCGAGGCCTTTGTGCGTCGCGTCATGACCTGGGCCGGTGAGTCGGAAAAGGATACCTTCACCGCCAAGGTGATCGACATGCGCAGTCATGGTCGCGAGACCAAGCGCTCCTCGCGCTCCCTGGCCCCCTGGTGGGTGGCCTTGGCGGCATGCATCGCGGCTGCAGCCTCCTGGTGGCGCCCAGCCCCCACCCCTGCCGGGCCCGTGATTGCAGACAACACAGCGAGCAATGCAGTGGCCGTGCTGGTGGATGAACTCGATGCCTCCTTCGCCGACGGCCGGTCCCCGCAAAAGACCGGCTTTGCCCCTGGGCCATACAAGCTGGAGAACGGCCTCGCCCATGTCCGTATGATCAACGGCACAGACCTCGTGCTGAAGGCCCCTGTGGCATTTCACATCGATGACCCCATGCGCATCCGCCTGCAGACCGGGGACATGCGCGTTGTCGTACCTGACACCGCCCACGGCTTCATCGTCGCCACCGACGGAGTGGACTACCAGGACTTGGGCACCGAGTTTGGGGTAAGCGCCGGCGAGTCCGGCTCCAGTCAGATGCATGTCTTCGATGGACAGGTCGACGTCCTTAAGACAGACGGCACCAAGATCGAGTCCGTGACGCTGGGCCAGACGGTGGCCTTTGCGCAGGGTAACCTCTCCGCAGCCCCCGCTCCGGACAAAGACAAGTTCCCCAGCGCCAGTGAGATCGGCATGCGCCGCTGGCAGCAACTCAGCCAGGGCTGGAGGGATGACCCCACTCTTCTCTGCTACTACTCCTTCCAGAAGAACCCAGAGTCCCCTCGCGAGCTGCAGGACATCAAGACCAGTGGTGTCCCTCTGGCTGCCCAGGTCTCTGGTGCCCGCTGGGTCACCGGGCGCTGGCCGGGCAAGGACGCCCTCTTCTTTGACCACGATGACGATCAGGCCCTCGTGGACATCCCCGGGGAATACTCGCAGCTCACCGTGGCGGCCTGGGTCCTCCTCGACCGCTATGACTTCCCCAACAACGCCATCTTTGCCTCCGATGGCTGGGAGGCAAAGGACTTCCACATGAACCTCAATGGGCAGGGGCGCCTCTTTGGCGGCACCTACCCCCGCACGACCTACACCCAGCTGACGGATGACGTGGTGCAGCCCGGCGTCTGGTCCCTCGTGGTCCTGGTCACCAATGAGGATCAGAGACGCACCGAGGGCTGGATCAACGGTCGCCTGGCCTTCACGGGCGACATGGTCAACGTCTGGGGCATCCGCCCGGGCCGCTGCCGCATCGGCGGTTGCAACCCCAAGCCGGGCGAGGGCAACCCCGTTCGTACCGTGCGCGGTCGTATTGACGAGCTTTTTGTCTGGAAACGCGCCCTCACCAAGGACGAGATCCACCGCCTGTACGAGGAGGGCCGCCCCTCCTTGCTGGAGGTCTCCCGCCCTGCCGCGTCAGCCCAGTAGTGCCCGCCCAGAGATCTCACCCTCCCCTCCATGCCCCTGATTCCCGTCGAAACCCTGCAAAGGGCCCAAGCTGGCGAGCTCAAGGCTCAGGCTGCGTTTGTCCAATTCTACCAGCGGGAGGTGCGGGCCTTCGTGTCCATGCTGACCGCAGATCTCGCCTCAGTGGATGACCTCGCGCAGGAGACCTTCTTGAGAGCCCTGGACCGGCTGGACCGCATCCAGCAACCGGAAAGCACAGGAGCCTTCCTCCGCGGCATCGCCCGCAATGTCGCACTGGAGCACGCCCGTCGCTACCGACGTCAGTCCGAGCGAGCTCAAAAATTCGTCCGCCTCATGGAGGACCTCGCCCCCGGTGACGACCCCCAGGACGACTGGTGGTCAGACGACACCGAGCTCACCGGCGCTCTGAAGACCTGCATGGGCACCCTGCCAGAGAAGTCCCGCTCCATCCTGGACTGGCGCTACCGCGAGGAGTGCGATGCCACCGAAATCGCCGCCCGCCTCGGCACCACCTCCACCGCCATCCGCGCCACCCTCAAGCGCGTGCGGGTGAGCCTGTGGCAGTGCATCCGGGGCCGCTATGAGACGGCCGGGGTGCGGGGCTGAAGGAACCCACGGTCCAATCACGGAAGATCACCCGTGACTCTTCATGTAGTACACGCCGCGCCCCTTGCCAAAACGAACCAGCAACCCTTCATCAATCAGGTCAGCGAGCTTGGACTTGAGGGTACTTCGATTCCCGCCCGTCGCTGCCATCGCCTCGGCAAGCGTGATGCGGCCGCTTTCATCCAGCAGCCGAAGAATGGCGGCTGACAGGGGCGAACCCGCCTCCACCCTCTGACGCTCGATCTGAATCTTCGCGTTGAGATTGTCTTTCTGCCTCACTAGGCAGCGGAGGAAGAACAGCAGCCAGGGTTCCCACATTACTTTTGACTCTCTCATCGTGCCCTGTGTCTTCCGTAGAGCCTTGTAGTAGTACTCCTTGCTCTCCTCAATGACCGCCTCGAGCGAAGCGTACGGCACATAGCTGTAGCCGTAACGCAGCAGCAGCAGCGTCGTCAGCACGCGAGAGAGCCTGCCGTTTCCGTCCTGGAACGGATGAATGGCGAGAAACCAGACCACAAAGATCCCTGTGATGAGGAGAGGGTGAAATACCCGATCCCTTTCTGCCTCCCCCACCCAATCCACCAGCCGTCTCATCGCCAATGGTGTTTCGAATGGGGTAGCCGTCTCAAACACAATACCGAGCTGTTTGCCATTGGCATCGAAGGCGGCCACGAGGTTGTCCAGACTCTTGTACTCTCCGCGGTGCCGTTCGTCTTTTTCCGAGTACTGAAGCAGCACCCGATGGAGTTGACGGATGTGATTCTCGGTAAGAGGGATGTGCTCGAACGACTCGAAAACCATATCCATAGCCGCAGCGTAGCCTGCCACCTCCGCCTCATCGCGACTGCGGAACTCCTGGACTTTGATGGACGAGAGCAGGGTAGCAACTTGCAGGTCAGTAAGCTTGCTGCCCTCAATTCGGGTCGACGAACCAATGCTCTCAATAGTCGCAATCTTCTTCAGTTCAGAGAGTTGGTCCCTGGATAGACTCTTGAAGGCACGCCACTGCCCTTTGAACTCATCGAGCGAAGCGATGAAGTTCAACATCTCCGGCGTAATAACCGGCTCTGGCACAATCTGTTGCAGCATAATTCGAGACCACTACACCTCCAATTGATATCCGATTATATCCAATTATGTCCATTTTCAAAGCCCGGAAAGACGATTGGGCTGTCGATGTTTCCCCCTACATCAAATCCCCCTCCCGCCCCGGCACCATTGTTGCGGAATCGTCGAATTCTCCGTCAACACCTTGCACCGAGTCCATCCCGTGTGTAAGCGTGGAGGTTCGCGCCTTTCGAGGCGCTCAAAGCCGCCCCCGTTATGCCCAGCGCCGCTGAAGTAGAATCATTTTTGGCCCCCATAGATCCGACCATCATCGCCGCGGCCAGGGCGTTAGTGGAGAAAGGCAGGGTCCGCCTGGAAGGCCATACCCACCAGTCCATCGAAGGTCGGGTAAAGACCGAAGAGGAGACCGTCCGTGTCCAACTCACCCGCAAGGGGCTCCTCTGGGAGTCCGACAGCGACACGGAGGACGAGGATCTGCACAATCTGGCCGCATGCGCCGTGATCATGGAGTCCGAAGGCCAGCCTGAAAGCGACGTGAGCGCCACTGTGCCGGAGAAGACCCTGCACGAGATCGTGGAAGACAAGCTCTCCCGACAACTCACCCCTTCCGAAGAGCAGTACCTCGCCAAGGTGGAGAAGCGCTTTGAGCGCTACCGTACCCTGGGAGAGATCCACGACCATGACCTCGTGCGTCTCAACTCCCGATGGCCCATCCAGAGCTACGATCCCCTCAAACTCTGGCCGGAGCCGCCGCAGGATGTGCTGGAGTTCTGGAACTACCTGGCCGCCGCCCTGCTGGAGCGGAAGCTGACCTACCCCGCCTTTCTGGAGAACGTCACGGATCTCCCAGGTACTCGGGCTCGCTTGCAGTCCTGGCGCGAACAGGAGGACCTACCCCGCTGGGCGGAGCGCATTCGCGAGTTCTCACAGCGTGAGGCCCCCCAGCCCGTGCAGAGGGAGCTTCGCCTCCTCATTACCCCCTCTGAGGCCAGGTTCCAAGTCCGCGCCCCGGAAGCGGAAGACGCCTCCTGGCACAATCTGGCCGACCCGGAACTTGAGAAACTGCTGGAACTGGAGCGGGCCAATGCCCTGCGACTGCCGGTGAATTCCAGCCTCATTTTCTCCTCTGCCACCCGGTGGCTGCGGGATCAGACCCGGCCGATCATCCGTCTGGACCAGCTTACCCCGGCCCAATGGCTGGCCAGCCTGCTCGCCCAACCGGAACTGGGCACCCACCTGGTCACGCTGGATGAAGCCCCCTTCAATCGCCCTGCCGAGCCCCTGCGATGGCAGGCAGTGGAAAAGGTCACTGCCGCAGGCCGGACTCAGTCCATCACGCTGCGCCTTTTTGACGGGAACGGCAACGAGCCGCCCAAGCCACTGCGCTACCTGCCAGCAGCAGAGCCCCTCTATCTGGGCTCCGACACCATCTTCCACGGCCCGCCGTCCTTTGAAGAGGGCACCACTGCCCAGACCAGCATTGAGATCCCGGTGGAGGCCCTTTCCACAGAGGAAGGCATCCGCTTCCTGGAAAAGCTGGACGTCCCCCTGCCCCCCAGCCTCGCCGCCCGCGTCACGCGGGAGACCTTCAAGGTGCAACTGAGCGCCCGTTGCCTGCCGAAGGTGGAGCAGGGCGGCACCGAGCACGTGGCCATCACAGCCCAGGCCGTCAGTTCCAACGGTCTTCTCACCCAGACCCTTCGGGGCCGACGGTGGGAGGTGACAGAGCAGGTTCGCTCCTCCAACGGGGTGATCCCCTGCTACGATCGCACACCGCTGGATGCCGTCCTCCCCGTGCTGGAAGGGGTCAAGGCCACCTATGATGCAGAGTTGAGCGCCTTCCGCGCCCGCATCACCAAGGCCTTCCCGGAGCAGTTCCACGACTGGGCGAGGAATCTCCCTGAAGTGATGACGCTGGACACGGATGACCGCCTCCACTCCATCCTTGCCGATCCCCTGAAGGCCACGGTCCGGCTGGAGATCAACGAAGCGGGCATCGACTGGTTTGACCTTCGTCTGGTGTTCGACATCGAGGGCGTGGAACTGAAGCCCGCCGAAATCCGCCGCCTCATCGCGGCCCGCGGCGGCTATGTGCGCCTGGCCGATGGCACCTGGCGCAGTGTTCGCCTCGAACTCAGTGAAGAGCAGCAGCAGGCCATCGCCGCCCTCGGCATCGATATCAACGAACTCACCGACGAGGCCCACCCCATTCACGCCCGGCAGCTCGCCCTGCAGGAGCGCAAAGAATTCATTCCACCGGAACTCTGGGAGCGGGTCAAGAGCCGGCTCAGCCATCTGGACCTTCAGACGAAGCCAGAAGTTCCTGCCGAACTCCAGATCACCCTGCGCCCCTACCAGGTGGATGGCTTCCACTTCCTCGTCTATCTGGCCGTGAACCGCTTTGGTGGCGTTCTCGCAGATGACATGGGCCTCGGCAAAACGGTGCAGAGCATCGCCTGGGTTCTCTGGCTCCGGCTGGAGGCCATCAAAGAGAGCAAGCCCATCGCCCCCGTGCTCATCGTCTGCCCCAAGTCCGTGTTGGATGTGTGGGCGATCGAGTTTGGCAAAGCGGCCCCGAATCTGCGCGTGCATGTGCTGCGCGAGAAGGACACGCTGAATCTCAGCGACATCAAGGACAACGCCGATGTCCTGGTGTTGAACTACGCCCAGCTCCGCTCGTGCATTGAGCAGCTGCAAAAGGTCAACTGGCTCGCCACCATCCTGGACGAAGGCCAGCAGATCAAGAATCCAGACTCCAAAGTCGCCAAGGCCGCCCGCCAGCTGCACGCCCAGAACCGCCTGGTGCTGACCGGTACTCCGCTGGAAAACCGCCTGCTGGACCTTTGGAGCCTGCTCACCTTTGCCACCCTGGTGCCTTGGGTGATCGCGCCTACTTCCAGAAACACTTCGACCGTCGCAAAGACGACCGCGCCGCAGAACGCCTCAGCGCCCGTCTGCGTCCCTTCATCCTGCGCCGTACGAAGGGCCAGGTGGCCCGCGAGCTGCCTCCGCGCACGGAGGAAAACATGCTCTGCGAACTGACCGGGCTTCAGGAAAAACTCTACCGCGAACAGCTCGCGCAGGCCCAGCACATGATCCTCACCTCCACGGGTGCGGAGATGCTGAACAAGCGCCGCTTCGCCATCCTGCAGGCCATCACCCGCCTGCGTCAGATTTGCTGCCACCCTGCCCTCGTGCAGCCCGGAGCCGACGACGAGGAGAGCGCGAAGCTCAACGCCCTCATGGAGCTGCTCGACCAGCTCCACGACGAAGGCCACAAGGTGCTCGTCTTCTCGCAGTTCGTCGCCATGCTCAAGATCATTCGCGACAAACTCACGGGACTGAACCGCCCGTTCCATTGGCTCACGGGCGCCTCCCAGAACCGCGCCGATATCGTGAGGTCGTTCCAGGAAGCACCGGATCCCTCCGTGTTCCTGCTCTCCCTCAAAGCCGGCGGCAGCGGTCTCAACCTCACCGCCGCCAGCTACGTCATCCTGTATGATCCATGGTGGAACCCCGCCGTGGAAAACCAGGCCATTGACCGTGCCCACCGCATCGGTCAGACCCAGCCCGTCATGGCGTACCGCCTGCTCGCCAAGAACTCCATTGAGGAAAAGATCCGCCACTTGCAACAGCAGAAGAGCCTGCTCTCCAGCGATGTGCTGGGCGAGGAGAACTTCGCCCGCAGCCTGGATCAGCAGGACCTTGAGTATCTCTTCGACATCGGCGAACGCCGTGGGGACGATTAAGTTCCGGTAAGAGGTAAGTGGTAAGTGGTGGGTTGGTAAGCAGTGGGAGGTCTTCTCTGGATGAACCGGGAAGAGCGGTTTGTGCATTGGGCACAACCGCACCCACCTTCCTCGAACCCACGAACACCCGGTGGGCATCTGGGAAAAGGATGGTCTTGATATTTTGCCCTGGGGAGCTCGAAGTCGCCGTGGTGCGTCCAGCGTACTAGTGTCAGGAATGCCACTTCAGAAGGGCCGAAGGTCCGGCTTCATGCCAGCCTTGGGCAACGCCCAAGGAATAGATGACAACCCAACCCTTGAGGGCTGAAGGCCCGGCCTCATCTAGCCTGCCCAAGAGGAGCATCCCTGAATGACGTCGGACCTACAGCCCTCAACCTCTTCAACTAGCCCCAACCTTGGGCGTTGCCCAAGGTTGCTATTACGCCGGGCTTTCAGCCCTCAGTACGTTGGCAATAGGAAGATAGCCAGCCTCGCCACCTTTGGACCCGTAGGCTGACGTCCCATAGGTCTCATTCACCCCACAGGCCCCTCTCGCCGTTAACACTCTCGCACCGCCCCCCGAACCCGGAGGGTTCACCATGAGTAGCCATGGCGTCGGCCGAGCGTAGCGAGGACTACCCATGGTCTCTTCCGCCCAGCGTTACTACCGCGGAGCGGTAGGCCCATCGCAACCTCCAACTCCAAGCGTCCATCTCGCTATTCCGCCCACAGAAACCACGCCTCCCCCGCGTACTCCTATCCCGGTCCTCCCGCCGAACTCCCCTAACCTCATGAACCGCCGCACCCTCCTTTCGCTCCTCCTCATCAGTCTCGGCTTCGGCCTCGCCCTCCCTTCATCCCTCACCGCTGCCGACCCCACGCCGCAAAAGATCCTCTTCCTCGGGAACAGCATCACCAAACACGGACCCAAGGCCGACATCGGCTGGACCGGGAACTGGGGCATGGCCGCCAGTGCCGAGGACAAAGACTACGTCCACCTCGTTACCAAGGGACTGACCAAAACCGACACTCCCGCGCCCCAGACTTTCGTCCAGAACATCGCGGAGTTCGAGCGCAACTACGCCACATTCGACCTTGCCGCGAAGCTCAAAGACGCCGCCAACTTTGCGCCTACGCTCATCGTCCTGGCCATCGGCGAGAACGTTCCGGCTCTGAAAACCGACGAGGAAAAAGCCCTCTTCACCAAGCAGGTCACGAGCCTCCTCACCACCCTGAAAGGCTCAGCCTCCCCCAAGATCATCGTCCGCAGTTCCTTCTGGCAAAACGCTGCCAAGGACCAATGCCTCAAACAAGCCTGCGACGCCGTGGGTGGCACCTACGTGGACATCACCGGCTTCGACAAAGTGGAGGCGAACTACGCCCGCTCCGAGCGCCCCTTCAAGAACGAGGGCGTGGCCCGCCACCCGGGAGACCGCGGCATGCAAGCCATCGCCGATGCCATCGTCAAGGCAGCTTCCCAGCCCTGAAGCCAGCTCGTTACCAGCTCATCGACCGCCGATCGGGTGACGGTGCGATTGCGCTTGCCCGCCGGGAGTTTTTCTCCACCATCGCTTGCCCCGTCTTGATCTTCTGCCCCGCCATGCTCCGCCCCCCTCTTCTCCCCTTACTGGCCCTCCCCCTGGCAGGTCTCGCTGCCCTCTGGTCCACCGGCCCTTCGGCCAGTGCTGCGGAACCCGCCAACGCCAAGAGTGGCAACGTCGACTGGACCACGTATCTGGGCGACAAGCAGCGGAGCCTCTACTCTCCTCTGAATCAGATCAACCAGGAGAACGTCAGCCAGCTCAAGGTGGCCTGGATGTATGACACGGGCGACAAAGGCGAGTACCAGGCGAACAACCTGATCGTCAACGGCGTCCTCTACACCCCCACCCCCACCCGCAAGGTGGTCGCGCTCAACGCCGCCACCGGCGCCGAGTTGTGGAAGTGGGACCCCGCCACCTCCGTTTCCGGAGCTGGCAAGGGCCGCCAGCGCGGCATGGTCTTCTGGCAGAATGAAGAAGGCGGGGAGCAGCGCCTCTTCACGGCTGTGGGAAACTACCTCTTCGCCCTCGACGTCAAGACGGGCCAGCTCATCAAGTCCTTTGGCAAGGACGGTGCCTTCCATCTGGGCAGCGGCCTCGACACCGAAGGCACTCCCAACATCGGCCTCAACACGCCCGGCGTTGTTTACAAGAACCTCCTCATCCTTGGTGGCGTGGGTGGCCCCGGGGCTGTACGCGCCATTGATGTCCGCACGGGCGAGCGGAAGTGGATCTTCCACCTCATTCCCCGCCCGGGCGAGGTGGGCAACGACACCTGGCCCGCCGATTCCTGGAAGACCGCCACCGGCGTGATGCCCTGGCCCGGCCAGTCGCTCGATGAAGCACGCGGCATTGTCTACATCGCCACCAAGACTGCGGAGCCCGACTTCTACGGCGGCAATCGCCATGGGCAGAATTTGTTTGCGAACTCGATCGTCGCCCTAAAGGCCGATACCGGTGAGCGCCTCTGGCATTTCCAGATCGTGCATCACGATCTGTTGGACAAGGACCTCCCCTGCCCACCCGTCCTCCTCACAGTCACCCACATGGGCAAGAAGGTGGACGCCGTGGCCCAGGGCACCAAACACGGTCTCTTGTTCGTGTTCGACCGCGTCACCGGTGAGCCGCTCTGGCCCATTGAAGAACGTCCCGTTCCCGCTTCGGAACTGCGTGGTGAACAAGCCTGGCCCACTCAGCCCTTCCCCACCAAACCCGCCCCGCTCATGCGCCAGGGCTACACAGAGGCAGACATCTCCAACGTCTCGCCCCAGGCGGCGGTGGCCACGCTGGATCGCATCCGTGTTTCCCCGAACTTCGGCCCCTTCCCTGCGCCAAGTCTCAAGGAAACCATCATGTTCCCCGGCTTTGACGGCGGCATGGAATGGGGCGGCGCTGCCGTGGACCCGGACGGCATCTACTATGCGAACGTCAACGAGATCCCCTGGGTGGTACAGATGGTGGAAACCCGTCGTGCCGATGGCACCCCGCTGATCCACGGGGAGAAGGAATACATGATCTACTGCGCCGCCTGCCACGGCCTGGATCGCAAAGGCAATCTCGCTGGCGGCTTCCCCGGTCTGGTGGATGTGGACAAACGCCGTCCACGCGAGCAGGTGGCCCTGATCACCAAACAAGGCGCGGGCCGCATGCCCGCGTTCGACATGATCCCGCCTGCGCAGCGCGAGGCCATCTTGGATTACGTGATGTCCAACGCCGCTCCGCCCAGCTCCTCCCGGCAGGATGAGCCCGGCTCCGCTGGCGCTACCGCAAAGAAGGACGCTAAGGACGACAAAACCCCGCCCTACGCATTCGCCGGCTTCCGCCGCTATCAGGATCAGGAAGGCTATCCCGCCATCAAGCCCCCGTGGGGCACGTTAAACGCCGTGGATCTCAACACCGGCGAGATCAAGTGGAAGGTGCCCTTGGGTGAATACGCCGAGCTCACCGCCCGTGGCCTGCCTCCCACCGGCACTGAAAACTACGGCGGCCCCGTCGCCACCGCCGGCGGCCTCATCTTCATCGCCGCCACCGCCGATGAAACCATCCGCGCGTTCGACAAGAACACCGGCAAGGTCCTCTGGAAAGCCACCCTGCCCTTTGGCGGCAACGCCACCCCCAGCACGTACATGGTCAATGGCCGGCAGTATCTCGTGATCTCCGCCGGCGGCGGCAAATCCCGCCGCCCGTCCGGCGGCATGCTCGTAGCCTTTGCCCTGCCGGAGAAGTGAGGAGGCCAGGCCGCTGCGCGGCCGTTGAGACGCGTTGCTGGTTGAGAGGGCCGCAAGCGGCCTGTTGAGACACTACGTTAGTTGAGGTGCTTCGCTGGAGGGCAGCGTTGCTGCTGGAGAAGCTTGTGGCTGCGTTTGTAAGAACGCGGTCAGGGGCTCATGTAACGAGATAACCGTCACACGCCCCCGCTCTCAAACGCCATTCTCTCCGGCAAAGGAGGCCGATGTGCGGCCTGTTGAGACTCCCGCAAGCGGGATGGTTGAGGAAGAGGGGGGGCAAGATGTCGCATCGACTCTTGTCTGGCAAATGACCCAGTCGTTGCGCCGGCAGGGTTGGAGTACCGCCTTTAGGCGGCTCAGTCGAACAATCTATGATCTTGCAGACGTCCATGGGGCATAGGCGCTTGAGACTCTCATCTCCTTCGCTCACCCGCGGGGCCGGAGACCCCGCCTCCTTTGGTGCTGCTGGGATGTTTGTGAGCGCTGGAGTTTATTGTGTCATAGAACCTCTGACCGCGTTTTTACAAACGCAGCCACAAACTTCTCCAGCAGCAACGTTACCCTCCGGCGCAGCGCCTCAACCAGCCGCCTGCGGCCCCCTCAACCAGCAGCCGCCCCGGCGACTGCGTCTCAACGCCCCTCCTCCCCCCTCTCATCTCCCCGGCAGTTCATAACACACTGCCTCGACACTGTTCCGCACGAGCAGATACTTCCCCGCCAGCGTGGGATGATTCCACGTCTTGGCACTCAGCGCAGGCAACTGGCCCAGCACCGCCCCTTCCTTTTCCAGGTCCACCAGGAGCACCTCGCCCGGCTCGCTTTGAATGAGGGCCAGGTCATTGACCATCAGGCTTTGACCGGACCCATAGCGGCCATTCTTCCAGAGTCGTTTGCCGGTCTCGGCATCCATGCAGGCGATCTGCCCGTCATCCAGCCCGTAGATGTACTTCCCACGCAAAGCGGTGCTGTTGAACTGGGTCTTCATGCGAAGGTTCTGCCACACTTCTTCCGCTTCCAGCTTCTTCCCGTCTGCCGCAGGCTTGATCTTCAACATCGCGCACCCCATGCCGTAACCGGCAGAGAGAAACACCTGATCCTCGCCCACCACGAGAGGCTGGGAGGCCTTGGGCCAGCGCGGGTCACCCCAGGCATGGTCCAGCAGCAGTTCACCCGTGGCCGGGTCATGCGCACTCAGATTGCCTGCGTTAACAGACAGAACCATCCGGCGTCCGGCCAGGGTCACCAGCGCGGGCGAGGCATAGCTCGCCTTGGCCGTACCCGCCTGCCAGACCGGTTCACCCGTGTCCCGGCGATACGCCAGCACCGTGGGACCTTCCTTGTCTCCACCGGTCACCACCACCAGATCATCATAGACCAGAGGCGAAGCGCTCACGCCCCACTCAATGTTGGGCAGGTTGTTTTCCTTCAGCACTTCCCGACTCCAGACCTCCTTGCCCGTCACAGCATCGAGACAGGTCAACACACCCGTTCCGCCGTAGCTGTACACATGACCGCGATCCACCGCGGGCGTGGCCCGCGGGCCGGTGCCGCCCTGCCACTGCGTGAACCGGGCCTTGATCGCATGGCTCCAGAGCATGCGCCCGGTCGCCAGTTCATAGCAGGTGGTCATTTCCTCGTCCCCGCGCTGTTCCTGGGTGTAGGCCCGGCCACCGATCACCGCAAAGGCACTCCAGCCTTCACCGATGGTTTGACGCCAGAGTTCCTTGGGGGCCTGCGCCTGCCAGTCTCGAGCCAGGCTGGCATTCTCGACCCGCCCATCCCGATTGGGCCCGTAGAACTGCGACACGTCCTGGACGCCATTCACTGCAGCCACCTCCGCCACCGGGGTGCCGCTGCGTTGTGTGTAGTGGCGCTCTTCCGGACTCGTCCACTTCCAGGCCAGCTTGGGCAGCCCTGTGCCATCCACCGTGCCATCCACCCGCACAGCCCGGCTCAGGCCAAACCCCGCCAGCACCAACAGCCCTGCTGACACAAGTCGGAGTCGGACGGAATAGCGGCTCAACAAGAGGAACCACAGGACCAGCAACAACCCACCCAGCAAGCTCAGCGCCGACACCCCCCAACTCTTGAAGTTGCGATCCAACTCTGGCTTGAGCACAGTGACGGCAATGCCCACAGCGGTGAGAGCCGCGACGACGACCGGAATCCACAGACGGTGACCTTTTTGAGCAGGAACTAGAGCATTCATGGAAGTTGGCTTGAGGGTTGATTTCGATTCACAAGTAAGTACTCACTAAACTACAGGGCACAAAAAAACGACTCCCTATCCTTCGTTGCTCATCAGCATGGCGAAGGCCTTGGGGTTGTAGTGACGCTTAATGGCTTCATCACGCACTCCGATCCCGCGCAGGGCAAACCACGTGGACTGCTCCACTAGCTCGGCATACGAGACGCCCATGTCCACCACGGGCCGTCCAGGCAGTTCATTGAGCATCAGCATCCCGGCGAGGTGCTGGGCCAGCCAGGCCCTCAAGGCTGGTGTCCCCACAGGTATATCCGACAGATCGCCCGCCTGCCCCGCCGCGTCGATGCAGGCCTTCAGCTGATTGATCATGCCATCTCCCACCTGCCGCATGAATCCCCGGGCAAACTCGCCGTCTTCCGAGAAGCTGTGCAGCATGAGGCGGTAAAGGCTGTTCTCCTCCTGAGACCGGCGCTGGGGAGGGCGCAGCATCTTCGCCATGAAGTAGTGCACCATCGTCACCAGGGATGACGTCGAAGGCTCCAATGCCATCATCTCCGCCGCCGCCGGGGTGTTCTTAGCCCGGCAACACTCCATCTGCATGGCGGTGTACAGTTCATCCTTGCTGGGAAAGTGGCGGAAGATCAACGCCTCCGACACGCCCGCCTCTAGAGCCAGCGCCTTCGTCGTCGAGCCATGAAACCCCCGCTCAGAAAAGACCTTCAACGCAGCACGAATGATCGCCTCCCGGCGCTCATCGCTGCTGAGTCTCTTGGACGGTTGCGAGATCATGGAATCGCATAAGTAAGCGTACACTCACAATTCCGTCAACAATAGAATTCGCGCTGTCAGTCGAGTCCGCAGACCCTGGCAAAACCACACGGTTTGTGCGATCAATCGCCCATTCATTCTATGCCCCTCCAACACTGGCCCCTTTTTAGCGAACTCCAAGACTGCCAGAGCATCCTTATCGCCGGGGCGGGAGGTGGCTTTGACGTCTACTCCGGACTCCCCCTCTACTTCGCCCTCCGTGCCGCAGGAAAAACAGTGCATCTGGCGAACCTCTCCTTTGCAGAACTTCCGTCGGAACCGGAATCCAGAATCACTTCACACTGCGTCAGGGTAGACGCCGACTCACGCTGCCGAAGCAGCTACTTCCCGGAGAAGACTCTCGCAGAATGGTTCCGCAGCCGTCATCAGGAAGAAGTTAACATCTATACCTTCCCCCAGTGTGGTGTTATCCCGTTGATTGAAGGCTATGCACGCCTGAAGGACCGGCTCAAACTGGACGCTGTGGTCTTGGTCGATGGCGGCACGGACAGCCTCATGCGTGGTGACGAATTTGGCCTGGGCACGCCGGAGGAAGATATCGCCAGTCTCCTTGCGGTAAACTCGCTTTCTGCCGCAGGATGCAAGACCTTCCTGGCTTGCATTGGCTTCGGCATCGACACCTTCCACGGGGTCTGTCATGCCCATTTTCTGGAGGCAGTGGCAGCATTGACTCAGAACGATGCCTTCCTCGGGGTCACCGCCGTGCTGAAGAGCATGCCCGAAGCGCAGGAGTTTCTCTCCGCAGTGCAGCATGCCAATCTCAATTCCATCAATCGAAAGAGCATCGTGGCCAACTCCATCGCTTCGGCGATTGAAGGGCACTTTGGAGATGTCCATCGCACCGGGCGCACGGACGGGTCCAAACTATGGATCAATCCACTCATGCCCATTTACTGGACGTTCCATCTCCCCGCCGTAGCCCAGAGAAGCCTCTACGCCGAACTTTTGCACGACACCCAGACCATGAGGGACATCACCACCCGGATAAGCCTCTTACGCGGCCAGACCAAGCAGAAGGAGTGGGAAGACATCCCCTGCTGACCGACCCACCACTCAGCCTTATCCCTCTTCCCTTACCCCTTGCCCCTCTCCCCTACTTGTTCGTCGTCACCACACTGGCCACCTTGCCCTTCGCCAGACGCGTGATCAACATGTCGCCAGGACGTAGTTTGGACGCCTCCTCGATCACCTTGCCAGTGGCATCGGTGGTCATGGAGAATCCACGGGAGAGCACGGAGTCCGGCCCCATGCTCTTCAGCAGCTTGCGCATGGCCATCACCTTCTGGGCGTTCTGCTCGATCCGCTGGCGGATGAAGGCCTCAAGGTGCTGCTGGATGAGCGCCACCCGGTGAGCGGCCTCCGTGAGCACCCGCTGGGGATGATACTTCTCCAGCGCCCGATGATGATGCACGAGCCGGTCATCCAGGCTCCGCCAGTAGAGCTCCTGAGCGCGATGGTACGAGGATTCAACTTCATCCACCGACTGCACAGCATCCCTCAACAGACGCTCGGGTTCGCGACGCAGCGCCCCTTTGCCTGTTAGCTCCAGAACCCGCTCATGATGCTCCAGCGTAGTCCGCAGCCGGTGCGTCATGCTCTTCTCCATGGCATCGAAATGCCGCTGAAGCTCCGCAGTATCAGGTGCCAACAGCTCGGCAGCGGCACTGGGCGTGGGAGCCCGCATGTCCGCGACGAAGTCGGCGATGGTGAAATCAATCTCATGACCCACCGCAGAGATGACAGGAATGGTGGAGGCAAAGATGGCCCGGGCCACGACCTCCTCGTTGAAGTTCCAGAGATCCTCCAGACTGCCGCCGCCACGCCCCACGACAATCGTATCCGGACGCGGCAGCCCTGCAACCTCCTGGTTCAGCAGATCGATCGCACGGGCGATCTCCTGCTCGGCTCCCTGCCCCTGCACCCGCACAGGGAAGACCAGCACCCGCAGCCAGGGAGCGCGGCGGGTGAGGATGTTCAGCATGTCGCGGATGGCCGCACCGGTCGGTGAGGTCACGAGCGCCACCACACGAGGGAATTTCGGAATAGGCTTCTTCCAGTGATTCTCAAACAACCCCTCTGCCGCCAGCTTCTGCTTCAGGGCCTCGAAACGGGCCTGCAGCGAGCCCTGCCCCTTGGGCTGGACCGAGCGGACAATGATCTGGTAGTTCCCCCGCTGCTCGTACACCGTGAGTTCCCCAAAGAGCTGCACCTGCATGCCATCGCGCAGGGGAGTCTGCATGCGGGCACTGGCTCCGCGGAAGAGGACACAGGAGATCTGAGCCCCCTCATCCTTGAGCGTGAAGTATTGATGCCCGGACGACTGGAGCCGATGGTTGCTAATCTCCCCCTCCACCGAGACATCCCCAATTTGCCCCTCAAGGAGTGAGCGAATCTGGCGGGTCAGTTGGGAGACGGAAAGGACGCTGGACATGTCTGCCCGACCAAAGACGGGAATCGTCCGGACTCAAGGTACAAGGCAGGCAACACGCGAATTTTCGCTGCCGTTGGCACAAGACGAGAGACCATCAGAGGCTCTACCGCAGGGTGGCCATGTGAGCCAACGTCCCTCTTCATCCCGGATGCCGCGCCCCACTGACGCACTGACGCACTGCCTACTGCCTACTGCCTACTGCCCACTGAACTCCCCCCCTACAGCCCAAAGGTCTCCCGAAACACCCTCGACTGCCTGCGGGACAACTCCACCTCCGTGCCGTCCTTCAAACGGACCTTGAGCGAATTACTGAACCACTCCTCCGTGGAGACGATCCAGCGCACATTGATCATCTGAGCACGATTAGCCCGGAAGAACATGTGTGCGGGCAGACGCTCTTCCAAAGCCGACAACGACCTCCCGATGACGGGACGCTCCTCATCAAAGTACACCCGGGTGTAGTTGCCCTCAGACTGGAGGAGACGGATGCTTTCCAGCGGGGTGAACCAGTGGCCCTCCGCCCCTTTGAGGAAGATGCGGTCACCCTCCCCTAACGGCTGGGCGCGACCGCGCTCAGCTGGCAATTCACCCCTGAGCCGCTCCAGCGTACGGGCCAGGCGCTCCGGCTCCACCGGTTTCAGCAAATAATCAAAGGCCGCCAGATCGAAGGCGCGCAGCGCATGTTCATCATACGCCGTCACAAAGACCACTTCACAACCGTTGCCGATCATCTGGGCAGCCGTTTCGAGGCCGGTCCTTTCCGGCATCTGGATGTCCAGAAAGATCACATCCGGACGCGTCTGGAGACAGAGCTCCACTGCCTCCGCAGCGGAGTCGGCCTCGCCCACCACCTCCAGATCGTCATGAGACTCCAGAAGCTTGCGCATCTCCCGCCGGGCGGGATTTTCATCATCTACGATCAGGGCTCGGATCATCGGGGTATGACACTTGCTACATTCTGAGCTTGAGGAATGACCGCGCGGGCCACGACCTTGCCACCAACTTCATCACTGATCTGGAACGTGGCGCGACCATCGTACAGCAGAGCCAGCCGCTCAGACGCCATCTTCAGCCCCATGCCTGTGGAGCCAGATGTGCGCCCCAGCCGGCCCAGGTTCTCCACCTCAATCCGGATCCAACCAGGCACCGCACCCACACGGTAGGCGACGCGGCGCACGCCCTCCGCATCCGCACCGCCGTACTTGACGGCGTTCTCCACAAGCGTCTGCAGGAGGAAGGGCGGCAGCAGGGCATCCGCGGGATCCACATCCACCGCCGAGCACACTTCCAGTTTATCCTCGAACCTCATCTTCTCGATCTGCAGATAGGCATCCACGGTTTCGATCTCCTGGGCCAGTGGCACCAGCTGCGCATTGCCCCCGGCCAGGGAGGCGCGGAAGATCTTGGCCAGCTGCGTGACCATGAGCCGGGCCCGCTCTGGATCGGAGTCGATCAGGCTCCGCAGCGTGTTCAGGCCGTTGAAGAGGAAGTGGGGATTGATCTGTGATCGCAGGGAGGCCAGCGCCGCCTCTTTCACAGACATGTCCACACGAAGCTTCTGCACCTTGGCCTCCTGAAGCTGCACGTAGTAGTGCAGGCTAAAGTAAGCACCAGACCAGGCCATCAGCTGAATAGAGATCCAAACAACGAGCAATGCCGCCAGACCCGCGCCAAAGCCTTCTGCCTCCCAAGTAGGGCGGTCCATGGACCAGCTAAGGCCGGTCACAATCGCAGCGCAGATCAGAGAGGCGGCCACCACGCGTGGCCAGAGAGCGCCCAGCTTTTTCTCCTTCCATTTACCCGCCAGGATCACCCAGCGATAGGCATGGGTGAGGAACACGGCCACCGTGGAGAAGAACACCGTGCCCCACAAGGGATGAAGCCCCCCCTCCACGTGAGGGGTGGGGTCCAGGAAGCTCCCCCACCAGCCCAGCCCTATGCTGCCAAACCACATCGCCATCTGGCAGCGCCAGTAGTTCTTGTGGCCCCACCAAAAGCGGCGATTCTCCTCGGACTGGCGCACCCGGGCCGCCGCTTCCGCCGCGGGCGACGCAGATGCGGGAGGGGTGACGGAGATGGCCTGAAAAGACATGAGGAACCGGGTAAGGTGTATGGAACGCTGCCATGCATTTTAGCCGTGTCGCGGGCTTTTTGACCAGCGGTCGGGAGTCTCCATGAGCGGTCCTCCCGCCAATGGTGCGCCCACGGCGAAACTTCAACCGTTCGACCAGCCGATCCCACCGCCTCCCGGTGAGCCAGACCGATCGTCCGAATTCGCCAGCAGACATCCCGCTCCGCACCATGGTGCGAGCGTGCCTGAGCCTCCCCTCCAGGCGGAACAACCTCCACTCATCCGCCCCTGGAAGACGACGCCGCAACTCCATGATTGACTCCTCCGTTTTTCTCCGTCACCGTATATCCGTTCACGGATATGCCACCAATCATCGTCAGGCCCAAGCGCTCCAACCCACTCGCACTCGCGGTGTTGGCCCTGCTCTTTGAACGCCCCATGCACCCCTACGAGATGGCCGCGACGTTGAAGGAGAGGCACAAGGAAGACAGCATCAAGCTGCGCTATGGCTCGCTCTACACCGTGATCGACATCCTCGTACGTGAAGGAAACATCACCCCTCGCGAGACCCTGCGGGATGGTCGCCGTCCTGAGCGCACAGTGTATGAGCTCACCCCTGCGGGTAATGTGGAAATGCGGGAATGGATGCGATCGCTGTTAAAGACACCCGTGAAGGAGTATCCCCAGTTTGAAGCCGCCCTCTCCTTGCTGGGCGCGCTGCCGGCAAAGGAAGTCAGCCAGCTTTTGCAGAAGAGAATCATCACCCTGCAGGAGCAAGCCGAGAGCACGCGCGCCACGCTCACTGTGGCCCAGCACCATGGGTTGCCGGCACTTTTCTCCGTCGAGACATCATACCACTTGAAATTGATCGAGGCCGAGATTGAATTCGTGCATGAACTAGTCGCGCAGATTGCTCACGACGGCTGCGGCTGGCTGCCCCAGTGGAAACGATTTCACAAGGAGCGACCTGCCCCCGATGCCTCCGACCTGTCCGCTCCCGCTCCCGCCAAGCCCCCCCATCGCAAGCCAGGCTCCAAAACCGGCTCGTGACAATAATCTCACCGTCCCATCCAGCGGGCCCAGGCATATTGCCCCTGCCGCCCGCAGCGCCCTAGTCCTCCCGCCCATCTATCCATGAGTTCAGAAAAAGCCAGTCTCGACGGTTTGCGCATCAACCGTCCGACCATGTCCAAAGCTTCATCCCGACCCGGGTGGCTCCTTCCCGTCGGCGTGGTTGCGCTGGCAGCCGCGGGTCTGGCGGCATGGTTCATCGCAGGCCCCAAGGCAGTCCAGGTGGAGACCTTTACGGTGCAAGCAACGGTGCCGTCCGGCAAGAACGGAGCTCGCGCCCAAAGCACCCCTTTGCTCAACGCTTCCGGCTATGTCACTGCCCGGCGTGAAGCCACCGTCTCCTCCAAGATCACCGGCAAGGTGGTGGACATCAAAGTCGAGGAAGGCATGAAAGTCGAGGAAGGCCAGGAGCTCGCAAAACTGGATGACACCAACGTGCAGGCCAGCCTGAAGCTCGCCGAGGCGCAACTTGAGTCCGCCCGTCGTGCCATTGAAGAAACACGTCCCACATCGGTGTTTGCTGAACAGGAAGTGAAGCGCTTCACCGACCTGGCCGCCACCAAAGCGGCCAGCATGTCGGACCTGAACAAGGCGCAGGCCGAAGCACGCTCCCTCCAGGCCAAACTGGCCCGCCAGCAATCAGACCTCACAGTGGCAGAGCGTGAACTGGCCACCTGGACCCAACAGGTGGATGACACCATCATCCGCGCGCCCTTCCCCGGTGTGGTGACCTCCAAAAACGCGCAGCCTGGCGAGATGATCTCCCCCATGTCATCCGGCGGCTTCACCCGCACCGGCATCTGCACGCTGGTGGACATGAGCTCCCTGGAGATTGAGGTGGATGTGAGTGAGAGCTACATCAACCGCGTCGTCGCCGGGCAGCCAGTGGAAGCCACTCTGGACGCCTACTCCGACTGGAAGATTCCCGCCCGCGTGGTCGCCATCATCCCCACCGCCGACCGCCAGAAGGCCACGGTGAAGGTGCGCGTCGGCTTCGACAAGCTGGATCCCCGCATTCTCCCTGAGATGGGCGTGAAAGTGGCCTTCCATGCCGCCCAGGAGGAAGCCAAACCCGGCAAAGCTCCGGTCCCCACCATTGTGATCCCCAAGTCTGCCCTCCATGAGGATGGAGGAAAGAACATCGTCTGGATCATCGAGAGCGGTCGCGTCGAGCGGCGCGCCGTCTCCGTCAGCCTCACCCAAGGCGACAACTCCACCATTGCTGCCGGACTCTCCAATGGGGAACGAGTCGTCGTCAGCGCCACCGCCCCCCTCAAAGAAGGCACCCGCGTCAAGGAAACAAAATCATGATCAACACCGCCAAAACTCTCGTCCACGTATCGGACGTCACGAAGGTCTTCCGCCGCGGCTCGGAGGAAGTTCCCGTGCTGTCGCAGCTCAACCTGGAGGTGAAGGAGGGTGAGTTCCTCGCCCTCATGGGTCCGTCCGGCTCGGGCAAGTCCACCCTGCTCAACCTGATCGGCGGCCTGGACCGGGCCTCCAAGGGCTCCGTCTCCATTGGCGGCGATCACATTGATGAGCTCTCTGACCGGCAGCTGGCCGCCTGGCGCGCCCGGCACGTGGGCTTCGTCTTCCAGTTCTACAACCTCATGCCCGTGCTCAATGCCGAGCGCAATGTGGAACTGCCCCTGCTGCTGACCCACCTGAACAAAGCCGAGCGGAAGAAGCATGTGGATATCGCCCTGAAGGCCGTGGGGTTGTCTCATCGTACCCGGCACTTCCCGCGCCAGATGTCTGGTGGTGAGCAGCAGCGCGTGGGCATCGCCCGCGCCATTGTGACTGATCCCACCCTCCTGCTCTGCGATGAGCCCACCGGCGACCTGGACCGCAAGTCTGGCGATGAGATCCTCTCCCTGCTCCAGGCCCTGAACCAGGAGCACGGCAAGACCATCATCATGGTCACGCACGACCCGCACGCCTCCGCCCGCGCCACCCGCACCGTCCACCTCGACAAAGGTCAGCTATCTACCGAGCAGCCCGCATGAAATACTTCTCCCTGATCTGGGGCAACCTGAAGCGGAGAAAGCTGCGCACCATCCTGACGCTGCTTTCCATCCTGGTGGCGTTCCTCCTCTTCGCCTTCCTCTGTGCCATGACGGAGGCTTTCACCGGTGGCGTAAGCATCGCCGGTGCAGACCGTCTCATGGTCCGGCACAAGGTCTCCATCATCCAGACGCTGCCCGTTAGCTACACGAACCGCATCGCCGCCATACCCGGCGTGTCCGGCGTGACCCACCAGACGTGGTTTGGAGGCATCTACCAGGACCCCAAGGAGAACTTCTTCGCCACCATGCCGGTGGAACCGGAGTCGTTCGCCAAGATGTACAACGAGTTCGTGGTGGCGCCAGACGTCATGCAGGCGTGGCAAAAGACCCGCAACGGCGCCATCGTGGGCAAGGCATTGATGGATCGCATGGCAGCCAAGCACGGCTGGAAAGTCGGCTCCCGCGTCCCCATCACCTCTCCCATCTGGGGCGAACCCGCCAATCAACCAGCGTGGGAGTTTGAGATCGTGGGCGTGTACGACGTGAACAAGAAAGGGGCGGACAACACCTCCTTCTACTTCCGCTACGACTACTTCGACGAGGCCCGTGAAAAGGGCAAAGGCGAGGTGGGCTGGTACAGCGTGCGTGTGGCAAACCCCGACAATGCCGCGGCTATTGCCAAACGCATTGACGAAGAGTTCGCCAACTCGCCCTATGAAACCAAGGCCGAGACCGAAGCAGCAGCCGCCCAGGGCTTTGCCCAGCAGGTGGGCGATATCGGGACGATCATGGTCGCGGTGCTCAGCGCCGTGTTCTTCACCATCCTGCTCGTGGCGGGCAACACCATGAGCCAGGCCGTGCGTGAACGCACCGAGGAGCTCGGCGTACTCAAGGCCATGGGCTTCACGAATGAACTGGTGCTCATACTGGTAATGGTAGAGTCCTGCGTGCTGGCGGCCCTGGGCGGCTTCGCAGGTCTCGGCCTGGGCTGGGCTATCATCTCCGCCAAGAACCCCGTGCCCGACCTGCTGCCCAACTTCTTCCTTCCGGAAAAGTACGTTGTCATCGGCGCCGTCATCGTGCTGGCCCTCGGCATTGTCGCCGGAGCCGCCCCCGCCATTCAGGCCATGCGACTGCGCATTGCCGAAGCCCTCCGCCGCAATGGTTAGTCGGCAACCGGATCATCCCCTTCCCTCTCTTCTCTCACATGACAAGCTTTTCCAACTGGCTTGACCAGGTCGTCTCGGTGGCGTCCTACAACCTTCGCACCATCCCTGAGCGCCGGGGTGCTGCCTTCACCTCCGCCATCGGCATCGCTGGCGTGGTCGGCGTGCTCGTCGGCGTGCTGGCGATCGCTGAAGGCTTCCGCCTCGCCATGACCGCCTCCGGAGCCAAGGACATCGCCGTGGTGATGCGCACGGGTTCCGACAGTGAAATGACCAGCGGCCTGAGTCGAGATGAAACCCGGCTCATCTCTGACGCTCCCGGTGTGGCGCGAGATGGCGACACCCCGCTCACCTCGGCGGAGTTGTTTGTCATCATCAACCTGCCCAAGCGCTCCACCGGCCTGGATGCAAACGTGCCCCTGCGCGGTGTCGAGATGACTGCCGTCAAAGTGCGAGATGACGTCAAGATCGTGCAGGGCAATATGTTCGAGTCCGGCAAGAACGAGATCATCGTGGGCGCGGGTGCGGCCCGAGCCTTTGCCGGGCTGGATCTGGACAAGGAGATCAAGATTGGCCAGAACGTCTGGAAAATCGTGGGCATCTTCACCGCTGGCGGCGGCGTGGCGGAGTCAGAGATCTGGACGGATGCGGCAGTGCTGCAGCCGGCTTACAAGCGGGAGGACTCCTTCCAGTCCGTGTATGCCCGGCTGTCATCAGCCGGCTCCTTCACGGAATTCCGGGATGCCCTTACCTCGAACCCCCAGCTCAAAGTGAAGGTCCTGCGCCTTTCCGACTTCTACGCTGAGCAGTCGGAGATGCTGACCAAGTTCATCACCACCATCGGGGTCTTCATTGCCAGCATGATGGCGCTGGGAGCCTTGTTCGGCGCCCTGAACACCATGTACAGCGCCATCGCGTCCCGCACCCGGGAGATCGCCACGCTGCGCGCCATGGGCTTCAGTTCGGGTCCAGTAGTCATCTCGGTCATTGTCGAGTCGCTCGCTGTTTCTCTGATCGGCGGGGCCATCGGTGCCGGCATCGCCTACCTCGCCTTCAACGGCTATGAGGCCTCCACGCTCAACTGGGCAACCTTCAGTCAGGTGACCTTCAAGTTCGCCGTGACCAAAGGCCTGCTGATCCAAGCCATCATCTGGGCCTCTGTGATCGGCATCATCGGTGGCCTGTTCCCCGCAGTACGTGCGGCAAGATTGCCGATTGCATCGGCCCTGCGTGAGACCTAGGAGAGTACAACTCCCTACCACCGCAATAGATTCGTCCTGGTCCTCGTTCGCGCATCAACCTGCGCCCAAGAGCCGGGACGGCTCTTCTACTTTCCACGACTTGCGCTGCCCACTGCCCACTGCCTACTGAACCCTCACCTTTTCCCAATCGTCACCCGGCTGCCAGAGCGCATCAAGTGATACGGCTGCCCCAACCGCTCACACGCGGCCACAAACTCATCCGTGGTCTCGGTGTTGAACTTGAACATCTCATAGTGACAGGGCACCACCAGACCGGCTCCGCAGGCCTTGGCGAGGGCGGCGGCCTCTGTGCCATTTAGATTGCCCGCCACCCGCCGCTCGGGCTTGTGCCCGTTGATGGGTAGCAGCATCAGATCACACCGGGCATTCCGCAGAGGTTCGATGAGCCCATCATGCCAGAGCGTGTCGCCACTGTGGTAGATGGTCAACCCATTGCGGCGGATGATGAAGCCGAGAAACTGACAGCGCCCCTGGTCATCACGTTCCACCAGATTGTGCGCCGCGGCCACCCCCGTGAACTCCCAGCCCTCTACATGGACGGTCTGCCCATCATTCAGGGAGACGAACTCGATGCTGGTATCCGGCAGACGCCGTCTTGCCTGGGAAACGGTCGCCTCCGGCAGCACCACCTTGAGGTGGCCATTGGCCTGAGACAGAGGGCGGAGCGTATCCTCGTCAAAGTGATCCGTATGCTGGTGACTGCTGGTGGCCACACCCACCATGTCCAGCTTGTGAGGAAGGATGACCAGGTCCGTCATCCGAACGTGCGGCTTGTCCGTCCGCGCATACTTTTTCGACAAGGAGTCTGACAGATAGGGATCCAGCAGGAGAAATTCTCCAGCGCATTTCAGCAGAAAGCCGCTCTGGCCCAGCCACCAGACGTGCAACCGGTCTCCGCCATTGGAGGCGGCATGAATGTCTGCGAGGAGGGCACCGTTCTGAAGCAGGGGCTTGATGAGCATGTGAGGACCTGAGAATCGGCAAGTTTGGCACAAAAGCCCCGAATCCAGCAAGTCCCATGCACGATTTTCCCAGAAGGAACTCGCAGAAAGGCGCCTGCGGCCGTGGAGGCCATTCCCCAGCCCTACGCCACGCCCAGCGACTCCCGAACGCTGCGAACGCCGCGGACCATGTTTGCCAGCTTCTTCTTCGCCGCCCAGCGTGCGGTCTGGCTCAGCCCACAGTCGGGAGCAAATACCAGGCGATCAGCCGGGGCAAACTTCAGGCAGGCGCGCACGACTTCGGCGATCTGCGCCACCGTTTCCACGTGGTAGCTCTTCACGTCCACAATCCCCACCGCCACATCATACCGCTGCGACATAGGGCCGATCACATCCAGCTCCGCATACTCACGATTTGCCATCTCCACGTGCACCTCGTCCGCATGCAGGTCCAGAAACGCCGGGAAGAGCGGCGCATACTTCCGCCAGCCCACCGGATGCCCTTTGAAATTGCCAAAGCAAAGATGCGTGCAGATTCGCGCCCTTCCCCGGGCGGGTTCCACCGTGCGGTTAAAGATGTCAACAAAGCGTCGGGTATCCTCCCGGTAGCCGTAGCAGCTCATGCTTGGCTCATCCACGCAGATCTCCTCTGCACCGGCCTGGAGCAGATCTTCGATCTCCTTCCTCACCAGCGGGAGGAGCGCCTCCGTCACAGCATAGCGATCCGAGTAGCGGTCGTTGGGAGCCAGACGCCCCGCGAGAGTGTACGGCCCCGGGACAGACACCTTCAAACGCGTTCCCGCTGGGGCGAGGCGACGCAAGCGCTCAAACTCCTCCACCGCCCCCAAGCCTCGCGGTGCGGCAAGTTCACCCACGATGGCATGCTTGCCCCGCTGGTCATGCGCCGGTGGGCCGAAACGTCGTGGACTGGCGGCCTCCAAAGCAATGCCTTCGATGAATCCGTAAAACGAAAGGTTGAAGTCAAAGCGGGTCTGCTCCCCGTCCGTGATCACATCCAGCCCGGCGTCCAACTGGTCGCCAATCGCCACCCGGGCCGCATCATCCTGCATCTCCTTGATGTCCTCAGACCCAAATTGGTCCAGGTTCAAGGAAGCAAACTCAAGCCACCCAGGGAAGGGATAGGAGCCGATGACGGAAGTACGGAGGGGTTGCGAGGTCATGGGAAGGGGTTCGTGATGTAGGAGGGGCGTTGGCAGGCAGGCGGCATTCTTAGGCGCCCAGTTTTTCATAGTACCGGGCCAGCCTGCGGGCGTGTTCGTCGTAGGCGGCTTCGAAGAGTTCAGTCCCCTTTTCAGCCCCGCACACCGCCGTTGCCGTCAGGACCTTTGGAGGATGCCCCGCCCGTGTCAGACGATCTGCCACCTCCGCCTTGATGGCATTCACCACAAGACAGCCGCCCACTGAGGAGCCCGGTGCCACCGGCGTGTCCAACCCCTCGATCTTGACCATCGCATCGCCCACCGGCGCACCGGTGTCCAAGACAAAGTCAGCGAAGTCCTGCAGCTTCTTACCTTGGGAATGACGGCTCGTGCTGGCCTCGCTATGGGCCGCGCTGATCAGCGCCACCACCTTCACCCCACGTCGCTGGAACTCCTCCGCGATCTCCACTGGCACCACGTTGCAACCGCTGGAGGAGATCACCAGGGCGCTGTCGCCGTCTTTGAGATCGAAGTTGCGGAGGATCCGATTGGCAAAACCGCTCACGTTTTCCAGGAACATCGCCTGTCGCTGGCCATTAGCCCCCACCACCAGATTGTGAAAGGTCAGGGAAAGCTCCACGATGGGATTAAAGCCGGGAAATGACCCGTACCGCGGCCACATCTCCTCCACCATCATACGGCTGTGTCCGCTGGCAAACACATGCACCATCTGTCCCTGCAGGATCGTGGCGGCAAACAGGTCCGCCACCTTCTGAATGACGTCTTCCTGCGCAGACACTTGAGCCAGCAACCCCTCACACGCGGCGAGGTAACGCTGGGATGGGGACAAGGTGGAGGGATCTGCCAGGGAACGGGGCTGCATGGGAAAGCGACGGGAAAATGAGGAAGGCTTCCCCAGTCTTCCCATCCCTCCCTCGCGCTGTCGAGCGGCAGATGAAGTCAGATCAGATAATCCATCTCATGAACCAGACCGTCCTTCCTGCAAGGCCCGGATCATCAGGAACACCCCGCCACTCAAGCCAGATTCTCCATGGGAGAGAAGAGCTTTATCACGGGGCCGCACACTCGCGGGCGAGTTGCTGGCTCTCGGGAGAGAGTTTCGACAACGGGTACTGCACATACTTGCCGTCCGGCATCTTGAGCACCACGTTCTCGCCTTCCAGACGTTCAAAGCCCGCCTTGATGGACCGCCCCTCGGCATTGGTCCACTTCAAAATGGGCGGCAACTCCTTCTTGAAGGCTACCTTCGGCGCATTCGGATCGAAGGCAGCCCCCGCGGCGATCCATTCCCGGATCTTGTCGATGTCCTTCTGCGGCATGGGCCCGTCAGGGGGCATGGCGTTGTCCACATTCGGATCAGCAATGACCTCGTAGAAGTGGCTGGCGGAGGGTTTGCCCGGCTCGATCACGAGGTTGGTTCCGATGTCTTTGGCAAAGCGTTTGAGGTTGTCGAAGACGAAACCTGCCTTTTCCTTCTTGGCCGACTCGCTGTGGCATTCATAGCAGTACTTCTTGAGGATCGGCTTGACTTCCTTCTCAAAATCAACGGCATACGTCGCAGCGGGAGCCACCGCAGATGCGGCCAGCAGGGCGGGAAAGAGGGTGCGGGGGAAGGGCATGGTCCTGAAGATAACGCAAAAGCCCGGCTGGCAATTAGACGTCCCGCGCAAATCGTCACATCGGGAGACGCCGCAAACAAGCTCCGAGGTTCCCTGATACCGGAGTGGTCGCTCGAAGATTGGAGATTGCAGATTGGCGGTTTTCCCGTTTTGGTATGTCTGTCTCCGCCTCGCACGCCCCTGCCACCTCCCTTTCCCCTCGTGAGTTCCCCCACCCCGAAAAATCCGCCGAACCCGCTGTTTGAGATCGCACTCACGATCGTGCTGCCATCCCTGGTGCTCGACAAACTGAGCAAGCCCGAGATGCTGGGTCCCTTTGGCGCGCTGGTGGTGAGCCTGCTTTTCCCTCTCGGTTTCGGCGTGTGGTGCTGGTACAAGAAAACCGGCTGGAACGTCTTCTCCATTCTGGGCCTGGCCACCATCCTCCTGAGCGGCGGTCTGGGACTGCTCAAACTTCCCGCCGTCTGGGTCGCGGTAAAGGAAACGGCCATGCCCCTCATCATCGCCCTCGCCTTCCCCTTGAGCCACCGCTTCGGCAAGCCGCTCATCCAGGCAATGCTCATGCAGCCACACATCATGAATGTGAACACGCTCCAGGCGAAGGCAGCATCCTCCCCATGGATCAAGGAACAACTGGACCGCTCCACCTTCAAAGCCTCCCTTGGCCTGGGCGGCGGCATGGTGCTGAGCAGCATCGCGAATTTTTTCCTCGCACTCTATCTTCTGAACGGCAAGGAACCCGGCAGCGAAGCCTTTGTCAAAGCCCTGGGCACCCTGAACTGGGCCGGGACCGTCGTGATTGGCATTCCCCTTCTGGTCATCATGATGGTGGTGTTCATGTGGCTGCTGAACCGCATTCAACGCATCACCGGCCTGGAAAGAGATGATCTCCTGAACCCCGGCAAAACCGTGCGCCGCCAGGTGACATCGCAGTAGGTAGGTGCTGGGACCAAGCTCCCCCTTCGCACCGTCACAGAGGCAGCTCGTGGCTGCGTTTGTAAAAACGCGGTCAGGGGCATCGCTTGTCCCAGCAAGACCAAGCCACCCCACCCGGCCACTTGCCACGACGCATTCTCACGAATGCATCCACAAGCTTCCCTCCCACACCGCCACAGAGGC
>NZ_BATQ01000079.1 GCF_000739635.1 Verrucomicrobium sp. BvORR034 | reverse complement strand
CGTGATGATGGCGGCATCCGGACGGGCGATCCCCGCCAGCACGGCAATCTCACCGTGGTGGTTCATCCCCATCTCCAGCACCGCGCAGTTGTCCCCCTCCTCCATGCGGAGGATGGTCAGCGGCAGGCCGATGTGGTTGTTAAAGTTTCCCAGCGTGGCACACACCTGGTACTTCTTCCGCAACACCGCAGCGACGAGGTCCTTCGTGGACGTCTTGCCGTTGCTGCCCGTGATGCCGATCACGAGCGGGTTCAGGAGTTCGCGGTAAGCACGCGCGAGTTGCTGGAGCGCGAGCAGCGTGTCCGGCACCTCGATGACGGCGCAGCCCAGCGCTTCCACGTTCTCAGGCAGCCGGCTGACAATGACCGCCGCCGCACCGGCCTGAGCCACCTGCGGGACAAAGTCATGCGCGTCAAACTTCTCCCCCACCAGGGCCACAAACAGCTCTCCTGGCTGGATCTTCCGGGAGTCCGTGTTGACGCTGGTACAGGTCGCAGCGGGATCGCCGCAGACGAGGCGACCGCCGCTGTAGTTGGCAAGGGTTTCGAGAGTCAACGCCTTCACTGACGGTCATCCCTCCTTTGGCGTGCCTCCAGCCGCTTTTCACCCTTGATGCGGATCTCGATGTCCACCAGCTGGCGGGCCACCCTGCGGTCGTCAAAGGGATGCTTCACCCCCTGCACGTCTTGGTAGGGCTCATGTCCCTTGCCAGCGATGACGACAATGTCCCCCTCCCGCGCCCCTTTGATGGCGGTGTGAATGGCCTCCTTGCGGTCAGCAATGAGGGCGTGAGCGGAGCGGGTGAATCCCTTGCGGGCGTCGTCCATGATCGCCTGCGGATCCTCGGTGCGTGGATTGTCGCTGGTGAGAATGCTGATGTCGCTGTGATCCTCCACCGCACGTGCCATGAGCGGCCGCTTCAGACGGTCGCGATCGCCACCACAGCCAAAGACCGTGATGATGCGCTCCGGGCGCAGCGCCCGCGCCGTGGACAGGGCATTGACCAGGCCGTCCGGCGTGTGCGCATAGTCCACAAAGACGTGGAAGGAATGATTATCCGGCGTGACACGCTCCATACGCCCCGGGATCTGGGGGGAGGACTGCATCGCCTTAACCGTATCGCGCAGATTGCAGCCCATGCCATGGGCCGCAGCCAGAGCCGCCAGGGAGTTGTACACATTAAACTGGCCGATCTGCGGGATGCGCACCAGCAGGGAGCGCCCCTTGTGCTCCAGCTCGAAGCTGGTGCCTGTGAGATCATAGCGGGGGTTCACCGCACGATAGTCAGCCGCCACGCCCAGTCCATAAGTGACCAGACCGGGATGCTCCCTGTGCGCATCCACCAGACGACGTCCCCAGATGTCGTCCACATTGATGACGAGCTTGCCACTGCGGGAGGCCGCTGTGGAGGAGAAGAGCTTCGACTTCGCCTTGAAGTACTCCTCCATCGTCCCGTGATAGTCCAGATGGTCCTGGCTGAGATTCGTGAAGACCGCTGCAGCAAAGGGCACGCCATGGGTGCGATGCTGGTCAATGGCGTGCGAGGAAACTTCCATCGCCACAGCCACGCAGCCGCGGTCACGCATTTCTGAAAGCAGCCCCTGCAGTTCCAGCGACTCCGGTGTGGTGTGCGTGGCAGGCTTCAGGTCCCCGCCCACGTCATACACCACCGTGCCCAGCAGCCCGCAGCGGCGATGCGCGTGATTCAACAAATGATGCAGCAGGAAAGCCGTCGTGGTCTTTCCGTTGGTCCCGGTCACGCCGCCCACGGCCATGTTCCGGGCAGGATGCCCCTTGTAGGCGGCGGCCATCTCGGCCAGGGCCACACGCGCATTTTTCACATGCAGCCAGGTCACGCTGGAGTCTTCCGGCGGCGCGGTCTCGGCCACAATCGCCACCGCCCCCTCAGCCAGAGCCTTGGGGATGAAGTCATGTCCGTCCGATTTCACACCCCGTAGGGCAAAGAATACAAAGCCAGGCTTCACCAGGCGGGAGTCATAGGCCAGGCCGGCCACTTCCACGTCCAGGCCACCACTGATGACCGGTCTGTCCAATCCTTCGATAAGATCGCGCAAAATAGTCATTGGGCACCTCCGTTGCTCAGCGGGGATATCTCCCGCTGGACGGCATGAGCGACCGCCATGGTATGAAGACTTTGTTTCATGAGTTGAGAAAAGATGGGAGCGGCCAGCTTGCCGCCATAGAGTTCTTCCGGGGCACCGTGGGGATCGTCCACCACGATGATGGCGCAAAGCTCGGGCTTGTCCGCAGGGGCGAATCCCGCAAAGGACACACAGTAGTGCCCCTCTTCATAGCCGCGGCCATCGTCACGGCGACGCTGGGAGGTGCCGGTCTTCCCGGCCACGATAATGTCCTCGATCCCCGCCTGCTTGCCGGTGCCCTTCTGCCCCTGCACGACCTCGACCATGGCCTGCCGCATCAGCTCAGCGGTACGCGGAGTGCACACCTGGCGCACCACTTCGGGCTTCAACTGCCGGACGATGTTCCCCTTCTCATCCCTGACTTCCTTGATGAGCTGGGGCTTCATGAGATTACCGCCGTTGGCGATCACGCCCACCGCCATCGTCATCTGCAGCGGGGTCACCGTGACGGCATGCCCCATGGCCATGCGGGAGAAGGTGAGCCCGTCCCAGGCCTTGCGCGGCCACACAGTGCCGGTGATTTCACCCGTCAGCTCAATGCCGGAGCGCTGGCCGAAACCGAAGTTCCTCACGTACTCGAGGTACTTGTCATCGCCCACTCGGAGCGCCAGCAGATACGCCGCACGGTTGCTGCTCTGCGCAAAGGCGTTCAGCACGGTCACCGGGCCGTTCACGTGATCCTTGATCCGCTGGGAGGCGAAGACCTTGAGGCTGGGATCCACGTTGATGGTCTCCCCCAGGCCGGTCACCTTGCGGTCCAGAGCTCCGGTGTAGGCCACGACCTTGAAAACAGAGCCCGGTTCATACTGGGCACTCACCGCCGGATTGGCGATGATGCCCTTCATCGTCTCGCGATCAATGTGCGGACGGCTGGCCATCGCCAGCACCGCCCCGGACTTGGGCTCGATCAAGACGGAGGTGATCCGCTTGGGCTTGTACTGCATGAACGCCTGCTCCAGCACCTGCTCCATCGTGTCCTGCAAATTCATGTCGATGGTCAGTGTCACCTCATGACCATGCCGGGGCTCCTCCCCCTCGCCGCGGAAGGAGGTGATCTCGCGTCCCTTTCGATCCTTCTCGATCCACTGGAAGCCATCCGTACCGGTCAGCTCCGTGTTGAGCACCGCCTCCACCCCTTCACGCCCGATCTGGATGTGCTTCTCCCGCTTGCGGCCCCCTGGGCCCTCATCCTCCAGCACGGTCTTTTCATTCACATAACCCAGCACGTGCGTCAGGCGCTCTTCGGCCGGGTAGAAGCGCCGCACACTGGCGCGCAGGCTGATGGCATAGACGTTCCCTTCTTTGAGCCGGGCCTTCCAGATATCGGCGGTCTCCGTGGGCAATCCCTTGAGAAGAGGAAACTCGATGCGCTTTTCATCGGCCATCTGCACGGCCAGATCGGCCGGCACAGGCTCGCCTGTTTCATTCAACGTGGCGGTGACCACGGCCGTGACATGCTCGCGATACTGGGAGATCACGTCCTCAGGCTTCATGCCATTCACCACCTCAGAGAGCGGGCGCTTCTGAATCCTTGCCAGCCGCGTGCGCACGTCATTGAGATCCCGCAGGTGTTGCGTGTTCACCCAGACCTCGTGCACCAGCTTGTCATGCGCCAGCAGTTCGCCATTGCTGTCGCGAATCACCCCGCGCATGGCTGGCAGCACCACGCGCTGCTTCAGCATGCCATCGCCCCGGCGCGCCCAAACGTTATGATCCACCGCCTGCAACCCGTACAGCCGGAACGCCACCCCGCCAAAGGCGGCCAGCAGCAGCGCCAGCATCACCGCGATGCGGTGGGGCACCCATCTGTTCAAGTCGGGAGTTGGGGAGTCAGGAGCGTTCATCGGCGCAGCGGTTTGCCTGTGGCAGGCGTAGATTCTGGGTCGGCGGGAGAAGGAGTTTCAGGTTCAGCAACAGGAATGGCCGCGGGGACGTGGTCCGGCGCAGGGGGAACCTTGATGATGCTCTCGGGCTGGATGTTTTTCAACCTGGAGCGCTGACTTGTGAGACGATCCGTCAGGTTTTTCCGGGAGAGCGCCTCCCCCACCTTCATGTCCAGGGTGCGAATCTCCTGCTCCAGGGCCGAGATTTCCCGCTCCACCTGCTCCTGCTGGCGGCCGAGGGCGTAGGTGCGGTTCTTCGTGAAAATATGCAGCAGCGCCGCCGTGCCCACGGAAATAGAGATCACCACGAGCAGGAAAGCCACCCCGGAACGCCGTGGTGTGGCGCGATTTCGAGGGAGGCTGAGCTCGGGTTCTTTCATTGGGGCAGTTTTTCGGCGGTGCGAAGTTTGGCGCTGCGGGAACGGGGGTTGCGTTTGACCTCCTCGTCCGTGGCCTCCTGGGGCTTGCGATGCAGCAGCCTCAGGCAGTGCTCCGGATTGCGGCGGGGCTCCGGCCACTCCGGGCGGTCCAGCCACTCCGTGGAAAGGCGTTGGAACGCCTGCTTCACCATGCGGTCCTCCAGCGAGTGGAAGGAAATAACCGCGAGCCTGCCCCCGGGCTTCAGCCAGGTGGGCGCAGCGTGCAAAAAGTCTGCCAGGGCGGCCAGCTCGTCATTCACCGCGATGCGCAGCCCCTGAAACGTGAGCGTGGCGGGATGAGTCTTGCCCCGACGGGGAATCACACCCGCAATGGCCGAGGCCAGGTCCGACGTGGTGGTGAAGGGCTTCTGCTCCCGACGCTGCACCAGCGCCCGTACGATGCGGCGCGACTGGCGCTCCTCACCATACTCCCACAGAATGCGCTCCAGCTCCGCTGGCTCGTCTTCATTCACCAGATCCGCCGCCGTACGTCCGCCCCCGGTATTCATGCGCATGTCCAGCGGCCCCTCATGCATGAAGGAGAACCCACGGGAGGCCACATCCAGTTGGTACGAGGAAACTCCCAAGTCCACCAGCAGGCCATCCAGCGCGGTGATGCCCAGTGATTGGAGCACCGCCGGAAACTCGCGAAAATTTGACTGCACGCTCCGGAACTGGCCCGTGGCCGCATACGCCTTGAGCCGCTCCCCCGCATGGTTCAGGGCATCCATGTCCTGATCCAGACCGATGACCTCCGCCCCAGCCTGCAGCAGCAAGGAAGTGTGCCCCCCGCCTCCCAGCGTGCCATCCAGGATGACCATGCCAGAAGCTGGAGCCAGAGCCGCCACCACCTCGACCGGGAGCACCGGCAGATGGTAGCCCGTGCCTCCGCCTGCGTCTGCTCCGGTGGGGGAGGCGTCGGCGATGGGAGAAGAACTGGGCTGGGCGGTCATTGAAACGTCAGTTGGGAGCCAAATGGCGAAAAAAGCCCCGTCGCTTAACGTCTCTTAGATATCAGGACTTGGCCGATTTGGCAATGACGGATAATGCCCCTTCTTGACCGGATTTCGACCGGAAATGCAGGAACTTTTTGGACCCACCCCGCAGGGAGCCGTGCCAGCTCAGAATCCGGGCAACGGATTGATCCTGGCCCGCTCTGGCGCAGTCAGCGGCGCGTCGGCCTTCCTGAGATAGCCCGCACGATTCTCCGTCAACCACTCGCGGGTCATGATTCGGAGTTCCGTCACGGTCATCCCAGCTTTGGAGCCTGGGATCTCCCCCATCGCGGCCAGACGGGTCCGGTCACCGGAGAGACGGTACTCGCTGGCCCCCAGCTTGAGGGATCCACTCCATGGCCCCTCCCCGGCATTGGCGGCGACCAGGGACTCCACCTCATTGGCCAGCATCTTCACCTTGCGGTAGCTGATCTGCCACGCCTTGCTCTCCCGGTACTCAATGATGATCGTGACGCCGGACTTGCTGAAGACCAGGGACTCGGGGTCGCTGGCTGACAGAATGGCCGACCGGCGCTCGATCACCGGACCATAGCGCTCCATGCACTGCTCCACCGTCTCCCCCAGTCTCGCCTCGGCAACCGTGGCGAATGAGGTCGTGGCAAGAAACAGCAGGGCGCAGAGCTTCAGCTTCATTGAGGTCATCCGTAAGTGAAACGCCCCCAGTCTGTCAAGGTTGCGCAAGGGGTGCCTATGGCGAATTCCCGCCCCTGCCAATGGACACCCCAAGGCAGCAGAGTACAGATGGTGCTTTTTCCCGGGTTCCGTCTTGTGTCTTGTGTCTTCTGGTCTTTGTGTCTCTTCATGACATCAGACAGCGTCAACTGGGAGGCCGTGCGCGCCGATTTCCCCATCCTGCACCAGGAGGTGCGGGGGAATCCACTCATCTATTTTGACAGTGCCGCCAGCTCCCAGAAACCGCGGCAGGTGATCGATGCCCTGACCCGCTACTATGAGCATGACAACGCGAACGTGCACCGCGGGCTCCACGAGCTGAGCTCCCGCGCCACCGACGCCTTCGAAGCTGCGCGCAACAAGGTCGCGAAGTTCCTGAACGCCGCCAGCGCGGACGAGATCATCTTCACCCGCGGCACCACGGAGGGCATCAACCTCGTGGCCCAGGCCTACGGCACCCGCTATGTCAAGGAGGGCGATGCCATCCTGCTCACCGAGATGGAGCACCACAGCAATCTCGTGCCCTGGCAACTGCTGGCCGAGCGCACGGGAGCCTCCCTGCGCTTTGTCCCGGTGCTGGAAGATGGCACGCTGGACCTCAGCAAGCTGCCTGAGCTCCTCACTCCTGAAGTGAAGATCTTCTCCTTCACTCATATCTCGAACTCGCTCGGCACCGTCAACCCCGTGGCAGACCTGTGCCGCGCCGCCCGTGCCGTGGGAGCCATCTCCGTCGTGGACGCCGCCCAGAGCGCCGGACATCTGCCAGTGGATGTCCAGGCCCTCGGTTGCGACTTCCTCGCGCTCTCCGGGCACAAGATGTGCGCCCCCACCGGCATCGGCGCCCTCTACGGTCGGGCCGAGGTTTTGGAGAAGACCCCTCCCTACCATGGCGGCGGGGAGATGATCGTCAGCGTCTCGTTGCACAAGAGCACTTATAAAGAGGCGCCACACCGGTTTGAGGCAGGCACGCCCAACATCGCCGGTGCCGTGGGACTTGGTGCCGCCGTGGATTATCTGGAAAGCATCGGCCGGCAGAACATCGCGGCGCACGATGGCGAACTCGTCCGCTATGCCCAGCAGCGCATGGAGGCAGACGTGCCCGGCATCCGCATCATCGGGCCCCGTGATCGCAGCGGGCTCGTCGGCTTCGTCATGGAGTCCGCGCATCCGCATGATCTCACCACCTATGCCGACCGCTACGGCCTCGCCCTCCGTGGCGGGCATCACTGCAACCAGCCGCTCATGAAGAAGTTCAAGCTGCCCGGCACCTCCCGCGCCAGCTTCTACTTCTACAACACCAAGGAGGAGATTGATCGCATGATCACCATCCTCCAGGAGGCCGCCCGATTCTTCAGTTGATCGGAGTCGATCCGCGGATTCCTTCTCTTCTTTTCTCTCCTCCCTCCATGATCCCCAACTCCGACCTCGAAGAACTCTACCAGCAGGTGCTGCTGGATCACTCCCGGCGCCCGCGCAACTTCGGTGAGCTGAGCGAGGCAGACGCCACGGAGGCGGGCGAGAAGGTGGTCAAGGTTCAAGGTGACAACCCATCCTGCGGCGATGAGATCGTGGTCTCCGTGAAGCTCGCGGACACCGGCCTGAAACTGGCCGACATCAAGTTCACCGGTCAAGGGTGCGCCATCAGCCAGGCCTCCGCCTCGCTCATGACCATCAAGACCAAAGGCCGCAGCCGCGCCGAGGTGGAGGAACTCATCGCCGCCTTCCACGACCTGATCACCAAGCAGACAGAGAATCCGCCAGACATCCTGGGTGATCTGCAACTCCTCCAAGGCGTCTGGCGCTTCCCCCAGCGCGTGAAATGCGCCACCCTCGCCTGGCGCGCCCTCGAGCAAGCCCTGCGCGAAGGATCCGCCAGCGTCGTGACAACTGAGGTGGAAGGGTAGCGGGAGCCTTGTCGCGCCGCGCATTGGGGAGCGCTCGCATCCTGCGTGCCCCCTTCTGCATCCTGCGGAAGGGCCCGCCAGGTGATGCAGCGATCAACCTACGCTGCAACACCTTCAGCCTCCGCCCCCCGCGCATCGGGGCATTTTGCATTGGGGGAGCGCAGGCCGCGGCCTGCTGCAAGGTCAGCTCGCCCGAAGCTCAGTCGCACTCGAAACCCGATGCCGGAGGCATCAAAGCCATTAGCCGGACGGTTGAAGGAGCGTAGCGACTGACACCTCCGGAGGATGAAGATGAGTATTGCATCCCGGAGTGGATGCCAGCGATGTCCCTTTGCCTGCGCAGGTTGCAGTTCAACGTTGGGAAAGATGGCGCAGAGCCTCAGAACCTGTTTGGATAAAAACGCTGGGGGTGTTGCGAGGCATTTTGAGTCTGGACAAGGCGCGAAGAGGGCGTGAATCGAGATTCACAACCGATGAGCAACGCAGTCCAGGCTCAAAAGGACCGCAACCCGGAGGGGTAGATCTCAGCCTCGGCGAAGCCGCTCTTATCTTAATCCCTTAATTTATCCTGCCACACCCAGATGTTTTTATCCAAACAGGTTCTCAGGTGTGGAGGCCGTCACGAGCGTCACCCGAGCCCTCCCACGCCACCAAGAGCCGGGACGGCTCTTCTACCTTCCCTCCGGCGCAGACGATTATTTCCTATTCCACCCTTCCCGCCACATCGCGCTGACTGACGTTCCCAGCACCATCCCTCCATCCCCCCGCTACCCCATCACTCCACCTCCCCGCCCCCCTTCGCTCCCCACCTCATCCTCCAGCCCTCGAACATCGCAAGCATCAACGTCAACCCCGCTAATCCCCACATCACATTCGATCTCGACCACGCCGTCGCTGCGCTGATTTCCTGGGCGGCGACTGCCACGCCAAAGAAAATCAACACCGCAAGCACCCGCGCCTTTCGTCGTGCTGCCTTCTCCGATGGACCGCCCACAAGCTGACTGGGTGTCAAACGGCGCTCCTTCCCCCACGCGGTGAAGCACAGATACAGCAGATGCATCTTGCGCCACAGCGGGTACCCCAGCAATCCGAGGACCAGCACCACCCCGGCAGCCATCCATCCCGTCGGACGAGGCATCCAGATGAATCCGATGAAGACCGGCAGGAAAAACGTCGTTACATTCCACAGCGAGAACATGCCCCCTAGTGTAGTGATTCTCAAATACCTACTCTTAACTTCTGTTTGGATTCATGGAGATTCGTGCGCGGTGGATCTTCGCAAGAATCTCGCTGCCCTTGGCTTTCCAGACATAGCGCCGTGGATTTCGGTCGCGGTCCGCGAGGTAGGCTTCGATGGCTTGCTCCAGATCCTTCAGACTGGTGAAGCTGCCCTCGCGTATGGCATCCTCGGTCAGGTCTCTGAAGAAGCGTTCAACAAGGTTCATCCAGGACGAGGAGGTTGGAGTGAAGTGAAGAACGATGCGTTCGATCCCATGCGCCTTGCCGTGCCGTTGGTTGCGCCATTTGATCCAGCTTCTGACCTTGGGATGTTTGTGAGTTGAGTAGTTGTCGATGACCAGGTGCAGGGCCAATCCTTCGGGTGTCTCGCTGTCGATCTGTTTGAGGAAGGCCAGCCATTCGACATGGGTATGGCGTTGCGTGGTGTGACGAATGATGCTCCCGTCCAGATAATTGAGCACGGCAAAGAGTGTCAGGGTCCCGTGCCGGATGTAGTCATGGGTGGCTGTGCGCACGTGCCCGATGCCCAACGGCAATCCCGGTTGCGTGCGTTCGAGCGCCTGGCACTGGCTCTTCTCGTCACAGCAGAAGACCAGGGCCTTTTCCGGAGGATCAAGATACAGACCAATGACATCCCAGAACTTGGGCTCGAAATCCTTGTCGTTGGAGAGTTTGAAAGTCCGTGTGAGGTGCGGCTTGATGTCGTTGGCTTTCCAGAGACGATGGACGGTGGCATTGGAAACCCCTTTGTCTTTGGCCATGGATCGTGTGCTCCAGCGTGTCCGGTGTGACGGCGGGCGCACAGCTTCGACGAGGATTGCCGCCTTGATGGCCGGCTCGAGCTCAGAAGGCCTTCCGCTACGCTGCCGCTCTTGCAAGCCAGCCATCCCTTCCTGCCGGAAACGGCACTCCCATTTGGCGACGACCACACGCTCCACCGAGAGACGAGAGGCCACATCCTGCTGGGAGAGTCCCTGGCTGCGAAGGAGGATGATGTTGGCTCTCATAACCAACCGCTGTGGGGACGAGTGGCGTCCGGTGACCGCCTTGAGGTCTTTGACTTGGGTGTCATCGAGGGCAAGAAGACGAATCGGACGAGCCATGAGAAAAACATATACGTCCGGATCGTTTTGTATAGCTATTTAAGAAACACTACACTAGCAAGGCAAATTCCCGCCGCTCTGCGGGCGTCAGGTGTTGCAGCACCTCTGAAATAACTGGCGAGCCCGCCAGCATCTCCATCACCGAGCGCCGCCCCTTGCGCGCCGCCCCAGGTTGTTTGGGTCTTTCCTCCTCTTCGCCCCTCTCCATCGCCGCCGCCACCGTCTCCACCTGCGTCCGAAATTCCGCAGCCGTGGGGAACCGCAACTCCGGACTTGTCTCCAGGGCCCGCAGCACTATTTCATCGATCCGAATGTCCACCTGCACCTTGCGGGACGGCGGCTCCAGCCTTTCTCCTGGACGCTCACCCGTAAGCAACTCATAGAGCACCACCCCCAGGGAATAAATGTCGGCCCGATGATCCGGCATCACCCCCTGCTCCTTTGCCTCTGGCGCAGCGTAAGCCGGTGTCCCCATCCCAATTGTTGCCGAGGTGACGCACCCCTCGTCAACGACAGCCTCATCACCCGTCACCATCTTGGCGATGCCGAAGTCCGTGATCTTCACGCGTCCCTCCTTGTCCACCAGGATGTTCTCCGGTTTGATGTCCCGATGCACGATCCCGTGCTCGTGAGCACATTGCAGCGCCTCGCACACCGGCGGCACGATGGCCAGAGCCTCCTTGGGTGACAGCCGCCGCGTCTGGATGAGTTGGCGCAGATTCACCCCATCCACAAACTCCATGATCAGGTAATAAAAACCCTGCGTCTCTCCAAAGTCGTGCACGGCAACAATATGCGGATGATTCAGCCGCGCCAGAGCCTGGGCCTCACGCTCAAACCGAACTGCAAAATCCCCATCCCCCACCCGCTCCGGAGCCAGCAGCTTCAACGCCACCCACCGGTTTAATGACTTCTGACGAGCTTTATAAACCACCCCCATGCCCCCGCGCCCAAAACACTCCAGGATCTCCAGTTGCGGGAAATACGGTGCCAGTTCCTCGGGTGTCAGAGTGGGCATTGGAGCCGATTCTCCCCCGTGAGTCTGGGTTGGCTCCAGCACCTGACCCATCAGGCAGGCAGGGCACAGCCCCAGGGGAGCCTGGGCGTTTACCAACAGCTTCTCGCACTTGGGGCAGCTTGTTTTGATCTCTGTGGATGATTCACTCATACCCGGTCCTGACGCGTCGATTCCCAATCATCACCGAAAAGTTTCATCCATCCAGAAGAGCACGATACAATGCCTGGAGCTCCACGTCCACCATCGCAGAGTCTCCCACCGTACCCGCCACCTCCTCGCGCACCCTCTGGCGGAATCGCCTCTTCAATCGTTGCACCGCCATGCGAAAGGCCGGAAGACTCAGCCCCGCCTCGTGGGCCAGACCGGACTGTTCGCCATACCCTCCCTCGCCCATCAGCAGAGGCTTCACCATCTCAAAGAAGGGCCCGTTCCCTTGCCCCACACATTCCTCACGCAAGTGATCCAACGCATGCGATAGCAGCGTTACCGCCCACTGCTTGTCGTATTGCGCATCCGGAGAAGGCTGCGCGGGATCCACCAGGTTTGCCATCTCCTCGCCTTCGTAGTCCACCGCACTCCAGCCCGCCCCACGCTTCATCGTATGCGCCGCCATCCGGTGATGGGACAGAAAATGCTTCACCGCACCAAGCAGATAGGATCGGAATCGCCCGCGCGCCGGATCCACCGCCCCCATGGTGCCACCCCGCAAAACCTGCGCGAAGAAAGCGTGCGCCAGCTCCCGGGCCCCGTCCGCATCGCGCAGTTCACAGCGTAAAAACGCCACCACCGGCTCATAGTAAGCTTCACAAAGCTCCGCAAGAGCCACCCGCCCCTCCTCGGAAGGAGCCTTCGCCAGACAGACTCGCGTCCACCGGGTGCTGTGAAACCCCAGCCCACTGCGTAAAGCAGGCGCTGTTGCGGTGGAAGGAAGCGGTTCGGTCATGGTCTGATACAGGCCCCTGACACATTGCAGGAGAACTATCACGCAATGAAAGGAAAAAACCTTCTTTGTGCAGCCCTACCCTGTTCTGCCACTCCCGGCCTCGCCGAGTCTTCACCAAACTCACACCATTCCTTCACGCCGAATTCACCGCTTGGCAGTTCCCATCCGCCTCCCGTTTCGTCATCCTTGTGCGAGCATCATGAAACAACATTCCGAGGCCGACTCTCCACCCACTTCTCACCCCGCCGCATGGCCAATCTTCCTCGGCGCGTTGACAATCTACTTCGCGTCATACTTGCTTGGAGACGTCATTCTCCTGACTAGCAGCTTTGAGAACTGATCCGATTTTGCTGTCGTAAAACGGTATGCTGGCGAAACGCTGGCCAAGGGAGCGTTTGCCGGCTTCATCTCATTGATCTGCCCCTTGGGGCTTACACTCTTGTTCATCCCCATCACCTTCCAATCCCGCCGCAGACTCATGGTCGCTCTGGTGGCCCCGATGCTGACCCTCTCAATTCTAATGGTCTACATGGTGTTCAGCAGCCCTGGCACATCAAAGGATCGACTGGCTCAACAACTGAAGATACCACTTCCAGCAGCTCACGACCGCTACTTGGCATATCACCCTCAAGGCTCCAACTTGCTGGTTCGCATCGGTTCCGGCATACGCGATTGCTACAGTTTTCATCTTGATTCCGAATCCAGGAAATCATTGCCTCGGCAACCTTCATCCCTCGGAAGAACGCAAGCTTCAACTGCAAAGCCAAAGTGGGCTCCATGCGGACATGCCACCAGAGATTGCCTTTGATCTACAATCTCCTGACCTGGTCGTGTACCCCGCCGGATGGGATACCGATATTGTCACGCATCCAGCGTCGTCACGCATACTTATCATTTACTACTCTCCTCCTCACTAACTTGGCGATGACTCAGTCCGAGGAAGCATGGGGACCGCACGCCAAGTGTGATTGATGCGCCTGTGGGCACCGGGCCGGGCTACGCGATGCCGGAGGCATCAAAGCCATTAGCCGGATGGTTGAAGGAGCGTAGCGACTGACACCTCCGGAAGATCAAAATGAGTATTGCATCCCGGAGTGGATGCCAGCGATGTCCATCAGAACGAGGACCTTGCTGTCACCCCTCCTGGGCGAACGCAGATTCTTGTTCTCCAGGGGTATCGCTACGCTCAACCCTGGCTAATGGCTGGGATTTCTCCGGAATCCACTGCCCCACCGCCATCACCCGCACCATCCCGCGCCACCAAGAGCCGGGACGGCTCTTCTACATTCCCTTCGGCGGATTCTAGTAGTTTCCTTTACCCCCCACCACCACTCCACCACTCCACCACTCCACTCCGCCCCGCCCCGCCCCGCCCCTTCACCAAACCCTCACAACTCCTTCACGTCGAATTCACACCTCAGGACTTCCCACCGCATCGCCACTTCGGCATGCTGGCGGGAGCCTGATGAAACAACCTCCGCCATCCACCCTCCCCAAGCGTACCTGCCATCCAGCAGGCTGGCCGGTGTTCTTTGGTTGCGTGGGACTTTACCTCTCCGCCTTCTATCTGGCAGATCTCGTGCTTCTCGCCAGCTCCTCAGGTTCGTGGAGCAACATCGGTTTCATCCTCCGACAGGCTCCGGGGCCGCTGATTCACGGGATCGTTCCCGCACTGGGATCGCTCGTCTGCCCGATTGGGCTGACTTTCATCTTCCTCCCCCTGGCGCTGGACTGCCGCCGCCGATTCCTGATGGCCGTCGCCGGCCCGCTCTTGGCACTGACCGTGATCATGATCTGGTCTCAGGTTCGCGAGCCACACACCTCTCAGAGGCGGATCGAGCGCCTCAGCGAAACGCCCCTGCCGCAGAGGCATCGGAACTACCTCGCCTATCACCCGCTGGGGAGCACCACCTTCACGTATGCCATGATGGGCATCAGAGAGTACTGTTCCTTCGAGCTTGATCCTGAGTCCCTGCGTCAGTTTGTCGGATCCCGTCAGCCCTCCACCAAGCGTCAAGTACGGCTGCAAGGGTCTCCGTATCGTGTGGGAGACCTTCCCGTCGAGCTGGGCTGCGATCCCCTGGATCCCGATGCCGTGTTCTATGAGTTGAGTGCCGGAGCCGATATGATCGTCCGCCCTGGCTCTCCACGGGTCCTAATCGTCTGTTTTCAGTATGCGCATTGAGCCCGCCGGATTGCGCCTCCAACGGTGCCACTCACACCTTCTCACCTCCCCGCTGTAACTTCCCCACCTCACCCGTCGTCTTGTCCCCTGCATGAATCTCCTCCACCGCGGCCTGCTGCTGGCCCTGCTCCTGCCCACCCTCCCCACTGTCGGAGCCCCGCCGGTCACCAATGAAGTGATCCTGGAACGCATCGGCAATCATCCGATCGAAGCCCATTTCGACCTTCCTTACGCAGGCAACACCAATCCCCGTCAGATGGTGGATTTGTATGTCCCAAAGAATCGCACCGTGAGCACGCCCCTGCCCGTGGTCGTGTTCATCCACGGCGGCGCCTGGATCGGCGGTGACCGCAAGAGCGCCGCCGGAGCCCTGGGCGGTCTGTTGCTCAATGGCAACTACGCGGGCATCTCCGTAGGCTACCGCATGAGCACAGAGGCCAAGTGGCCCGCACAGATCTATGACTGCAAGGCCGCCATCCGTTGGATTCGCGGGAACGCCGCCAAGTACAACCTTGATCCCGACCGCATCGCCGTGTGGGGCGGATCCGCCGGCGGACACCTCGTCTCCCTGCTGGGCACTTCCGGTGGCGTCAAGGAACTGGAAGGAGACCTTGGCCCCTTCAAAGATCAAAGCAGCCGGGTGACCTGTGTCGTGAACTTCTGCGGCCCCGAGGATCTGACGCTCCCGCTCATGAACCAGGATGGCAAGATGGTCTCCGCCCTGGATGATCCCGCCGTGGTGGGCCTGCTGGGCGACGGTGACCGGACCCTCTCCGGCAAAGCCGCCTCCCCCGTCACCTACGTCTCGGCTGACGATCCTCCAGTCCTGACCGCCCATGGCACCAAGGATCTGCGCGTCAGCTTCGAACACGCGACCTTGATCGACAAGGCCCTCAAGCAGGCAGGCGTCACCTCCCTGTTGATTCCTCTTACCAACGGAGGTCACAGCTTCCACAGCGACGAACTCAACAAGCGCATCTTCCAGTACCTGGAGTGGCAACTGCGCGGCGTGAAATCGGAGATCTCCACCGAGCCCATTTTGGTCGGGCCGTAGGCCCATAGATGCTCCGGAAACTTATCCCTCATCGGGAGGCAAAGGTGTTAGCCGGGCCGACAGGGACGTTTGATGCGGCATCCCTCGCGGCCCTGCAGCCCCTTGGGCACGCGATCGCGTTTCACGATTCAAACATCGCATACCAGGAAGTTAGTGCCTGCCAGGAAACCTGGGGGCTGACATGGAGGTGTTGATGGCGAGGGGGGGGCGAAGCAGATGCAGTCGGCCTTCCCACCTGATCATCTCCTGCGACGCTACCCAAGGTTGACTCGCTTAGGGCTCGTCCAACCTTGGGCTGTGCTACAGATCCCATACTGGGATCAACTTCGGTCTGAGGCGGGCCTTCTCAAGGGGGTTCCTTGGCTGCCACCCCGAGCGCGGCGATTGGTCTATTCTCCTCACTTCGTCGACTACGACCGGGCTTGACGGTCGCACGACAGAACGCATCCCCAAACATCTTCTGTATCCGCACCCACCCCGACGGCTCACGCCTCGACTCTCACCCACTGGTATTTGATCGCCAACGACTCAGCGCCCCTGTAGTTGTCGACGTGAGGAGGCACTAGCTGAAGCGTCTGCAATCTATTGCTTCACGCCAGGTCACCAAGCTTCGACAAACTCAAGATCTGGAGGCCGACTTCACCCTCTCCCGCCCCATCGCCATCGACACCTCCACGACCGTCAACCGCCTCCTCCCTCCGCAACCAAGAGCCGAGACGGCTCTTCTACCTTTCCTCCACCACTCCACCACTCCTCCCTCCCACTTCCGCACGCCTCCCCCGCCCTGACTTTTTGTGACGGCTCCCTACGCATTTATCCCATTACCCCCTCAATTAGCCCGTTTTATCGCCTCTCCACAGGGCACTCCGCACGCACCAAGCCAGATCCTGCCCGCTGATTCCGTATGTTTGTCCTGATGGACAGACAGATTCCGCGCCGGCATTTCCCCAGCCCAAGATGTACCCGCTCACGCCCCAGCGTGGGGCGACTGGGATACATCGCGACGGCGCTGTTCTGTTTCACGCTCAGCGCCCCTGGCGCTGAGACCACCGAGGCACCTCAAAAAAACCCGCCTCTCAACTTCGTCAACGACATCGAGCCGATCCTGACCAAGGCAGGGTGCAACTCCGGCGGATGTCACGCCAAAGCGGGCACCGGACAGCGCGGATTCCGCCTCTCCCTGCTCGGCTTCGAGCCTCAGGAGGACTACGAGTACATCGTCAAAGAGGGCAAGGGACGCCGCGTCTTCCCCGCCGCGCCAGAGCAGAGCCTGCTGGTGCTGAAAGCGGCCAACATCGTCCCTCACGGTGGGGGCAAGAAACTCGATCCCGCTTCGCACGAATACGCCACCCTTGTGCGCTGGATCCGCGAAGGAATGGCCTATGGACGGCCCGAGGATGCCAAGCTGGCGAACATCACAGTGGAGCCTTCCGTCTTGTCCATGAAGGCCAAGACGACCCAGCAGCTCAAAGTCACCGCCCGCTTCACCGATGGCTCGACTCGCGACGTCACCTCACTGTCTCTCTACGAAGCCAATGACAAAAGCATGGCGGAGACGACCGAGGAAGGGCTCGTGACCACGCAGGACATCCCTGGCAACGTGGCCGTGATGGTGCGTTATGCCGGGCAGGTCTCCGTCTTCAGCGTGACCATTCCACTGGGAGCCCCAGTGGAGGTTCTCCCTCCTGCGAAGAACTTCGTGGATGAGCATGTCTTCGCCAACCTCAAACGGATCGGCATCCCCCCTTCACCCGTAGCAGACGATGCCACGTTCCTGCGCCGCGTCTCTCTCGACATCGCGGGCCGGCTGCCCACGCTGGAGGAGGTCCAAGCCTTCCAGACATCCCAGGCATCTGACAAACGAGATCAAGCCATCGAGGCACTCTTGAGCAGCCCGGACTATGCCGACTACTTCGCCAACAAGTGGACCGCCCTGCTCAAGAACAAGCGAGATGACGCGGCTGATATTACCGCCAACTTTGCCTTCCATGCCTGGATGCGGGACAGCCTGCTGGCCAACCGCCCCTACGACGACATCGTGCGCCAGATCCTGGCGGCCACCGGCACCATTGTCTCCAATCCCCCGGTGGCCTGGTACAAGCGGGTGAAGGAACCCCATCTGCAACAGGAAGACGTGGCGCAGCTCTTCCTGGGCGTGCGCATGCAGTGCGCCCAGTGCCACCATCACCCGTTCGAACGCTGGAGCCAGCAGGACTACTACAGTCTCTCCGCCTTCTTCAGCCAGGTGGGTCGCAAGCCCACCGCGATTGCCGGGGAGGATCTCATCTTCCACAAGCGGGGCACGGCCCAGCTGGAGAACAAAAAGACCCGCACGCCCGTGAAGCCCGCCGCTCTGGGTGGCCCCATCCTGGAGATCGCCCCCGATGATGATCCGCGCCTGCAACTCGCGGACTGGATGGGAGCCAAGGACAACCCCTTCTTCGCCACCGCCCTGGTGAACCGTTATTGGAAACACTTCTTCAAGCGTGGGCTCATCGAACCTGAGGATGACATCCGCGATTCCAATCCCGCGACCAATCCTGCCCTCCTCAGCGACCTGGCCAAACACTTCGTCGAAAGCGGGTTCGACCTGAAGGAGGTCGTGCGAGTCATCACCCGCAGCCAGACCTACCAGCTCAGCGCCATGCCCAACGATCACAATGCGGTGGACCGGCAGAACTTCTCCCACTTCTACCCCAAGCGCATGCAGGCCGAGGTCTTGCTGGATGCGATCAACCAAGTGACAGGTGCCCAGTCCGACTTCGCCGACCTCCCACCCGGCACCCGCGCCATCTCCCTGCCGGACAACAGCTACAACCGCGCCTCCCCCTTCCTGAAAGTCTTCGGCCGGCCTGAAGGGGCCAGTGTGTGCGAATGCGAGCGGGTGCAATCCTCCAGCCTGGCCCAGAGCCTGCACCTCATGAACGCCGCGGATGTGAAGGCCAAGCTGGCCGTGAGCAACGGTCGAGCAGACCGCCTGAGCAAGGCGGAGAAATCTGTGCCCGACCGCATTCGCGAGCTTTACCAGGCCGCCCTCTCCCGCGAGCCCACCGCTGAAGAAATCCGACTCAGTGAGACCCACCTGCTCAAGCCGCGACTGGATGCGCAAGACAAGCCACTCCCAGCCGCCCAAGCCCTCCGCCAGGGCTACGAGGACCTCATCTGGGCGCTCGTGAACACCAAGGAGTTTCTCTACAACCACTAACGCAAACCGCTCCCTTTTCATGACTAGCAGGCACTTGTTCCTCCCCACCTTGGGCGTCGCGGTCTCCGTATGGTTCGCAGCGGCCTCTCCCACCCTTGCGCAGCAGGTCACCCTCCCGTTGCCCCGACTGCTGACCGTCATGCCGATGGGGGCCCAAGCTGGCGGTTCGGTGGAAGTCACCATCACGGGTGAGAATCTGGAAGACGTCACGTCCCTTCAGTTCTCCTCCCCCCAAATCACCGCCCGCCCCGTAACGGGTGCCGACGGAACTCCCGTGCCCAACAAGTTCCTCGTGAGCGTTGCCCCAGGCACCCCTGCCGGCGTGCATGATGCCAGAGTGCTCTCCAGACTGGGCATCTCATCCGTGCGGGCCTTCGCCGTGAGCAACTTAAAGGAAATAACCCGCACCGCGGCGAACAACACGGTGGAGTCGGCCATGGCGCTGGAGCTCAACTCCATCTGCAACGCCAGCATGACCCGCCGTGCCGTGGATCACTATGCGTTCCAGGCCAAACAGGGGCAACCCATCGTCGTGGATTGCGCGGCGGCAGGCATCGATTCACGGCTGACGCCCGTGGTTGTCATCGCCGATGCACAGGGGCGGGATCTGCTGGTGAACCGCACTGGAGGCCGCCTGAACTTCACGCCTCCGGCCGATGGACGTTATCTCATCAAACTCAATGACCTCACCTTCCAGGGCGGTGAGCGCTACTTCTACCGGCTGGCCTTGCAGACCACCTCTGGACAGGCACCTCTTCCCCGCCAGCCTGAGACCCAGACCGTGAGCGCCATGTCCTGGCCACCCGCTGGCCTGACAGCCACCCCCGCCAACCGCGAAGCGGAACCCAACAACCGCGCCCCAGAGGCTCAAAAGGTCTCCCTGCCCTGCGACATTGGCGGCAGCTTCTATCCCGCTGCGGATGTGGACACCTATGAGTTCGCGGCCAAGAAGGGCGAGACCTGGTGGGTGGAGGTTGCCTCCGAGCGCCTCGGCCGCGACACAGACCCCTTCGTGCTGGTGCAGCAAGTGAAGCAGGCGGATGGGAAAGAGACGCTCACCGATGTGGCGGAGCTCTACGACATCCCTAGCCCCATGAAGCTCTCCTCGAATGGGTACGCCTATGATGGCCCGCCCTACAACGCCGGCTCCCCGGATGTGAACGGGAAATTCGAGGTAAAAGAGGACGGCATCTACCGCCTGCAATTGCGGGATCTCTTTGGCGGCACCCGCAGCGATCCGGACAATGAATACCGGCTGTTGGTCCGGAAAGCCGCCCCCGACTTCTCTCTGGCCGCCTGGGGCGTGCACATGACCCTCCGCAATGGTGACCGCGCCGCCCTCTCCAAGCCCATGGCCCTTCGGGCTGGCGAGTCCCGGGTCTTTGAAGTGGTGACCCAACGGCGTGATGGCTTCGACGGAGCCATCGAGCTTGCCATGGAAGGTCTGCCCACCGGCGTCACCGCCACGGGCCTGAAGATCGGTGCTGGCAAGTCCTACGGTCACCTCATCCTCACCGCCGCCAGCGATGCTGCTGCGGGCATTTCCCTGGCCAGTATCACCGGCAAGGCTGTCATCAATGGCCAGGAAACCCTCCGTCCCTGCCGGATGGCCACCATGAAGTGGCCCGTAAAGGACGCGAAGGGTGAAATCCCTGCGCCTCGTCTCATGGCCGATGTCCCGGTGTCAGTGAGCAACTCTGAGCCAGCGCCTCTCACCATCGAGCCCGCCGACAGCAAGGTCGTGGAGGCCACGGTGGGCACCACGGTGACGATCCCGCTGAAGATCACCTGGCGCAACGAGTTCACCGGTACGTCTCTCAAGCTCAAAGCGTACGGCGATGGTTTTGCCGGGGTGAAGGAAATAGACATCCCGATGAAGGCGGAGACCACAACCCTCACGCTCGACCTCGCCGCGCTCAAGCTTCCGGTCGGGGAGCACGCGCTGGCCCTCTATGGCACCGCTGTGAGCAAGTACCGCTACAACCCCGCCGCCGTGCCCCTGGCAGAGGCGGAACAGAAGAAAGCCGAACTGCTGGCCCAAGCGGCTGCCGAAGAGGCCAAAAAAATCGCCGCCACCGATGCCGCCGCAGCAAAGGCTGCTGCCGCAAAAGCTCAACAGGCGGGTGCCCTGATGGCGGAAGCCACCAAGAGGATGAAGACAGTCAGCACCACGGCGGAACCCCGGGACACCGTGGACATCGTTGTTTCATCCCCCATCCGGCTCTCCGTGAAACCCGCCCCCGTTGCCTCTGCCGCCACGACCTCCAGCAAACCGTGAACCGCTGAGTTCCCGTCGCTTTCATGAATTCATCCGCCCACAACATGACGAGACGCCGGCTCCTGCAGACTGCCGCAGCGGGCTCGTTCCTTGGTCCCGCCTTGATCCAGGGTGCCGAGGCCCCAGGCTCAGGGTTCGCAGCAGCCTCCACGTCAGGCTCGCTGCGGGCCGGTTTTGCCATCGATGACGTCCGCGTCCGGTTGTACAGCCCCCAGGTGACGGAGCCGGTGAAGCTCGTGATGCTGGCAGACACCCATCTGTTTCGCGATGACGAGCGCGGCGCCCCCTTCCGCGAGTACAGCGGCCGCATGGCCAAGGCCTACAACCAGACCAAGCACTTTCGCACCCTCCAGCCCACCCAGCCGGAGGCCTGTTTCGAGGAAACTATTCAAACGGCCCAGAAGGAGCATGCAGCCGCCGCGCTGCTGGTGGGTGACATCGTGAGCTTCCCCTCGGAGGCGGCCATCGAGTGGGTCCAGTCCCGGCTGGCCCCGTTGAACGTTCCCTGGCGCTACACGGCGGGCAATCACGACTGGCACTACGAAGGCCTGCCCGGCACCTCGGCAGATCTCCGCAAGGAGTGGAGTGAAAAGCGCCTCCTACCCCTGCACCAGGGAGCAAACCCGCTGATGTCCGCCTTGGATGTCGGCGGAGTCCGCGTGGTCATGTTGGACAACTCCACCTATGAGATCCTGCCGGAGCAGTTGGCGTTCTTCAAGGCCCAGGTGGCCACGGGCAAGCCCCTCGTGCTGATGGTGCACATCCCCCTCTATGCTCCGGGGCGCCCAGTCGGCTTTGGCTGCGGTCATCCCGCCTGGGGCGCCAAGGTGGACAAGGGCTTCACCATTGAACGTCGCCCTCCCTGGCGGCAGGAGGGGCACACCGCCGTGACCCTGGAGTTTCACCGCGAAGTCTTCGCCGCCCCCAACCTCCTGGGCGTCTTTGCCGGGCACACCCACAAAGCCTCTCTGGACGTCCTCCATGGCATCCCTCAAATCGTCGCCGGTGCCAACGCCACCGGTGCCCACCTCATCATCGAGGTGCTCTACCCGCCCACGGTCTGACGACCACTCCCGCTTTCCTCGTTATTTCCTTTTCTCCCTCGTGAAACTTCCCCTGGCAGCCTTCCCTTTGATTCTGGCCACCACTGCGCATGCAGCGGGTGAGCCCCTCGAGTTCTACAAGGATGTGCAGCCCTTTCTCAAGGCGAACTGCATCTCCTGCCACAACAAGACCACGACAAAGGCTGGCCTGAACATGGAAACGCCCGAGGCGATGAAGGCGGGAGGAGACTCCGGTCCAGCCCTCATCACCGGAAAGGGAGCGGAGAGCCTGGTGGTACAGGCCTCACGCCACCAGAACGACATGGAGATGCCCCCGGCCAACAACAAGTCGGGCGCAGTCAATCTCACCCCTGGCGAAATCGAACTGCTGAAACTCTGGATCGACCAGGGTGCCCCGGTCGCCCAACAAGAGGTCCGGCAGGTGCAATGGCAGCCTCTGGCCGCGGGTGTGCATCCCATCTACGCCGTGGCGGTCACCCAAGATGGACGTTTCGCCGCCTGCGGCAGGTCCAACCGGATCTTCATCTACGATCTTGCCACCCGGCAGCTCGTGTCTGAACTGCACGACGCCACCGCTCCTGGAAAAGCAGCCCACCGCGGCATGGTGCAGACCCTGGCCTTCAGCCCGGACGGCACGCGACTGGCGAGCGGCAGTTTCCGTGAAGCAAAGCTGTGGAAGCTGGCCCCCGCCACCCCAGCGGCCCCGGCGGCACCGACAACTCCCCACCCTGTTGACCCCGCCTGGCTGAAGAAGACTGAGGAAACTACCAAGAGCAAGATCACCAGCAGCACCACCGCCCCCCAGGGAACAAGGATCGCCACCGGCAGCGCGGATGGCGTGGTCCGGCTGTGGGAGAAAGATGCCGCCAAACCCACGCTGGAACTGCGCGGCACCTACACCGACCTTCGTCAGACGGCCGCACTGGAGTGGGCGCTGGGACTGCAGACGCTGGAGCAGGCCTTCCAGAATGCGGAGATCGCCCGTATTGAGGCCCAGAACAAAGCACTGGAGGAACTGCTGAAGAAGGCCAACGAGACCATCGCGGCCATGCAAAAGCTTGTTCCCGAGAAGCAAAAAGTCGTGAAGCCCACCACAGACGCCAGGGACCTGGCGCAAAAGGCGGTGGATGAACTCACCACCAAGCTGGCCGCCCTTCCCGCTGACAAGCCCGACCCAGCTCTGGTGAAATCGCTCAAGGATGCCCAGGACAAGCTCATCACCACGCGAATGACGGAGACTTCCGCGTTGGCAGCCGTCTCAGCAGCAGAAAGCAATCTGAAGGACGCACAGGATGAGGTGAAGCGCATCACGGACACCAAGACGCGGAACGCAGACGGCGTCACTGCCGCCAAGGCTTCGCTGGCCGCCTCCCAGGCCACCGCCGCGAAGGTCACGGAAGAGGTGAGCACTCTCAAAAAAGATGCGGCCAAACCTTCGTCACCCCCAGTGGCCCTGGCTTTCTCCGCCGACAGCCAGCAGATCGGGGCCGTGCTGGAGGATGGCTCCATGCGCCTCTGGGCCGTCGCCAGCGGCGCACCTCTGGACGCCTCCAACAAGGAAACAACCCACACCTCGCTTTCATCCGGCCCCGATGGCGCTTTTGTCCTGACCCGGAGTTCCACCCGCGCCACCCCGGCCGCTCCAGAATGGAAGCTGGAGCGCACCTACGGCGGGGATGCCGAGCCGGACCGGTTCGCCGACCGGGTCAACGCCGTGACCTTCAGCCCGGATGGCACCAAACTGGCCGCTGGCAGCGGAGAGCCCTCCCGATCCGGGGAGGTCGTCGTCTTCGAGACCGCCACAGGCAAGCCCCTCCAGACACTGAAGGACCTGCACGAGGACGCGGTCCTCAGCCTCGCCTTCTCACCCGACGGCAAGCTACTTGCCTCCGGCGCAGCGGACAAGATCGCGAAGGTCACAGACGTCAGCACAGGCCGGCAGGCCAATGCCTTTGAAGGGCACACCCACCACGTCACCGGCGTGGCCTTCCGCGCTGATGGGCGCGTGCTGGCGAGTTCTGGTGCCGATGGCGTCGTCCTCACCTGGGACATGCTCGCCGGTGAGCGGCGCAAGAAGATCGAGGGCTGGACCAAGGAGGTCACCGCCCTCCAGTACATTGGATCCTCGAACCAGCTCGTCACATCGGCCGGAGACAATCTGGTCCGCATTGTCAGCGACGACGGCACCCAGGTGCGCGCAATGGCCAACCTGCCCGACTACATGCAAGCCGTGGCCAGCGCACCAGGAGGCGGCTTGATCATTGCGGGAGGTGAAGACAGCACCCTCCGCGTGTGGGACCGGGCCAGCGGCAGGGAACTGGCTGTTTTCACGCCCTCAGGCACCTCCCCGCCATGATGGTTTTGTCACCACACCTGATAGCGATGCCCTTCACCGGCCCCGGCCGCGCAAGTCTTCCAGTCTCCAGCCCGTAATCCCCCTCACTCAACGCCACCATGTCCTCCATCATCACCCCTTCCAAACTGGTCCGCTGCGCAGGCCCGCTGAGCTGGAGCCGGCGCAGCTTCATGCAGGTCGGCCTGTCGGGTTTTGCCTCCTTGACCTGGCCGGGGCTGCTCAAGCTGCGGGCGGAGAACGCCGTGAAACCTGGGCATGAGCGGAAGGCGATCATCATGGTGTGGCTGCCAGGGGGGCTCTCCCATCTGGACTCTTACGACCCCAAACCAGAGATCGGCAGTGAGTATCGGGGCCCGTTCAAAACGATCAGCACCAAGGTTCCCGGCACCCACTTCACGGAGCTGTTGCCCCACCACGTCCGTATCGCGGACAAGTTCACGGTGTTGCGCTCGATGAATCAGAAGGCCGGCGGCCATCCGGCAGGATCCATGCAAATGCTGTCTGGCGACGCCGACACGCGGGACAAACCCAAGCCCCGCCTGCCCGACTGGATGTCGGTGGCCCACTACCTGAGATCCAAGGAAGGCAAGCGTACCAATCCCCTGCCCAACTACATCGGCGTCAATCCTCCCCTGGAGTACAATGGTCCCGCCTACCTCGGCGATGCCTATGCACCGTTCTCCGTGACGGATGATCCGAACCGTCCCAACTTCCAGGTGCCGAATCTGGGCCTGGCTGATGATGCCGAGACGCGCCGCCTCAGCGAGCGGGTCGCCCTGCGGAAGAGCCTTGACAAGATGGAACGTGCCTTTGACCGGGAGGGTGAACTGGGCGCACTGGATGAGTTTGAAACCCAGGCGATGACGCTGCTCACCAACCCGCAGACACGCGACGCGTTTGACCTGAACAAAGAAGATGCCGCGACCCGTGATCGCTACGGCCGCAACCGCTGGGGTCAGCAGCTTCTGCTCGCCCGCCGCCTCGTGGAGTCAGGCGTGGAGATGGTCACCAGCAGCCTGAGCGGCCCCTTGTGCGGCCGTGTGGGCAACTGGGATGACCACGCCGTGAACCATCATCAGTTTGAAGCCCTGCGTTTCCGCATGCCCAACTATGACCAGGCGGTGGCCGCCCTCATCGAGGACATCTACGCCCGCGGACTGGACAAACGGGTGCTTGTGGTCGTAACGGGCGAGTTCGGCCGCACACCCAAGATCAGCTTTGACCGCAGCACCGGTGCAGGTGACGCCAGCGCGCCTGCTGGAACCCTCCAGCCCGGTCGCGACCACTGGCCACGCGCCTTCTCCAACATCTGGGCCGGCGGCGGCATCCAGACGGGCGGCATCATCGGTGCGACGGACAAGCGGGGCGAGGATGTGATCGAGCGACCCTGTGGCCCGGGGGACTTCCTCGCCACCATCTACCATCACCTGGGGATTGACTCGTCCAAGATCACCATCAACGATCTGAATGGTCGTCCCACGCCGATTGTGGATCACGGGCGGCCCATTGCGGAGCTCGTGGTCTGACATCCCGCGCCCCTCCGGATGGGAGTTTCCTGAAACCCAATTCCCCTCTTGTGTAGTGCCCCATCCCTTCCGGCTGCTCACAGCCAGCGCCTTCGTCCTTTCACTCGGCCCCTGTCCAGTAGACGCCGCTGACGCGGTGCCGGGCAGCGCCTCGTCAGCCCTCGTTCTCTCGCCCCGCACGCAACACTTGGGCAAGGCAGGCTCCTGGGAATGGGAGCACTACAAGGACAAGCCGGTGGATGCCGAGCGGCTCGATATCTCTTTTACCGCCCAGCCCAACGCCACCGCCTGCACCCTCCATCTGTGGCAGAGGGACGTGAAGCTCAACTGGCCCGTCTTCTTGAACAACAAGAAGCTGGGCAACCTCACCACCGCAGAGACTCCGTTGGAAACGGTGCTGGAGATCCCTCCCGGCACCCTGGTGGAAGGCGAGAACAAGCTGTGCATCGAGGCCCCGCCTTCGCTCGATGACATCGAAATCGGACCCGTCTCCATCACCCATCAGCCTCTGGTGGCCGCGATTGGTGGGGCATCGGTAAAAGTGGGCGTAACGAACAAGGCCGACGGATCACCTCTCCCGTGCCGGTTGACCCTTACTCGTCGAGACGGCACCCTCCAGCCTCTGCGGGCCGAACCCGCCGCCCAGGTCACCACGCGAGTAGGCGTCGTGTATGCGGCGCAGGGACAGGCCTTGCTCTCCATCCCCCCCGGAGACTATGTACTCCACGCGGGACGGGGTTTCGAATGGGGCGTGGAGAGGCGGGAGTTCACGGTAAAACGTGGCGAGACGCTTGATATGCAGCTGGCTCTTAACCGCGAGGTGGACACCACCGGCTGGATCGCGACCGACAGTCACATTCACACCCTCACCCACAGTGGCCATGGTGACGCCACCATCGAGGATCGCATGCGCACCATCGCGGGTGAAGGGATCGAACTGGCCATCGCCACCGATCACAATCATCACACCGACTACGGTCCTGCTGCAGCCTCCACAGGCACGACACCCTACTTCACCGGTGTGCGTGGGAACGAAGTGACCACCAAGGCTGGACACTTCAACGCCTTTCCCGTGGATGCCGCCGCGACTCCGCCCAATCAGCAGGAACTGGACTGGGCCAAACTCATCCCCTCCATTCGTGCCACCCCGGGTGTGAAGGTGGTGACGCTCAACCACCCACGCGACCTCCACAGCGGATTCATCCCCTTTGGCGGCATGATGTTCAATCCCAAGACCGGGAAGCACCGCCATGCCTCCGTTCTGGACATTGATGCCGTCGAGGTCATCACCTCTGCCGCCATGCAGTCGGACGTGCACCTGCTCTATCGCGACTGGTTTGCCCTCCTGAATCGCGGCCACCGAATCTCTGCCATCGCCTCCAGCGACAGCCACGATGTGAACCGCTTCATCCTCGGCCAGGGCAGAACCTATGTCGCGACGGATGATGCGAACCCCGCCAACCTCAAGCTCGACGAGGTGTGGCGCAGCTACAAGGAGGGACGGCTTCTGGTCAGCCTGGGCCTGCTGACCCAGATCAAGGTGAACGACCGCTATACAGTGGGCGATCTCGCCACCAAGCTGGGCGAGCATCTCAAGGTACAGGTCACCGTGAGCGGACCGTCTTGGGTGACAGCTGACAAAGTGGGACTGTATGCCAACGGCATCCTCATCGGGGAAATGCCGATCTCTTCCCACCACAAGGGAGGCGTGAAGGGCGTGGTCAACTTCGAAGTGGAGAAGCCCGCGCACGATGTCCATCTCGTCGCCATCGCCACCGGCCCCGGCATCACCGAACCCTTCTGGGAGATCCCCCGCCCCTACCAGCCCAGCAGCAAGACTTTCATCCCGAAAGTGATCGGCTCGACCAACCCCGTCTGGATCGATGCTGACGATGACGGCCAGTTCCATTCCGCCTACGCCATCGCCCAGGCCCTGGTGCACCGGGAAGGTGGAGACGGTGTGAAGCTCAAGGAAATGCTGAAAGGCTATGATGAAGCAGTGAGGACGCAGGTGCAGTCGTTGCAGGGCGGCGAGGCGGTGGAGTAGAGAGGGCGGGGACCATCGGCTCAGTCGCCGCAAGGACGCGCGATCAATCAACCTGCAACGTCCTCCACCCCATCCCACACCCCAAGGAGCGGCGGTTTGTGCTTGCACAACCGCCGATCGGAACCGGAGAGATCGACCACCAACTTCCCAACCGCCTGGTGCACCCCATCGGCTGCTATCCACCCAGGCAACCTTGTTCTCCGCCCTCTTCGCTCCCAAACCGACCGGGACCGTCGGACTACCCCGACGCGACAGCTACTGCGTTGTCTGCCGGGACTCGCAATCAAACAACCCTTCAACATTCTCCTCCCTCGAACGGCTCGCCCCATCCAACACCTGAAAACACCCGCAGCAGCCAGCGCCCTGCTGCAAACGCGCCAATTGGCGAAAGTCACAAGGGGCGCAAAAGCGGTGATCCTCACCGCAGTCCCAAAAGCGCTGCGCGCTCGGGCGGGGAATGGGCTATCAGGTGTTGAAGCCGTCAGGCCATCGACGTCGGAGGCTTAGCGAAATCCCCCTCACCGACCACGCCCAACACCTGAGCGCGCAG
>NZ_BATQ01000080.1 GCF_000739635.1 Verrucomicrobium sp. BvORR034 | reverse complement strand
AATGGCTCAGCTCCCCTTCCCACCCAGCGCTTTCTCCAGGTCCTTCGTGATCTCCTCCACCTCAGCACCTTTTCGTGGGAATTTCCACGCCTAACGTACAACGTCCAACGTCCAACGTCCAACGTCCAACATCCAACGCCCCCTTACCCACTCACACACTCCCTCTCGATTCCTCTCGATTCCGATTCTATCTCTGTTCCGAGTGTGCCCAACTCCGCCAATGACTTTCTCACTCAACAGACTTTATCATTGGAAGACTTTTTCATTAATGTTGCAGGGCTACTTGCTGAGCCGTTGCAGGTGGGGTGGGAGGTGCCTTGGAAGTGGGTTGAGGAGGATTGAGAGGAGGTTGCCGATGACATGGGGGCAGCTTGGGGCCGTGTTGCAGGGGACTTGAGGCTAAAATGTGGAAATTATAGAACTGGAGGTCCGTTGGGACATGGTACCCACCCCCTGGGTCCAGAGCTGATGGTCCGCTTTGCGATTCTCGGCAACCGTGGCGAAGAGGGAGGTACGCAGCTCGATAACGAGGGCTTCCCGGTTCTTGTGGCGAATGCTACAGGCCGTACGTCCTCCACGTCCCGTGGGGGACCGGGAGACGCGCACGCGCAGGAAGAATCCCAGTTCCTCCAGCCGGTTCAGCGTGGCCCCCAGCATCCAGCGGGAGAGACGCGGGCAATGCGCCGCAGGCACCTTGCCCTTGAAGGCGCTGGCTGCGGTGTAGCCGCAGACCCGGTGCTGAAGGGTGTTCGTAGAGACCCAGGCGTATTGTTTCTGCCCGATGACGGAGAGCACGGCACACAGCACGCGGAACTCCCGCCACGAAAGGTAGCCTGCATTTTCGTGGAGAGGAGACCTGCCCGCCTCCATAAACGCGGTGTCCAGCGCGTTCCAAACCCACTTGGCATTGATGGTAACGAGGGCAGACTTGGGGAGCGCTGACGTGTGCTGTAGCAGCCTCTCGTAGCCCGACCGGACTGACTGCCAGTCTCCCACCTTCGCCTGAGTGAGCTGCGAGCCGACACAGACATCCAGGTACGCCTTCCAGTCCTCCCCTTGCTCCTTGCGTGGAGGATCTGGCAGGGCATGGGCTGCTGCCAGCGCCTCGTGCTCCTTGGGATTCAGCGTTCTGGCTCCCACCCCTGCGGAGAGTATGGAGTGATCCAGAATGGCACCCATGCACTGCAATGAAGTCTCTCCATACGTCAAAGCACTCAGGGGAAAACGGAAATACGGATCAGTCGTGGCCATGGGTTCGAAGGGAGTTCAGCTCCCCAGACAGCTAGCACCGGATGGAGAAACCCGCCAGAAAAATAATGTTCACTTGAACAGTCTTTCTGCTGCAAGGATGAGGCCGCCCGGACTCCATCTCCCTATGCCCGCCCTACCGATTCGACGTAGCTCTTAGCCCGCGTTCAATCTCCCATTAGCCCGAGATTGACCGTATTGAGACGCATTCGCATTCTCAGTTTGACCTGTCTATCCAGGCCTACGATGGGAGCCCAGTATGCCTCAAAGATATTGCCTCAAGCAACGACTCCCTCGCTCCCGCCCTCTCACCCTCGTCGGATCCCTGGCCACGACCCTTGCCTGCCTGCCCCTCACTGGGATGAGCGCAGAGCCTGAAAAACCTGCCAAGCCAGAGGCAACCGCAGCCAGCGCCGCTGCCGCTCCCGTCTCAACGACGCCTTCCACGCCCGCCGCTGCCGCCCCCGGCACCACCCAGGAGTTGGACACCGTCACCGTCACCGCGACGGCCGAGGCTCCGATCACCACCGTGCCCGCCTCGACCTCCACGGGTCTGGCCCTGACCATTCGCGAGACGCCGCAGTCTGTGACGATCGTGGACCGCCAGCGCATCGAGCAGGAAGGCTTCACCAACATCGCCGAAGTGCTGGCAGACACACCCGGCATCACCGTGGTGAACCTGGATACCGAGCGCACCTCCTACTACGCCCGCGGGTTCCCCATCACCCAGTTCCAGGTGGATGGCATGCCCTACTTCACCGGGGCCAATGAGTCCTGGGGCGCGACGCCCGTGTATGACACCTCCTTCTATGAGAGCATCGACATCCTGCGCGGTTCCAACGGCCTGCTCTCCGGCCCCGGCTACCCTTCCGCCACGATCAATCTCAATCGCAAGCGCCCCGGCCGTGAGTTCGGCGGCTCCATCGCGGCCACCATCGGCACGTGGGAGTACTACCGCGGTGAAGGCGACGTGACCATCCCGATCACGAAGGACGGCAGCGTGCGTTCGCGCTTCGTCGGCTTCTACCAGGAGCGCAACTCCTACCTCGATCACTACAGCGAGGAGCAGTTCGGTCTGTACGGCATTGTCGAGGCCGACCTGACCGAAGACACCACGCTGAGCCTGGGCTACCAGTACCAGAAGAGCGATCCCCGCGGGGCCTCCTGGGGCGCAGTGCCCTACTGGTCTGCCGATGGCACGCCTGCCAACCTCCCCCGCTCCACCAACTGGGCGGCCGACTGGAGCCGCTGGACCAAGGAGACCGGCACGCTCTTCACCATGCTGGAGCACAAGTTTAACGATGACTGGAGCATCCGCGCCGGGTATTCCCACACCGAGGGCAGCACGGACAACGTCATCGGCTACGCCGGCAGCGGCTTTCCCGACCTGACCACCGGCACCGGCATGAGCTGGTGGTTCGCGAACACGTACATGGAAGAAACGCGCGACAACGCCGATCTCCACCTGGCGGGGGCGTTTGACCTCTTTGGCCGCAAGCACAAGATCGCCACCGGCTTCCAGTACAGCCGATTCGAGGAAACTCCGGTCTGGACGAACTCCTCATCAAGCTATCCCGCCGACATCCCGAATGCCTTCAAGCTGGATCGCAACCCCACCGAGCCCAAGCAGGGCACGCCCAGCGCGGACCGTTATGTGGAGCAGTATGGCGGCTATGCCTCCATCCGCTTCAGCCTGGCTGATCCCCTCTCCCTCATCCTCGGCGCCCGCCTGAGCAGCTGGGAGACTTATACGGACAACTATGACGCCAAGGGCAAGCACCTGTACAACGACAACGTGGCCAGCGTGGACGCCGAGTTCACGCCCTACGCCGGTCTGGTATGGGATGTGACGGACACGACCTCCCTCTATGTGAGCTACACGGATATCTTCGAGCCCCAGATGGGCCGCGATATCAACGGCAACATCATCGACCCCATCCGCGGCTCCAACATCGAAGCCGGGGTCAAAGCCGAGTTCTTCGAGAAGCGCCTCATCGCGACCTTCAGCGTGTTTGAGACAGAGCAGGACAACTCGTACATCAGCGACTGGTCCAGCCCCTTCCCAGACGGCACCTACCCCTCCATCTCCACCGGCCCCATCACCAGCCAGGGCTTCGAGCTCGAGCTGGCCGGCCGCATCACGGACGACTGGACGATCAACGCCGGCTACACCCACGTGAGCACGAAGGACGACTTCGGCGCCCGCGCCAACAGCAGCTCGCCCATCGACATGGTCGTGCTCTCCACCAACTACCGCCTGCCCGGCAAGCTGAACAAGCTCTCCCTCGGCGGCGGCATGCGCTGGCAGAGCGATACCAACAACAGCTACTGGGGCAGCGATGCGAGCCTGAACTTCGAGCAGAACGGCTACTTCGTGTTTGACCTGAACGCGCAGTACCGGATCACAGACAAAGTCATGCTCAGCGTGGTGGTGAACAACCTCTTCGACAAGACGTACTACCAGAACGTCGGCTTCTACGACGGCGTGTTTTACGGCGAACCCCGGAACGTGCAGGTGTCGTTGCGGTATAACTTCTAGGGGAGAGTAAAAAGTGGTAAGTTAAGAGTTAAGAGTTAAGAGTTAGACGTTAGACGTCGCTCCACTGTAGATTGCCCGCCCCGGCATGGCTTGAAGGCTGTGTCGGGGCGTTTTGTTTTGGCGCGACGCCTGCCGGGAGGCTTAAAGGAGGCGGGGTTTCCCAACCCCGCGTATGTGACTCCGCGTCGGCTGCAAACGACCCATCTACCCCAGACGTCCGTCGGCAGGGTTGGAGTACCGTCTTTAGACGGCTCAGTCGAACAACACCGGACGCCTCCCCCGCTAATTACGCTCTACCGCCAACCCGCGTCCAATCCTCCGCTCCTCCGCGGGGTTGGGAAACCCCGCCTCCTTTGCGCTCAACACTGTAGAAGAACCGTCTCGGTTCTTGTTCCTCGAACCACCCAGCAACCCCAAGAGCCGGGACGGCTCTTCTACCTTCCCAACGCAACGCCACCCAGCCGGTCCATTTCACCTCGATTTCACGCGCGGTTCATCATTCGTTCATCCCCTGCGCGTACTCTGTGCCCCTATGAGCAAGCCCGAACTCCTGGGAGACACCCCCGTGAAGTCCCCTGCCACCAAGTACATCGCGGCACTGGGCCTCGTCGTCATCGGCGTGGCCCTGGCGGTCGCAGGCATCTATGTCGGCGAGACTGACGACGCCCCCGGCGCAGCGTTGCTGGGCTTCTTGTTGATGATCGCCTCGGCGGTGATTGCGGTGAGAATCGTGCGAAGGAAGTCGTGATGGCGATATAGGAGAGCCGTCGAGGTTCTTGTGCCCGCATCATCCAGCACCCTAAAGAGCCGGGACGGCTCTTCTACAATCCTGACGCGATCCATACCGTCGTGGCTGCATTCGTAAGAACGTGGTCAGGGCGGGCCGCCTACACGCAGCAGCACCAACCCACCCCAAAAGCCCGCTCGCACCCGCCCATTCCGCATTCTCACGAATGCAGCTACAAGCTTCCCCACCCCCACGCCCACAGATTATTTCCAGCACTCGTGGCTGCGTTCGTAAGAACGTGGTCAGGATGGGCCGCACGCACGCAGCAGCACCAACCCACCCCAAAAGGCCGCTCGCACCCGCCCTTCCGCATTCTCACGAATGCAGCTACGAGCTTCCTCGCCCCCACGCCCACAGATTATTTCCTGCACTCGTGGCTGCGTTCGTAAGAACGTGGTCAGGATGGGCCGCACGTACGCAGCAGCACCAACCCACCCCAAAAGCCCGCTCGCACCCGCCCATTCCGCATTCTCACGAATGCAGCTACAAGCCCTCCCTACGAGCGCCGCCCACCGACGCACTGACGCACTGACGCACCGCCCCACCGAATCACCCTCTCCGCTCCTCGCTTTCCTGCATCATCCCAGACAAATCCGCCGCTGGCCGGATCTCAAACGGACCCGCCTTCACTCCGGGGTGCTTGGACATCAGTTGAATGGCGTGATTCAAGTCCCGCGCTTCCAGAATGAGGATGCCGCCGATCTGTTCCTTGGTCTCGGCATAGGGCCCATCGGTCACCGCGACCTTGCCATTCTCCCAGCGCAGGGTGGCGGCAGACTGCGGACCCTGCAGGCCTTCGCCACCGGCAAAGTGGCCATTCTTCCGCAGCTCGTCGTCATAGCTGAAGCATGCGTCCACCAGCGCGTTGCGCTCGGCTTCAGACAGGTTCTCAAACTTGTTGGGTTCGATGTATCCAAGGCAGATGTATTTCATGTCGGTTCAATAAGTTGGCGAGTTCACAGCGGCCTTTGTTTTTTGACCGCTTCATGAGGTAGTCGATTGCCAATCCTGGAATTCGACACCCTGCACACTTTTTTGTTATTCTTCCAGCTCCCGCAGCCGCTTCTCCAGAAATCGCCGCTCCGGCTCCTGCTGGGTAAGCGCCAGAGCACGCTCATACGAGGCACGCGCCTCCCCTTTCCTGCCCAGACGCCGGCAGAGATCCGCCCGCGCCGAATGAGCCAGGTGATACTCCGTCAACACACCGCGCTGGAGCAGGCCATCGATCAACGCCAACCCTGCCTCGGGTCCATCCCTCATGGCCACGGCCACCGCGCGGTTCAGCTCAATGACTGGCGAGGGCACCGCACGGGCCAGCAGATTGTACAGCGCCACGATCTGCGGCCAGTCCGTGGCAGCGGCAGAGGCCGCCTCAGAATGCACCGCCGCGATCGCTGCCTGCAACGTGTAGGGGCCGAAGCGACGCGAAAGCAGCGCCCGCTCCACCAGCTTCACGCCCTCTGCAATGAGGGCACGATCCCACTGCGTGCGGTCTTGATCCTCCAGCAGGATCAGTTCACCCGATGGCGACGTCCGTGCGGCACGGCGAGACTCCTGCAAGAGCATAAGGGCGAGCAGCCCCATCCCCTCGGGTTCAGGCAACAACTCCAGCAACAAACGCCCCAGGCGGATCGCCTCGCCAGAAAGATCAGCCCGCGTGAGCGACGCCCCTGCTGAGGCGGAGTAGCCCTCGTTGAACATGAGATACACCACCTGCAGCACCGCATCCAGACGCGCTGGCAGTTCCTCCGGCGCTGGCACTTGATACGGCAGGCGCTCGTCCCGGATCTTGGCCTTGGCCCGCACGATGCGCTGCGCCAGCGTAGGCGCGGTGGTGAGGAAGGCGCGGGCGATCTCCTCCGTCGTCAGACCGCAGACCTCCCGCAGCGTCAGCGCCAGCCGCCCCTCTGGTGCCAGGGCGGGATGACAGCAGGTGAAGATCAGGCGGAGCTGGTCGTCGGGCACGCTCTCGTCGGACTCCGTCCCCACATCAGCAGGGGCAAAGTCACCGCTGGGCAGGAGTTGGTCCGCGATCTTGTCCTGTGAAGCATCGAACCGCGCCCGACGCCGCAGCCCATCGATGGCCTTGTGTCGCCCGGTGGAGATCAGCCAGGAACGGGGATTGGCCGGCACGCCCTCCTGCGGCCAGCGCTCCAGTCCCGCGGCAAAGGCGTCATGCATGGCGTCCTCCGCCAGGTCAAAGTCACCCAGCAACCGGATGAGCGTGGCGAGAATGCGACCAGATTCCGAGCGGTAGAGGCCGTCCAGCGTGGTCCGCACGAGTTCGATGGAATTTTCCGGCATGAGCGGAAGGCTATGGGCCAGCCTGCCCAGAACTCAACGTGAAATCTGCCTCCCGCTGAACCTCGCCAGGCCAGCAGGAGCATCAACTCGTCAGCTTGTTCTTTGCCAGAGCCCAGAAGGTGTAGATCGAGATCGCCGTGCCAAAGGGCACATTCATGACGTTCAGCACCGCGGCCACAATCGCCGCCACCGTCCCCCAACTGCGGTCCTTGAACAACCCCCACCCCGCCAGGAAGAACGGGATGGCAAAGAGCACCAGAAACGCGGAGATGGCGAGGCCGATGACCAGCGGGATGAATGACCCCTCCTCATGCGGCACGACCATGGCGGGAATGCCCGTGCCCAGCAAGATGAAGGGCACCGCCACCAGGGGCATGAGACCGCAGAAGATATTGGCCCCGGCGAGGATGAGCCGGTGCGGCCCCTTGCTGGCAGGCGACTCATTCAGAATCGAACGGATCGTCTCCATGTCTGACTGCAATTGCTGCGGGGACATCGGCTGTGGAGGCGGGGCCACCGGTGCGAACGTTGGCGGAACGGAGGGATGCTGGTTTTCCATAGGACCGGTCAGGTTTGATGTTTTGACTTGGACTTTTCCCACTGGGCGAGATCCATCGAATCGATAAGCCGCTGCATGATGGCCAGGTACTCAAAGAGCGCCGTGCGGCCCGGGTGCGTCAGTTCATAGGTGGTGTTCGGCCGTTTGCCGATGAAGCGCTTCGTCGCCGTGATGTAGCCTATCGACTCCAGCTTCTGCAGATGCAGCCCTAGAGCCCCATCCGCAGTCTTCAACCGGCCTTTCAACGTCGTGAAGTCCATCGGCCCACCAGACTGCAGCGCCGTCAGCAACCCCAGCCGGACGGGACCGTGCACGGCGGTGTCCAGGTTGGAGAAGTCGATGGGCTGGGGCGCACTCACTCTTCGTTTCAGATTACTCTTAAATCAAGAGTATTTGAGCCGCATAAAATTGCAACCCTCTTTTTGCGACGGGATGCAAGGCTCATCCCGAGCGCCTTTTGACAATAGGCGGCCCTGCCCGACGGCATCTGTAAAATATTCCGCAACCCCGGAACGCGGCAGGACATTTGTCGCCCACCCGCCATCCATGACGAAACTTTTTTTCGCGGCCCTTCCGGCCCTCCTTTTTGCCCTCTCCTCACCCGCCGCCGCGCCTGGCCCTTCCCGGGTTGCCAAACAGGATCGGGAGCGAATTCTGACCCGGGCGGATGCTGCCTTGACGATGCAGCCGGTGTCCATCACGTCCGACCGCTCCCCGCTCAGCGAAGGCCGGCCTGACGAGTTCTTTTCCATGAGCGACTACTACTGGCCCGATCCCGCAAAGCCGGACGGGAAGCCCTACCTCATGCGGGACGGCCAGTCGAACCCGGAGAACTTCAATGAGCATCGCAAGTCCCTCATGGCCATGCGCGATGCCACCTCCGCCCTGGCGGCCGCCTATCTGCTGACCCAGGAGGAACGCTATGCGGCCAAGGCGGTGGAGTTGCTGAAGGTGTTCTTCATCGACAAGGCAACCCGCATGCATCCCAGCCTGGACTACGCCCAGGCCATCGTCGGCAAGGCCACGCCGCAACGTGGCACGGGCTTGATCGATACCCTGCATCTCATCGAGGTGCCGTTGTCCATCCTTGCCCTGCGTGACTCCAAGGCCCTGTCTAAGGAGGACTTTGCCAGCCTGCGTCAGTGGTTCGTGGACTACACGAAGTGGTTTATCGAAAGCCCGAAGGGCAAGAATGAGGCCACCGCAAAGAACAACCATGCCGTGGCCTACTGGCTGCAGGTGGCCTCCTTTGCCACACTCACCGGGGATGCAGCGCTGCTCACCGAGTGCCGCCGCCAGTTCAAGGAAATCTTCGTGCCCATGCAGATGGGCGGTGATGGCGGCTTCCCTTTTGAACTGGCCCGCACCAAGCCCTACGCCTACTCCATCTTCCAGCTCGACCTCATGGCGGCGCTGTGCCAGCTCCTCTCCACACCGTCAGACAATCTCTGGACCTTCACCGCGCCGGACGGCAGAAACATGGCCAAGGCCGTGGCTTTCCTCCACCCCTACCTGGCGGACAAATCCTCCTGGCCAAAGGCCCCGGATGTGAATGCCTGGGAGGGCTGGCCAGTAAGGCAGCCAGCGCTGCTCTTCGGCGGCCTGGCCTTGCACGAGGAAAAATATCTGATGCTCTGGCACAGGCTGAAACCCGACCCCCAGGACTTTGAAATCCGGCGGAACAATCCCATCACCCAGCCGCTGCTGTGGACCTCCCTCTTCAACCACACCTCCACCCCTGCCGCGACGAGACGGGTGCGGGCCGCGGATGTCTTCAAGACGAAGCAGCGCATCCTGTTTGCGGACGACTTCCAGGACGCCGGGCTCGCCCGCTGGAACTTCTCTGAAGACGACCGCTACTCACTGCCCGCCCCCACCCCGGAGTGCATCCAGGTGGTGGATGCGCCAAAGATGCCGGCGGGCACCAAGGCCGTACGCTTCAACGTGGAGCGCGCTCCCAACTCCTTCCGGTCTGAAATCTCCCTGCCCTCTGAAAGTAGTTTCAACGAACGCTGGTATGCCGCCCGCATCTTCATTCCGGAAGACTGGATCTTCGACCCGACCAAAGGGCAGGACATCGTCTTGCAGTGGCACGGCGTCCCCGGGAACTGGCGGCCAACCTTCTCCAATCTGGCCATCTCTGTGGCCAATGACCGCTGGCGCATCGCGCAGAGCTACGGCTCACCTCAGGCAGGCCCCACCCGCCAGGGCCAGGTGCTGGAAGAGCCGGTGAAACGCGGTCAGTGGGTCTCCTGGATCATACAGGCAAAGTGGTCACCGGAAGAGAGCGGCCTCACCAAAATCTGGCGCGATGGCAAGCCCGTCTTTGAGCGCAAGGGCCCGAATGTATATGGCACCATCGGTGTGGCCTACACCCCCTATCTGAAAACCGGCATCTACCACCCGGAGTGGCATGTGGACCAGGAGCGCAAGCGCCTCGCCTTCGAGGCGGAACAGACGAACGTGAAACGCAAGACCGTGTACGTCACCGATGTCAAAATTGGCAGTGAGCAGGCCCGACTCGAAGACTTCCTGCCCGCAACCCCCTGAGTCCGTCCTAGAACCCCACACCGACCGCTCAACCCCTTTCATTCGTGTGGCTGCGTTCGTAAGAACGTGGTCAGAGCGCACCGCTCGCACGCAACAGAAACAACTCACCCCACAGCCCCTCGCACCCGCCCTCCGCGTTCTCACGAACGCAGCTACAAGCTTCCTAAAACCCCACGCCTACAGCCCACCCCCTTCAGTCGTGGCTGCGTTCGTAAGAACGTGGTCAGGACGCACCGCTCGCACGCAACACAAACAACCCTCCCACAGCCCCTCGCACCCGCCCCCCGCGTTCTCACGAACGCAGCTACAAGCTTCCTCGCACCCCACACCGACCGCTCACCCCCTTTCAGTCGTGGCTGCGTTCGTGAGAACGCGGTCAGGCACGTCATCCGACCACGGCGGAGACAAGACTTTCCGCGCAGCCAAATTCCCCCGAACCCTCCCGCATTCTCACGAATACAGCCACGAGCCGTCACGCTGCCCCCGCCTCCTCACTCCAACTCCAGCAGCACCGGGAAGTGGTCGGACGGAGTCCTAGGCAGGTAGTTCCTGAACTTCATCTCACGCGGAAGCGCAACCGAGCCCGTTTCCGCCACATCCTCTGATGGCGAGCGGTAGCTGTCCGTGAGCACGCCGTAGCGCAGCACCTTGAACGCCCGGCTGTGAAAGACGTGGTCAATGCGGCGGTCAGTGAAGGCACTTACCTTGAACCCATTGGCCGTACCGTTCAGCGCATACCTCTCCTCTGCGGTTTCAAAGCCATCCACCAGGAGCTGGGAGTCGTGAATCTGCCGGTAGCTCTCGCTCGTTTGATCCACATTGAAATCCCCGGTGAGCACGGTGGGTTTCCCGCCGGCGATCTCCTGGATCTTCGCCAGAATGAGTCGCGCGCTCTCCATGCGGGCCGTCGTGCCCTGGTGGTCAAAGTGGGTGTTGAACACGTAAAGCGTCTCATGCGTCTTGTTCGACTCCAGTTTCACCCAGGTGCAGATGCGGTTGAACTTCGCGTCCCAGCCGATGGAAGGCACCTCTGGCGTCGGCGAAAGCCAGAACGTGCCGCTGTCCTTCAGGGTGAACACATCCTTGCGATAGAAGATGGCCGCGAACTCTCCCTCCTCATGCCCGTCATCGCGTCCGCAGCCGGTGTGGGTATAGGCCGGCAGCTGGCTCTGCAGATCCTCCACCTGATGATGCAGGGCTTCCTGAATACCCAATACATCGAACCGGTGAAAGCGGATCAGCGAGGCGATGACCGGTGCCCGCTGCAGCCAGCCGTTCCCGTTTTCCCCATCCTTGGGATTGTCATACCGGATGTTAAAGGTGCCGACAATGACTGCCTGAGACACCTGGGTCCCCAAAAGCAACAGCACGACTGCCAGCATGAGCGGAGTCAGGGAACCTGGCACCCACCGCAGGCGGGAAGCAGATTGGCGATGCGGGCCGGGTTTACAAGCGCAGGGACGGGAGGATACAGGGGCAATGTTCTTCATGGACAATAGATATCTTGGCAAATCGCTCTTATGCGATGTGGGAGAGTTTCGTTCAGTTCAGCTTGCCGGCACCCGCCTCCGAGGCTGGCCCGCCAGCGAGCACACACCCCTCAGGCGCGACTGACTCGGGCCGCGGCAGCACAGGCTCTTGCGTCCGGTCTTGCTCCACCGCCATGAAGACGGGCAACAGACATACCACCGCCAGCAATGAACTGCTGATGATGCCCGTGGCAAGCACCACCTCCAGAAGGCTGAAGCCACGTCGGGCACGGCATGTGGAGGCAGGAAGATTCATGCGGATTTCAGGAGTTGGCTGTGACAAGGTCGTTTCCCATATCCCCACCAGGATTCAGGCGGGCGCGCTCTCAGGACGATGGCTGGCACACCCCGGCCTGCGCCGACGCCCCACGAGCGCCACACCGCCCAAGACCAGCAGCATTGATACTGTGGGCTCTGGAGTTACTGCCAGGTAGTAGTTGTCTGTGTAGAACACACCGCGATCCTGGTTCGTGGCAAAGATACCCCGCCCCACCGTGCCAAAGTCTGGCACGACGATCGTCTTTCCCGTGCCGCTCAGGACATTCGCCGTGACCTCGCCAGTGCCATCCGCGCCAAAGTCATCCAGCGAGACATTCACAAAGGTGAACGTGCCCGTGACCGGATCATAGGTGATGGTGCCCTCCAGCCGATACCAGTTGCCGGAGGTGAGGGAGGCCACCGTGTTCCCAAAGTAGGTGCCAGTACCTCCCACCGCCCCTGTGGCTCCGTTGGCCGCACCGAGACTGAAGCCACCGTCGGACGTGCGAGCCAGCCCCACCAGGATGGTATCTGCGGCGGTCACACCCGTGCCAGCTCCGCTGAAGGAATTGAACTCCGTCGTGGCCCGTGTCCAGCCAAACGACATGGCGCTGCCATTATTTCCTGAATTCCCATTGTACTCGCCGTACATCGAGAAGGTGGCGGTGGAACCAATGGTCATGGATGCCGTCACGGCACCGCCGTTGTTGCCAAACTCCAGCCCGGTGGAGCCCCCCACCCCAACGTTTGCACGCACCGTGGGATTTCGTTGCAGGCTGAAGTCAAACAGCCCGGCATCCGCAAAGGTGCCGGAGTTGAAATTTGCATCGGTCACCACGGTGGCCGCCCACGCAGGAGCCGCGAGACAGGCGAGAGCAGCGCATGAGGCCAGAGCTTTGCAGACGGTGGACGGAGTAAGGCGCATGAGGAAGGACGTGGTTTGTTCTTGGGTTACAGGTAATTATTCCTGAGGCAGAGGCCCGGCCGCGTGGCTGGCGGCACAGGCAGGGGCGCGCGTACGACCCGGCCCGCAGAGCGGCTCCTGTCCGTCTGCGCCGAATACCGGCCTGGTGACGATTTTGTCACCTCGATCGGACTGCATCCCGGCTGGAATCCCGTTACCAGCTTCTCCAGGGACTCGTATGCAGTTCTAATCTCGATCAATTCGACCATTGGCGCGAGTTGATGCGGATTCGGAGTCCCTCGTCCGCCAAGATTTTTCAAAACATGCTACTTTTCCTGAAATCACCCCTCAACACGGTGCAACGCCCTCTCATGATGTGAAGACTATCTTTCCTCTTGATGCTGGACCTCGGCTTGATGAGGCGTTTAATTGGCGTTCCAGATCCAGCCTCATTGCCATGAACCCCTCCTCACCTGCCGAATCTTCCGGGAAGACCGCTGTAGATGGAGCGGCCCATCCGGCGGATGCCCCTTCAGGTGAAAGTCTCACCTCAGACGAACTGTTGCCGGTCATGTATGAGAAGCTGCGACGGCTCGCGGCGTCCAAGCTGTTCCGGGAGTCTGGCCTGCAGACCCTGCAACCCACCGCGCTGGTGCATGAGGCGTGGCTGCGCCTGGCCACCTCCCAATCGGAGTGGGACAGCCAGGCCCATTTCTTTGGCGCCGCTGCGGAGGCGATGCGGCGCATCCTGGTGGACCGGGCCCGGACCAAGTCCGCCGTCAAACGCCAGCTCACCGATGATCCCTCGCTTGCCCAGAGCGAGGAGCCCGCAGACGGCGACCATATCCTGCTCATCCACGAGGCCCTCACCCGGTTGGAGCAGGAGGATGCTCACGCGGCGCGGATTGTCATGCTCAAGTTCTTCAGCGGATCCACCAGTGAGGAGATCGCTTCCATGTTGGGGCACAGTCTCAGGACGGTGGAAAGACAGTGGACCTTTGCCAAAGCCCGCCTGTACCAGATGATCCAGGAGGATCTCAACCGCTCCTGAAGCCTGGAGACCCCCTGCCTGTGAACACCGCTGTTGAAGGAGCCATCTACGAGGTCGCGCTGTCGCTGGAAGACGCGAAGCAGCAACAGGATTTCCTTGAACTCACCTTCCGCGATGATCCCCAGGGGCTGCAGCGGATGAAAACACTCCTGGGCGCGGCCAGTGAGGCCACCTCGTTTTTTCTGGAGGCACGGGAGGCTCGCACGCATCTGGCCACGCAGCTCATGAGCGACCTGCCTCCCCAGAAGACGTCTCCCACTACGGCGGCGGCAGATCGTCCGCCGGAGGTGGGTTCCTGCATTGGGGACTATCTTCTGGTGCGGTGTCTCGGTGAAGGCGGCAGCGGTATCGTGTATGAGGCAGAGCAGGCCCAGCCCGTGAGAAGACGCGTCGCGCTCAAGCTCTTTTGGATCGATACCGGCAGCGCCATTACCAAGGCGCGCTTCGATGTGGAGCGCCAGGCGCTGGCCATCATGGACCACCCGAACATCGCGAAGGTGCTGGACGTGGGCGGCTTTCACAATGGCAGCCCCTACTTCGTCCTGGAGCTGGTGGAGGGAGAGTCCATCACCAGCTACTGCGATCGCGAGAAGCTGGATGTGCGGCAGCGCATCGCCCTCTTCATCGATGTGTGCGAGGCCATCCAGCACGCGCATTCCAAGCGGATCATTCACCGCGATATCAAGCCGTCCAACGTGCTCGTGAGCGGCCCCCGTCATCAACCCGTCGCCAAGGTCATCGACTTCGGCATCGCCAAGGCCGTGGCCACCGACACCAAGGTGGAGCCGCGCCTCACCGGTCACGATCACTTCCTCGGCACCCCGGCCTACATGAGCCCGGAGCAGGTGGAGATGATCGGCATCGATGTGGATACCCGCAGCGATGTGTACAGCCTCGGCGTGCTGCTCTATGAGCTGCTCACCTCCCAGACGCCCTTTGACCGCAAGATGCTGATGAGCGCCGGCATGGCGGGTATGAGGAAACTCATCCTGGACAAGCAGCACCTCAAGCCCTCCGCGCGGCTTACGGAGGTGGGTGAGGAGGAGCTGAAGACCATCGCCACCGCCCGGCAGGCGGAGCCATCGCGACTGCTCGCCTCCGTGCGGGGTGATCTGGACGGCATCGTCATGAAGGCCCTGGAGAAGGACCGCAACAGCCGCTATGAGACCGCGAGCGCCCTGGCGCTGGATCTGAAGCGACACTTGCAGGACAAGCCGGTGACAGCCCGCCGGCCCAACAACTTCTACACCTTCACCCGGTTCGTCCGGCGCAATCGCATCCCCTTCTACTCCGCTCTCGCCGGGATCACCGCGATCCTCCTGGGATTCGGCGCCTCCACCATGCTCTACCTCCGGGAGAAAGAGGCACTCAGTGAACAGGAGCGGTTAAGCCTGGAGGCGCAGAAGTCCCGCGATCAGGAGCTCGCCCTCCGTCAGCAGGCCCAGGCCAGAGCCAATGTCTCACGCGCCGCCTTCCTGCTCGGGGAAGGCAAGATCAGCGAGGCAGAAGAACTGCTGCAGCAGACGCCCCTGGTCTCCATCGAGCCCTCCAAGGAGGCTTCCTCCGTCTTCAGAACGCTCGGGAACTGGTACGCCACCTACGGGAAGTGGGCGGAGGCTGTCCAATGCTATCGCCTCATGGCCCAGGCCACCCAGATGACCCGCCCGGAAGAGCTCCTGCGCGGCACGGATCTGCTCATCACCGCCCCCGCCCTGCTGGAACTGGGCGACAAGAAAGCCTACGATGCCTTCCGAACCGAGATGCTCTCTCGGTATCTGCCGGTGACAGATTCCCTGCAGGCCGAGCACATTCTCAAGGCCTGTCTGATTGTGAAGGCCTCGCCGGAAATGCTGCAACAACTGGCAGACGCAGCGGCCATCTGCGAGGCCACCGTGCAAGCCCACTCTGAAGGATCCTTCCCCGCATGGGAGGCCTACTCCCTGGCCCTGTATCACTATCGAAAAGGCGAATACGAGAAGGTGCTCCAGATTGCCCATGTGGCCCTCGCCGCGCCCAACATCCGGGAAATCTGCGCCGCCGGTCTCCGGGCCATGATGGCTGTCTGCCATCAGAATCTCGGTCACGGGGATGCCGCCAAGGCTGAACTCAAACTGGCCAAGTCCGTCATTCGCCGCACGAGAGTCGATGAAGTGAGCGAGGAAAAGGTCATCTTCTTCAAATGGTACGACTGGTCCGTCGCCTCCCTGCTCCTGAAGGAAGCCGAGGCGGAGGCTCGAGCCCAAACACGCCTGCGCAAGAGCAGCACCTAGCCAGAAGCTCGCGCCTGCCAGTCATTCCCTTCAGTCGTGGCTGCGTTCGTAAGAACGCGGTCAGAGTGGGCAGCTCGCACCCAACGGAAGCAATCCACCCCACAAGGTCGCTCGCACCCGCCATTCCGCATTCTCACGAATGCAGCCACGAGCTGCCTCTCCACTCACGCCCGCCTGTTATTTCCTATCAGTCGTGGCTGCGTTCGTAAGAACGCGGTCAGAGTGGGCCGCTCACACCCAACGGAAGCAACCCACCCCACAAGGTCGCTCGCCCCCCGCCATTCCGCATTCTCACGAATGCAGCCACAAGCCACCTCTCCACTCACGCCTGCTAGTTATTTCCTTTCAGTCGTGGCTGCGTTCGTAAGAACGCGGTCAGAGTGGGCCGCTCACACCCAACGGAAGCAACCCACCCCACAAGGTCGCTCTCACCCTGCCATTCCGCATTTTCACGAATGCAGCCACGAGCCTCCTCTCCACTCACGCCTCCCACGCAGGCCAAACCACCCTCCAACCGCCTGAAAATCAACCCCCTCCAGATCACCGCAAAACCACACCCCCAACTCCCGCTCCACCAAATCGCGTTACACCTGACTGCCCAGGGTCATTGGATGACTGAAACCCAGTCCCCTCGTCGCGAATCCCGTCCACCCACCTATGAACCGCCGCTCCTTTTTCCACGCCACCGGTCTCGCAACCCTGGCCTCACAGCTCGCCGCGCAGACAGCCCCCACTCCGGCCAAGGCAGACTACAGCGGCCCCGTCTTCAAAATCGGGAACATCGGCTGCGGGGGTCGAGGAAACTTTGTCTCCGGCATCATCGTGGAGAACCCCGGGTTCCGGATCGCTGCGGCCTGTGACTACTTCCCAGAGAGCGCCACCAAGTACGGCGAAAAGTTCAATGTCCCCACCGACAAGCAGTTCACCGGGCTGGACGGCTACAAGAAGATGATGGAGCACGTGGACGTCGTGGCCATTCACAGCCCGCCCTACTTTCACGTGCAACAGGCCATCGATGCCGTCGCCGCTGGCAAGCATGTCCTCATCGCCAAGCCCATGGCCATTGATGTGGCCGGGTGTGAAACCATCCGCCAGCTCGCCAAGCATGCTGCGGCAAAAGGCATCGTGGTCCTGGCCGACGTACAATCACGCGGGGACGAGTTCTTCCAGGAAGGCATCAAGCGGGTACACGAAGGGGCCATCGGTGACCTCCTCTATGGCGAGTGCCACTACGAGGCCGAGCTCATCCCCTGCAAGCACGACGACACCCAGCCGGAAGGCCGCCTGAAAAACTGGATCCGCCATCGCGACCTGGCCGGAGACATCATCACGGAGCAGAACATCCACGCCCTGGACATCGTGAGCTGGGCCTTCGGGCGCCCCACCCGCGTCACTGGCCAGTGCGGACGCGCCGCCCGCCCGGACGACATCGGGGATGTGGCGGATCACTTCTCCCTCTTATTCGAGTTTGCCAAGGGCTCCGTGAGCTTCGCCTCCCGCCAGTTCAACGGCTGGGGATCGCCGTTCATGTGCGGCAACCGCTTCGTCGGGAACAAGGGCATCTTCACCTCCGAGTTCGCCGGTCGTGTCATGATCCGCGGGGGCAAAGAAGCCTACTGGCCCGGCGGCGTGGCCACCAACCTGTATCGCACGGGTTCAGAGAAAAATGTCGAGCAACTCCGCGCCGCCATCGCTGCCAAGGATCCGAAGGGCAACCCCACCATCGAAGGGGCCGTCGAATCCGCCTTGCTCACCCTGTTCGGTGAATACGCTGCCAAGACACCCGGCGGTGCGACCTGGGACCAGTTCATCGCGAATGCCAAGCCCGCCACGCCAGATCTGGCAGGGCTCAAGGCGTGACCTGAGTATTCTCACACAAAGGCACGAAGGCACAAAGAGTTGGGAAGCTCAAAGGAGGCGGGGGTTCCAGCCCCGCTTCTGTGACACGGCATCGGGCGCTGACGATCAGATGATCCTAAACGTCCGCCGGCAGGGTTGGAATTCCGTCCCGCATGCGGGACGGCTCAGTCGCACAGCCCCTGACCCACGCAACCCGGTCATAGGGTAGAACCACACCCAGCGCCCCCCAAGGAGCGGCGGTTTGTGCTTGCACAACCGCCGGACGGAAGCAGAGCGATGGACTATCCAACACCGAATCACGCCGCGACTCACATGACTCCTCGAGGCTTGGGCACGTGATTCCTCCGACCACCCTCGGCGGTTGTGCAAGCACAAACCGCCGCTCCTTGTCTTGCTGGGCCATCCACATCCCCCTACCCCCCCGAAGGCGGCACCGTCTTACCCTTGCCCTTCCCCTTATCCCCCTTCTCCTCAGTCCACTTGCGAATCAGCCTCCAGCCAAAAATGCAGATCAGCGAGCCAATCAACGCAGAAACAAGATCCTCGGCACTGATGTGAATGTCCTCCCATCCAAAGTCGATCTTTAAAGCCCAGAACAGAATCCCTCCGACGATGGCTCCGAGCATGCCGAGACCCAGGTGCACCCAGCGCCCCAGCCCGGCCTTGCTCATGGTGACGATGCGTCCCGCCAGCGTCCCCGCAATCAAGCCAGTGACAATCCACACAATGACTTTGGCAAAGGTCATGACAGTTTTCCAGTTACGTAACCAGGAGATGCCTTCAGGGATCCATTGTTAGGATCAGTCGAAACAAAAGTCAACGCGGGAGGCACCCTCCACGGCAATGCTTCGGATTTTGGATAGAGCGAGTGCACCGTGCCATGCTTCGGGTCAAACAGCCTCATCCCGCCGCCCCGTCCCAAGCGTAACAGATGCTTAATGCCTTCCTCCCGTCCCGCGCATCCCCCACATTCCGCCTCTGCCCCGTGCGCATGAAGGACGCCGCTCACGGACACGATCGCTCCCGCGCCCTGCTTGCCGTGGGCATCGCGCTCATCGCAGCGCTGTTTTTCACCATGACCTATGTGCTCAACCGCGTGAGCGCAACGGGCGGTGGGCACTGGGCGTGGACCGCGTGTTTGCGCTACTTCATCACGCTGCCGATGCTGCTTCCGCTGATGCCCTCGCAGGGTGGCATCGCTCCCGTGTGGCGCGCCATGATGGCCCACCCCTGGGCGTGGATTCGATGCAGTGTCATTGGCTTCCTCCTGTTCTACTGCCTCCTCTCTTTTGCCGCATCGAGCGGCCCTTCATGGCTGATCGCAGGCAGCTTCCAGTTCACCGTCATCGCCGGGATGCTCTGCGCCCCGTTCATCTATCGGGATAACCGCAAGCGCATTCCCCTCGCCGCAGTGGCGATCGCCATTGCCATCCTCGCCGGGGTGTTGATGATGCAGCTGGGTCACGGCAGCGGCCCTATGGATGCGGCCGCATGGATCGCTCTCATCTGCGTATTGATCTCCGCGGTGGCCTATCCCCTGGGCAACCGCCTGCTGCTGGTGCACCTGGAGCGCACGGGAGAGAGCCTCAACGCCACCCAGCGCGTCTTTGGCCTGACCCTTGCCAGCCAGCCGTTGTGGGGGCTCGTCGCAGTCTTCGCGTGGTGGCAGGCGGGCGTTCCTTCATCCGGCCAGGTGTGGCTTGCCGCCGGAGTGGCCCTGAGCGCTGGGGTCATCGCCACCATCCTCTTCTTTCAAGCCACCGGCATGGTCCGCAGTCAACCCGTGGCCCTGGGGGCTGCCGAGGCCATGCAGGCGGCGGAGCTCCTCTTTGCCATGGTGCTGGGCGTCCTCTTCCTACACGAGTCCTGGCCACAAGGCCTGGCGCTGGGCGGAGCCGCCCTGGTGACTCTCGGCATTGTCGCCTTCGCCATTCTCGTCGCCCGCCCTTCAGGGGAAGAACGCCGCAAGCTCAAAGCGCTGCGCAGTGATCGCGGAGCGTGAGCCGCCCCCGCCCCCTCTAGGTTATATCCTATATCCCGCTGGACCGGTCCAGTCCTGCTACGCCCCCACCGGCAGCTCGGCAGATGTCTTCACAATCTGCATGGGAATGTCCGTCTTGATGTTCCGCACCCCCTTGATGCGCCCGAGGTGTTCGATCTGAAACCGGCGATACGCATCCAGATTCGCCACCACCACGCGGAGGAGGAAATCACAATCCCCGGCCATCAGGTGGCACTCCACCACCTGCGGCATCTGGCGGACCTCCTCCATGAACCCGCTCGTAGTTTCCTCATCCTGGCCCGTGAGCCACACGCGGGCAAACACCGTCAACCCCAGACCAATCTTCGCAGGGTCCAACAGAGCCACGTAGCGCTTGATCACCCCGGCCTCCTCCAGAAGCCGTACCCGCCGCAGACAAGGGGATGGGGACAGCCCCACCTGCTTGGCCAGTTCGGCATTTTGCAGCCGACCGTCCCGTTGCAGCGCCGCCAGGATGCGTCGGTCGATGGAGTCCAGAATCATTGGCACAGCATGCCATTTCTTTGCCCTTATGCAATACAGCATGCCACTTTGACCCCTGCATTCAGGCATAAACGCAAGGATCTTTTGTCACCCTTCGATTATCCTGCCAACGCCATGCAGACCTGTGAAATCGCAGCCGCCCCCACCCAATCCGTCACGACCAAGTCGCACACCGCCAGCGAGTTCCAACGCGGCGTGTTCGCTTCCATTCCTGTGATGGTGGGCTTCATCCCCTTTGCCCTCGTGCTGGGGACCAATGCAGTGCAAAAGGGATTCACCACCCAGGAAGTGCCGCTCATGACCGGACTGAACTTTGGAGGAGGCTCCGAGTTCGCCGCCGTGGAGCTCTGGGGCTCGCCGCCCGCCCTCCTGGTGATCGTTGCCATCACCTTCCTCGTGAACAGCCGCCACCTCATCATGGGCGCGGCGTTGGCCCCTCATCTGCGTCACCTGCCAAGGTGGAAGGCCCTGCCAGCCCTCTTCCTAATGTGTGACGAATCTTGGGCCATGGGCCTGGCGGACACGCAGCGCCGGAAAAGCTCGAGCATGTTCCCCGCCTTCAGTCTGCCCTACTACCTGGGGCTATCTCTTTGCCTGTATGCCACCTGGGTCCTCTTCACCGCAGCCGGTGCCGTATTGGGCCCCCGGTTGGGAGACATCCGCTCCTACGGGTTCGACATGGCATTCCCCGCCGTCTTCCTGGTGCTGCTCAAGGGCATGTGGAAGGGCCTCCGCACAGCGCTACCCTGGATGGTGAGCCTGGCCGTGGCGATCACCACCTACCGGCTGATCCCCGGCGCATGGTATCTCCCCGCCGGTGCCGCCGCGGGCGTGGCCTTCGCTTGCAGGAACACGAGGTCCCCATCATGAACAGCGCCACCCTCCTCACCATCGGTGCCATGGCCGCTGTCACCTATCTGACCCGCGTCGGTGGTTATCTGTTTCTGCGGAACCGGGAGCTGGGAGCCCGCACGAAAGCCGTGTTGGAAGCCGCTCCCGGCTGCGTGCTGATCGCCGTGATTGCCCCAGACTTTGCGTCTGGAAATTCTGCCAATCTCATCGCGCTGGGAGTCACTCTCTTTGCCGCCACCCGCCTCTCCCTCCTGCCCACCGTCCTCATCGCGGTGGCCACCGCAGGCATACTGCGCCATGCCGCCCATCTGGGTGGCGGTTAAAGGCACAACCGCTGTGCAGGCCACAGACGCTCCGGCAGGATGCGTCCCGCCCTCACCTCAATACATCAGCCCACGACGGCCGCGGAACTTGTCATTCACGTTCTCACGCTTGTCCCAGTAGTCCTCCCTGCGATCTCCCGGTCCGCTGTAGTGGCGGCGGTCATAGCGATCTTCGCGACGATCATAGCGATCTTCCACACGATCCACGTGGCCTGCCACGCAGGAGGTGAAACAGGTGGCAGTGGTCAGGGCCAACAAGGCCAGCAGCAAAGCTTTCATATTGTTAAGTGGATGAGTTAGACGGAGTGAAACGAAGGCACCCTTGAGAGGCACAACTTGCCCCGGAACACCGGGCACATGAATGAAGGGCCGGGGAGCCTTCAATCTTCAGGCTCATCCACGACACTGGGTAATCGGATCGGGCAACCTGCATCGGCTGCATTTACTCGATCATGCCTCAAATCCTCTGAGGAGGAAAGCTTCCCCTCTATCCGGATTCCGAAGAATTCGCCCCCCGGCTTTCTTTGCCGCGGCTTGCACCGGTCCAGGCCGCGTTCACATTCCCACCATGGAAATGGAAACCATCGAATGGTCAGACTTCACCAAGGTGCAACTGCGCGTGGGCCGCGTCTTGAGCGCCCAGCCTTTTCCCCAGGCCAGAAAGCCCGCCTACATCCTCCAGGTGGACTTCGGCCCAGAACTGGGCGTGAAGAAATCCAGCGCCCAGATCACGGCTCTCTACACTCCCGAGAGCCTGGTCGGCCGCCTCGTCGTCGCCGTCATCAACTTCCCCAAGAAACAAATCGGCCCCATCCAATCCGAATGCCTCGTCACCGGCTTTCACAATGAAGACGGCCATGTCGTCCTGTGCGAACCTGATCAAGACGTTCCATTGGGCACGCGACTGCTGTAAGCGAGATACGAAAGTGATTCCCGCAGCCGCAAGAACCTGTCGGGATGAAAATGCCTCGCAACCCGGAGGGGCAGTTCTCAGGTTCGGCGAAGCCGCTCCTATCTCCTTCCCATAATTGAACCTGCCACCCCCGGATGTTCTCATCCAAACAGGTTCCAAGGCGTCACCATTGACACCTCATTGAGACGCCTGTCTGACCTCCCCCCACAATTGGGTGGAGCCCCGGTAACGAATTGTGCGCAGTTATCGTGCGCCTATCTTATGGCATGCGGATATACACTGTCATCTTCATCAACGGAGACCGGAAAATCTACCAGGCAGATCGTCATGTTACCGGCAGGGATGCCTTTGTTCTGCTTCGCCAGAACGGGGAAAGACTGATCTTCCCCATGAGGGATCTTAGAGGCTGGCAACTCGTATCCACATCGACACCAGCCGCTCAACCTGTCGGCTGAGTCGAGGCATTGACCATGGAGCACCAGGCTGCGGCCCTCTGGTCACCTGCATTTTTTCACTGCCTTCATCGGGAAATGTCGAGCCACCCTATTGGGCCTCATTTTTCCCAGCGCACCCTTCCCACGCCTCCTCGCGGCGTGCTCTTGGGGTAGTCTGGATTCACCTGCTGATCCTTCGTCTGAACCAACGCCGCCGCATCCGGCACCGGCTGCTGGTTCACCCTCACCGCTTCCAGGTTGAAGCCTTTCACCGTGATGTCGCGATCCGGTGAAAAGATCTCCACCCAGCGCGCAGGATCCGGTCCGTGCCGGTAAGTGGCAGACATGGGACCCACCTCCACCAGCTTGAACGCAGGCTCAGGCGTAAACAGCAAATCCACGTCCTCGATGAACAGCCCCTCCACATCCGCGGCGATCTGAACCACCGCGGGTCGCGTGAATCGGAGCTGTCTCATCGTCACATTCTGCAATTTCCCCACCGCCACGCTGAAATCTTTGTCTCGTCCCATCTCCAGATTGGGCTGGTCGTATAGCTTGAACTCTCGAATGTCCGTGAGGTCTCGCAACACCACATCGCTGATCAAACACTCCAAGATATCCCCATTGGAAAAGCGCTTCACCCCAGGCAGCATTCGGATGGCATCCGTCGCCTTGCTACCAGTTGGCGCACCCGTGACTTTCTCCACCAACACATTCTGAATGGGGCCAAACGTCGGCGTGTAGTTGCGCCATTCCCAGGCATTGAGCGCCACAAGATCATCATGGGTCACTCCTGAAATGCCCCGGATCACGCCGTACCGGGCGGGCCCGTTTACATGCACCCCATCCCGCCCATTTTCCTCGAACTTGATGCCTTCCACATGGAACTGGTTCACATTGCCCAGATGCACGCCAAAGGACCGGCAGCGACGGATGACCAGGTTCTTCACCACCAGCCTCCGCACATTGCTGAACAGCAGCGTCCCGTTGCAATTCGGCACCGTGTTGGCCGCATCAGAGCGGCCCGCACGATTGCCGTTCATGCTAGGCACCCCCACCGCCAGCGTGGTCCAGATGCCGCCTTCCACACACAGATCGTTGTCGGACGCCAGCCCCTCCGGCACGGGACGGTCGGAGAAATCACGGATGCTCCGGTTGCGCACCATGCAGGAGTTCACGCCCGGTTTGAGCCGAATCTCCGCGTCAGGTGCCGCATTGATCGATTGACCGGATGACAGCACCAGCGGCGCATCCAGGTAGTACGGCTCTTTCCGGCCCGGGATCTCCAACCGCCCATGCTTCTCAATCGCCGCCTGAAACGCATCCGTCCAGATCTCTGCCGTGACCTCTCGAACCTCCACCCCACCCTTGCCATCCGGCCAGTCCTCCTTCCACGTGCCCGTCCGCACCAAGGCACTCAATTGCGGATCCTTGGTCACAGAAGTCCCCTTCTCGAACTTGATCACCGACTGATTGGGATTCACCACAGGGTCCAACTCCCACACATTCCGATACCCGTAGATATAGAGCGTGATGTAAGTAGGGATATTGAGACCTGCGTTCGGGAATTTAGGAGGGTCAAACTCGGCCGGGAAAAGGGACTTCGGATCCCCGACAAACGCGGGTTCATCAGGCAGATTGTTCCGGCAGTAGATCAGGATCCTGGTCGATGTGTCAGGAAACAACCGCCGCAGCGTTGCCTCTGCCATCTCCGTGTAGGGCAGGTTCATGCTGCCCTTGATGCGCAACCGGTCAAAATGCGCCCTGCTCCTCGCATCCAGGATGACCGTCTTCTCCTCTTTCGCCATGCGAACAAACTCCGCCTCATTGACACGACGCGTCACCCGCAACGCCTCCGCCTCATGCGCCGCTTTGAGAAATGATGTGGAATCGCTGGAAGCCCCTGTTGGGATCACTGGCGGCCGCTCCCCTACCTTGGGCGGCTCATCTGCCCGCAGGTGACTGGAAGCGAAGGCCAATAGCAACCCCACCCCTATCAGAGCTCGAGAAATCCGCATCATGGACAAAACCATGACGGCAAAGACGAATGGCGGCAAGTCCCAAGCGCGAGGGCGGATGGCGAGCGCGGCGATCTCGAAGACTCTCACGCACAGATCCAAGCAGTCAGCCAAAGCTCTTCCTCGAAGAGGTTGCGACGACAAGCCCAACGTTGGCGAGCCTCAAGCGAGTCTACGTTGGGTGAGTAAGATATCGAGCTCTACTCCGAAGGAGTTTCGGCGGTCTGGTTCGTTGCACGCATGCTTCAGCCGCGCCGCGCAAACCCCTCGGCAGAATCAGCGTTGGGTAGATGGGCACCTTCTTGCCTGCTCCCACCCTACACCGGAATATTTGTGCCTGCCAAGGAACCTCGCGGTGGTGAAACGTGGTCTGACCGTTTCTCAAAATGGCCTTTGCCTGGGAAGCTCGGGGAGCGCACGCATCCCTGCGTGCTGTTCGCGGCATCTTGCCGCGAATATCAGGCAGCGCATGACATCGCATCCGCCTTACATGGAGGCGTTGATGGCAGAGGAGAGAAAGCGGATGCTGTCGGCCTCCCCACCTGATCATCCTCCGCGGAGGTACCCAACGTTGACTCGCTTAGGGCTCGTCCAACGTTGGGCTGTGTTAAAGATCCCCGCTGGGGATCAACTTCGAACTGAGAAGGGCACCTCCAGGTGGTTCCTTGGCGGCCACCCACTCGCTCAGTCGAAGTTCTTCCTCGAAGAGGATGGGGCTACAAGCCCAACGTTGACGAGCTTCCAGCGAGTCTACGTTGGGTACGGGTGTTGGAGGTTTTTACTCCGAAGGAGTTGTGGCGGTCTGGGAGCCTTTCGCATCCAAGGCTCCTTGGCAGGCACTAACTGAAGCGTCTACGGCGTACGTCTTCTCTCTAACTCATCCAGTTTCGACAGACCCAGTCACTCCTCCATCTAGCGTACAACGCACTCCTGTTCCCAAGGAGCGGCGGTTTGTGCTTGCACAACCGCCGAGGGAAAACGGAGCGATCAAACACCCAATTGCCAGCACGCGATGCTGCCCCACTAAGGCTGATCTGCCGGTTTGGAAGCACTTCAACTCCGGCAACCTCCGGCGGTTGTGCAAGCACAAACCGCCGCTCCTTGGGGGCCACAAACCTACTCGTGGTTCAGTGCTCACCCCGGCCGCACCACCGCCGCCAGCATCGGGTAGTACACCCGGCGATAACACCAGGCCAGATACACCTCCATGGCCGCAAAGAAGAGCGCGATGATCGTCCCCTCCGGTGCAGCAAAGACATGGAAGGCCACGATGTTCACGATCATCGGAGCCAGGAACGCCAAGGCCAGCGGCACAAAGCGATTGATCAGCAGCAACACCCCGGACACCAACTGCGTCCCCGCAATCAACGGCATCATATACCCGGATCCCATGAGGCCCGTGAACAGGGCCATCGCGGGCGCTGGCATGGGGGTGTCCGGCCTGGGGATGAAGTCAAGAAAGCCATTGAGGCCAAAGACCGTGAAGCCAAGTCCATAGAAAAGACGGACGATGTGGGGAGCGATGGCTCCGAAGCCGCGCTTGGTTTCGCCATTTGCATTCATAAGGCAGATCGTTGAGTGGAGTTAATATGGGTTGGTTGCTCTTGGTGACTACTTCGACGCGGCGGCCCTTGCGGACGCCACAATTCGACCCCGAAGGTTCGTCATTCCATCCCCTTGACGATTGGGGCGGGTCCAAAAGGACAAATCGGCGGAGAAAAGTTCAAGCTACGAAGCTTCTCTCGTTCTCTTGGGTCGCGCTCTACAGAGACGAGCAAGACACAGCACTCCCCAAAGCAGCAAATCTTGCCGCACTCCTAAAAATCCCGCAAGCAGGATCAGGTAGAGGCCACCCTCAGTCCTCAGCCTCACCTCCCAATCCCAATCCTGTTAATCCTTAAAAATCTTGTCAATCCTGTCTCAAAGGGCCACCCCTTCACCCCTGACCCCCATCATTTCCCCATCGCCATCTCTTCCACGATATTCGCGATTTCCTCTGCCGCACTGGCGTGGGAGATCGCCTTGGCCGCGGCTTTCATGTTGGCCGCCCGCTGGTCATTGGTGGTGATCTCACGCACCACGCGAATCAGCTTCTCTGGAGACAGATCGAGCTCCGGCACCATGATGCCGGCCTTGGCCTCGTGGAAGATGCGGGCGTTCAGCGTCTGGTGATCATCTGCTGCATAGGGGTAAGGCACCAGCAGGCTGGGCACCCCGAAGTAGGCGAGCTCTGCCAGCGTGGAAGCACCACTGCGGGCCAGGGCAATATCGGCGATCTTGTACGCCAGCTCCATGCGATGGCAGAAGGCGGCGATATGAGAGTGCAGTTTGATCTCCTTGCCATCATAGGCGTCCGAGACCTCCTGATAATCGCCCGGCCCCGTGATGTGCAGCATCTGCACGCCCAGGGCATTCAGTTCATCCAAGGTATGCGTCACCGCGTTATTGAGGCCGCGCGCGCCCTGGCTGCCACCGATCACCAGCACCGTCTTGCGGTTGGGATCGAGGCCAAAGAAGGCATACGGATCCTCCTGGGTCTCCTCCGCCGCACGACGGAGCGCGCTGCGGACCGGGGTTCCCACGATGCGGGTCGCCTTCTCCTTGGGAAAGTACTTCGCACACTCTTGAAAGCCCAGCAGCACCGTATCGCAGAACTTGGCGGTGAGCTTGTTGGCCTTGCCCGGGATGGCGTTGGAATCGTGAATGAGCGTCTTGATCTTGGCGCGACGACCGGCAAGCACCGGGGCGAAGGAGGTGAAGCCCCCCATGCCCAGCACCACCTGCGTGTCGTGCTCACGGATCATCGCCTTGCACTGCTTCAGCCCGTTCCACACACCCAGCAGGAACTTGGGCATCTGCAGAGACAAAGGCTTGGGCATGGCCAGGAAAGGCATTTTTTCGAATCGCAGAGAAGCGTGCCCGCTCGAGGCCAGGGCATCGATCTTCTTCTCACTGATCAAAAGGATCACGTCATGTCCGCGGGCCTGCAACACCTCACCCACCGCGATGCCCGGGAACAAGTGCCCCCCGGTGCCACCGCAGGCGATGATGATATGACGGCTCTTCCAGGGCGACTGGCTGGAAGTAGGCGTCGTGGTGCGGGATTTCGTTTGCGGCTTCGCGACGGCAGTCCCTTGAACTTCACTCTGAACGGGAGGGTTCTTGGACTTCTGGCGGTTTTTCTTATAGCGAGCCATGGGAGACCGCAGTCATACGACGACGCCGTATTTCGAGCAAGTCCTTCTTCCGTTCGTAAGGCGTTTGACGGTAGATGTTAATGAGAATTCCGATGCCAATCATGCGGAAAACAAGGCTGGATCCACCGTAGCTCACGAAGGGCAAAGGCAGCCCCTTGTTGGGCAGCAGAGCGGTGGTCACCCCCATGTTCAGCAGGGCTTCCAGGGCAATCGTGAGCGTGATGCCAAAGGCCAGCAAGCGGCTGAAACGATCCGGTGCCCGATGGGCGATGCTCATGCCTGCCGCGATGAGCAATGAAAAAGTGATCACCACGAAAAGCGTGCCATAGAGGCCCAGCTCCTCCCCCACCATGGGAAAGATGAAGTCCGTGTGCGCTTCCGGGAGATAGAGCATCTTCTGCCGGCCGTTGCCCAAGCCCACGCCCTCGACGCCACCGGAGCCAAAGGCGATCAAGGCCCGCCACTGCTGCATGCCCAGTCCCTCTTTGTATTTCTCCAGATCCAGGAAGGCAAAGATACGCTCCACACGGTTGGGCATGAACTTGACCACCCAGGCCAGTCCGCCCAATCCGGCCCCTAAAATAGGGAGCAGGTACAGCAAGCGGGTGCCCGCCACGAACATCATGCCGCCACCCAGTGCGCCAACAAGCGCCGCACTGCCCAGGTCCACCTCGCCAGCGATCAAGGCGACCGTGACAAACACCATGCAGCCTGGCATCAGGAACCCCTGCTTGAACTCCCGGGTCAGCGGCTCATGCCGGGTAAACCACCCCGCCAGCAAGATGGCCACGGCCAGCTTTGCCAGCTCAGAGGGCTGCAAATTCGGCCCGCCGATCCCGAGACGCTTCAGGCTGATCCAGCGGGCGGCCCCGTTCACCTCATCGGCAAAGAAGGGCACGTAGCACAGCAGGAGCGCCACCACCGTCACGCCAAAAATCTTCCACCGCAGGCGGTAGAGCCGCGGATAGGCGATGAACGCCATGACCCCGGCAGCAAGCACCCCGATCCCCAGACGAATGATCTGGCTGCGCAGCGTGAAATACGCCTCCCCGCTCGTCTCATCCAAAAAGTAACTCGTGCTGGCCAGCATGACCAGGCCGAGCGCACTCAGCATGCTGACGGCAAAGACGAGAACGTAAACACTGGCTCGACCCATGGAGAAAGGGAAAGGGAGGGAATGAAAGGGGCGCCTTTTGGGCGCCCCGCAGATTGGTTATTTGGCTGGAATCTTGATCGCCATGCCCTTTTTCAGGCGGCTGGGATTCGTTCCCGGGTTCGCCTTGATGAGCTCGTTGACGCTGATCCCGTTCTTCCGGGCGATCGAGTAGAAGGTGTCCCCTCCCTTGATCTCGTAGGAGCGGCCACCGCCCGTCGACGCTGCCGGAGCGGGCTTCTCTTTCGCCGTCTCCGCCACCACGGGAGAAGCTTTCGGAGCAGGCTTCTCCTTGGGCGGAGCTTCCTGCAGCTTCACGGGCGAGACCGGGATGGCCTTCTGGGTGGAACCACCCGAGCCAGCTTTGCCAGCAGGCGGGGAATCTTCCAGCTTGACCGCACGGGTCTCTGCAGGAGGAGCGTCTTGCAGAGTCACTGGCTTGGCCTTGATGAGGGTCGGTGCGGGATGCGACTCGCCAGACTTGCTCTTGCTACCAGAGGAATCCGCCACCACGGCCGCCTTGAAGGATTCAGGCTGCCCTTTGCCAGCCTTGCCGCTCACTTCTTTGGCCGCAGCCACGGTCGTTTCGTGACTGGTCTGGCCCGATGTCAAAGCCACTGCGGCCGCAGGAGCAGGCACTTCATTGGCCACTTCCTTGCGCAGCGGGAGCTGGAGACGGCGGCTCACATAGAGCTCGCCGTTCTGATCCAGCTGGTTCAGGCGGATGATTTCCTCCGTGGTCGCCCCCGTCGCGTCTGCGATGGACTGGACCGTGTCACCGGAGCGCACCTGGTACTCGGAAAGCTCACTGCGCTTCACCGTCGATCCAGTGCTTGACTCAGCGGTGTCGCCAGGGAGAGCAGGCGCAGCCTTGCCCATGCCGGTTGCGACCGGCACCTTGGGCCGGTCAGAGACGATATTGTACAGCACGATCGCCCCGATCAAAAACACGTGGAGCAGCAGCAGAAACACGAACACACGGCCGAGGTTGCCGCTCTGCTCTCGCTCCGTCCAATCCGCCTGATCCCCGTTCTCCACCGCAGACACATAATGCCTGCGGAAGCTTTCCGACGCAAAGAGGCGCCGCGTGGGTGAGAGGTTGGATTTGTCATTCATAAGCGTCTCTCCTCGGCGGAGTTTAATTCAAAACGGGGGTGGGCAAATTCAAAACTGCATCCCGGAACACATTGCCGCGCTCTGCATAGCCGCTGAACATGTCGAAGGAGGAAGTTCCGGGTGAAAATACGATGGATTGTCGCGGGGCGGCGAGCTGGGTGGCGATTTCTACTGCGGCCACCACACTGGGAGCCTGCCGACAGGGCACCAGGTCCGAGAACAGGGCACTCAGTTTGTCGGCAATCTCTCCTATGGTTACCAGAGCAGTCACCTTCTCCGTAATTAAGCTTCGGAAAGGTGAATAATCAAGACCCTTCTCCTTTCCGCCTGCAATTAGTACCACCGGTGCGTCCTGAGATTTCAGGCAAGTCTCCAGGGCGTGCAGGTTCGTCGCCTTGGAATCATTGATATAGGAGCGGCCGTTCACCACGCTGACCAGCTCGCAGCGGTGCCGCGCTGGCTCGTACCCGCTCAGGGCCTCCAGCATGTCTTCAAAAGGCAGCCCCATCACCCAGCCTGCCGCCAGGGCCGCCATCTGGTTTTCGATGTTATGGCGCTCATGAAGCGGCAGGTCTGAGACCCGGGCAATCTTCTCCCCTCGGAAGAGGATCCGGTCGTGGTAGAGCATGAAGTCCGCCTCCACCTCCGGCTCCGTCGTGAAGGTCACCACCCGGGGCAGGAGTTCCCCCAGAGGCTCCCCCGCCCGGATGATGGCGACATCATTGGGCGTCATGTAGTCGAAGATCCGCTTCTTGGCCGTAAAGTAAGCCTCGTTGTCCGGATAACGGTCCAGGTGATCCGGCGCGAAGTTCAGCCACACTGCCACCCGCGGGCGGAAGCTCGTGATCGTCTCCAGCTGGAAGGAACTGACCTCCACCGTGAGCAGGTCATACGTCTCCCCGCTCACCGCCACCTCGCTCAGAGCGTGGCCGTAGTTCCCACAGGCGATGGTGCGGTGACCGCAGCCATTGAACATCCGCTCCATCAGCTCCGTCGTGGTCGTCTTCCCGTTGGTGCCCGTGATGGCCACCGTCGGGACCTCCTTGATGGGTCTCCAGGCAAACTCGATCTCCCCCACCAGCGGTACGCCCGCATCGGTGAAGGCCTTGGGCAGCGGCCAACTGGCATCGAGCCCGGGGCTCGTCACCACCAGGCTGAAGGGCCTCTCCGCCACAGCCGCCTTCGCCGCCTCAATGCCGAGGCGGCATTCAATACCCTCATCCGCGATGGCCTGAACGGCCTTCTGGAGCTTTACCGGATCCCCTTCATCGAAGATGACGGGCACCGCTCCGAGTTGTCGGGCGAGTCGGGCAGCGCCTAGTCCGCTGCGGCCGGCGCCGAGGATGGCTACATGCTGATTGGCAAGATCGAGGTCGAGGTCGGAACGTGGGTCCATGGGTGGGAGAGGCCGTGAATCAACGCAGTTTGAGAGTCGCCAGGCCCACGAGGGCCATAATTAACGACAGCATCCAAAAACGTACCACAACCTGGCTCTCCTGCCATCCCCCGAGTTCAAAATGATGATGGATGGGAGCCATGCGGAAAATGCGGACCTTGCGCAGCTTGAAGCTGGCCACCTGGAGCATCACGGAACCCGCCTCCATGACGAAGACGCCACCCACGATGAGGAGAATCAACTCCTGCTTGCAGCCGATCGCCAGCGTGGGGATCGCCCCGCCCAGGGCCAGGGAACCGGTGTCCCCCATGAACATGCGCGCCGGCTGGCAGTTGAACCAGAGGAATCCAAAACACGCCCCCACCAGGGCCATCGCCACAATGGTGAGCTCATCCGCCAGGTGAAAGTATGGGATGAGCAGGAACTTGGCGAAGTTCACATTGCTGGCCAGGTAGCAGAATCCCGCGTAGGCGAGACCCGTGCTGATGGAGCATCCCGTCGCCAGTCCGTCCAGACCATCCGTGAGATTCACCGCATTGGAGAAACCCACGATCATCAGGGAGAAGAAGATCACGGCGAAGAATCCCATGTCCAGGATGAGCGGCTCCTTGAAGAACGGGATGTAGAGGCTGCGATACGTCACCACCTGGTTGTCATAGGTCACCCCGCCCGGCAGCCCGTAGGCGAAGATCCAGGAGACCGCGATCGCGACGGCGAACTGCCAGACCAGCTTGGTCTTGGCGCTCACGCCCTTGGAATTCTTCCTCGCGACTTTCTCATAGTCATCCCAGAAGCCCAGCAGTCCCAGCGCCAGCGTGGTGCCGAGCACCATCCAGACAATCGGATTCGCCCAGTCTGTCCAGAGCAGGACAGAGAGGGTGAAGGTGGCCAGCATCATGACCCCGCCCATGGTGGGCGTGCCCGCCTTCTTCCCGTGCAGGTCGAAGAGCTTCTGCACCTCTTCCTTCGAGCGGATGGGCTGCCCCACTTTCAGGGAGATGAGCTTCCGGATGACGCGCTCTCCAAACATAAGGGAGAGCGCAAAAGCCGTCAGACAGGCCCCGCCAGCGCGGAAGGTATGGTAGTGCAGGAGGTTGAGCAGGGAGGAGAGCAGCGTGTCTCCAACGGAGTTCCGAAATTCAGCGAGCCAGTGTATCATGATGCCGGGTTGTCGAGATGTGTGAGCACTTGCTCCATGCCAGCAGAACGGCTTCCTTTCAACAAAACCGCATCACCTTCGTGCAACCATTCGGTGAGGCAGGCAGCGACGGCGGCATGAGATGAGAAATTTCTATAGTCTCCCGATCCACCCGAAGCATCTGCCTGGGAGGTGATTAGGGCAGCTTCTTCACCCACGCTAAAGACCGCGTCCAAGCCCAGCTCAGCAGCATACCCCCCCACCTCCCGGTGGCTGGACTCTGCATGCGGCCCCAGCTCGCCCATCCGGCCCAGCACGGCCACACGGCGCCCGGGAATCTTGAGGCCCGCCAGCGTCTTGAGCCCGGCTCGCATGGAGTCGGGATTCGCATTGTAGGAGTCATCCAGCACCGTGACCCCGCGCCAGGATTTCACCTGCACCCGCCCTTTGGTCAGCTGCACCTCGCCCAGCGCTGCGGCGATCTCCTGCGGCGTCACGCCGAAGTGCCAGCCCACCGCCGCGGCGAGCGCGGCATTGCCCACCATGTGTTCCCCGGGCACGGGCAGGTGGACATCCACCACCACGCGACCGTCAAAGTTCAGACTGAAGAAGGAGCCCCGGGCGCCGCTCTCCGTGAGCGTGGCCACCACGTCCCCTTCCCCCACCCCAGCCAGGACGACACGCGCATGACTGCGGGCGGCGATGGAGGAGGAGAAGTCATCATTGGCATTGAGCACCACCACGCCACCGTGCGGCACGGCTTCAGCCAGCGTGCCCTTCTCTTGCGCAATCCCCTCACGGGACCCCATGTACTCGATGTGGGCCACGCCGATGTTC
>NZ_BATQ01000081.1 GCF_000739635.1 Verrucomicrobium sp. BvORR034 | reverse complement strand
TAGGTCACGATGGCATCGGCATTGGCAGGGCCCTTGTAGGGCTCCCCGGCGGAGGCGGTGTAGCCCATCATGCACATCTCATCCGCAATCATCTGATGGTAGCCCCAGTCCTCCTCGGGGTGACGCTCGACGTAGAACACCTTCTTCCCGGCCAGGGAAGTGCCGGGAGTCTGCACCGTCTTCAGGGAGGTGACGCAAGACGAGAGCAGCAGGCAGAGGACCAGGGGCACGAGGGATCGAAAAAACATGCGCGGACTCTAGCACCCTTGTCAACCAAACCCGGTGGCGTGGGTCCGGTGCCGAGTCTGACGGTATTCCTGGGAAATGGCCTCCTCCAAGGTGCTGGGGGTGGAGAACCGGGGTCTGTCGAAATTTGGTGATATCGGCGAGAAGGCGAAGCTTGCAGACGCTTCAGTTAGTGCCTCCTCACGTCGACAACTACAGGGGCGCTGGGATGATGGGCCATCAAACACCAGTGGGTGAGAGGAGAGGCGTGAGCCATCGGGGTGCGTGCGGATACAGTAGGTGTTTGAGGATGCCTTCTGCCGTGAGGCCAACAACACCGGTCGTAGTTGTCGACGTGAGGAGGCACTAACTTCCCCGTATGCGATATATCCTCGTGGAGATCAACCTAGAGCCCAAGGGCTACTCCTTGGCCGCGAGCCGAAGCAACATCGAACACCCCAGACATCCCCTTCCTCTTCCTCTTAAGGAGCACGAGAGATGGCTGCCAGCCCTACCCCGCACCCCCTGTCCCCCGCCCCAACCTGGACTTCAGGGCGATCATCCGGCCGAGGGTCTCGGTGATCGGGAGGGACGCGGGCGGCTCCAGGGCGGCGGCGATGCGGGCGAGTTCGAGGTTCAGGTAGTCGATCTCCGTCTCGCGGTTCTCCCGCAGGTCCTGCAGAGTGGAGATGGCCTGGGTGGAGTTGGCGCTGATCTTCAGCACCCGTTCCATGAGGGCCTCCACCTCCACGGGGATGCCCAAACGGTTGGCCAGAGTGACGCCCTCCGTGACGATCTTCCGCGCCAGGTCCCGGGCCTCTTCGTGCTTTGAGAACAGGCTGTTGTCCACCTCCAGCAGCGGACAGACGGCGTTGAACACGCAGTTGATGATAGTCTTCGTCCAGGCCTCGCGCTGGATGTCCGCCTCCGCTCGCAGCGGGAAGCCGACCGTATGAAGCGCGGCCAGACAGGCCTGCAGCCGCTCCTGCGTGCCCGTGACGACGCCCACCGGCGAGGGCGTGACGGCACGGAAGCGGAAGCCCTTTTTCAGATCGCCTTCGCTCACGACATACAACACCGACCGGTAGATCTCCTGAAACCCCGCTTCCACAAACGGCCGCTCCACGCCCAGTCCGTTCTGCATGATGATCACCGGACCGCTCACCAGCGGAGCCAGCCGCCGGGCCAGGGCCGCGTTGGCATGCGCCTTGGTGGCAATGACCACCGGCCCCTTGATCTCCCCCAGCCGACCGATGCCCACCGTCTGAAGGGGCAGGTCCAGCGCCTGGTCAGCCACCGTGACGGGGACGGTCACCGTCTGCTCCGGCGCGTCTTCCTCGCTGGCGCGAACGCCGATCACTGGTCGCCCCGCGGCAGCGAGACAAGCCATCAAAGGCACCCCGACGGCGCCGCATCCAATCACGTAAACAGGTTCCATAAGTTGTAGCAGGAAGGTTCGAGGGAGGTCAGACGTTTATCCCTACGCCAGAACTGGTGTGCTGGACGCCTGGGGTAATTCCCGGGCTGGGCTTTGCCCATGAGCATCATTTCCGTGAACCCCAAAGAGCCGGGACGGCTCTTCTACCTTGCCCCATGGCGACCTCAGTCGGGAGGCTCAAAGTAGTGGTAGGCTTTAGCCTGCCTTTTACAGCGAAGGGGTAAATGGACAATCGGGCTTGAATGCGAAGACCGTCTGCAACGCCCTCGGTTTCTCGACTGAGCCGTCTAAAGACGGTACTCCAACCCTGTCGGCGGTCGTTTCGGAATAGTTTGGTTGTCTGGGACCGATGCGACGTCACATACGCGGGGCTAGGAACCCCCGCCTCCTTTACGTTGCCAGTGTAGAAGAACCGTCTCGGTTCTTGTTCTCCGAATCGCCCTGCGCCCCACAAGAGCCGGGACGGCTCTTCTACCTTCCCCGCAACGTCAGTAAGGTACAGAAGGCGGGGGTTCCTAGCCCCGCGGTCTATCGGGTGGGCGGAGCGAGAAGTGAATCAAGGGACGTTTGGTGCGTGAGCCGGTTGGCACAACCGGACTACGCCTGTGGCGACCTCTTGTGCGAGAGCTCAGGTCTTGTGTCTGGTGTCTTCTAGTCTGGAGTCTCCCGCGTAGCGGGCAGGGCGTGGTCTCCGGCCCCGCGGTCTGTTGGGTGGGCGGAGCGAGAAATGAATCAAGGGACGTTTGGTACGTGAGCCGGTTGGCACAACCGGACTACGCCTGTGGCGACCTCTTGTGCGAGCGCTCAGGTCTTGAGTCTGGTGTCTTCTAGTCTGGAGTCTCCCGCGTAGCGGGCAGGGCGGGATCTCTGGCCCCGCGGTGTGTGGGGTGAGCGGAGCGAGAAGTAGATCAAGGGACGTTTGGTGCGTGAGCCGATTGGCACAACCGGACTACGCCTGTAGCGATCTCTTGTGCGAGAACTCAGGTCTGGTGTCTGGTGTCTTCTAGTCTGGCGTCTCATCAAACCCTTTGTGCCTTCGTGCCTTTGTGTGAGAACTCTCAGGTTTTGCGACGTAGATGTTTGCGCCCCGCGAATGCTCTGACCTGAAATGAAACGCCACGCCCTGCCCCTTGCCCTGTTCGGATTCTGCACCGCTGCGCTCATGGCCCAGGAGTCCCCGCGCGACGCGACCTTCCGAACTACGATCGATGCCCTGTATCCGAAGCTGGTGGAGACCCGCCGAGACATTCACGCGCATCCGGAGCTTTCCAACGAGGAGGAACGCACCGCGGCGCTGGTGGCAGAGCGGCTGCGCACACTGGGCCTTCAGGTGAAAACCGGGGTCGCCAAGCACGGCGTGGTCGGCCTGCTGGACAGCGGCAAGCCCGGCCCCTGCGTGGCGATCCGTGCGGACATGGACGCGCTGCCCATCAAAGAACTGCGCGCCACGTCCTACCGATCACAGAACCCCGGCGTCATGCACGCCTGCGGCCACGATGTCCACACGACGGTCGGTCTGGGGGTCGCAGAGCTGCTCGCCAAGCACCGCGACCAGTGGCGGGGCAGCGTGAAGTTTCTCTTCCAGCCTGCGGAGGAAGGCATGCCTCCCACCTACAAGGGCGATTGGGGTGCGAAGCTCATGATCGCTGAAGGGGCGATGGACAACCCGCGGCCCGCAGCCGTGTTTGGCCTGCACTGCCGCCCGACCATCACGCGCACGGACGGCCGTGGCGAGGATCCGCACTACCTGCGCGCTGGTCAGGTCGCCTACGCCATCGGACCGGACAGCGCCAACAGCGACAGTTTCATGGTCACCATCCGCGGGGTCATGGCGCACGGATCCGCGCCCCAACGCGGCGTGGACGCCATCGTGGTCGCCGCCGAGGCGATCACTGCGCTGCAAACCATCCGCAGCCGCCAGACGGACACTCGCCAGCCGCTGGTGCTCAGCGTCGGCGTCATCCAGGGCGGTCAGCGCCAGAACATCCTGGCAGATGAGGTCACCTTCGGCGGCACCGTCCGCACCTACGACGCTGCCTTCCGCGACACGGTCCTGGAGAAGATGCACCGCACACTCAAGGGCATCACCGAGGCCAACGGCGCGACCTACACGATGGAGTATCGCAAAGGGTACCCGAGCGTAATCAACCACAAGGAGCTCGCCACAGCCACGCTGCCCAGTTTCCGCCGCCTGCTCGGCCAGGACAACGTCCTCGAAATGGTCCCCGGCATGGGCGGCGAGGATTTTTCGTACTTCGCCCAAGTCGTCCCCGGCTTCTACTTCCGCCTGGGGGTCAGCAATCCGGACAAGGAAATCACCGGAGAAATCCACACGCCCGCGTTTGATGTCGATGAAGCGTGCCTGAAGACGGGGGTCGCGGTCATGGCCGCTGCGGCGTGCGATTTTTTGGATCGCAACTGACGCTAGGCCTCGGGGCTGCTCGTGGTCAAAACTGTAGAAGAACCGTCTCGGTTCTTGTTCCTCGAACCACCCCGCGCATGCCATGCAAGAGCCGGGACGGCTCTTCTACCTTGCTCTGTGGCGACGCCTGCCGTGAAGCTTAAAGGAGGCGGGGGTTGTAGCCCTGCCCGCTGCGCGGGAGACGCCAGACTATAAGACACAAGACCTGAGCTCTCGCACAAAAGGTCGCCACAGGCGTAGTCCGGTTGTGCCAACCGGCTCACCAGCCAAACGTCCCACGATCATCTCCCCGCTCCGCCCACTCCACATACGCGGGGCTGGGAACCCCCGCCTCCTTTACTGATTGCCGCGTTCTCAATGTGGAAGAACCGTCTCGGTTCTTGTTCTTCGAACCACCCAGCACACCCAAGAGCCGGGACGGCTCTTCTACCTTGCTCTGTGGCGACGCCTGCCGGGAAGCTTACAGGAGGCGGGGGTTCCCAGCCCCGCGGGGGAGCGGAGGGGATGTGGGTGATGCGGAAGTTGTGCCCTATAACCGTCTGTAGCATCATCAAATGTTCGACTGAGCCGTCCCTGACCGCCTAAAGGCGGAACTCCAACCCTGTCGGTGGTCGCTTGAGGATAACTTGGACCTCGTCGACCGATGCCACGTCCCAAGCGCGGGGCTGGAACCCCCGCCTCCTTTAAGTTTCCCGCCCCTTCGTGCCTTTGTGTGAGAATTCTCAGGTCTGGCGTCTGGCGTCTGGCGTCTGGCGTCTGGTGTCTAGCAGTCTGGCGTCTTCTCTCCTGTCTTTCGTCTTCTGTCTCCCCCCCACTATGGTGTGATCTCCCGCCCCTTGTGCTCCATTGCCGCCCAGACAAGCGTGCCGCCGCCATGCGTCTCACTTCACTGCCTCTGTTCCTGACTTTGCTTGCCGCCACGGCGACGCACACTGTCGCCGCGGATCCAGCGCCCCCAGCCCCGGCCTCGCTCTCGCCCAATCAACTCACCCTCGCGACGGGCAATCCCTCTCTGGCGCTCATGTCGAGCAGCCCCGTGCAGGTCCCCGTTTGGTCGTTGTCCGGAGGCACAGTGGGGCAGTCGGTGGCCGGGTTGGTGACGGGGCTCCCCAGCGATTGCGCGGCGGTGAAGGTGGAGGTGGTGGTGACCCAGACGGATGCCTCCACGAGCCCGGCGTTTGAGGACGTTTACCGGGTGCATCTCTCCCAGATGATCGGAGACGGCCCGTTCACAGCCCGGTACAAGCTGGGCACGCCGGTGCGGACCGCGTTGCCCGCGGGACCGTTCCACAGCCGGACGATCGTGCTGGAGTCCTACTACGAGGTGGTGCCGGGCGCGCCGCTCTGGGTGCGAGTGCAGCGGGAGCCGGGCGATCCCGCAGACACGTTCGCCCACCCTGCCGGACTGGCTCTGGTGAAGGTGACGCCGGTGCAGGCGCCCAAGAAGGCGCACGTCGTGGAGGATGTGAAGGGCTACAACTCCTGGCCGATGCTGCAGGCCATCGGCAACAAGCTCGTGTGCGTGTACACCCGGGGCTCCGGGCACACGATCGGCGAAGACGCCCGCGCCACCTATGCGCGCACCTCCACGGATGGAGGTAAAACCTGGACGCAGGAAACAACCGTGGCCAATTCACCAGGGTACGGCGATGTGCCCGTGGGGAAAGGGCTGGATGCCAATGGGGCAATGCTCCTCTGGGTGCGCCGCGTGGGGAAAGAGCGCATCCACGACCTGTACCGCAGCACAGACGGGGTGACCTTTACCCTGCTGGCGACGCCGCAGCTGGCTGTGTCCCCCATGCAGATCACCGACGTCTTCGCCGTGCCGCAGGTCGGCCTCATGGCCCTGTGGTTCGCAGGAAACTACACGGACGAACCCACCAACTCCTGGGGCATCGTGACCAGCAGCGACAACGGCACCACCTGGACCCAGACCACGGTCGAAGCTGAGCTGCCCAAAGCGGAGTGGCCCACCGAGCCCTCCGCGGTGTACCTGGGCGACGGCAAGATCCTGGTCATCGCCCGCACAGAGTCGGGAGTCCTGACCACGGAGAGAGCCCAGTTCCAGATCGTGTCCACCGACAACGGAGCCACCTGGAAGCGCACGCGCACGAACATCGGCGATGTGACCGGCTCCACCCCGAGCCTGATCCTCGATGCCAAGACGGGCCTGCTGAGCAACTACTACTACCATCGCGGTCACGGCATCCTGCGGCGTCGGGTGGTGGACCCGAACACCGTGTTCAACGCCCCGCTCCAGTGGCCCACGTCAGAAGCCGTCGCCACCGGCAGCGCGGTCACGTGGGATGCGGGGAATGCAAACGCCACCGTGATCGGAGGCACCCACTACGTCTCCTTCTACTCCGGCAAGGCGCCGGACACGAGCGTGCTGGTGGCCGAGGTGAAGGCCCCGAGGCGGGATCAAGGAACTAACACCGAGGAGTGATGGAGTATTGGAGTGGTGTTGGGGGAGAGCTTCCTTGGCACGATGCATCGGCCCCCATGTACCAAGTAAATCATGAGCGTTCGCCGGCAGGGTTGGAGTACCGCATTTATGCGGCTCAGTCGTACGTCCCCTGATGTGGCCATCAGACACGACGGAGGATCTTGTTAGAGGTTGGCAGGCTTACAGGAGGCGGGGGTTCCTAGCCCCGCGGTCGGTTGGCTGGGCGGAGGGAGAAAGGGATCGTGGGACGTTTGGCTGGTGAGCCGGTTGGGACAACCGGACTACGCCTGTGGCGACCTCTTGTGCGAGAGCTCAGGTCTTGAGTCTTGTGTCTTATAGTCTGGAGTCTCCCGCGCAGCGGGCAGGGCTCTTCTACATTGCTCTGCGGCACTGCCTGCCGGATAAAGTACTGTTAGTCTCACCCATGTCATTGCCGCAACCCCGCCTCACCCACCCCCGCAACAGACGTGCGGCCGGGATGGTCATGGCCTGGGGCCTTTGCGTGGCCTTGACCGGCCTCCCCCTCCCCTCCGCCCACGCTGCCGAGGCCCCGCTCACCACGGCGGTGGCGGTGCGCTCCTTGCGCGAGGAGGAGGCAGCCAAAAAGCTGCCGGTGGAGCTCCGCGGGACGGTCGTCTTCATCGAGGGGCCGAACGGGGCCATCGTGATCCAGGACAGCACGGCGGGCACCTTCTTCCGCGGTCAGAGCGAGACGTCTCTCCAGCCGGGCGACGAGCTCCAGGTCAAAGGGGTCACCACCCCGGGAACGTATCTGCCGGGCATCGAGCAGGCGAGCTATGTGAAGCTGGGGCATCGGGAGCTGCCCCCGGCTCTGCCGGCGACTTATGCGGACATCCTCTCGGGGCGGTACTTTTTCCAACGCATCGCGGTAGAGGGCATCGTGCATGCGGTGGTGCCCACGAGCGATGAATCACGCTCCATCCTGACCCTGGCCCTGGGGCAGGATCTGCTGGAGGTGCGCATCTGTGCGCCGCCGCAGGAGGGGCGACAGCTCACAGACAGCCGCGTCCGCATCGAGGGGCTGGCCGCAGGCGGCGTGAACCAGCGTCGGCAGTTGGTGCAAGCCATCGCCTGGGTGCATGACTGGAGCGGTCTGCAGGTGATCAAGCCCGCGCCTCCAGAGAGCGAGGTGCCGCTGATCTCCGGCAGCAAGTTGCTGGCGTTCGATGCGCTCGGCCAGGACAGGCATCGCGTGCGCATGGCGGGCACGGTCATCGCTGCTTTCCCCGATGGAGAGATCTTTGTGCGGGATGATGCGACCGCATTGCGGATGCAGATGCTCAAGCCTCTGCCCCTGCCTCTGGGCACGCGGGTGGAGGTCATCGGCTTCCCCAAGATGCAACGCTTCAGCGCCTCTCTGGTGCATGCGCAGGTGCTGCGGCAAGAGCCCGGCCCGGCCCCTGCCGCGATCGCCGTGAACCTGGCGGACCTCATCAAGGGAAAGCATGACAACGATCTCGTCACCGTGACGGCCGACCTCACGAGCAGCTTCCAAACGGAAGACGGTCACGTGCTGGTGCTCCAGGAAGGCGGTCGCTCGCTCCGCGTGCAGATGCCCGCAGATGGCCGTCAATTGCCCGCCGGTGCCCGCGTGCAGGTGACGGGCATTTGCCTGGTGGACTCCAACACCGCCTCTGGCACCACCTCCACGCCACGCAGTGCGCATCTGCGCTCCCGCTCAGCCAGCGATGTCGCGGTGCTCAGCGCCCCGCCGTGGTGGACCGCGCGGCGACTCGCACTGGCCGTGGGCCTGCTGCTGCTGGCGATGGCCCTCTGCGCCCTGTGGATCGCCTTTCTGCGCCGGCAGGTGCGTCGCCAGACCCAGGCGCTCCGCCGCCAGATCCAGCACGAGGCCACGCTGGAGGAACGCCAGCGGATCGCGCGTGAGTTTCATGATACCCTGGAGCAGGGGCTCACCGGGCTGGCCCTGCGGCTGGATGCCGTGAAGGCGCGGGGTGCCGATGAGAAAAGTGGCCGCCTGCTGCAGGCCTCGCGTCGTCTCGTCTCCCAGATCCATGAGGAAACCCGCAGCCTGGTCTCTGAGCTGCGCCAACCTTCACATGAGGCACTGGACCTCAAGACCGAGCTGGCCAAGATTGTGGAAGAGCACACCACCGACTGCGGCCCCGCCGTGGAGTTGCAGGCAGATGAGCCGCTACCCGCGCTGCCTTCCCACATCGTGCACCATCTGAAGATGATCGCCCGCGAGGCCGTGACCAATGCGCTGAAACATGCCCAGGCATTGCATGTGGTAATGCGTGTGCATATGCAGTGGCAATGCCTGCGCATTGCCGTGGCAGACGACGGGCAGGGCTTTGACTTCGAGGCGCGGCATCACGGCCAGGCGGGCCGATTCGGCTGCATCGGCATCGAGGAGCGCTGCGAGAAGCTGAACGCGACCGCTCACTGGCGCACCGCCCCGGGCCAGGGCACCGTCTTGGAAATAACTTTGCCCCTGAACACCGCCGCTTGAGGCCCCTCATATGACGACCCCGCTGACCCTCCTCATCGTCGATGACCACTTCGTCGTCCGCAGCGGCCTCGTGGCCGCGCTGGAGATCGAAGACGACATCGAGATCATCGGCGAGGCCAAGCGCGGTGATCAGGCACTGGAGGCCTACCAACGCCTGCGGCCGAGTGTCGTGCTCATGGACCTGCAGCTCCCCGGCCTGAGCGGCGTGCAGGCCACGGCGGCGATCTGTGCGCACGACCCCGAGGCGCGCATCCTGGTGTTCTCCACCTTCTCCCATGAGGACGAGATCCTCGCTGCGCTGAACGCCGGGGCGGCGGGCTATGTGCAAAAGTCCTCCACCCGCGAGGACCTGCTGGACGCCCTGCGTCGCGTGGCCGCAGGCGGCACCTCCCTGCCCCCAGAGCTGGCTCAAAGGCTGGAGAGCCAGCGCATTCGCCTCACCGTCACCCCGCGCGAGCGTGAGGTCCTGGAACTCATCGCCAGCGGCCAATCCAACAAAAGGATCGCCGCCAGCATGGGCGTCGCTGAGGACACCGTGAAACGTCACGTGACCCACATCCTGGAGAAGCTCGGCGTGAACGACCGCGCCCAAGCCACCGCCGAGGCGATCCGGCGGGGGATCATCCGGGTGTGAGGCGGGGCGTGTAGAAGAACCGTCTCGGTTCTTGTTCGTCGAGTCACCCAGCGCCGCCAAGAGCCGGGACGGCTCTTCTACCTTGCCCTGTAGCGACACCAGCCGGGAAGCTTAAAGGAGGCGGGGGTTCCAGCCCTGCCCGCTGCGCGGGAGACGCCAGACTATAAGACACAAGACTCAAGACCTGAGCTCTCGCACAAGAGGTCGCCACAGGCGTAGTCCGGTTGTGCCAACCGGCTCACCAGCCAAACGTCCCACGATCATCTCCCCGCTCCGCCCACTCCACACACCGCGGGGCTGGAACCCCCGCCTCCTTTTAGCTTCCCAACCCTTCGTGCCTTTGTATGAGAATTGCATCCTCCCGCCTCGCGGCCTGATTCCGATTGCCAATCTGCGCTGCGCTATCGCCCCGCTCAGCGCCTCAGGTCTTATGTCTGGCGTCTGGCAGTCTGGTGTCTTCCCTCATGTCTTTCGTCTTCTGTCTTCAAGTCTTCTGTCTCCCGCGCAGCGGGCCTCAGCTCCAGTTCTGCAGTTCCAGAATATTCCCCTCGGGATCCTTGGCATACACAACAGTCAGTGTGCCGACGCCGGAGACCACGGTGCGGACCACTTCGCCGATGGCACCGCCGCCGGCTTCTTGCACGGCCAAGAGAGCTGCGGGGACATCCTCCACCAGGAAGGCCAAGTGGCCGAAGCCGCGCTCGTTCACCACAGGATCGGGCCGCTCCAGCATGTGCTCGTAGTTGAAGATCTCCAACGTCGGCCCATCGGGGCCGTGACCTGGCAGCGTGAGGTGCATGCCGGTCAGATGGGCCTCCGTCAACGCCGTAAGACTATCCAGCCACGCGCCGGACAGATCGCGCTCCGGCGGCTTGGGCGTGCAGCCGAAGACGTCTTGATAGAAGGCCGCCAACCGACGCCAGTCACGCGCGGTGAGGTTGGTGTGAACATACTTGGAGGAGATGGCCATGGCGTAAAGGTGTAGCACAGATGCGCAGCTGGGAAAAGACCGGCGAGGGCGGGGGTGGGTGAAAGGGTGGTCTGTGGACGATGCGAAGCAGCCCCATGCTCGCGTCCAACGACGGCCAGAGCTCAAGTCTGATGTCTTCTGTCTTCAAGTCTTCGGTCTCCCGCGCAGCGGGCTCACTTCCCCAGGCGTCGCGCGGTCGCGGCTCTGGCCTCGGTGAGAGGCCGGTAGCGGGCGGTCACGGCCGCCAGCACATCCGGCGGCGCGGTCTCCGGGTTGCCAGCCTGGAAGGGCGGTTCAGGAGCATACTGGATGTCGAGCTGAATCTGCTGCGCCACGTTCTCCCCTCGAACCAGAGCGGCCAGCGTCAGCGCGCCATCGATGCCCGCAGTGACCCCGGCGGATGTCACCAGATCGCCGTCCACCACCACCCGTTCCTTGGCCGTGATGGCACCGAAGTGCCCCAGCAGGGACAATGCCGACCAGTGCGTGGTGGCCCGGCGACCCCGCAACACACCAGCCGCGCCGCAGAGCAGGGCCCCGGTGCAGACGGAGAACAAGGCACGCCCCTCATGCTGCTGGGCGGCGATGAAGTCGAGCAGGTCCCGGTGCTCCATCAGCGCCTCCTGGCCCGGTCCACCGGGAACGACCAGCACATCCGGCTGGCCTGCCTCGTTCAGCGCAATTTGAGGTGTGAGGATCAGCCTCTTGTGATCGCGAACCGGCGCATTCGTGAGACCGACCACCTGGATGCGGGCCTCCGGCACGCGGGCAAGCACGGAGAAGGGTCCGGTGAAGTCGATCTGGTCCATGCGCTCAAAGACGAGCATCGCGATGGTGATGGGCCGACCGCGAAGGCTCGTGAGAAATCGCGGGGGCGTCGTGGCCGCCGCCTCGCCCCGGACCGATGCCTGCCCCAGCGTGACCCCGGCCAGGGTGCCCATCGTGAGCCGGGCAAACTCACGTCGCCCGGTTTTCAGGGCGCTCTCCTCTTTCATGCTCTGGTAGTCGTGCTTCATGGCTTGGTAGTTTCCTCTACTTGGTGCGCAGAGTGACAAAGCGAGCCTATCCCGCCCCCAAACCCCAACAAAGGACGTTACTCCGCCATTTTACGCCATGCGCCACACGGCCCCGCAATGGCT
>NZ_BATQ01000082.1 GCF_000739635.1 Verrucomicrobium sp. BvORR034 | reverse complement strand
CTCTTTCGTCTTCTGTCTTCCAGTCTTCTGTCTCCCTGCTTCGCCGGGCCTCACCTCGGCGTACTCCCCGTGATCGTCACGGGCGTGCCGATCTTCACCGCCTCATACAGAATCTCCGCCATCTCCCGAGGCAGGCGGATGCAACCGTGCGAGGCCGGTCGGCCGGGATGAGGAATATGCCCCGCGTGCATGCCCATGCCGTAGCCCGTGAGCCGCATCCAGTAGGGCATCGGTGCTCCGGCAAATCGACCGCCGGGAGGCACTTCTTCCCGCCCCGATCTGGCATCGCCGTCCACCACGTTGCCCTCGGCGTCCTTCAGCACGCCCCAGGTGCCGGAGTACTTGTCTCGAATCTTCTCGGTGATGCGGTAGCTCCCCGCGGGGCTGGCGCGACTGCCTTTGCCGGAGGCCAGGTAGGTCCAGCCCGCCTGCTCCGTGCCTTTGTAAATGTAGGCCTTCTGCTCATCCAGCACGATTTTCACCGAGACCGGGCCTTCGATGGCATCGCCGTTCCATTCATAGAGCACCGGCTTCGCCGGAGTCTGCACCACGGGAGGCGGCGGGGGCTTGGAGGCACACGAAGCAAGCAGCAGCATGGCCACCCCTCCCAACACCTGGCCAGTCCAACGTCGCAAAACTCCTCCAACACAGCAGTCCATGGATGAAACGCTAGCGTTTTTCGTTCCCACTGCCAACGCGAAAAAACGGCACCTCCACCTCCAGGGGCTACCCCGATTTATCACCAGTTTGCGTGGTTCTGTCACTTCTGCCCTAGGGCGGCGGCTGGCAATCATCGATTCCATTTGCGCTGGTTCGTACGAAACCCTAAATCGCGGCGTATTCTCGCGAGCCCATCATGAAAATTGTCCGTTACCTCGATCCCCTCGACCTCATCCGCCACGGTGTTCTCAAAGACGATGGCTCCATCGTCCTTCTGGAAGGCGACGTCTTCGGTGAGCACCGCGCCTCCAACACCCCGGCCGAGGTGCAAAAGCTCCTGGCACCTGTGGCCCCCGTCGCCATCGCGTGCATCGGCCTGAACTACCGCCACCACGCTGCCGAAAGCGGCGCGCCCATCCCCCAGTGGCCGGTGCTGTTCCACAAATCCATCTCCGCCCTCCAGAACCCCGGAGATCCGATCGAGATCCCCACCACCCTGGCCAGCCACCAGGTGGACTACGAGTGCGAGCTCGCCATCGTCATCGGCAAGCGTTGCAAGAACGTCAAAAAGGAAGACGCCCTCAGCTACGTGCTGGGCTACACCTGCGCCAATGACGTGAGCGCCCGCGACTGGCAGAGAGAGTGGGGCGGCAGCCAATGGTGCCGCGGCAAGACCTTCGACACCTTCTGCCCCCTCGGCCCCGCCCTCGTCACCGCCGATGAGATCCCGAATCCGAACGCCCTGCAGATCAAGACCATCGTGAACGGCGAAGTCCTCCAGGACTGGAACACGAACGACATGATCTTCGACGTGCCCAGCTTGATCGAGTTCCTGAGCGGCTCCACCACGTTGCTTCCCGGAACCGTCATCCTCACCGGCACCCCGCACGGCGTCGGCATGGCCCGCACCCCTCCCCGCTGGCTGGTTGAGGGTGATGAAGTCACGATCGAGATCGAGAAGATCGGCAAGCTGACGAATCCGGTGAAGTTGGAAGCGTAGCCGAACCCGGCAAAGCCGGAGACGGAAGACTTCAAGACAAAAGACGCAAGACTTGAGGCCAGGGGCGTGATGCACGTCTCTGGCCTTTTTGTTCAAGAGACACTAGACTGCCAGACGTCAGACTTGAGCTCGTGGCAAGCGGAGCGCTCGCCCTACAAGTGGGCGTCAAGAGCGGCGAGACATCACTAGGCAAGCATTGCCTCTGCGCTCCGCTCCCCCAAACCGCCTGGGGACAAAGCCGGACTACGCCAGCACGCCCGCTCCCGCGAAGCAAAGTAGTCCAGTCACTTCGGTGCGTTAATCGCGCCACCCACGTCTCATGCAGGCAGGCTAAAGCCTACCACTACTTTCAGCTGCCATCTGCGGCGTAGTCCGGTTGTGCCAACCGGCTATAGGAGCGGAGGGGTCGGCGCGTTACCCCCTTGAACCCCGTGACCGCCTGCCGCTTCAGGCGTTGCGTGTGCACAGGCTCTTCCGCATTCTCCTCGCTCCCTCCCGCTGCCCCTTTGGGTTGCATGGCATCCCGACCTGTCGGGATTGCCTCATCAGGGGTCCCTCGCCTGAGCGGGGCTGGGAACCCCCGCCTCCTTTGAGCTGCCCCGCCATCACTCTGTTACAACGTCTCAGGTTCGAGCCCATCACAAGGGCCACCAAAGTGGTGTCGAGCCACACGCACTCCAAGACGCTTCGCGACCTTGTTCGTGCGGGAAGAACCGAGCGCCAAACAAGCTTGATCATCCTCGCCCACTCGGCCTCTCCAACCGCACGCCAGTGTCTTGGAGTGCGTGCGGCTCGACGCTGCTTTCGCCTGCCGCAAAGACATTCCCCACCCTAAAAACATCCGCCAGCCGGTAAAGGAGGCGGGCTCTCCGGCCCCGCGTTCAAGCGAAGCGACAGGATATCCCGCCACCTCCAGACACCCCAGGCCCTATCGCGAGCGTTTCCTTGAGATGGCCTCCTCAAGGGCACCGCGCAGCAAGCGGAGCGCTCGCCCTACAGCATCGCCAGCAGCAACACCCCACCACAAGACAAACAACACCCCCCTACGTTCACCCCGGCGGTTGTGCTTGAAGCACAAACCGCCGCTCCTTGGACCATCGCCCTCGCTCACACTCAATCCTTCCTCGAACCCAATCCCATCCCCCTGCCACGTCTAACATCCAACGCCCCCACCCCGCAGACCCAAAAAAACGGGAGACGATCTCCGTCTCCCGTCTCAGTATCAGACTCAAGTCTTGCGTCTTTCGTCTTAAAGTCTTCTGTCTCGCCGCTTCGCGGCTACTGGCACATCTCGCAATCCTCACCCGCCTGCGCCTTCCGGCGTGCCTCGGCGAGGAACTGCTTGTACTCATCCGCATCCACCTTGGCCTTGTCGGCAGCGGCGGCGGCGGTCTGGGCGACCACGCCGCGGATGTCCGTCTGCACCTGGGTGGTGGAGCCCTCGATGGAGCTCGCGCCCTTCGTGCGGAGGTAGTAGGTGGTCTTCAGACCCTTGCGCCAGGCGGCGCGATACATGTGGCTCAGCGTCCGCATGTCCGTGTCCGGACACCAGAGGTTCACCGACTGGCTTTGGTCAATCCACTTCTGGCGGCGGGCGGCTGCATCCAGCACATAGGCCCAGTCCACGCTGAACGCCGTGGCGTACTTGCGCTTCAGGTCGGAGGGGATCTCATCCATGGCGGCCAGTTCGCCGTCGAAGTACTTCAGGCGCTCCGCCACCTCATTGGTCCAGAGGTCGCGCTTCTTCAGATCCTTCACCAGGTACGGGTTCAGCACTACATAGTTGCCGCCCAGGTTGCTCTTCGTGAAGTTGTTCGTGAAGAGCGGCTCGATGCACGGGCTGCTGCCCATGATGTTGGAGATGGTCGCCGTGGGGGCGATCGCCAGCACGTTGCTGTTGCGCATGCCCTGCTTCGCGATCTTCTCCCGCACCGGGGTCCAGTCCATCTTGCCTCCTCGAACCACTTCCACCGGCTCGCCGCGCTCTTTCTCGAGCAGGTCCACCGTGTCCTGCGGAAGCAGGCCGCGGGACCACTTGCTGCCCTGGTAGGTGGAGTACTTGCCCAGCTCCGCCGCGAGATCGCTGCTGGCCTCATAGGCGTAGTAGGCCACGGCTTCCATGACCTCATCGTTGAAGTCTACCGCTTCCTTGGAGGCAAAGGGCAGCCCCTTGCGATAGAGCGAGTACTGCAGCCCCATCACGCCCAGACCGATCGGGCGATGGCGGGTGTTCGCCGTCTTCGCCGCATCCGTCGGGTAGAAGTTGATGTCGATGACGTTGTCCAGCGCCCGCACGGCCATGCGCACGGTCTCGCGCAGCTTGGTGTGGTCGATGTTGCCCGCCTCGTCGAGGTGGTTTTCCAGGATCACGGAGCCCAGGTTGCAGACCGCCGTCTCATCCTTGCTCGTGTTCAGCGTGATCTCCGTGCAGAGGTTGCTGCTGTGAATAACGCCGGCATGGTCCTGCGGGCTGCGCACGTTGCACGGATCCTTGAAGGTGATCCAGGGGTGCCCGGTCTCGAAGATCGCCTTGAGCATGGACTTCCAGAGATCGATCGCCGGGATCTGCTTGCCCAGCACCTTGCCTTCAGCCGCCATCGCCTCGTACTCCAGGTAGCGCTTCTCAAACGCCTGGCCATAGAGCTCATGAAGATCCGGCGTTTCGTTGGCGCGGAAGAGCGTCCAGTGAGCGCGGGCCTCCATGCGCTTCATGAAGAGATCCGGCACCCAGTTGGCCGTGTTCATGTCATGCGTGCGGCGGCGCTCGTCGCCCACGTTCTTGCGCAGGTCGAGGAAATCGACGATGTCGTTGTGCCAGGTTTCCAGGTAGGCGCAGCCGGAGCCGCGGCGTTTCCCGCCCTGGTTCACGGCCACGAGCTGGTCATTGTGCAGCTTCAGGAAGGGAATCACGCCCTGGCTCTCGCCGTTGGTGCCCTTGATGTAGCTGCCCGTGCCACGCACGGCCGTCCAGGAGCCGCCCAGACCGCCCGCCCACTTGCTGAGGAAGGCGTTCTCCGCGATGCCGCGGATCATGATGGACTCAATGTTGTCATCCACCTTGTACAGATAGCAGGACGAGAGCTGGGAGTGCAGCGTGCCGCTGTTGAAGAGCGTCGGCGTGCTGGAGCAGAAGCGGCGGCTCTTGTACATGCGGTACAGAGCGATCACCTTCTCCGTGGGATCCGCATCGCGGACGAAGAGGCCCATGGCCACGCGCATCCAGAAGAGCTGCGGCGTCTCCAGGCGCCTCGCGGGCTTCGTCTTCTTGTCGATGATCAGATACCGGTCATACAGCGTGTGGATGCCGAGGTAGTCGAAATCCATGTCCGCAGCGGGGTCCAGCGCGTCGGCCAGCTTGTCCAGATCGAACTCCAGCAGCTTGGCGTTGATGCGGTCGATCTCCACCCCGCGCAGCAGATTGCGGCGGAAGGCCCGACGGTGGAAGGCCTGCAGGGTACCGATGCCATCGCGCACGATGTCCCAGTCCAGCACTTCTTCATAGATGTAGCTCAGCAGAATGCGCGCGGAGAACCGGGCAAAGTCCGCATCCCGGGCCATGAGGGCCTTCGCGTTCAGGATGATGGTCTGCTTCAGGTGATCCAGCGAGATGTCCGTCGCCAGGGAGCGACGCAGGGAGATCTCGATCTCCGCACGGCTGATGCAGAGGTCCAGCCCCATCATGGCAAAGTCGATGCGCCTCTGCAGATCCAGGCCATCCCAGAGGATGGTTTCCTTGTCCGAGATGCGCACCATGATCATCTCCTGCTGGCCGTCATCCACCGGCAACTCCGGGGCGGAGATGTCGGCAGCCGACTTGGCATCCCGTTCCCGGGAGTCCGCACGCAGGGCGCGGTAGAGCATGTAGGCCTTGGCCGCCTTAAAGTGGCCCTGCCGCATGAGCTGCTCTTCCACCAGGTCCTGCACCTGCTCGATGTGGATGAACTGCTTGGCTTCCTCAATCATCTGCTGCGTGAGCGCCTCGGCCACCGCCTTGGCATGCGTCGTGCCCATCTCCACGGAGACAAACGCCTTGCTCACTGCCAGCTCGATCTTGTTGGGGTTCCACGAAACCACCTGCCCGTTGCGACGGATGATCTTCGTGGGCACCAGCAGGCCCACCGGGGCGTTGGCTTCAGTATCGGACATGCTTTCGAGACGCTGACGGCGGGCGATGACGCTGCGCGCCACATCGTGCGCGTTCTGCTTCACCAGCACGTGCTCGATCGCGAGGTAGATCTCCTGCGCCGTGAGGGACAGGAGCTCATCACCCACCTTCTCTGCATTACGCTTGGCGCGCTCATGCAGTTCCTGCGCCACCTGCAGGCTGAAGGCCTTCACCCGCTTCTGGTTCGCGGGGGTGAAGATGTCGTTCTCCTCCTGGTTGCGGGAGAGGAGCAGGTCCGTCAGAGCGCCGCCGATGGTCTCGGCGATCTCCGCCAAGTCAAAGTCACGGTGCTCCCCCCTCACCCGCACCTTCAGGGTGGCAGCGCCGTTGGCGTTCTCGCCGAGGGCCACCGTCCGCCAGTCAAAGGTGGGCTTCTCGTTCTTCGACTTCGTAGCAAGTCGTTTCAACTCTAGGTCTTCCTGGAAATGGTGAGTGGAGATCATGATGAGCCTTAGGTTGAGGGTAAATCTCTGGTCGGGCTTTTTTTGGGAGTCAGATGCGTTGTGGGGGGGCGGAAAAGGGGCGCGAAGTTTAGCGGGGGTCGGGAGCCGTGCAAGCCGGACTCGATCTTTCGTTCACGCCTCTAATAGTGGTACGGGGGGCCGCGCCGAGGGGGACGGGCGCAGCGCAGCAGATGGATGGTGGGAGGGGCTTGGGAGCCGGGCTAAATCAATCGGAGCGGAGTCTTGGTCTTAATCCTAGAGGTCGTCGTCGGAACCCGTGTGCAGCGATGAGGCCTTCTGGTAATCCGTCACGGTGCCTTCAAAGAAGTTCTGCTCCTTGCGGATGTCCTGCATCTCCGCCAGCCAGGGCAGCGGGTTCACGATGCCCGGGGTGAGCGCCGGCAGACCCACGCTCGCCAGACGGCGATCCGCAATGAAGTCGATATAGAGCTCAAACTCCCCGGCCGTCAGGCCCACAGCGGCCACCGGGAGGCAATCGCGGATAAATTCCTTCTCCAGCGCCACGGCCTCCTTCATCAGCTCGACCAGCTCCTCACGGAACTCCGGCGTCCAGATCTCTGGATTCTCATCAATGAGGTCCATGAACAGGTTCCGGAAGACCTTGATGTGGTTGCTCTCATCCCGCAGCGTGTAGCGGAACATGGTGCCGATCCCCGGGAACTTGCCCTGGCGGTACAGGCTCAGGATCATGCCGAAGAGCCCGTAGAACTGGGTCCCCTCCATGCACTGGCCAAAGACAAAGATGTTCTTCGCCAGAAGACGCTTGTTTTCGATCAACGTCAGATCCAGGTCGCGACGCAGGGCGTTGGAGGAGCGCGTCACGAACGCGTTCTTCTTCACAATCGTCGGGATGTCCTCAAACATCGCTTCGCACTCGTGCGGGTTGATCCCCAGGGAGGAGATCATATAGAGTAGGGAGTCCGCGTGGATGTTCTCCTCATGCGCATGGCGGCCCAGCACCAGCTTCAGTTCCGGTGCCGTCACCAGTTCCCGCACCACATGCTGGATGTTGTCCCCCACGATGCCTTCGGCCGCGGAGAAATAACCGATGCCCATCATGATGATCCAGCGCTCCACCTCGGCCACCTGGTCCACAGAGCGCCACTGCTCCACGTCCTTCTGCATCTGGATGTCCTCCGGCTCCCAGTGGTTGGCCTTCATGACCCGGTACAGGTCATAGGCCCACTGGTACTTAAGAGGCAGGAGATTAAACGTCATGGTCTGACGCCCATTGATGACGCGCTTCGCATGAAAGGCCGCCTCAGCTTTGTCCTGATCCAAGACGAAGGTGCGGTTGCCAATTTGAAATGTTTTTTCCATGTTGGGAGACGGAAGGAGAGATCTGCTTGAGGGAGAGGGAGTTGAGCCAGAACCGAGCGTCGAGTGTCGTGTCGTGGGGCACAAGTAGAACACAATATGTTGTGCCGGTCCAGAGTTTTGGCCACTACCGGCGGGGCAAAACCCGCTTTCCCTAGTATTTGGCCGGATCGGCGTACTTAAAAAAGTTTTCAAGTAAAAACCCCGTTCGTTTCAATCGAAAATTTGTGATTTCCGGTTGCAAAGTACCAACTTTTCCAAGCATCTCAGAGTGAGCGAAATTATGGAAAAGTAAGCTTTTGCGGTCGGCAATTTGATCCCTGCGGCGGCATTGTTCCTGCACCGCTCCGAGGCTTTTTTTGCGCCCGAAAAGCAGCAGGTGCCAGCCCGAAAATCCTCAGATCCAGCTCGGGACCCCTCTGATAGTCGGGTCCATCGACACAAATTCGGGGTCCCTAGGGGGAATTATCCCCTTCAAACCAAACTTTGCCGTTGAGCATCAAATCTTAGTGGAGACTTAACACGCGATTAGTAGCGCAGGTTGGTCGTCGGCGTCAGTCACGAAACGCCTGAGAAACCTCACACAAAGGCACGAAAGCACAAAGTTCGGGAAGCCTAAAGGAGGCGGGGGTTCCTAGCCCCGCGCGCATATGACGCTGCATCGGCCCCTGTCAACCAAACACCCCCCAGTCCCCCACCGGCAGCGTTGGAGTACCGCGTTTACGCGGCTCAGCCGAGCGGCCCCCGACCTCCTAAGCAGTCACCACAATCCATCGTCCAGTCCCCCCGCGGGGGCTGGAACCGCCGCCTCCTTTAAGCTTCCCGGCTGGCACTGCTGGAGGCAAGGTAGAAGAGCCACCCCGGCTCTTGCCCTCGCTGGGAGATCTGGAGAACAAGAATCGAGACGGTTCTTCTACAATTTTGACGTCAAGGAGGCGGGGTTTACCAACCCCGCTCGTGTGACGCTTCATCGACCCCAGACCATCAAACCACCCCAGCGGCCAATCGGCAGGGTTGGAGTACCGTCCCGCATGCGGGACGGCTCAGTCGCGCCACCCCTCACCCGGCAACCAAAGCGGTCGCCCTACGCCCCAAGGCATTTGTCCTCGACTCAGCCAACCCACGCCCCCCACAACTCAAAAGCCCCCAATTGGCTTTTAACCAACTGCTCCTGGTGCGATTTACCTCCAGCCCCCCGCACATCGGCTCAACTCTTCCGTCTTCCCGCCCCCGCGCAGCAACTCCCCTCCTGAAAACTTCAAACTTCAAACTTCAAACTCTCAGTTGCACTCCCCCTCTCCTCATGATAAACCTCTCCTCCCGACCCCAAAAAGGCACGGGAAATTAAGACCAAAAACGGAAGGGTGGCTGAGCCCGGTTTAAGGCACACGACTCGAAATCGTGCGTAGCCAAAAGCTACCGAGGGTTCGAATCCCTCCCCTTCCGCCACCCCCATTTTCGAGCCCCTTAAATGCTTGGAAGTGACTGAGTATCAACGGTTACAGTGGTGACATGTCACCCTTCACTGTCACACTTGAGCCCTCAGATCACATGCCCCGCCCTCAAGGTTTGCTGCTTCGCGGCAACCGCTGGTATTCAAATTTTAGAGTTCCCAACGAACTGCAAAAGGCGCTTGGGAAGAGTCATATTCGAGAGTCTTTGGAGACTTCCGACTACCGTGAAGCCTGTCGCACAATCGCCTTCGAGCGTGCGCGAGCTACGGGCTATTTCGAGAACGAAAGGCGCAAGCTGCGAGCCGTATCCCCGGCTGAACCCAAGACCAAGAAAACGGCTCTAACGGTCATCTCGAAACGGGAGGCGTTTCAAATGTCCATTCGCTATTTGGCTTCGCTTGAACACGAGTTCAAAACATGGATGTGGGAAGAGGGTCGGCTCTTGGAGCCGCATGAACAGGAAGAGATTCTTTCCGGTTTGGCGATGGATGCTCGTGACTTGGCTGGAGGAACCGAGTTCAGAGGGCAGCCCCTTGACGGGACGTTTGAATTGCAGTCGTTTTTGCAAGCGGAGGGCGTGGAGTGCGCCGTTTCCAGTCCTGCCTTCAAGACGCTCCGCCCCCTCTTCTTTGAGGCCCATCTTGAATACCTTGCACGTCATCAAGATGCGCTCAAAGGGGAACCGATTCAGGAGCGGAACCCCATGTTCAAGGGCATACATCCACAATCGCCGGCGATTGTGGAAATTATAGAGGAGCCGACCATCAACGACCTTTTGGCTCTACGTGAACGGGCCGTGCGCGAGATGAAGCTTTGCGAGAAGACCGCAGACGCTTCGCAAACGCTCGCTTCCTTGCTCCGGGACTACTTCGGCGGAGACAGGAAGCTTTCCTCCATCAAGTCGGAGGACATCCACCAGCTTTTCGACTTGCTGCGACGTATCCCGCCTAATGCCACGAAACGCTACAAAGGAATGACTTTGGCCCAAGCCGTCGAAGCGGCGGACAAGGCGGAAGACAGGCAGCGGTTGCGCCCCAAAACGCTCAAAAACCACTACACTCAAATCACCGCCCTTTTCAATTTGGCCGTGGAAGAGCATTTGATGAAAACCAACCCGGCAAAGAGCCGCATCTTGCGCAAGTCGTTTGACGAAAACGTGGCTTCATCACCTCGCCAGCAGTTCACGATTGCCGAGTTGAACAGGCTGTTTCGTTCCCCCCTACACCGGAAGGGCCAGAAGGACGAGGAATCACGCCAAGGCCGCTATTGGGTGCCCTTGCTCGCACTCTTCCACGGAATGCGCTGCAATGAGGCTTGCCAGATTTACACGGAGGACGTGAAGACCTGGGAGGGCATCAGCTACATTGCTATTCGTGAAGAACGCGAAGATGGCAGCACATCCGAGAAGAAGCTGAAAACGAAGCAGAGCAGGCGCGAGGTGCCGTTGCATCCTGAACTCAAGCGCCTTGGGTTCTTGGAGTTTGTCGAAGGCCGTCGCCGCGACAAAACCTCCCCCCGCTTGTTCCATGAACTCACCCCCGGCCACAAGGGCTATTTCTCGGATGCTTTCTCCAAGTGGTTTGTCCGCTTCGTGCGTGACGTTCTCGGAGAGGGCTGCAAGGCCACCATGCACAGTTTCAGGCACCAGTTCAGGGATGCCACACGAGCCGCACGACTGCCCGCTGAAACAGTGGCACGTCTGGCAGGCTGGGAAAACGGTGAAGCCCCGACAAGCCGCCAAATGAACCACTACGGAAGAGGGCCAAATTACCTCCGCACGCTGGCGGAGGACATCGCCAAGGTGGAGTATCCCGACTTGGATTTGTCGCACCTCTACCCGAGTGAAAGCAGTGAGCCAGCTCTTCGCCCTCGACTCCGGGAGGGGTGAGAAAGCGGCTTTTGAAAGTTGCACTCTCTCAATGATGTTTGTAGGCTTTAAGAGCTGGCAGAGATGCTGGCCGGGGCTTGATAACCTCGCGTGAACCGGCGGACGTGTGCCGCAAACACGTCGCTTCCCACCATGCAAATGGCCGGGAGGCGACGGCGTATGTCCAGAGCCTCGGCTTAAAGGCCGTCGCGGTCGTGTTCACGCGACTTATCAACTCACCGGCCACCCGCTCGGATTCTTCCGGGCGTGGTGGTTGAAGTTTTTTAAGCCGTTTGAACACATGGACAACCAACCGCACTCCGCCCCACAACCGCCCGCCCTTCCTGATTCCCAAATCAATCAAACTGTAGGAGAACCGTTGGGCGGTCCTCCTCAACAGAAGCAGCCAACGACCAAAGAGACCGTTCAAGGTTGCGGCTGCCTTGCCCTTCTTGTTCTGGCTGCCTTGCTGTTGTTCAGAGGCTGTTTCTCTGGCGGCGAGTCTCCCGAGGGTCCAACAACGGGAATCAGCTATTCTCAGATGATGGGGCATGGCATTGGCGAACTGTTCGACATGAAACAGAGTTCCGACGTGGACGGGAGAACGCGTTACATGGGGGAGTCCAACTCCGGAACCGCCATCCTTGAGTTGATTGGCGAGAAGGACGATCTTTACAAAGCCTGTTTGATTATGGGAATGCCGAGCAAGGATTCAACGGCAACTCTCCACGCGGGCTTTACGCTGGCCTTCCTTGGGAACGCTGATTCCACCTGGACGGGGGAAGAACGGTCAGACTGGTTCGCCGGAGTAGCAAAGCAGTTTGCAGGGAAGGACAACGGCGAAACCAGCATCATCCGAGGGAAGAACCGAATCACAGTGGTGATGATGGAACGCATGGGGCTAACGCTAACCGTTGAAGCGGCACAATGAGAACCATGCAACGCGAACGGTTGTTCCCTGTCGGCGGCGTCATTGCGGCGACTCTGGCGCTTGCCCTGGCTATTGGCTTGACGGGCTGTGGCCGCTCGACTGCCGAAAGCCAATCTGGTGAAAAAGCACGCGCTCCCCTCACTGCCCCATTCCCCAAGCGGTTTCATCCCCTGAAAGCAGGAACGCCTGTCTTCTTCTTCCGCGCACGCTTTGCCGACATGAAGCGTAGCGCGTTTGAATTTGAGCGCCTGCCTTCCGGGGCAGTGCGCTTCATGGACGCCTACGATCATCGCGAATACGTGATGACCCAACCTTTCGAGATACAGGAAACGCCGCTACCAAAATCAGCGGCGGATGAAGCCCCAGAGAAGGACATGTCCGCCAAAGAGAAGCAAATGAACGAGAGACCACGGCGCTACATGATTTCGTCCTACTTCTCCGGGGTACGCACGCGGTTCAGCACCTACCGTTACAGGATTGACGAGGGCGGAACCGTTCACTTCGCGCACAGCGGAAAGAAGATGGCACTTCCTCCGCCTTATGTGATCGAGGAGGAGTTCCTTGGGGCTGGGAATCGCCCCAAAATCCCGGACTACCCACCCGAATCAGATCGGCCCTAGTCGCCGATTTGCACATGTGTTCAAAGCTGACACTATAGACAGGAGTCGTCTTCGACGACGATCATAAAACAGGCATGTTTTATCTCTGCCCCTGTCTCTGCTTTGAATTCCTCGCCCTTCTCTCTCGAAACCACGTTCCACCCCGAAGACGCTCGGGAGGACAAGATTGATTTGGAAATCAGAGGGTGGGAGGTGCATGGCCTCAGCGCCGACTTTGAAACCGTTCATGGATTCAAACGCCGAATGAGCGGCCCTCCCAAAGGAAGCGAAGACTTGGCATGGCCTGCCAATGGCCTTCCCGCTCAATACGGCTGGTTCTTCACATGTCCGGGCATGAAAGGCAAAGACCGAAGCAAGCTTGGAATTCGACAGCAGGCATTGCCTCACCCCGAGAATAACCGCCGACACGAAGCCCCGCTTTGTGGAGGCCATTGCCTGTTTTACAAAGACAAAAATCCGCATCCCGTTACGGGGAAAACAGTCCACAAGGCCAAGCTTACGCTGGCTCTGAACATGCAGCGGTTTGCACGTCATCAAGCCCGGAAGGATGTTCCTGCTTACCCCTTCAAGTATAGGCTCCAAGCTTCGAAAGAAGACCGCTCCGCTTACGAAGAAGAGTTCGCATTCGATGGAGAAGACAACTGGCTCCCTTCTACTCCGGACTGGCGGCAATTTGAAAAACACGTTCGAGTCACAAACTACCTGAACCTCATTGCCAAGCGGGTAGATGAAGATTTGCAGAGGGCGTGTGACTATGAAAGCGACGGCGAAACCAACGCGGTTTCTATGGAGCGCATCGGCAAGCCTTTCGCGGTTTCGAGGATTGAACACCTCTGGGAATTTCCTTCTGATAATCCTATCGGTGATGTCCTTCAAATCGGAGCGAAGCTCATGCATCTCAAACGGGCCGGGGCCGTGACGAAGATTAAGAGGCTGATCTTCAAAGAGGCCAATAGAGTGCTGAATTCCCCCTGCTTCATTGTCCCGCTAGCAGAAGGAATGAGCTTGAAACTATATGCGAAGACCAACCAGCGCATACGATTTGAAGTGGTTCAGACTGGACTGAGACGAAGCCTGTCTAAAATCCTTAAAGAGGCGGAGTCTCTGATTGACCCTTGGGACGAGGAAAACGCGAAAAGCCCATTTTTGCCCATTGTGGACTGCCAGTCCTGGGACCAGCTGCCGGACCTTATCAAGTTGCTACGCCTGCGGGCATCTTCCCACATGAACCAGTTCATGAAAGAGTTGAAGAAGGGGAGGAATCCTCATGTGAAGGCATGTTCCGTGGTGGAACTACTGGCAAAAGTGGCAGCGGCAGTGCCTGCTGGCTTCGGAAGTGAGGCAAAACGGCTCTCACAGATTCAGACACTGCTGTTTTTCCTCTGCTATCAGCGCGGATTTCGGGGGAGTCTTAAACAAGGCCCCTTCGCGAAAGCTTTGGAGTCCCTCCGAAAGGCAGGAGTGCTTGAGTTTGAACGCTCACGACAGTTTTACACGCTCACGGAAGCTTATGTTGCGACCGCTGACACCCTTGCAGCCGCCACAGGAGACCCTGTCTTGAGCGTTTTCGGCATAAACTGGGGAGCGTATCGGGTTCTTAAGGGCGGCAAAATGCCTGTTCGTCTCCGGGAGTGAAGAAAATGGATTCGCACACGTGTTCAAAAATGAACTGCCTTGTTGGCAGGGACAATTGAAACGGCTATTTCCACACTGCATGAAACCGTACAGCCTACCGACAGTCGTAACCCTGAGCGATCAAGAGATTGAAAATCTAAAGGCCAAAGGAATCCTTCTGGAAAAGCACCACGAATTGCCGCCTGCGGCCTACTTCGTCAGAAAGCCTGTTCGTGGCCAGAGCGGGCAGATCGAAAACAAGTATCTGATGGAGGACGAGGTTCAAAGGGAATTGATGCGATAGCATATTCAAACATCGTCAGCTTTTCGATACCTCAATTGCTCGGTTTTTTTCGTCAGTGAGGACGTTTGGAATGTGTATTCATGAAAAAGTTTATGGTCCAGATAGACGCTAGCCTTCAAGATTGGAAAGAATTTGTGAGCCCTGGTGAAATGGACGCTATTTTTGCTCAGTCCAAAAAGGCGAGATTACACCCTCTGGCAGCCGTAACGACGGACAACCGTTTGTCGAACTCACCTGAGGTAAGACTTTGGACTAACGATGCCTTAAGAATAGTCAAAATCCACGATTCAGACTGGCTTACCCAGTTGAAAAAACACCTCCTTTCTCCCGATTTCTCCACAGCAGAGGCAGCCCTTGGAGAACTGAGAACTTATGCCGCTCTAAAGCAGGCGTTTGGCGATAGAGTTGAACCCATCAAAAAAGAAAAGCACAAAAAGACACCTGATTTTCTCCTCAAAATGCGGGACGGCAGTCAGATGGTCATTGAGGTTCACACGAAAAATCCTAATGAGCCGGAATTCCTAAAGCTTGAGGAGTTTCACAATTCAGTCCCCACCAATTATGTTGATCATGGTCGGTTCAGAATGGCTACGGCTGAGACAACCTACCGCCCTTTCGGAGCGCCAAATCGGGAAAAGAAAGAGTGTGTTACTGCTAATGTGATAAGCAAAATTGCTGCGACGAAGAGTAGAGACACCCAGTTTCCAGACAATATTCCCTCTGTGTTATGGCTCGACTATCAGAGTGCAGAATGGGAGCCTTTTCATCTTGCGGGGCACACTCAACCGCTGATGTCCCATCTTGGTGAACTCTCCACAGGTGGGATTTGGGCAGGTTTTTACGGACGAAAAAACATGCCTATATTTGAACGCACGGACATTCTACCTAGCCTTTGCGGTCTTACCTTTCGGATGAACCATGAAGGAAGGTTTTTTGCACGAGATGAAAATGGACACTTGGCCCATAGAGCGCATGGGGTGATGGTTGCGTTTTCAAAAGACTGGCTTCTGTTCGAGAATCCACACGAAGGGAAATCTCTTCCTCCAATTTTTGTCACGGAATCACTCAAGATGAGATGGATGAAATTAGAGGGAAGCTGGCTACAAGGGCCTGAAAGAAGTCTCCAGTCTCGAATTGAAGCCTCTGTCGAGAGAATGAATTTGATTGCGCGCAGAGGGTGGCAGGGCTTGGAAGAAAATTCTCGGTGAAAGGGCTCAGGACGCTTCCAAAATTGAATTTTGGATTGTGTTCACACATATACGCTCGTATATGTGTGAACATGGATGGCAGATTTGTGGCATATTACCGGGTTTCGACGGCCAAGCAGGGGCAGAGCGGCCTTGGGCTGGAAGCGCAGAAGGCGGCGGTTGAATCCTATCTGAACGGGGGGAACTAGAAACTCGTGGGTGAGTTTGTGGAAGTGGAAAGCGGCAAGCGGAAGAACCGCCCCCAGCTAAACGCGGCTCTCGCCCTTTGCAAAAAGCAAAAGGCAACGCTCATCATAGCCAAGCTGGACAGGCTGGCCCGCAATCTTCACTTCATCTCCGGCCTCATGGAGTCCCGGATTGAGTTCTTGGCGGTGGACAACCCGACAGCCAACCGACTCACGGTGCAAATCCTTGCTGCTGTCGCGGAAGAAGAAGCCCGCGCCATCTCTTCTCGCACAAGGGCGGCCCTCGCTAGCGCCAAAGCTAGAGGCGTGCGTTTGGGCAAGCATGGCTCGAAGCTGGGCAAGGCCAATCACGAGCAAGCTGTGAAGACAGCACACAACTTGAAGACCACGATTGAGGCCCTTAAATCGGAAGGCATCACCGCCGTTCGCGAAATCGCCAGTGCATTGAACATTCGTGGCATCGAAACTCCCCAAGGCAAACAATGGCACAGCACGTCGGTTCATCGCCTTTTAAAGCGTCTCGAGAAGGCAAATGTAAAAACGGCAGCCACCCCTCGCACATGTGTTCAAAGCTGATTGTAGTTACATGAAGAAGGGAAGATTATTCGACGCGTTAGCGATCAGATTCAAATCTGAATTCTCAGCTCAGCTTCTGACCTCAAGCGCACGGGCTGCAATGCCGGGTTGGTTCGCAGAATGGTGTCATATAGATCGCCTTGAAACTCGGGAACTGTGATACTCACCGCAGCTGCAAATTCCAAGCGACCAGTTGACTCTTTTCTTGGAATAGCGTGAAGAACTAAAAATGGGGTAGCTAGCGAATCCGCAGGCATCTCGACCACCCGTTTTACAAGCGGCTCCCATTTCTGCTCAACAGCTCGCTTTTGAGCTTCTGTTCTATATTTTGGCGAATAAGTTACAGGCAACTCTGACACGGTCCATCCTTCATCCCGAAGCTTATTGAGTTCATCAGCATCATTCCCTAGGTGCAAGATTTTCTCCCTCAATCTGCCAGCGCCTTTAGGCGGAGAAATTCTATGAATTTGGCTATTTGGATAAAAGGTATCTTCAATACACGCGGAAGTGTAGTCACTCGGGTGAAGTGCATTTACTGAAGGCAGACAAGCGATAGTCCATGCAATAGTCGCCGTGCCAACAGTCACCAACCCGGCAGGCAGCATGATTGGCAATTTAACAAATTCCTTTGGCGCTAGCGACTTTTGAAATACAATAGTGACGTGATTGGCGTCGCACCTAACAAGCTCATCAAAATTTGATGCGATGGCTCCATAGCCTAGGCGTTCATCTGGCTTTGATTTTGTGTGAGTTGCTGTATGAACTACAAGAGCCCTAGCCAGCAAGGGAGATGAACGATCGATGTAGCCATTTGCTTGACCAGCCAGAGATGCAACTTGAGGTGATGCAAAACTGGTCCCTTTGGTGAGCAGTTTCTGTCCTGAATTTAACGAGAGAAGGTGTATTGGATTTAAATTGCAACCTCCAAAGGCAGTCACTTCAGGTTTCAGTTTTCCACATTCCCTACCCGGTCCATGACAAGAGTATTCAGCATGTGTAATACTTCGATCAAGAATTGTATGCGCTCCCACACCAAGACCGTTCACGAGGTCTGATGGTGCTTGAATACGATTCAGATCGGGGCCTGCATCACCATCGTTTCCAACCGCAACACAGAATCCCACTTTGTGGGCGACTGCGAGCGCGTCCAATGCATACGTAAAGCGAGATATTGAATCATCCGCAATAGGGCCACGGGGGCCGAAGCTGATATTCCAAAACTTAACATCGTTTCTGACAGGGACCGCATTTTCAATAACATCAATACACTCATAAAGGTCTGGATCACTAATGGACGACGTCGGCAACGCACGCACACTGACAACTGACACCTGCGGGGCTGGTAAATTCTCTTTGATCTTACGATCATTTAATGCCCCATAAAGAATCGCCCCCGCTACAGCGGTGCCATGAGCAACGCATTGCGTATCTGGAGGTGTGTCTATAGACAAATTTTCATCCTGCTCAGCATGATCTTTTAAATGGGCGTTTGTAATGTCAATTCCACCATCGAAAATACCCACCCGAACAATCGACCTTTGACTGTTAGACGGTGGAAGTGGCGCAGGAAAGAGCGCAGCTGACCTCAAATCTTCGAGTCCTCCGAACACAAGTGGATGCGCAGCACGTAGAGGGTTGACATCAGCAATCGCGGCGAGCGCCGCCTCTGAGAGATAGCATGAAATAAAGGTAGGACCGTCGGGATAGGGTCTGGCTTGCATAATAGGTTTAGCACCTTGGTCAAAAAGGTTTCCAAGGAAGCTCATTTGCTCTGCTTCCGAGTGCCTTGTCGGATGGAGAACCAATTCAACGCGCCCTTCCTTCCATCCCGCAGGAAAGAGAAGCTGTTCCTTAGAGCGCAAAAGATCGAATCTCTCAATGCTTTGAATGTCCTCACAAAAACTCTTCCCAAGAGCTCTTTCGGATTCGTCCAGCTTCTTTAAAAGTCGCCTAAAACCAGCATCATTGCTGCGAATGAAAACCAAGCGGCCTGTTAATTCTTCGATACCTGATTCTAATTGCTTCTTAATCCGCTTGGTTTGCGCAACATCTTGTGTTCGCACTTTATAACTTCTGGAGCCCACGTTTTCCAGATCGCGTACAGTATCGAGCAGGCCTTTTGGATCATAAGACTTTGCCATTCGCTCTGGATGAAGCCTAAGGCACAAAACAGCTTCGTCATCATAGCGTTTTCGGTCAGGCAAGCTGGCAAAATTCCCTAATGCACTCGTTAATTCATTCCTCACCAGTGTTCTAGCCTCATCATAGGTGCGAGGCAAGTCTCCCGACCTTCCAGGTTTTTTCTTTTGAATAGTGACAATATACTTTTCACCATTGGCAAGTATCAGTCGTTTTGAATTAGTGCTCATCTTTTCCCCTCCTTGCTAGTTTCCTTGCAGCTTTCTTGGTTAGCTGATATTGAACTGCCGAAGAGCTCCTCCCCACAATTCGCCCAATTTCCCTCACTGTGAGCTCTGTCGTCTCCTTTAGCAGCCTGCTAAGCACAGCCGTTTCTTCTTTCTTAAGCTCTGGAATTCGAGAAATCACAGCGTCCACAAAAAGCGATGGCAACGCCTTTTTCTCAATCAAGTGCCGCCTAACTACTGATTGCGCTATGGTATCAATTTCAGAGCCATTGCAGCCATTTAGGCACTGTGCTATCGCAGCTAAAAAACCCGTTGGTATTCCATTGGCGAATTGGGCGCATGCACTTTCAAGGATGGCCTGTCTCTCAGCAAATCCAGGCAACGGCAAGTCAAACACAACATCAAAACGACGATTGATTGCAGGATCAAGAAGCTCTGGGTGATTTGTAGCTGCAATCAATACCGAATGAAATGGCCAATCCTCAAGTTCCTTGAGCAGGACATTCACAATCCGCTTTAACTCCCCAACTTCAGTTGAGTCATCTCGCCTTTTTGCGATTGCATCAAACTCATCTAACAACAACACACATGGTGCCCCTCTTGCATAATCCAAACTACGCCGAAGATTAGCTCCTGTTTTACCTAGAAAACTTGATATAGATGTAGCGAGGTCCAGAACAACCAGTGGAAGATTTAGCCTACGCGCCATCCATTTGGCAAGCATTGTCTTACCAGTGCCAGGGGCTCCTTTGAGCAAAAGAGTTCTAGGAGGAGCAAAGCCCTCCCTCAATAGGGCTTCGGACTCCATTCGCTCCGTTATAAAGCGTTCTACATTGCTACGGCGAGCCTCATTTAGCACAGGCTCTTTTGCATCATCTGCTGGATATACTCGAAGTAATGCCAGTCCAGCATCGGCATCTGCCGGAGGGGGGGCAGCCCCTCGCAACCGCAGTGTTGAGCTACTTCCAGCAAATTTGGCAACAAGCGCCCCCAATGAACTCGCTAGATCAGGAAATTCCGCCTTAAGCGATCTAACGGCCCCCAAGGACAGCAGTTCCAAACGTTGTGTATTCCCCAACAGCCCCTCTTCAACAAGCTTCAAAAGCAAGGGGCCGATAAATTTAGTGCTAATTTGTTTATCCTGTTCCATATTTTAGCACAGAATTGTTGCCTCTAAATTTAGGGATGGCAAACAGTTTGTGCGAAAATATGAAAAGCCGTTGTTCGATTAGCACGATTTCATCGCGCTGTGTGAAATCGAGAACACCCGCCAGATTTAGCATTAACCCCCTAGTTTGGCAGAGATCCAAAGTGCAAGAATCGGAGGGAAGCATCGTCGTTCTCGAAATCGCCAATGAGCTGAATGCCCGTGACATTGCACCTCCTCAAGGCAAGAGGTGGTACAGCACATTGGTTCATCGTCTTTTGAAGCGTCTCGAAAAAGCCGCGTGAATTCCCGCCTGTCACTGCCCTTCAATGTGTTGAGGTAGCTGAGGTAAGGTGCTATCGTAGTTCATGCCTTGGTTTGGCTTTGAGCGTGGTAGTTCCGGGCACTTTCCCTTGATAGCCCAGCCATGCCCAAATCCGTTTACATCCCGAAGAAGCCAACCAAAATGTCTGGCAGACCCACTCTTCTGAACCCTACGCGGCAAGCCACGCTTTTGAGCGCGATTGAGGAAGGGTTGCCGCTCAAAGAGGCCGCCGAAATCGCGGGCATCTCTTACGACACCTTGAATCACTGGACGAACCGGGGACAGAGAGAAAGCGCCCCTCCTGAATATCGCCAGTTTTGCCAGCTACTCCGGCGCTCTCAAGCCGTCGCCATGCAGGTGAACGTCTCCGCCATTCGCGAAGCGGCAAAACGGGACTGGCGAGCCGCTGCTTGGATTTTGGAAAGGCGCTTCCCGGCAGACTTCGCCAGACAGCAGCAAATTGAACACAGCGGACCGGGAGGGAAGCCGTTGATTTCCCCTTACGATGACTGCGAAGTGTTGCAGCGAATGAGGAAGCAAACTGGCCTCAAGGAGTTGGCCGCAAAGCTTGGGGGCATCCTTTTGAGGAACCGACAACAACAGGAAGCAGAAGCAAAAGCCTTGGCAGAGGTGGAAGCGGAGACGTTGCAATCACCGTCTTTCTCGCCCGCCTATCAGACGAGCATTAAACGAGCCCGTCTGCGCGAGTAGCGAGAACCGCCAAGCCACGCGTGGGGCTGCCTTGACACTACCCGAGTGTTCATTTTAGTGCGGGCAGTATGATGACAACACCAGCTGCAATTGGCGACTCCATTAAGGCGCTTCAGAAGGCATTCAACCTCAAAGAAGAAGCTAGTTGGGTTGAAGTAGTCCCCCGCCATGACTCAGTGCTGGACGACTGTTATATGGATGTCGAGCGACAGGTTAAAGAGTGCGGAGGAGCATTGGTTTATGGGTGGCAGGTCTGGGAGTGGCCCAACGTGATGATTGAGGCCGAATTTCATGCCATATGGCAAACCCCAGAAGGCAAGTTTATTGACGTGACCAAAAAGCGCGATGGCGAGACACGCATTGTTTTCATTCCAGACCCCACGAGAAAATACGAGCAGAAGCAAATAGACAACCTGCGTCTTGCTTTGTGGAACCATAGCTTGGTTCACGAATACATAAGCACCTGTGAAAAAATTCATCGCCACTTTGATGAGAACCGCGTCTCCGAACTGGCGTCAAACGTGGATGCTGTCGAGATGTCCAAGTTGTATGCCAGGAAGTCCGATCTCCAAGCAAAGCTAGTGTCACTTCCGCGAGGCAAGGGGAAAGGCAAATTCAAGATTCAGATCTGATCACAGAATATGGTTGCACTGTTACACCGAAACGGCACACTGAGGCAGGATGTTGCCTTTGTAACCCCTTGATAATCAAGGGGCGGATGGATTCGGGAGCCTCTCCCTCCCCTTCCGCTCTCCTGCTCCGAATGGGAGCAAAATTACTGAGCTGGATTGTCGGGGAAGAGGCTCTCGGCTGTGAACCCGATGGAGTAAGCAACCCTGAATGCTTTGCTCTCAAGATGATCTTGACGGTCATCCATTCCGCAGGTTCCTCCCGTTCGGTCCTTCACCTCTTGGGTCATAGTGAACTGAGAATCCGAGTGCGGCAGACCTCCAGAATCTCATCCGCCAGTGAGGAGTCGTCTGGACAGGCTCGTGACAACACGATCGCGCCCACGACATGCGCAAGCGTTTCGATCCTCTTGGCCCGCGCTTCGCGCTTCGCGCTTTCGCCCACGTCGCCATCTTCGCGCTCCAGAGTTGCCAGTTGGCTTTCAATTCCGGCCGCAAATGTCTCCTTGATCGACTCAGGTTGGCGCGCGGCATCCCCGCAAAGCGCAGCCAGCGTGCAGCCGCTGCCGGGCGCGTCACGGTGCTCCCGAGACACGTATTCCTTCACGAAGGCGACGGCATCGAACCCCGTGGTATTTTCTGCCAACTGCGAAAAGCCGCTCGCCGCCGCTTCTGCCATCAGGTCCGCCTTGCTCCGGAAGTGCTTGTAGAATCCGCCGTGGGTAAAACCGGCAGCCGCCATTAAATCCGCCACGCCCACGCCGTCGTAGCCGCGTTCACGAAACAGCTTGGAGGCCGTCTCAACGATGCGCGCCCGGTTCTCCCGGGCCTGTGTTTTGGTTACCTTCATGTTCGGAATTTCCTGCTGAAACCAAAGCGAAATAGGCAATGATGTCAACTGACATCAAAAAGCGCTTGACGTTTAGATTATGATCGTAATTATTGTGATGTAACCGATAAGCCTCCCCTCTCCACAGGAAATCTTCTCAATCGTGAGCACATCCCTGAAAAACAAAACCGCACTCGTCACCGGAGCATCTTCCGGCATCGGACGAGAAATCGCACAACTACTCGCCGAGCGGGGTGTCCGCGTCTTCGGCACGGCACGCAATCCGATGTTGGCCAGCCCGATCCCCGGCGTAGAAATGATCGGCATGGATGTCACCAACGATGAAAGCGTGGCCGCGGCGGTCTGGAGCATCGTCCGGCAAGCCGGCCCCATCCATTTCGTGGTCAATAATGCCGGATACGGTCTCAGCGGAGCTGTGGAAGAAACCAGCCTCGCGGAAGCCCGGCAACAGTTTGAGACCAATTTCTTCGGTATCCTGCGGGTGACGGGCGCCGTGCTGCCGGGGATGCGGCAGGCGGGTTTCGGCCGCTTCGCCAATATCAGTTCCGTGGTGGGCCTTTTCCCCTCGCCCTTCATGGGCATGTATGCGGCGAGCAAACATGCGTTAGAAGGCTATACCGAGTCGCTGGACCACGAGGTGCGGAGCTTCGGCGTCCGTGCGCTGCTCATCGAGCCGGCGTTCACGAAGAGCAACATCAGCCACAGCGGACAAGACGCCGGGCTGCGGCTCGATGCGTATGCCGGTCCCCGCGAACGCAGTTCGCAGAGCGTCAAGAAGGGGATCGCGAACGGAGACGATCCCCGTCTGGTGGCGGAAGCTGTTTTCACGGCTCTGACCGCGAAGTCGCCCCGGCTTCGCTATCCGGTCGGCAAGGGTGTCACGTTGAGCCGGCTCCGCCGCTTTCTTCCCGCGAGCCTGTTTGACCGCGCCATTCGCAAAGAACTCCTGCTGGACTAAATCAACCGCCATCATGAATACGCTTTTCAAAGACGCTCCCGCCGATCCATCCGCGCCCGCAAGCACCGCCGCCGAATTGTTTTCTCCACTGGTGCTGCCGAACGGAACCGTAATCCCGAATCGCATCGAAAAAGCAGCGATGGCCGAGAGTCTTGCCGGGCCGGGACAGTTGCCGGACGCCCGGCTGGCACGCATGGATGGGAGTTTTGCCCGAGGTGGTGTCGGATTGATCATCACTGGCAATGTCATGATCGACCCGCTCGCTTTGGGCAGTGCGGGAGACGTGGTTTTGCAAAAAGGCACGGATCTAACGACCTTCAAGGCATGGGCCAAAGCCGCTCGCAGCCACGGGGCGCAAGTCTGGATGCAGATTAATCATCCCGGCCGACAAACCATGGCCGCACTCGGCCAACCCGGATGGGCACCCTCCGAGGTGGCTGTGGACTTGGGCAGGCACTCCAATCTTATCGCCAAACCCAAAGCACTGAACGAAATGCAGATCCGGCAGATCATCCAGCGGTTTGCCGACACCGCCCGCCAAGCCGAAGCTGCTGGATTCACCGGCGTGGAGATTCATGCCGCCCACGGCTATCTCATCAGCCAGTTCCTTTCACCACTGACGAACTTGCGGAACGATCAATGGGGCGGCCACATCGAGAATCGCGCCCGCTTTCTGCTAGAGGCTGTTTCCGCCGTGCGGGCCGCCGTGCGACGGGATTTCTGTGTGGGGGTCAAAATCAACTCGGCGGATTTTCAACGCGGAGGCTTTGACGCGGACGATGCTCTCGAGGTCGTAAAGATGCTCAACTCCAGCGGGGTGGATCTGGTGGAACTCTCTGGCGGCAGCTACGAGGCCCCTGCCATGCAGGGCCAGACCCGCGATGGCCGCACACTCGCACGAGAAGCCTACTTTCTCGATTTCGCCCGCGACATCTCGAAGGTCGCCGAGATGCCGATCATGACCACGGGCGGCATACGCCGGCGTGAAGTCGCTGAAAATGTGCTCACCCAAGGCGTTTCCATCGTCGGCATCGCCACCGCTCTGGCCATGGAGCCCAACCTGCCGCTGGCATGGTCCGAGGGCGAACCCAAGGACGGCGTGTTCCCTGCGATCAAGTTCAAGGACAAGATGTTGGCCTCACTCGCTCACATGGCTGTTATCCAAAGACAATTGCAGCGTATGGGTGATGGCCAGAGGCCTCTGGCCGATGCGAGTGCGATTTTCAGTGTCATCCGGGACCAGTTGCGGAACAAGTTTCTCGCTCGGCGATACCGCTCTTGGTCAAAGCAGCAGGCCTAGTTCCCGACCAACTTATTCATCCGCTCACCAACCCGCAACCTGCATCGTTAGACATGAAAGCACTCATCTTCACCCGCTATGCCAAGTCGGACAACATCGCATTCACCGATCTTCCGCGTCCTATACTCAAGCCGGATGAGATGCTCGTCGAGGTCCACGCCGTCGGCTTGAATCCGGTCGATGCCATGATTCCGAAAGGATCGTTCAAGCCCTTCCTCCGCTTCCAACTGCCCGCCACGCTGGGCAGCGATCTGGCGGGCGTCGTGACCGAAGTGGGTAGTCGTGTAACCCGCTTCAAGCCTGGCGATGCGATTTTCGCTAGCCTGTTCGATTCGGGCACCGGCTCTCTCGCTGAATATGCCGTCGTTCCCGAGAAAGCCGCCGCACTCAAGCCGTCGAATCTGGACTTCGTGCAAGCGGCCTCGATCCCGATGGTTGGACTAACAGCATGGCAGGCGCTCAAAGAGCGGGCGCGCGTCAAGCCAGGTCAAAAAGTGTTTATTCCCGCAGGCTCGGGCGGCATCGGCACGTTCGCGATCCAACTCGCCAAGCACCTTGGTGCAAAAGTGGCGACGACGACAAGCACGGGTAACGTCGATCTGGTCCGGAGCCTCGGAGCGGATGAAGTAATCGATTACAAGAAGCAGGAATTCGAAACGGTCCTGCGGGATTACGATGTGGTGCTGGGCACGGTGAAAGGTGATTCCATTAAAAAATCCGTCGGCATCCTGAAATCAAACGGCAGCATCGTTTCACTCGTCGGCCCTCCGGACGCCGCCTTCGGAAGAACCCGAGGGATGAACTTTTTCATGAAGTTCGTTTTCGGTCTGTTGAGCGGAAAAATCATCCGGCAGGCCAGGAAAAAAGGTGCGGCGTATTCATTCCTCTTCGTCCATCCGGACAGCGGACAGCTCGCAGAAATCGGCAAACTTCTCACGGTGGGCACGATCCGGCCGGTGATCGACAAGGTCTTTCCGTTCGAACAGGCGAAGGAAGCCTTGGCTTACCTGGAAAAAGGTCGGGCTAAAGGAAAGGTCGTTGTGCAGATGAGGTAAATGGCGCCGGAAGAAAGCGAAGCCGCTTGGACCGTATTGGGGATTGGACGGATTGCCGAGAATCAATTTCGGTTGAAGGAGGGGACGCGATCACAGCGTATGCCGCCGAGAATCTGTCCCCCGAAGAGCTCCAGACTGAATTGGCCACGCTCGCAAAAGACATTCATGGCATCGAGATGAACTGGCACTCGTCATTCTCTGAACTGGTGAGTCATCGTTATGTCCCCCTGTCGATGCTGCATCACTTGCTGGCAGTGAATGGCTCTGATTGGCTGTTTAAACAGCTAATTGCACCAAAAGAACTGGCCGAAAATTCATATACAAAGCAAAGGTTTAACGCGTAGCGTGCTGGTTCGTTTGGTCGTTCTGTGTTTGGCATTGAAACGCATGAAACCATCCGTGCAGCAGAAAAGGCCGGGAATCCGGCCAATGATCATACTCATCAAGGCTTCACTTGAAACGATTCACCTCAACTTCGTCTCTCAAGTCGCTCGCAATCCGCCCGCATCCGTTGGAACGCCTCCGCCCGTTCGATGGCAGGAGCCTTGGCGACACCCATCAACTGGCGCACGCTGAAAGCCTTGATGAGCGCGGGGGCGGTGAGATCTGCGAGGTAATTCTGAGCGTCCTTGGGCAGATGTAGAAGGCTGAACATCTGCGTCATGCGTGCCTTGCTAAGTCCCTCTTGCTCACCAATTTGAGCCTTGGTCACGGCCTTGTCTTCATCTAGACGCCGCTGCCAGTCGAAGACTCTCCAGATGGGATGCCGCGCCGCTTCGTTGTCCTGCTGCGCGGTCTTCTCCGACACCTCGCCCTGAGAGGTGAATTTAAGGGAGAAGTGGAACGGCTCCGTCACGAAAGGAGCCAGATTGTGCTGGTAGTAGGGCAGGCCCAAAACGAGCTTGATCCCGAAGGAAGTTCGTAAAGTATGAGTGCCCGCACCGCCATGGTTCTTCAATCGCTTAACAGCAAGCCAGCAAGCCCTCACGGCGGAAGAAGCTGAGCCCTGGCGGCATCCATGTGAACCTGCTCACCGCTTTCTAGCGCGAACAAGGCATATCTAATTGGGGTCAACGAAAGGCGTTCTTTTGTATGATGCGCCATGCGGGGCCAGATTCTACCGCCTGCTGTTTCGTAGTGGTGAATGAGACCCTCCAAGCCTCCTTCACCAAACAGGAGCAGGTGGGAGGTGAAGTCGATCGAGGGATCACTTATTTCGGCCTCGGTCCAGTCGATCATCCCGGTGACCGCATCCTGGAAATTGACTAGCAGGTGGCCTGCATAAAGATCCCCATGAACTACCACCGTGAAGTCCGGCCATGAGGTGTCGTCGTTCAGCCAGTTTGCCCAGCGTTGTTTTAAGCCTGGATCTATGCTAAACGAGCCGTTCACCACCTCAATGTCGCAGGCCACTTGCCTGCGTAGATCGTCGGGGGACGAGTTCTTTAATCCGGCTTGGACGGCTTGCTCCGCAGGAATCTGATGCAACGCCGCCAACGCACTGCCAAGCGAAGCGACAAATCCATCCGTGTTCCGGTCGATATTCCAGATCACCTCACCAGAGGATGCTTCAATATGGATCGCTGTGGGATCGTTTAGCCGGGGATAGGCCACGAGTTCGTCGGACACAATGCGCCAATCGGGAACGGCAAACGGCACTTGCCTTCTCAACAGCTCCAAAGTCCTTGATTCACGGTGGATTTTTTTTATGACATCTGCTCTCCGAGGTATTCTCAGCACCCAAGGCGTGCCGGAACGATCAGCGGCCGTCACGACACGAAAATCGAGACCTAGCTCATTGATGTCCAGATTGGCCGAAAGCTCAAGCCCGTGTCGCAGCGCCAAAGCAGAAACGAGGTCGCGTTCCGAGGCAGAAGTTGGAGATAGGTTCATACAAAATTGGAGGCTCATTGAATATAACCGTCACGTCGGTTACATTCAACTGGATTTCGAAATCGTGCCCTTCCCCAGTCTGCATCCTCCTGTATAAATCCCTTAACCTGCCAGGAATCGGATTCCCAGAATGCGCGAAACACCCCTTCAAAATATTCTCAATGCCCCGGCCCAAACTGCATACTGACGAAGCCATTCTGGATGCGACGAGAGTCGTCTTAAAACGACGGGGGCCATCTTCCTTAACGCTGAACGACGTCGCCAAGGAGGTGGGCATCTCTCGTGCTGCGCTGATCCAACGCTTTGAAAACCGCGACACTTTGCTCCGGTGCGCCCTGGAACGCTCCGTGAAAGTGACGAAGGAGTTTTTCGAAAAACTACCCGTCGTAACGGGACCACAAGGGTTGTGGATCTTCATCCAAGAACTATGCAAGATATTCGGCCCTGGCGACAGCTACGAGGTTCATCTTCAGATAGCCTGGCATGAGGCTCAAGATCCTCTCTTGAGAGAGTTGGCCCAGAGGCGCAATGCGTATGTGGAAGCGGAAATTCAGGCCCGATTCCCGAAGGGTCTTCCGGACGAATCCAAGGCGGCATCGCGCCTCCTGCAGGCGATGTTAGCCGGAGCCACCATGCAATGGCTGCTTAACCGTGAAGGGCGGCTTGACGCCTATGTGCTCGAAAGTTTACGCCAGACACTTGTCCTGCTCTTTCCGAAGGAGATCTTCATCCCCGGTCTGCCATCACATTGAAGCTGGGCGGCGCCCAAGAGCAGGCCTGCCCCCCGTCTCCCTTGCTCTCCGCCATGTCTTCAAGGTAGAAGCCCACCCAGCGCCTCAGGTCTTGCGTCTTCAAGTCTTGTGTCGCCCCCACGTCTTCCGTTGCACCCCGCCTCCCCTCTTTTTATGATGTCGGATGCCAAAAATCCAACCTCGCTGGCTTCGTGATTTGATCCGCTTTCTCCCACTGCGGAGCCAGTTTGTGCTCTCTGGGAATGTGCGGGACCTGTACCCGGTGGAACTGCAGCCGGGGCTGGTGGCACCGTTACCGCTGGTTTCCTGCCTGGGCATGGAGTTGCAGCGGGAGGGCATGGCGCATTTCCTGACCTACGATCCCGCCCAAGGCTTCTCGGTGCCGATGATCCCCGGCCTGGATCCGCTGGCAGAGCGGGAGTTCTTTGCGAAGCTCCTGGGCCTCACCTGGGCGGAGAATGGCCGCGCAGCCGCCACGCCGGAGCGCTTCTTTGACCTGCTGGAGGTCATCGTGCGGCATCCCGGGGAGCCCATCGTGCTCTTTGCCGATTTCGCCTCGCGCCTGCTCATTCGGGCTGACTTGCCCTCCGAGGCGGAGCAGCGCGGCTTCACCCGGGCGCTGGTGCTCTCTCATCAGATCCTGCCTCGACCGCTGGGCCCGGAGGGCAGGCCGTTCTTCAACCCCGTGGTCTGGATCGTGGACAAGGAGGGCGACCTCCCAGACTGGTTCCTCCTGGGGAATCCGAAGATGCGGCACATCCCAGTGCCGACACCCGATCACTCGGTGCGCCGTCTGGTGGTGGAGAATCTGGCGAACACGCTGCGGGGCGATCTGGCCGCCGACCAGGTACCGCGGATGGTGAATCTCTTTGTGGAATCGACCGAGGGCCTCTGGGTCAGTGACCTGGTGGGTATTGCCCAGCTCTGCCGGGGCGAGGGGCTCACGCTCGCAGACATCGGGGAAGGCGTGCGACGCTACAAGCTGGGCGTCACCGAGGACCCGTGGAAGCGGGTGAACCGTGAAAAACTCAGCCAGGCCGGCGAGTTGATCCACCGCCGGGTCAAAGGGCAGGCCCACGCCGTGACTCACATGCTGGATCTGGTGAAGCGGGCCGTGTCCGGCCTGGGGGCCAAGGAAGGCGGCGGCGGACGCCCCCGCGGGGTCGCCTTCCTGGCCGGGCCCACCGGCGTGGGCAAGACGGAGCTGGCCAAGACGATCACCGAGCTGCTCTTCGGCGATGAGTCTGCCTGCATCCGCTTTGATATGAGCGAGTTCTCCGCCGAGCACAGTGACCAGCGGCTGATCGGCGCACCGCCCGGCTACGTGGGCTATGATGTGGGTGGCGAGCTGACCAATGCCGTACGGCAGAAGCCCTTCAGCGTGGTCCTGTTCGATGAAATAGAAAAAGCCCACCCCCGCATCCTGGACAAGTTCCTCCAGGTGCTGGACGACGGCGTCCTGACCTCCGGGCGCGGAGAGCGGGTGTACTTCTCAGAGGCATTTCTAGTATTCACCTCGAACCTGGGCATCTACCGTCTGGACGCCCACGGCGAGCGGGTGCCCAATGTCCTGCCGGACGAACCCTATGAGACCGTCCAGGCCAAGGTGAAGGAGGAGATCGCCCGGCACTTCAAGCTCACCCTGGGACGGCCTGAGATCCTGAACCGCCTGGGGGAGAACATCATGGTCTTCGACTTCGTCCGCGACGAGGTGGCGGTGGAGATCTTTGATTCCATGCTCGATGGCCTGACGCAAAAGGCACAGCAATCCCAGGGCGTGAGCGTCGCGATCACCCCCGAGGCCAGAGCAGCCTTGCAGGCCCTGTGCCTGGGGGATCTCTCGAACGGCGGTCGCGGCATTCGCAATCAACTGGAGGTCCACTTCGTGAATCCCCTTGCCCGCCTCTTGTTTGATGAAAACGTGCCCGCGGGTGCCGCCCTGCGCATCACGGGCTTGCAACGCGGTGCAGCGACGACCCTGCAAGCCACGTTCTAATCTCCCCCACCCGCCCTCATGCGCCTCTTCCTCAGCCGTCTGCACTTCCCCGTGACCACGCTCGGTCCCGGGCGCCGGGTGGGCATCTGGTTTCAGGGCTGCAGCCTGCACTGCCCGGGCTGCATCAGTGTGGATACCTGGGCGCACGGGCAGGGCGAGACCACGGTGGCGGAGGTCATGCGCACGATCTCTCTCTGGCTGGCAGAGGCCGATGGCATCACGCTCTCCGGAGGCGAACCCTTTGAGCAGGTGGACGCCCTGCAGGCCCTGCTGGAAACCCTGCGCCGCGAGATCGGCCCGGGCAAGGACCTGCTCATCTACTCCGGCCAGCCTTGGGAAAAGATCGCCCCTCACCTCGCCCGCTGGCCCGGCCTGGCAGACGCCGTCATCAGTGATCCCTTCCTCCGCTCGGCCCCGCAGACGCTGGCCTGGCGGGGTTCAGACAATCAACGCCTGCACCTGCTCTCCCCCTTGGGCCACGAGCGCTACACCGCGTGGCAGCATGCCCTCCGCGAAGCCCTGCCGAAGGCCCTGGACGTGTGTTTTGAAGGGGACACCCTCTGGATGGCCGGCATCCCCGACCCCGGCAGCCTCGCGCTGATCCAGCGCACGCTGGCGGAGGCAGGCTACGCCTCCACCGCTACCGACGGGAGCCTCGAAGGGCCCTCCTCCATTTCCGTTCCTGTATTCGCATGATTCGCCACTGCCCCCGCTGCCAGACTGACCGCTCGCTTGAAGAACTCCTCTGTCAGGGACGCTTCAGCGAGGCCCATTGCGGCTGGCCTCTGTATGACATCCTGCCCACCCCACCGGCCACCGCGCGGGAGGAGCCCCCGGCGGCAGAGGAAATCACCACCGGGTTCGCGGAAGGCACCGCCAGCTCTGCCATTGCCACCACATCCACGTGCACCACCTCCACGGGACTGCTGTGCCGCAACGGGCACGCGCTGGAGCCAGGGGACTTCCTCTGCCTGGATTGCGGTGAACCCGCCATCACTCCCGCCGCTCCCCAGGCGGCCCCGCCCGACACCGTAGCGATCACCGTTCATGGCTGGACCTTGGGCGAGGAGCTGCCGGTTCATTCCGGGGAGTCTGACCTGCGCCTGGCCACCCAGGCGGATGCCACGGGCGTCTTCAAGCACTACCGGCGCGGCATCGAGCCGGAAATTTCCTTGTACCCTGCGCTGCGCACCCTGGATGCCGCCCACGGTGTGCGGTTGCTCGATTCCGGGCGTCATGAGGATCGGGCGTATGAAGTCTGGGAATACCATCCGCACGGCACGCTGGGCGACATCCCCCCGCAGGAGAAGGCCCGTCCAGAGATCGTCCGGCACGTGGTTGCCCAGCTCGGCCCCGCCTTGCACGCCCTGGCCCAGATCCACATCATCCACCGGGATCTGAAGCCGGCCAATGTGCTGGTGCGGAGCCGGGAGCCGCTGGATCTGGTGCTGGCAGACTTCAGCACTGCCACCGTCAGCGAGTTCGATCTGCAACTCACGCTCTCCCGGCAGACCACCCGCTATGCCGCGCCGGAGACCATCGCCGGCACCTGCTCACCCGCGTCGGACTGGTGGAGCCTCGGCGTCATGGTGCTGGAGATGCTCACCGAGGGGCGGGGGTTCGAGGGCGTACACGAGCGGGCCTTCCTGCTCCACCTGGTCACACGCGGCCTTCAGGTGCCAGCTGACCTGCCACCGGACTGGCAGGAGCTGCTGAAAGGGCTGCTCGCCCGGGATCCCTCCCTGCGCTGGAGCTGGCCCCAGGTGGAACGCTGGCTCCAGGGCGAGCGCGGCATCCCGCATGGCTACTCTGACCATCGCGACGAGTCCCCGTCCTCCGGCGTCACCCTGAGCCTGGGGGGCCGCACCTGGCCCACGCCGGAGAGTTTCGCCCTCGCCGCCGTCGAGGCCGCCCATTGGGAGGAGGCCCGCGATCTCCTCCTGAGCGGCCGGATTTCCACGTGGTTGCAGGAAAGAAGCAGTGAACGCGATCTCACCCGCGCCGCCCAGGTGCGCGATGTGGCAGCGGAGACCACCCTGCCGGAAGACGCCCGCCTGAGCGCCGCCCTGCTCCTGCTCAATGATCACCTGCCCCTCTGCCTGCGCGGGGAGATCATCACGCCGAGCTGGTTGCTCTCCCACCCAGACACCGCCTGGCAGTGGCTCGACAGCCCCCTCCCCCACAGGTTGCGGCAACTGGGCCGCGAGACCTGGCTCGTGCGGCTGAAGGAGCGCGCCGAGCGCCTCCGGACCCGCGTGCGGGAGCTGGATCTGGAGTTCGATGAAACCCAGCTCTCCGCCGCCATGCTGGCCACCTCCCAGACCATGCTGGAGAATCGCTGGGCCCAGCAGCGCCGTCTCTACCCGGAGGCAGAGCACCCCGCCCTCATCTCCCTCGCCCAGCGCCGCAGCCCCACTGAGGAGGACCTCATCCTGCTCATCTCCGCATCCCAGGCCCATTTCCGCCCCGCGTCGGATGTGCTGAAGGAGGCCGGCCGGGAGGCCCATCGTGCGCAGGTTCCGTTTACTCCTGAACCCATGGCCGCGTGGTTCGCACACAGCCGGGCGGAGATCCTCAAGGCCGTGGATCAGCGGCTGCAAAACTTCGCCCGCTGCGGTCGCCAGATCCCGGATCAGTGGGCGGATGACTTCCGTCAGGACCGTCGCATCACCCTCGCTCGGGCCCTCGTGCTGCTGGCCATTCCCCAGGAGGAGTGGCGTGAGCCCGCCCGGCAGGAGTACGTGCGGAACATCCTGCACTTCTTCCACCGCCGGCTCGTCACCGGCCTGCAACGCGGCGGCCTCATCCGCATGACCATCGGCCGCACCTCTGCCCGGCTGGATCTCACGGAACTTGGCGGCCCCGGGCGGCCCGCCCTCGCCCTGCTGGATGCCGTGTTGACCCGGCTCCAGCTGCCGCTCAGCCTGGATCCCACCCCGCTGCTGGCAGAGCCGCTCCGCGAGAAACGCCTGCGCCGTCTCGCGCAGAACGCCCTCTCCTACCGCCGGGACACGGGCATCAATCCGCTCTACCTCGGCTTCCCCTTCATTGTGTTGCGGGACGCACGCGCCTCAGAGTCGGCCAAGCCCCGCATCGCCCCCGTGCTGCTCTGGCCGGTGCGGCTGGACATGCCCGCCGGCCAGCGAAGCACGGTGAAGCTCGGGTTCGATGAAGAACGCGAGATCCGCCCGAATCCTGCCCTGGAGGGGCTGCTCGGCCCCGCCTTCCCCAGCTGGCGGGACATGCTGAATGACCTCCGCGCCCGGGACCACCTCGATCTCCAGGCCGTGCTGGATGCGTTCAGCCCACTGGCCACGCTGCCGCCCGCCATGGAGTCGGGTCCCGATTTGTGTCCGCTGCCGCCCGCCACCGTCACTGGCACCCCAGGTGCCATCCAGCTCCATGCGGCGGCGGTGTTATTTCATTGTGACTTCTCCGGCCAGACCATCGCACAGGACATCGACCAGATCTCGAAGGGCATCCCCTTGCAAGGCACCGCCCTGGAGACAGCGATCCGCGCGGGGGATGCCACCGATGCACCAGAGCCCCCGTCCACTCTGCCCGCGGAGCTGGACCGCTACTTCACCGCGGCCTCAGATCCCTCGCAACAGAGCGCCGTCTTCCGCACCCGTCACGGCCCCGGCCTGCTGGTACAGGGACCTCCCGGCACGGGGAAGAGCCAGACCATCGTCAATATCGTGAGCGATGCCATCGGCCGCGGGGAGCGGGTCCTCATCGTCTGCCAGAAGCAGGCCGCGCTGGAGGTGGTCCGCAAGCGCCTGGATACCGAGGGCCTGGGGGGACGCCTGTTCTACCTGAAGGACACCACCTCTGACCGGCGCCCCACCCTGCAGGATCTGCGCGGCCAGCTGGAGCAGCCCGCCCACTCCCCCCACGACAATGCCCGCCTGCAACGCGAGCGCGAAGGACTGGCCCGCCATATAGACTCGCTGGAGAGGGAGCTCACCAGCGCCCATCTGGCCCTGCATGAGGGGCCCGCCGACCGACCTGGCCACCTCTCCTACCGCGAGGTGCTGGACGAGCTCCTCCAGCTCGAAAGCGAACGCTCCCCCATCACCTCTCATCCGGGCGTGGGCGCGTTATTCCGCGAACTCGATCACGCCGGGGCCTGGCAGATGATCGCAGAGATGGCCCCGCTCACACCGCTGTGGCTGAGGGCGCAGTATGAGCAGAGCCCGCTGCATGACCTGAGCTATTTCAGTACGAACGAGTCCACGCTCGTCGAGTTTCGCCAGGCGTTCGAGGCCTTTCAGCAGGCGGAACGGCACCGCCATGCCCTCCTGCGTCAGCACGACCACTTCTTCAGCCTCGATTCACCGGAGCAGTTGAAAAGCTGGCTTGCCGAGCATGAGGCTGCCCTGCGGGCCCTGCCCGCCCCCGTCGTCCGCCACCTGTCGCAATGGGCGGCCCATCTCGCCAAGGGGGGCACGGACGCATCCTCTTCCGCAAATCAACTCGTCCCCTGGCTGGAGGGATTGAGCCAGAAGCTGGCCGTGCTCACCCGCTGGACGCTGGATGCCAGGCTCTACGCCAGGCTCGCTGAGCGCGGCGATGCGCCTCTGCGGCAGCTCTCCCGCGATGCCGCACGCCTGGCTGCGCCCGCCTCCTTTTGGGAGAAGCTCAACCCCACCCGCTTCTTTGCGCGGAACAAGCTGCACCGCTGGCTCACCCAGGCCGGGGTGGGCCCGGACAATGTGGATCTCACCACGCTCCACCAGGCCGCCGAGCTGGAAAACGAGCTGCGCCAGGACCGGCCCATGCTGACGCAGTGGCTGGAGGTGCTGGGCCTCATCGAGCCGGGCAGCGCGACACCTCTGCCTGTGATGCAGCGCCAGATCCGGCCCCTCATCGAGCAGATGCAGCTCGTGCTCGCCGCCGCCCGCCGTGTGCAATCCTGCCCCGTCCAACTCGCCGCGAGCACCCTCCTCCAAGGGGGCGACCCCGCCCTCTGCGCCTCAGTACTGGACGCCTGCCACGCCAGCCTCTCCCTGTGGCCGGCGGACTGCGAGAGCAAGCTCAGGCTGGACCAGTTGCGCCCGTGGTTCACGCCCGGGTGGATCAGCACCCGGTTAGAGGAAATCGACACCCATGCGCCGGGCAGCGTGCCCCTGGAGCCGCTGGCCGCCGCCTTTCCCACCCTGCCGGAGTTTCAGACCTTCCGCGCCCGCGCCCAGTCGCTCAGCCCGGTGGCATTCGCGGTGTACGCGAAGCTGCGCGAGAAGGAGGCCACCTGGTCTGCGCTGCCTTCCTCCCGCCTCCCGGATCAGGTCACCGCCACCCTGCAGCGCGAGGCCCTGCTGGAATGGAAGCGCCTGCTGGAAGAGTCCCATCCCTCGCTGTTGATCGAGAGCGATGAGTTCGAGGAAAAAGTACGCCTGCTGGGGCAGAAGGACCAGGAGTTCCGCGAGGCGAACCGCCACCTGCTCAGCCGGTGCGCCGCAGATGCTCCGCTCTCCCCGCGCAGTCATTGGGATGACGTGGTCATGTTCACCGGCCCGCGGGCCCGCCGTCTCAGGGAGGTGGTGGAGCGGGGTGAGCCCCTCGGTCTCCTCCACCTCCGCCCCGTGTGGATGATGAACCCGGAAATGGTCAGCCGCCTTTTCCCGCTGCGGCCCGGCTTGTTTGACGTGGTCATCTTCGATGAGGCGTCCCAGCTCCCGGTGGAGAGTGCGCTCCCCGCCCTGTTCCGCGCCAGGCGCATGGTGGTCAGCGGGGATGAGAAACAGATGCCGCCCTCGCGCTTCTTTGGCTCCCACCTGGAGTCGGATGAGGAGGAGGATGCCGACTCGTGGCTGGCCGCTGATGACGCGGGCCTGGACGAACTCGAGAGGGAGCGTCTCGCCCAGGCCGCGGGACGTCGCGAGGTGAAGGACTGCCCGGACCTCCTCACCCTGGCGCAGAACCTCCTGCCCACCGCCACGCTGGAAATCCACTACCGCTCGCGCTACCGCCAGCTCATTGATTTCTCGAACGCTGCGTTCTACGCGAACCGCCTCAGCGTCCCCGCCCGCCACCCCGATAGCGAGATCCTCCGCGCCCGGCCGATGGAGGTGGATCGCGTGGAGGGCGAGTACTTTGATCAGACCAATGAAGACGAGGCCGCCCGCGTCGTGTTCCGCCTTCAGGAGATCTGGCGTCAGCCCGCTGAGCAGCGGCCCAGCATCGGTGTTGTCACCTTTAACCTCAAGCAGGCGGAGCTGATCGAACAGGAGATGGAAGATCTGGCCGAGCAGGATGAGGCCTTCCGCACGGCCTGGATCGAGGAGCTAAGCCGCACCCAGAACGGGGAGGACATGGGCTTCTTCGTGAAGAACCTGGAGAACGTCCAGGGCGATGAGCGGGACTGGATCATCTTCTCCACCACCTTCAGCCGGGATCATCGCGGCATCTTCCGTCGGAACTTCGGCGTGCTGGGTCAGCACGGCGGCGAGCGCCGCTTGAATGTCGCCGTCACTCGTGCGCGGGAGAAGGTGCTGCTCATCACTTCCATGCCCGTGGGGGAGGTCAGCACCTGGTCAGGTCAAGGCGGACGCCGCCCACCGTCCACTCCGCGGGATTTCCTCCAGGGCTGGCTCGCCTATGCGGAGCGCTTGCATGCTGGTGAGTTCGAGCAGAGCCGCCAGCTCCTGCATGCCGTCAACGGGCAGCACGCCTCGCACTTCCCCCAGCATCAGAGAAGGGCCGCAGCCTCCCGTTTTGTGGAGGAGGTCGGCGCGTTCATCCGCCAGTTGGGGCACGAACCCGTCCCCGCCCAGGGCGATGCCTTCGGCCTGGACTTCGCCATCACCCACCCCACCACCGGGCAGTTTGGGCTCGGCATTGAGTGTGACTCCCACCATCATCCCGTGCTCGCCTCCGCCCGCGCCCGCGAGCTCTGGCGTCCCTCCGTCCTCCGCAGTTCCATCCCCCACCTGCACAGGGTCAACTCCCGCCGCTGGTATCACGACCGCCCCTCAGAACAGCAACGCCTCCGCACCGCCATCCAGCGCGCCCTATCTGCTTGAAAACTTCAAACCTCCACCGCTCCACCTATCGCCCTGCCCACTGCCAAGCACGCCCCCGGTCCCGGAGGGACCATGGAACTTAGCCGGTGGTGCCAACCACCGGATTCACAGCTACCATCACCTCGCGTCCTGGAGGGACGCCGGACCGGCACTGACCGACGCCAACTGCCAAGCACCAAGCACGAGAGTTTCCGCAGGCTGAAGCCTGTACTCCGTACAACTCCCGGCCCACCACTTACCACTTACCGCCCCACCACTTACCGACAATGAGCGGCCCCAAAGTCATCAACATCGAAGCCATCCGACGCCGTCAGAAGCGTGAAAGCCTGGCCCTGCTCCAACGGCTCGATGCCGCTCTCGCCGATTGCGATCGCTGGCAGGCGGCGGAGTCCCAGACCTCCAGCGTGATGGACCGTCTCCGCCAGATGCAGGAGGCGGGGCTCTGGGAGCCTCTTATCCAGGAAGCGGGCAAACAGTGCGGCTTCTATGAGGAAGAGGCCCGCCGCCTGCGCCAGCGTCAGGTCGCCGATCAGGCGGCCAGCCTGCGCCGCGCCCATCGGCTCCTGCAGGGGGCGACCCAGATGACCGCCCAACTGCAAACCCTGCCCGGCACCCCAGAGCGGGACCGCCTTCTTGGGCAACTCCGTAGTGCGGATCCCGCGGAGCAGCAGAGCGCCCTGGGCGAGGCGTTGGACTTCATCGGACAGCAGCAGCATCAGGAAAGCTCCAGCCGACTGCGCGAGCTCGCCACTGGTCTCATGGATCCCGATGCCGTTTCATCGAACTCGCCCCTTCCCCAGCTTCCCGCCGATCCCCAGGAGCTGCGTTTGGAAAAATGCTGGGCCCTCCTTGCCGAGCTCTCCGCCGTGGTGGACTCCGCGGACTCACCCGAACTTCAAGACCTGACCGAAAAGGCCCGGCGTACCACCACCTCTCCTGCGGACCAGCAGGCGTTGCTCCTCGATTCCCTAGCGCTGGAGCTGTCCTCCTCCCTGCAAAACCGCCGGGCCGCCCTCGCCCTCCGCAAAGAGCTGGCCCTGCTGCTCGCCGAGATGGAGGAACTCCACTCGCCTGCTGTCGCCGACTGGAAGCAACGTCTCACCGCCGCGCTCGGCCCGTCAGCCGCCCCTTTGGAGTCCACCCGCGCCCTCGTTCAAGAAGCCCGCTCCTGGGTCGATCAGACCTTTGCCGAGGAAACCCGCCAGGAGCAACGCGCCGCTGTCCTCCGCGCCCTCAGCGCCGCCGGTTATGAGGTGCGTGAGGGCATGACCACCGCCTGGGTGGAACAGGGCCGCATCGTCCTCCGCAAGCCCGGCGACGCCGCCTACGGCGTGGAACTCAGCGCCCCCGCCCAAGGCAACGCCGTCCAATCCCGCGTCGTCGCCTTCAATGCCTCCGGCCGCGATCCCCTCCGCGACCGCGAAGTCGAGGAAACCTGGTGCAACGAGTTCGAAAAAGCCCGCGATGTGCTGAGCGACGAAGGCTTCCAGGCCAGTTTGGTGCACGCCCACCCAGCGGGAGCGATCCCGCTGAAGGCGGTGCCGAACCCGGCGGGTGAACAAGGACGAGACGTGCCGCGCAGAGAGGGATTGGGCGGTGCGTCCAGGGCGTGAAGATGGAAAGCTACGTGTCGGACACTTCGAATTGGACAAATTGCATAAAATGGCTAAAATAGCCAATATGAGCGCGGATCCAGCCACATCTGACGTCGGGCTTGCCACCTTGAAAAAACTGCCGGCCATGAGCGCCAGCAGTCTGAAAAATCACATCGGTGAGGCCCTGCTCAAGGCGGCGGGTAACGGCTTGGCCATTACCCGTCACAACCGGCCAGAGTTCGTCCTGCTCCCTGCTGCGAAATATTTGGAGCTCCAGCGCACTCATCAGATGCCTCTTGAAGCGCTGAGCGCAGAGTTCGATGCCATGGTGGCAAGAATGAACACCCCCTCAGCCCAACGAGGAGTGAATTCCCTCTTCAGCGCCACCCCCACTGAGCTGGGTAAATCCGCTGTGAAAGCCGCCGCCGCTCAGGGTGAATGAGCACCCCGGAACGACAGGCAGTTATTACCGTGCTTGCGGGCGTGAATGGCGCTGGCAAGAGCAGTATCGGCGGCGCGCATCTGCGGGCGCAAGGCGCTGAGTACTTCAATCCGGATGAAGCCGCGCGGAAGCTGATGACGATCCAGCCGGGCCTTGACGTTTCCGAATCCAACGGCCTGGCTTGGCAGGAGGGCAAACGGCGATTGGAAAAGGCCATTGCCGAAGGCGGGCATTTCACTTTCGAGACCACTCTAGGAGGCAACACCATCACGCGGCTGTTGTTGGAAGCGGCCGCTACAGGAGCGAGACTGCAAATCTGGTATGCTGGCCTGGCGAACGTGGAACTGCATCTGCAGCGCGTAGCCGCAAGAATTCGCAAAGGCGGCCATGACATCCCTGAGCGTGAAATCCGCAAGCGCTGGACCGCCAGTATGGCCAATCTCATCCGCCTGATCCCTTCAGTAACAACCTTGCGGGTTTATGACAATTCCGCCGAGCGGGACCCTGCCCAGGGCCAGCCCCCGGAGCCCCGACTGCTGCTGGCGATCGACGAGAAGCAACTCAGCTATCCACCCCCGGAGGCCTTGACGGACATACCCGCCTGGGCCAAGCCCTTAGTCTTCGTCGCCTACAGTCACTTCGGTCTGCTACCGCCGAAGTAATCTCCCTTGGCAGGCGGATGACTCAGCCCGGTTTGAGGTGCACGACTCGAAAACTTGGGCGACTAACCAAGAGCTACCGAGGGGTCGAATCTCTCCCCTTTCCCCATATGCTCCCATATGGGAGGAAGATTAGTGCGCTGATCGTCGACGTGAGAAGAGTCTCTAACAATGAATGAGCCGGGGAAGATGTCCCCGTGTGCCTGTCTCATACAAGGATCAGCATGTGCTGTGGAACAGCCGCTTTGCGTTCTTCCGTTTAGGTTGCAGTTGGGGCAGCCTTCTCCCTGCGGACCTGAAACCAGATGGCATAAAGAGCGGGGAGGAAAGCGAGTGTCAACACTGTGCCGACAGCGGTCCCTCCGATCAACACATAAGCCATGGAGCCCCAAAACACAGAATGGGTGAGCGGAATAAAGGCCAGCACGGCAGCCAGTGCTGTCAGAATGACCGGTCGTGACCGCTGGACGGTGGCCTCGATAATCGCATGATGAAGGTCCAGACCATCTCCTTGATTGGTATGAATCTGACCGATCAAAATGAGAGTGTTCCGCATCAATATTCCAGAAAGACCGATCAGACCAAGGATGGCGTTAAATCCGAATGGTTGCTGAAAAATCAGCAGCGCGGGAACCGCCCCGATGAGTCCAAGCGGCCCGGTGAGCATGACCATCCACATGGCTGAGAATGAGCGCACCTGGATGATGATGATGGCCAGCATAAACAGGATCATAACGGGGAAAAGTGGAGCCAGCGCTGAGTTGGCTTTCGATGCTTCCTCGATCGAGCCCGCCATCTCGATACGATAGTTTTCCGGGAGCGATGCTCGGAGCGCCGAAAGCTTTCCCCAAATTCGGGAGGAGACATCCGGTGGTTGGGAGCCTTCCACATTGTCACCTCTCACAGTGATGGTGGGAATCCGGTCGCGCCGTTTGATGAGTGGATCTTCCGGTTGAATTTCGACCCGCCCGATCTGGCTCAAAGGGATCGGTTTTCCGTTCCGGTTCGTGAGGGCGAAATCTTCCAGGCTGGCAGAATCCAGCCGCTCCGACCCAGCACTTCTCACCACCAGACTGACCGCACGAATATTCTCTCGAACCTGGGTGATCGTCTGACCGTTGAGAAGAAACTGCAACTGCTGGGCTGCTTCAGCAGGTGACAATCCAATAAGCTGCAATCGCTCTTGATCCAAAACGAAGTGCAAGGTGGGAGAGCGTTGCCCCCAGTCCACATTCACCGTACGCATGTCTGGATCATGGCGCATGATCTCTTCTACGCTGCTGCCAATTTCCCTCAGCCTTGCCGCATCAGGTCCCATGACCCGAAAAGCAACGGGAAACGGAGAATAGGGTCCAAAAACCAACTGCGTCGCGCGAATCCTGGCTTCCGATGCCAAGCCATCGGTGGCAGCTTGGCGGAGACGCAATTTGAGCTGATCTCTTGCCTCCGCACTCTTGGTCAACACCACGATCTTTGCAAAGGAGGGATCGGGCAGTTCCGGATTGTAGGAAAAGAAAAAACGTGGTGCGCCCGCTCCGATATAGGAGGTCACGATTTCTGATTCGGGTTGTTCCGACAGCCAAAGTTCGATCTTCCTGGCCGCTGCGCTGGTCGTCTCGATACTGGTTCCCAATGGAAGCTGAACCTCGACCAACAATTCCGGGCGGTCAGAGTTTGGGAAAAACTGCTTCTTCACCACGGCCATCCCCCCACCCGCCATCAGGAACGCAGCCACAGTAACTCCTGCGACGAGATATTTTCGCCTCACGCACCAGGTGACGAAACGGCGGAGACGCTGGTATCCGGGAGTGGAATAGATCCCGGCGTGGCCACCTTCGATGGGCTTGATGTCAGGGAGAAGTTTCACCCCCATATAAGGAGTGAAGACCACCGCTACGACCCATGAAACAATGAGAGAGAATCCAACAATCCAGAAGACGTTTCCGGCATATTCTCCCGCAGTTGAACGGGCAAAGCCAACCGGCAGAAAGCCGACGACGGTTACCAGAGTCCCGGCAAGCATTGGACCCGCGGTGTGGCTCCAGGCATAAGCCGCAGCCTGGATGCGATCCATTCCCTCTTCCATCTTTACCACCATGGATTCGATGGCGATGATGGCATCGTCCACCAAGAGTCCGAGCGAGATAATGAGCGCGCCCAGTGTGATTCGATCAAAAGCCCGATCCGTGATCATCATGATCACAAACACCGTGCCCAAGGTCAGCGGGATTGCCGCCACCACGACCATGCCAACTCTCCAACCCAAACTCAGCAAGCTGACCAGCATCACCACGGCGACGGCCATGGCGAACTTGACCATGAATTCGTTCACCGCCGAACTGATGTTGATGGCCTGATCGGTGATTTTTTTCAGGCTAACCCCCAACGGCAGGCTGGAGGAAATTCGGGCGCTTTCCTCCTGCAAGGCCTTGCCCAGGTCCAGCCCGTTCCAGCCTTCTTTCATCACGACACTCAACAACAGGGAGGATTCTCCATTGTGACGGATGACAAAGGTCGCCGGATCTTCGTAACCTCTCGTGACATTCGCGATATCCGATAGCTTGAAGCTTTGCTGTCCGGCCACAATCGGGGTATTGCGGATTGTATCAATGTCGGTGTAAGCCCCGTCGAGGCGGACGAACACCTGTGCGCCATCCGTATCAACCGATCCTGCAGGGGTCACCGCATTTTGCCGCGTGAGAGCAGAAAAGATGTCCGCTGGCGAGATGCCAAGGGTTGTCAGTCGCCGATAAGAAAACTCGACGAATATCCTCTCTTGTTGTTCGCCCACGATGTCCACCTTCTTGACTCCTGGCACATGCAGAAATCGCTGCCGGAGATCTTCAGCTACGCGGGTGAGTTTTCGAAGGGGAAAACCGGGAGCCTCCACCGAGTAGAGTGCGAAGGAAACGTCCGAATACTCATCGTTGACGAAAGGCCCGATCGCGCCTTGCGGCAATTTGCGCACCTCGTCCCCCAGTTTTTTTCTCGCCTGATAAAACTGATCGGCCACTTCCTTGGGCGGCGTTTTGTCAATCAGTTGCAGCGTCATCAACGCCAGTCCCGGTCGCGTGGTGGTTTCCACCCTATCATACCAACGAAGTTCCTGGAGCCTTTTCTCCAACGGCTCCGCCACGAGATCCTGCATTTCCTGCGCGGTGGCTCCGGGCCACACGGCGGTAACCGTGAGAACTTTTACCGTGAAGGAGGGATCTTCCGCCCTCCCCAACTGAAAATAGGCATAGATGCCAGCGAATGCTGAAGCAAAGATGAAGAACAGGGTGATGGCGCGTTCCCGCACTGCCAGTGCGGAGAGATTAAAACTTCCCATATGCCTTCTCCTCTTTTGCTGGGTTAACGACTTGTCCGTCGTGCAGAAGATGCGCCCCCAACGCCACCAACTTTTCCCCGAGTTCAACTCCGCGCGACACGACGGCCTCTTCCTGTCCGATTGAGGCAATGTCCACGGCGCGGAACTTCACTTCCGATTTGTCGTCCACGATCCAGACGCCCGGCCCTGTTCCCCGATCATGCACCGCTCCGATGGGAACGCGGACAGACTCATTGCCAGCGGTGTTTTCGGTGAGTAATGTGACGGTGACGGTGACGGTCGAGCCGAGTGGCGTCGAAGCGGCATCACCTTCGAGCACGTAGCGGGCCTCAAAAGTTCGGCTTGCCGGATCAGCCGCTTCGGAAAGCTGGCGCAACTTGGCTTGATAGGTTTTATCCTGCCCATACAGCCGCGCCGGGGCGGTCGCACCTATATCCGGCCTCACGCCCTCCGGCAGGTTGATCAAGGCTTCCCGCGGGCCATCATGCGCCAACTGGATCACCGTTTGCCCGGCAGACACGACCTGACCTGGTTCGCTTAGTGTGCGAACAATCACCCCATCGGCATCGGCAGATAACACGGCATACTCGCTGGAGTTATTGCTGACCCTAGCCTGAGCTTCCGCCGCTTCCAACTGTGCTTTGGTGCTCTCCAGCATCGCCCGGGCGTTATCATACTCCTGATGCGATACCGCATTGGATTTGACCAGCGCGGCATACCGCGTTTCATCCGCCTTGGCTTGCGTGTATCTGGCCCGGGCCGCCTCGACGTTTGCTTGTTGCGCGGCCAATGCGAGTTCCAGGTCCACGGCATCCAGCCGCATCAGAATCTGGCCTTTGCGAACGCGCTGTCCTACATCCACGGATCGCGCCAGGATTTTCCCTCCGACCCGAAAACCCAAATCGCTTTGCACCCGGGCTTCCACGACCCCGGTGAAGGTATTGCTTTTCGATCCAGCGGCTTCAACCTTAAAGACCTCCACGGTCGGAGACTGCAGACGGGGATCTTTTGCGGCTGGCTTGGAGCAGCCAGCGACCATCAAGGCCATCGTCAGCACTCCCGCAGGAAGACCAATGGTCACCCATGAGACTGCGGGCGTAAACTTTGTAAGAGGCGTCAGCCCGATTAGTGTGTTCTTCATAAATTTTCGCGGTTCACGCATTCATGGCGTAGGACAAAAAACGCTGGTGCAACCAGCGTGGCGTGGCCCAGGTAAAGAGCACCATGGCCTTGTTGGACAAACCCGGCACCACACTCATGCGTCCCGCGGCAAGCGCGCGGATCCCGGAGCGCACCACGGCTGACGGCTGCATCATCAAAAGACGCAACGTGGGCGTGATCTTCATTTCAGCCGCCTGTGCGAATCCTGTGTCCGACATACCGGGACAGAGCACCGAGACGGTGACTCCATCGCGTTTGAGTTCGCGATGCAGCGCTTCACCCAAACGTAATACATAAGCTTTGGCGGCTGAATAGACGGCGAAATTCTGCACGCCCTGATAAGCCAACAGGCTGGCCACCAGCAGAATTCTCCCGCTTCCCCGAGCCCGCATGTCTTGAGCAAAGACGTGCGTGACGGCTGTCAGACTTGCAACATCCAACTGCACCATTGCCAACGCCGCGTCCAACTGAGCCCCCAAAAACGGACCTTGTAGTCCGTGTCCGGCATTGTTGATAAGAATATCGATCGCGATGTCCCGCTCGCGAAGCCGCTGGTGTAACTGGCTGACCGCCGCAATATCTGAGAGGTCCACCTGCTCCACAATGACCTCAACGCGATATTGCCGACCTAGCGCTTCTGCGAGACTTTGAAGCCTATCCAGCCGTCGGGCTACCAAGACCAACGAATGGCCTTTCGTGGCATATTGGCGGGCAAACTCCTCGCCGAAGCCACTCGATGCACCGGTAATTAGAACCCATGATTTTTCGGGTGTCGGTCGGTCGGTGTTTTTCATAGTAGTGTGTATATGCACATGTTGAAGCGACTCATCGCTTTAAATATTCGAGGCTTGAAAACTACTTGCTGAGGGCCTGCGCCGCCGTTTCAAGATCGGACAGGATGGCGGACCACCGCTGTTCACCCAAGGTTTTGACGGCAGCCTTTTGGGCTGAGCGCCAGGCTGGCATGACCTCTTTGATTTTTTCCCGGCCTTTCGCTGTAATGAGGAGTTCCACCCGGCTGCCCCGCCCACCACCCACAATCTCCACCCAACCGTCCCGTTGCAATGGCCGGAGATTTCTCACCAAGGTAGTCCGGTCCATTCCAAGCCAACTGCTCAATTCCGCCATGCTCCAATTTTCCTTGGCATTCAATGCCTGCAAAATCGCCCCCTGCGTCGTGCGGATGCCGTGCCGCCGCATCTCAGCGTCAAAGAATTGGCTCGCCACCCGTGTCACCCGACTCAAGTTGAAACAGACACAATTCGCCACAGACGACATATCCAATTGTTGGGACATGGTGTGCATATACACTTCCATCTGGATGGCGTCAAGGCATTTTCAAAAGGATGTGCCACTGGTCGCCACCCATTTGATCCATCTTGCCCCCAAACTATTCTGGCTCTGTCGATGCTCCAGTCCCTACGGGCGGCGAGGTGTCGCCGACTGATTTTTTGCAAAGCTTGAACTGGCCAGAAATCCTTACACAAAACAGATTCAGAGGCGTTGCGTGCCGACTCGTTTGATCATTCTGCTCTAGAGACCTGAAACGTAAGAAACGATCCCAGCAGGCCCAAAACCAGATTAATCCCGTAGGAGGTTCGTAAAGTGCGCTCGCCCGCACCGCCATTATTCCGTGGACACACCTGCGGCCCCTTGCTGGACACAGAGTGTTGAGCTCTCACAGTCACCCATTTATAGTTGAGTGAGTGAGCACTCGCGACAAGAACCCCATCTTCTCACGGCGTAGAGCAGCAGCGCCGAAAGCGAGCAGTTCGCTTCGAGTCGCGCTATGGTTGTTTTCGTTGTCGGCTCTTGTTGGCTGTAGCGCTAGCGGGTTCAGCAACCGGCGTGATGACAATCCGCAGGTGAGAGCTCTCCAGGCGGCGAGTGTATCCCAATACGGAGACCGGCCGATTGCCGGTGAAAGTATCGACGGATTCTTCAAGAACAAGGTCGGTTTGATAACGGTCAAAGGGGGGATACTGCCCGTGGGAAGGGCGGCACCGATTAGCGAGGATGGATATTACCTGACGGCGTGGCATGTGGTGGAGAAGGGCGATTTTCGCCTCTCGAATTCAGTCTCCTCAGCGAACCCACTCCGGGTCGTCGAATACCCTGGCAGAGTCGTGTGGCACGATAGCTCGGCGGATCTTGCCATTGTGAAATTCGGATACCGGCCTTCGGCACGGTTCAGCGCACAGCAGTCTCCGCTCGCAGAGGGAGAAGCCGTATTCAGCGGAGCAAGTGGGCTGAACAGCGGCATACGCCTCACACGACTGAACGCGAGTGGCAAATATGACCTCAACGATCTGATCAGAACCTCGTTCGGGAACGGTGATTTCCGCACTGCCGGGAAGATCACGAATGTCCGCGTTCTCGACAACGGCTCATTGCGCTGGATCTATGAGTCCACGCTCGTGGGACGTGGAGGGATGAGCGGCGCGCCCGTGGTCAGCAGCAAAGGGCACTTGGTTGGCATCGTTACCGGCGGTCAGGCAAAGCCACTTTTCGGGCTGAGAACAACGTTCTCCATGTTCGACCCGACGGCAATGGAAGAGATCCTACATGCCGATCGCTCTCGGCCGTAACCAAGACGTGGGCACGTCAACCTCACTGAACGCAGCGAAAAACAGATCACCGAGGAGATTGGAAAGAAGCAGGGCCTCAGCCCACTTCCCCTCCATCGCCAGAAATTCCATTCTCGATGGCTGCCTTCTCGGCTCATACCGCATCACGACCGCCCCTGAGCGGAACTCCTTCCGGCCTACGAGTTTCAAGACGATATACTTCGACAGCCCCGCGAACAACGTCGGCCCATGGCCCGCGAGCCTGGGTTGCACCATTGCCGGAGAGAGAGAGGATCGCGCTTTCGCGTCAGGATGAGAATGACATGCCGCGTGGTTTCGGATTTCTGGTCGCCCGTAGCTGCATTTGATGCCAACGGTGGCTGACATAGGCGCCCAAGGTATGGCGAGGCACGAGCCGCCACCCTGGAAAAGGTGGAGACAAATAGGAACCCCGAAGCACCCCAGCTCCGATCACCGCCAGCATCCCGACCCCCACCCGCGCCGGGAAGACCGAGGTCGCGCTTCAGCGCCGGACGATTGTATAATGTTCACCGCTGCACCTGTCTGTCGATCACCATCGACGGCTTATGAGATGGTCTGCGAATAGAACTCAGGCATCGCCAGCTTGCGAGGCTTTCAGCAGATTATTGCGCAGTTTGACCAGATCCCTCTGCAACCGGGTAAATTCGTCAGGGGTCAACCCTGTGGCCGCAATCACCCGGTTGCGCCCGCAGAAGGCTTTTTCGAAGACACCGTGCCCCGCATCCGTCAGTGTGATGCGCACCTCGCGTTCGTCGCTGGGATTCCGCTGGCGGGTGACGTAGCCAGATGCTTCCATTCTTTTCAGAAGAGGAGTGAGGGTGCTCGATTCAAGAAAGAGCTTCTTCCCCAACTGGCTGACCGTCGGGCCGTCTTCTTCCTTGAGGGCGACTAGCGCAGCATATTGTGAGTAGGTGAGTCCAAGCTCGGCAAAGAGGGGTTTGTAAACGCGATTGAACGCCAGGTTTGAGGCGTAAACGGCAAAGCACAAAAAATCTCCGAGATTTGTTGCGAGGTCAGTGTCGTTTGCTCCTGGCTTCTTCGTCGAGGGGTTACGTGATTTCATGGGTGAGCGGCGAACGGATATCTAAATTCTCGTCGGAAATTTGATCTGGACGGGTTGACGAATCAAGATTTATGCTCAACATATCGTGCACGATTTAATCGTGCACAAGTTAATCACTGGATTGTTCCCAGGTAAAACGATGCTCAATCCTGCACGCCACAACCACCGAACAATGCGTCCCGGATCACAGCCTCAAAATCGACCACAAACCACAAAGAAGACATGAAAATGACGAGCAGAATCCTCCGATCAGCCGTTGGCGCTTTCACCATGATGCACGCGTTCGCGGCAATATCGTCCGCAGAACCCGTGGCCAAGGTGCCACAGGTCAAAAACGTGGTGCTGGTGCATGGTGCCTTTGCCGATGGCTCTGGCTGGAGAGGTGTGTATGACGAACTCACCCGCAAGGGCTATCGCGTGTCCATTGTGCAAAATCCCCTCACTTCCCTGGCGGACGACGTCGCCGCCCTGCGACGCATTCTTGCACGCCAGGATGGCCCCACCATCGTTGTCGGTCATTCCTACGGTGGAACGGTGATCACCGAAGCCGGTGTCGATGAGAAGGTGGTTGGACTGGTCTATGTGTCCGCGCTCGCGCCGGATGTTGGGGAGTCCACCGGCGATCAGTTTGTAGAAATCCCTGCTCCACCGGAATTCGTCATTGAGCCTGGGCCGGATGGTTTTGGCTTCGTGAACCTGGAGAAGTTCAAGTTAGGTTTCGCCAATGACACCTCGGATGCGGATGCCGCCTTCCTGCGCGACTCGCAAGTGCCCATCAACATGGCGATCTTTGGAACGAAACTCACGCAAGCTGCGTGGCGCACCAAGCCGAGTTGGTTCATCGTTGCAACTCAGGACAAGGCCATCGCCCCCAAGCTGCTGCGCAAGCAGGCCACACGCATCGGTGCAGAGATCGTGGAAGTGGAAGCCAGCCATGTACCTTTCGTCACCAAGCCGAAAGAAGTGGCGGCAGTGATTGAAAAAGCGGCGCAAAACTCCCTCAAAGCGGTGAAGTGACCTCACGTCGCAGAAACAGGCGGAACCTCAAGGGTGCCGCCTGTTTTTTGTCGTTTCAAAGTCAGAGAATGAGTGACGCCCATTCGACTGGACTCAATCCCGAGGTGTCGTTGCCTCGACGAGTATCCCGCGATAGACTGCGCCCTTGAGCCGGTGTTCCCGGGCTGCCTGGTAGGCGGGGCTGTAATACCAAGCCTTGGCGGCTTCCATACTGGGGAACTCCGCAATCACGACGCCTTCTGTCTTGTCGCCTTCCAGCACTTCATACGGCCCATAACCTGAGAGCACCTTCATGGGGTGCCCCTCAAGCGAGGCGGCCACCTTCTTCCAATAAGTCTCCAGCTCGGCCTGGTCGAGAGTCTTTTCACGAGTGAAGACAACGTAGGCCGGTTTCGCGACTTGGACCTTTTGTTCCGGGATCGGAGCAGTAGCTTTAACGGCTCCGGTGCGCGCTTCCTTCTCGGCGGAATCGCCGGCAGTCAAAGTCATGGCGGCGAGAACACTGGCTATAACAAGAAATGCATGTTTCATTCGATTGTGGGTAGAGGATTGAAGAGTTTCCGGGGGTGGATTCATTCAGTTAAACTGGCTGCCAGCAGACGACTTCGATGTTGTAGCCGTCCGGATCAAAAACGTAGGCGGAGTAATAGTCGGGGCCATGGTCTGGAGTTAGCTCCGGCTCGCCGTTATCCTTCCCACCCGCCGCAATAGCCGCCTTGTAGAAGCTTTCCACTTGCTCCCTGGTGGGAACGCGAAATGCGATATGGCAAGGCGCAATCAATTCCTGGTTTTCCTGGATGAAGAAATCATGCCCCTGGCCTTCCACTCCAAATCCCACTCCTTTCGCTTTCGCGCTTCCTGAGGTGTATTCTGGCGTGGCGGAGTAACCCAAAGGAGCAAGAGCCTTTTGGTAGAATTCCTTGCTCTTATTGAGATCGCTGACGGTGATGATGATGTGGTCGATCATGAGATTCCCTGGTGAATGGTTCGGCTTTGGTTCTGGCTTTTTTGCTGCACATTGTCGGCACACTTTTGCACTAAACTGTCGGCACCGTGCCGCCGTCGATGACGAACTCTGTCCCAGTGATGGCTGAAGCGCGCGGCGATACGAGAAACGCAATAAGGTCGGCGACCTCTTTCGGCTTGGCCGGCCGCCCTAGAGGAATGCCGCCGAGTGCGTCCATCACCATCTGCTTTCCCCCCTCGTAGTCGGTGCCCGCACTGACCGCGAGGCGTTCCGCCAATGCGACGGCGGCCTCTGTTTCCACCCACCCTGGCGAAACACGAACAACGCGAATGCCCTTGGGAGTGACTTCCTTTGAAAGGCTTTTACTGTAAGTCGAGAGCGCAGACTTGGCCGCCGCATAAGCCGTCGTCGATTCCGGCAGCGGAAGCTCGCGCTGGATCGAGGTCACGTGGATGATGACCCCGGCCCCCTGTTCGATCATCGGCGGCAGCAGCGCCCTGTCGAGGCGAACTGCGCTCATCAAGTTCAGATCAAGCTCACGTTGCCAGACATCATCATCAAGACTGGCAAAACCGCCACCCGGGGCGCTTGAGCCGCCAACGACGTTGATGAGAATGTCAATCCCGCCGAGGTGGCGAAGCACCTCCTCAGAAACGGTGACGCACCCCTTGGCTGTCGCCACGTCAGCGGCGATGTAGTGCACGCCAGCCGTCGGATTCTTCGGCAGTTCGCGTGCCGTGGTCACGATGCTAACGCCGGCCTCATGCAGTACTTGCACAACAGCGGCACCGACCCCTTTAGTTCCCCCAGTGACCAAGGCTCGACGCCCTTTGAGGTGAAGATCGAAGCTGATGCCGGTGGGGGAAGCGGTGACGCCGGTGGTGGATATGTCTGTTGATTGGTTCATAAAGTGACCGTCCTTTCTTTGGTGACAGTAGACGATTTTTCTGGACTTTCAATGGCTGAAAGTCCTGATGTCTGGTCCAATCGTCCAGATTCAATGGACTTTTCAATGATCTGATCCATGCTTTGCCTACTATGGATGTTCTCGCTCATATGATGTCCCTCATGCGGACGAAGGGCTCGTTGTACGGTCGCCTTGAGTTCTCCGCACCCTTTGGATTCCGGTTTCCCGCCGACGATGGGGTTTGCATCATCGTCACGCGCGGTTCTTGCTTTCTTAGTGTCGATGACTCACCGCAGGTGTCTCTTGTTGGAGGGGATTTTGTCTTCCTCCCCACACCCAAGTATTACACCATTCGCAGCAGCCCGGAGGTATCGGTTCGCTCGATGCTTGAGGTCGCCTCACAGGAAGAGTTCCACCGTACACGATTGATCACTTTCGATGGGGGCCGGGGTCCATCGACTTCTATTGTTGCAGGTTGTTTTTCGTTGGCCTCGCCCGAAAGGAATTTACTGATCAAACACCTCCCCCCGATGGTCCACCTTCAAGGCTCGGGAAGTCATGCGACACCCTGGTTCCAATCCACCCTGCAATTCATTGCTTCAGAAGTCTCTCAAAACCTGCCAGGAGGAACCGCCATCGTGGATCGCCTTGCGGAAGTGCTCTTTGTTCAGGCGATGAGGTCCCGCATTGGCTCCTCATCCGCTGCGGATCATCCCAGCTGGCTGCATGCTTTGAATGACCCGCAGATCGGCGAAGCCATCCAACTGTTGCACGCAGAACCCGAGCGGCAGTGGACCGTGGAAGACCTGGCCCGCAGTGTCTCCATGTCCCGCTCTGCCTTCGCCGAACGGTTCCGCAGGCTGGTCGGGGAAACACCGCTGGACCATCTGACACAATGGCGGATGGTGAGAGCAGGCAGCATGATGAGAGCAACCCCACCGATGAAGCTGGCCGACGTAGCACTAGCGACGGGGTACGAGTCGGAAAGTTCGTTCGGCAAAGCTTTCCGCCGTGTCATGGGAGTTTCGCCAGGCAAATACCGCTCCCATAACGCCGCTCTTCCTAAAGTGGAATCAAGTGGAAAGCGGACTTCGACCGGACGGCGGTGAGATATTGAAGGGTGTGGACCAGAGACAACAGCAAGTTGTAGATGAACTTGTCCAGAAGCCACAATGAGGGACGTCTGCACTCCAGGCATCAGCTTTTCGAACCGCTGCCCCCGTACCATCGATCTGCGACTCGTTGCAATTCTCCAATAGCTACCTCAAGCTCCCCGGTCTTTGGGGTAAGAGAATAGGTAACTTGAGGAGGAACAGTGGGCTCATAGTGTCTGGAAACAAGCCCCTCACCCTCCAACGTCCTGAGACGTTCCGTGAGTGTTTTTGTGGATACTGATCCCAGATGTCGCTTCAGCTCTCCAAATCTAGTCGGTCCATTACTGTGCAGCACATAGAGGATATTCATCGTCCAAACCCCCGAGAGGAGATCGAGAAGTTTGGGGAGGTGATCTTGTGATGTTTGAGGTTCAGACTTGGCCATTACTTTCCTTTTGCAAACTCGCTTCCTTTATTGTGCCTACTTTACAAAAGAAAGTAAAGGATTAAAATCCGATCGTTGCCTCAATCATGGCCAACAAAAGACACGAATGGCCAAAAAACAATCCACAACAAAAAGGAAACTACTATGAACCGACTAGAAGGTAAAATTGCAATTGTTACAGGTGCAGGTCGCGGCATCGGCCGTGCGACAGCCAAACTGTTTGCGGCTGAAGGCGCAAAGGTGGCAGTAGTATCACTTACTCCTGCCAATGTGAATGCGGTGGTCTCTGAAATCGAGGCTGCGGGAGGCACCGCGCTTGGCGTGGCGTGCGATATCAGCGATGCCGATCAGATCAAGAAAGCTGTGGACAAGGTCGTTGCTGCCTTCGGCGGAGTTGACATCCTGGTGAATAACGCCTTCGATCCGTCTGCCGTCTTCTCCTCGGTCATCGATATGTCAGTCGAGAAATTGCAACGTAATTTCGAAATGGGACCGATAGCCTACTTGCGTTTAATGCAAGCCTGCTACCCGCATTTGAAGGCTAGTGGGCAGGGGCGTGTCATCAATTTTGCATCGGCTGCCGGAGTCGTAGCCCTGTTGCCTTACACTCCCTACGCGATGGCCAAGGAAGCTGTTCGGGCGCTCACCAGGGCAGCGGCCCGCGAATGGGGTCCCGACAATATTACGGTAAACAACATGCTGCCCGTGGCGGACACATGGGGTGCAGCAGAATCAAATGCGCCGCCGCCTCCCAATGCGCTCTCACGCTTCGGCTCGCCTGAAGAGGACATTGCTCCTGTTGTTCTGTTTCTGGCGAGCAAGGATGCGCAGTTTGTGACGGGCTATAGCCTGGTCCCGGATGGCGGGATGATCATCGACAGTGCACGATGAGTCTCAGCGTGTGGGTGCGGAATCGGATTTCACCGTCGAAGAAGAAGCCATCGCCACCTGAGCACTGCGGGGCATCAAATGGTTTGCCCGCCAGCTTGCTCTCAGCCACGGCCTGCTGATCGCCGAGGAGAATGGGAAGACCTTGGGCATGACCCACGAACACATCGCCGAAACCTTCCGTAAATTCGGCCTCATGGCCGTGCGGCTCGGGCAAGGTAAAAGAACCGCCCCGGTTCTTGTTCCCCACATCACACAGCACCCCAAAGAGCCGGGACGGCTCTTCTATTCTCTCAACGCAGCGCCCGCCGGACATCGAAGCCATCCGACGCCGTAGCGTAATGGACAACCTCCGACAGATGCAGGAGGCGGGACTATGAAAGCTACTCATCCATGAAGCGGGCAAACAGTGCAGCTTGTTGAAAGGATTAAAGGTAGCCCGTTACTTGACCAGAAGGCTTGATCGTCTTCGATCACTGTGGCCAATGGATCGCTCGCCTTGAAAAGGCAAAATTACTCTTGATTTCATTGATTGCTTCAATACAATCAGTTCATTGCACAAATGCAGATATTTTTATGAGAATGTCTAATTTGCTGCTTGCAACGGTCGCTGTATTAGTGGGATTTTCCCGTCTATCTTCCAACGCCCAAACGCTGGATGTGACCTTTGGTCCTCTTTACGGTGCCAATAGAGACACGGCACCCACCTTGCTCTTTGGAGACGATTATTTTTGGCTCTGCATGGACAATGGTGCCACGGCTCCAAGCGGCACTCAATCATACTTGATCTCGACTGAGATTCACGACTTGGGCGGATCCATGTGGGACAGCTTCGGTGAGGATTCGAGGAATTCAATCGCAACCTCTCTCATCAATATTTATGGCAACAATATTGACGCCATCCAGGCGGATCTGACTGGAGAAGGTGTCGCACGGGATTTTCAGCGTGCCGCCTGGGCCTTGATCCATAGCAGGGATATGGATCTCTGGACGGGCGCGCTCACCACAGACGGCCTCGAAAGCGTAAAATCGTGGTGGCACTCGGACCCGGGCGCGCATGCCCTGCTGGACACGGTTTTCATTGACACTGATGTTACGGGGCAAGTGTATTATGGCTCTCCTACCACGACTACGCAGCAACCGGTCATGTTTCTCTCCATTGATGCAGTTCCCGAACCGTCATCAGCATTGTTACTCTGTGGTGGTTTTCTAATCTTAGCCTTAAGACGTCGTCGGATTTCCTGACTGTCAGATGGGTGAGCTCGATGAGGAAACATGGTTCAGGACTGATGTTTCCGGGCGGTAAAATGAGGTAGGAGGCGCGACGCCGGGGTGTCTACCCGTGATCTGTCCGCCGCCGCCCGCCAGTGCAGAAACATTGCACCTACTGGCTACCGCTTCCGAGCGACGAGAAAAAGTATGGGGTTAAAGACGATCGAAATGGCTCATCGTCCTGGCAAATTCCAATTTTACTCAAGATTGTCTGGTAGCTTTGTCGGATGGGCGTTGGAGCGCGTTGTGAGGAAATCGTCGGATGATTCTGGACAAGTTTGAATTGTTGTCACTGCCGTGGCAACCCGGCGAAAGAAACCACGGCCATCGTTTTGGTGGTCTCACACTACAGACAAGCGGTCTCCAGCGCAGCACAGACGTTCCAATCAACATGCCGAGAGCGCCATGCTTTCTCACCTCAACCTCAAGTGCATATTGCAGGGTGCAAGCATCGCGGAAACAAAGGCAGCGGAAGTCCAAGCCCCGGCGATCGGAGAGGTTGTAGGTGACCTGGCCATCGTATGCTATGACCTCTGGCAACGTCTGGCTTGTTGACGACTAGGGATACAAATCGCCGTGGCTCACCTTGCGGAACTTCACCTGTGTGGCGAGACCGGTGGCCGGATCCAGTTGCCGCAAGGCTTCCAGCAGGGTGCGTTGACGCTGCTCCCCCGTGACGCGGAGTTCATGGCTCCGCGTTTGTTGCAGCGATTGACCAATGGTATAAATGCTGAACACGCTGCCGCGCGTGGTGATGAGACTGGCGATCCCGCGTAGGACGGCCTCGGACAACTCTCCTTGGTCGGCGACTCCGGCGATTTCTGCAATCTCGCCCGGCGAATCATAAGCTCCCGCATAACCGTAGTTTTTGCCAGCCGTGGCAAATCGGCGGTGGTAGATGCTGGCAGCAATCTCCCGTGCATCCGCCGTGCTGAGCAGACGGGCTGGATCCGTCTCGGAGGGGTTGGGCACTCCGGCCAACACGGCGATGAGCGGGAGATTCCGTTCCAGCACCGCAGCCAGTTGTGGGTGGCGTGTCTGGTCCGCATAGGGTTCCACCAGGCAGTTGACATTGACTCGCCCTGCAACGGCGGAATCGTTGGGCGCAAAGATGGGGCGTGCGGAGGCGGGAACCACGACGGGTGCGGAGAACAAGTCCATGAAAGCCCAGTCTGGTACCACGCTGGTGTCATGCCTGCTGGGTTGCAGCCGGAGGGTGCGGAAAGGCACGCCTCCGCGGGTGCTGTTGCGGTCGGACTCGATGCCCGTGTGAATGTAGCCCAGTTCTCCCGCGGTAGAGATAATGCCGGCAGGGTTCTTCGCGTGCCCCTTGGGATAAGGCATGCGCAGGCCTGCATCGGTCACGTTACCGTCCTTGTCTGTGTCAAACTGCGGAGCACTGCTGGGAGGAAAATCCAGCGAGGCAGCAGCCTTACCCAGGACATTAAGGGTGCGCCGGTTGACGCTTCCGAAGGTATGTGGACCCGGGGTGATGGCTGCGCCGTTTTCATCCCGCGTCCAACTGCTGGCGACGCTGTTGACATTGTATTCCGTGACCTCATAGGATCGGATGTTCTCCTTGCTCACGGTGGGCGCATCAACCGTCATGGTGAACGGTTGGCCGGCGGGTGCCAGTTCCAGACGACGGGCATTGTCAAACACAGAGCCGGGATCAGGGACGCCTTCTGTCGCCACCTGACTCGCCGTCAACTTAGGACCCAGTGCCAGCCCCAGACGCATCGGCATCGTGGCGGGACGGTTCTTGACCTTGATCAGGGCCCTGAGATACGCCACCCGGTATTCCCCTGCCCTGATCACCGTGCTGCCCCCGACGATCGTGGTGGGATGGCAGGGAATATACTTGCCGGTGAAGGGAGCAAAGGTCGCCGGTGAGAAGAACTCCCCCGGATCCTTCAGATAGTAGGAGTAGCCGACGGAAACCATTTTCCCATCCACATTGGCCAGATCGATCTCGTCCAACCCACCGTGCTTGGGCAGATGAATCTCACAGTACAATTCACACGGCCAGTAAGTGGTGCCGCTGTTGATCACCGGGGTATCTCCCACCCAGGCGGACACTTCCGTGATGAACAGGCTGCGGGTGCTGCCTTTGTAGATATTGGCCACATAGTTGCCCACATTGATGACATCTGGCACATGCGCGTTGGTGACAAAGGCACCCCGTGCGCCATAGGTGCCCGCCAGGTCGATGATGGCCCGCATAGGCTCCACCAGTTGCAGGGAGGATTCTGCACTGCGCACGTATTCCACGATGTTGAGCGCGAGCTGCGCCAGCCGCAGTTCATTCGCTGCAGGATAGTACTTGGATTGAAGACTGCTTCGCGCGCCTGAAGAGGGATCTGTCGTCATGGGCCAGTCCGTGCGCTGAAGATAAGTGATGAGCTTGCGGATGGTCTTGTCCAGCTTGACCCGATCAATGTTCTCCTTCGAGGCCTGGCCTGGGTCGCTGTTGGCCACTTTGAGGATATCCAGAAAGTAAGGCACGCCATTCTTATCTTTCATGAGGGTACCATCAGGATTGCGGGGCGCATATTTCTCCTGCGTGGTGAGGACGAAACGCGGCTCATTAAAGAACGTCGTATCGGGATCGTGATTGTAGTGCGTGAGCTGAAACTTCGCGCTGGAGAGCGCCTTCGCAAAGCCGCCGGGGGAATCCGTCAGATGGTCCAGGCGACGCATCTCCGAGAGATCATTGAAGAAGCGCCCGGCACCGCTGGTCAGGTCGGTATAGCGATGATTGGGAGTGATGGCGGCATGCAGGAAATCAGCCTTCAGCCGCGCGTCTTCCGGCGTGAGCGCCGGATCGGCGGCGGTGAAGAGGCTGCCCAAATTCACTCCGCTGGGATGGGTGGGCAGGAAGGTGTTGTAGTTCGCCGCAGCAGCGCTGTCCCCCGGCGCGTTGCGCTTCCAGGCGGTATTGATGTTGATCTTGCTGGACTCATCGTCGGTCCAGTAGGCGAATCGCCCGGTGATGGGATTGGCTGCATCCGTCAGGTTCGGTTCCTCCGCATAGTCAAAGGAGCCATCTTCGCGGACATAGACCCAACGGACAGGCAAAGCCATCGGTGTGGAGCCCGCAGTTACCTCGTCCGTGATAAGATGACTGCCATCGTCATTGAGCGTGGCCACATTCAGGTTGGCCGGACGCAGGACAGCTTTGACGTCGGAGGCGGCATCCAGCAGGCGTGCGGAAGGCATGCCAGAATGCAGGTCGGTCTGGTTGACGAGTATCGTGGGCTCGCTGGGACTCGCGGTGATCAGCGCGCCTGGCCGACTGGCCCAGGTGAGCGCGGGATTCGCAGTCAGATTGCGCAAGGTGGAAGTGACCATGTCCGTGCCCATCTGCGTGTAGAGCAAGGCCCGGCCGCGATCCTGGTGGGAACTGGACGACGCGGTTTCATTCCGCACAAGATTAGCAAACCCCAGCACCATGACTGTGATCAAGGCCAGGATGATGATGGTCATGATGAGGGCCGCTCCATCACGACATGCCACCAGAGGAAAGTGCGTTGCAGGCTTCATGGGGAATTCTCCAGATAGACTTGGATCTGATACGGAACCGCGCTGCGCAGCACAGGAAGCAGATCTTTCCTGGTCTCGGCCTTCGTCTTCAATGCCTCAATGAAAGCGGCGGCATTCACCGTGCCAGGACTCTTCACCATGTCCATGATGGCCGCCTTCGTACTTGCATCGAACCCCGCTGTCGCGCGGGAGTCAACGGTGACGATGGAAACCTCCACACAGAAGGGCAACACGGGCGCTTCATAGGCCGTGGTGACACCGTCCACCGTGCTGCTGTAGGGCACTCTGGAATCAAAGAGTCCGGCGCCGCAGTTCTGCACGATGGGCTGGCCGTTCCGGTCCAGACACCGGACCCAGAACCCCACCACATCCTCGGCGAAGAGTCCCACCCATCCGTTTTGCACGGCAGGCGTCGCGGCATTGGTGATGCCCGCATTCATCCAGGAGCCGATCTTGTTCGCATCATAGATCAAATAGTCACTGCTGCCTGGATTGACAAACTTGCGGCACAACATCGGCTTGTTGCCATCCCAATGCACGAAGTAGCCCACCTGGGCCAGAGCCCCCTGGCTGGTGTCGGTGGCAACGGGTGCCTGCCAGAAAAGCGCATGAGGATTCTTCAATGCTGCGCCTAGCGAGGTGGGATTCAGGACAAACTGCAAGTCCGCCTTGTCACTGAGCACGGCACGATGCACAGGAAGCGCCGCAGAGCGAAGTTCCCGGCCGATGAAGTCCACAATGGCCCGGCCATGTTGCCGCCGTTCCGCGCGACTGTGACCGGTGCTCCACGTATCAGCCACCGCGCTGGCCACCTGCACCAGGGAAACGAGCAACAACGCCAGCACCGCGGTAGCCACCATGATCTCCACCAGGGTGAAGCCTTCTCCGGTCGCGCGGGTACGAGGACTTACTGCCCGCAAGTTAGATGTGTTCTTCGGTTCAATCATTGGCCAGTGTGGCTTGGAAAATACGGACCTCCCCTCCCAGCGTACCGACTGGCCAGTGAAACTTCATCTGCACCATATGACAGTGATCTCCCGGTGTCGGAGGATGCGCTCCGCCCGGCCTGGTTGCTTCCACAGGGAGAGCTTTATGAGTGATCTCGCACTCATACACAGCATCCCGGGGATTTGCGGTAAAGGTCCCTTGATCGGTAAAATACAAAAACCGGGACCCGGTCGGCAAGGTGGTGGCATACGGCTCCTCCCGCAATCGACCCATGACCTGCGAACTCATGGCCGGGAGCAGACTTGTGGCCGTGTTCTTTCTTTCGAAATCCAGCAACATCGGCAACAGGCCCATGACGGACATGATCGCCATGCTGGCCACTGCCAGGGCCAGGGCCACCTCCACCAGCGTGAAGCCCCGCCGCAGACTCTGTTTTGTTGGAAGCGTCATGGTCTTTCCACCTTGGTGCCTCCGGTCGCGCCGATCAGCGTGATCCGGTAGTAGTTCAGCGGTGACTGACCGCCTCCGGTATGTTTGTAAGTGGTCTGGCCGCCAGAGGTGGTCCCTTCCACTATCTGGAATCGGGCAGGTTCATTCGCGTTTTTCAGATTGCCGCCTGGCAGGAAGATCCTGGCCGCATACGTCCCGGCAGGCAGCATGGCATGCTGCTGGAAAGCCACCGGAGCGCCCGTCTGCCCGCCATTGAACGGAAACACCGCCGGGGAATGCTTGGCAAAGGTGTCCAGATTGTCTCCAGAGGCCGAGACATCCAGAGTGGTTCCATCCGGAAAGAGTTCCCACTCCCTGGTCTGCTTCCACGGCCCGCCCGGAGCACACTCCAAAACGCAAAAGGCCCGTCCGTCCTCTGGCACGCCCAGATGGGTCAACGCCACGACCGCCGTCAGGACATTCGCACTCATGGCACGCTGACGTGCCGCATCGCACAGCTGCGTCAGTTTGTTGCCCGCGTCCGTCAGCGCCAGTCCGCGCAGCGTCCCGCCCAGTCCCGTGAAGGCCATGGCCAGGATCACCAGCATGACCGCCATCACCACCAGGATCTCCACCAGCGTGAAACCTGACTGGGAACGTGTGGTGCAAAGGCGGCTTGAGACCGGAAACGAGTTCATGATCATGATGAGGATGGGTTTAGGAAACTGCGACATCGCATGGTGCAGCTCCTGTGTTGGAGGGGGCAAGCCCCTCTTCCTAACGACGGCGGCGCAGGACGCAGCCAGTTAGCGCGAGGCTGAGCAGGAGAACCCGGGAAGGCTCCGGAACGGCGGAGGTGACGAAGCCGAGATCATCAATGCCCAAACGAAGGTCTCCGGTGGTCCCACCGAATGTGACTCTGACGCCGCTGATGTAGCTGTTGGCGGGGGCGGTGTAAGAAAAGAACGTGTCATCCACGGCTTTGCCGATGGCGATGTTGTCGGTTTGTGCCGCCGCTGAGGTGGGAGAACCATTGAGGAGCCAGTCAATGGTGACGTCTTGCTGGATAAGGTTGCGTGACAGCAGGGTGAAACCTGCGGTGGTGATTGCCTCTCCAGGGATGCCGCCCGAGATCGCGCCGAAATCGAGCGTCCACGAGTAAACGGAAGTACTGGTGAGGGCGATGCCTTTATGGGTTAGATCCGGGGTGTTCCCTCCAGGCACATCGAGTGAGTTGTCGAACCCAGAAATGGCCGTGAGACTCGAGAAGTTATGGATGTCGTAGGCGGCGTTGCTGGTGATGTTAAAGCTCTTGCCACTGCCATAGCTGATGATCATCGTCTCGGAGGCAGGGTTGTTGTCGTCGTCGCTGTTGCCCCCGTTGGGCCGGTCAAAGTTGATGACTCCTCCCCTGCCGGCCGTGAAGGCCGAGCTGACAGCGGTGCCGAAACTGCCAGAGCTCATGGCATTGCCTGGAGCCTGGCTGTCCACACTATTTGTCGCAAAAGCATTCTCGTCGTATCCACCGCTCACGGCGAGCGTCACGGCCTCGGCGTTGTAGGCCAGACTGGCAAAGGCGAGGAGAATGGCACCAGAGAGGAGTGATCTGTCCGGCTTGAGCGCTTTTAAGAATGTGAGGGCGGCTGTCATAAGATATTTTAATCGATTAGCTTGTTAACAAATCAGCATAAGCATCAAAAAACGACCCGCGCCATCACCCCTGTCCCCTGTTTGAATCACTTCCGTTCGCCCCCACTGCCATGGCGCGCTGCGGATGCTGCAGGCACCCGTTTGACGATCCGTTCAAACCATTAAATCCCGTTCCGTTGCGAGCTTCGCCCCGCAAGGAGTGCAGGAGATGGCGATAGCTCTCGCGCAAGAACGTGATGTCTGTCTCGAATGCGAGGTGGGTAAAGCCGAGCGCATGCATCGCCGCCGCATCGTCAGACTGGCGCATGAGCAATCCACACACTTTGCCTGCGGACTTGGCAGCCTCAGCCACCTCACGCAAGCAGGCTGCGTAGTCGCGAGTCGCTTGCTCCGGATAGGAGCGGAGATTGAGCTGCAAGTCCATAGGCCCGACGAAGAGCACATCCACCCCATCGACTGCGGCGATGGCGCGCGCGTTTTCCACGGCTTCAATGGTCTCAATCTGGGCAAAAAAGACGGGGGACGGTGCCTCGTTGTCGAGTCCGTATTGAAAGGCCCTCACCATTCTGGCGAGGCCGCGGTCTCCGCGTGGTGGGTACTGCATCGCCCGCACGCACGCCTCTGCTGTCTCCGCCGTGGAGACCATCGGGACCATGATGCCAGCCGCCCCCCAGTCCAGCGCCCGCATGATGAGATCAGAACGCGGCGAGCCCACACGGACGATGCCTGCGGCACGCCGGATGGCTTGGAGTTGCGGCAGCACCGTCGCGTCAACGCCGCAGCCGTGTTCGAGGTCAATGAGCAACCAGTCGAAGCCGCTCGCATCCGCAAGTTCGGCGACGACGGATGACCCGGTTTGCAGCCAGGTGCCGTATTGCGGGTGACGTTGGCGCAGAGTGCTGGTGTTCATAGGCAGTGGGATCGTAAAATGGGCGTGAGTGGTGAAAGCGGCGGCAGGCTAGGCAAGGTCAGACCCAAGCAGCCGGGTAAACGGATGTCCTTCATTCTGGTCGATGCGCTCAGGCCGCCCTTTGTGATGATAGATCAGCTGAGTGTGGTCGATGCCCATCAGGTGGAGAATCGTGGCGTGAATGTCGTGGACATGAAGACGGTCCTTCACAGCATGCAGGCCGAGGTCGTCTGTGGCACCGTAGGTTTGCCCCGCCTTCACGCCGCCGCCCGCCATCCACATGGTGAAGCCGGTGGGATTGTGATCCCGGCCGTCACCCTGTTCGCTCATCGGTGTGCGACCGAATTCACCTCCCCATATGACCAGCGTCTCCTCCAGCATGCCGCGGGACTTCAGGTCTGCCAGGAGGCCAGCGATGGGTTGGTCCACAGAATGGCTCAGTTGCGCGTGATTCCTTTCGATCTCCTTGTGACTGTCCCACTTGCTGCCAGCACCGCTGTAGAGCTGCACGAATCGCACGCCGTTTTCCACCAGGCGACGGGCAAGAAGGCAGTTGCGGCCAAAGGTGGCCGTCGCCTTGTTGTCCATGCCGTAGAGCTTCTTCGTGGCGGCGGTTTCCTTGCTCAGATCGACCGCGTCGGGAGCTTCCGCCTGCATCTGGTAGGCGAGCTCAAAACTCTTGATGCGCGCATCCAGCTCCGTGTTGCTGGCCCGGCTGGCATTGAAATCGCGGTTGAGTCCACCAAGGAAATCAAGCCGGTCACGTTGGCGTTGACGATCGACCCCTTTCGGATTTTCGAGGTATCGGATCGGCGAACCGTCGGAGCTGAACTCTACCCCCTGATAGACCGCCGGCATGAAGCCGCTGCCCCAGTTGCGCACGCCGTTGACGACGGTGGCCTCGCTGTCCTTAATGACGACGAAGGAAGGCAGATTCTGATTTTCCGTGCCCAGTCCATAAGAAGCCCAGGCGCCGAGCGACGGACGACCTCCAAAGATGGAACCGGTGTTCATCGAGCAGACGCCGCCAGCGTGGTTGATGCCGCTGGAGGTGCAGGAGTGAATCACCGCAAGGTCATCCGCATGTTTGCCCACATGGCTGAACCAGTCAGAAACCCACAGCCCGCTTTGTCCATGTTGTTTCCACGCACGTTTGCTCTCCAGCAGCGGTGATTTGCCTTCTCCCGCCGCGGTGAGTGGCGTGCCGAAGCTCGGAGGCAGTGTTTGACCCGCCAGCTGGTTCAGCAGCGGCTTGTAGTCAAAGGTGTCCAGGTGGCTGGGCCCGCCTTCCATGAACAGGAAAATGACGCTCTTCGCCTTCGCAGCACGATGCGGCAGACGGCCAGACGAGGCCTGAGCCTGGGAGCCCTGGGCCTGGCCGCCCATCAATGCGGCAAGCGCGACGGCACCGAAGCCGCCACCGGCCGTTTGCAGGAAGTCGCGGCGCGAAGTGGGTTGATCATAGCGATGACAGGACATGACGGTGTGGAGAGGATGGTTCGAGAGTTAAACTTAGTGAAGGTAGAAGAACTCGTTTGTGTTCAGCAAAGCGAGGCAGAGATCATTCATGGCCTGGCGGAAGGGATCGTTCTCCTGAGCGGACTTGGTGTCGGCACCGCTCCAGGTGAAGGAGGCCCCCAGCGGATCCGCGGCGCGCCAGACGACCACGCCCTCTTTCCAGTTCCTGGCCTCGGCATTGAGCGCCCCGTCATGAAGATAACCCTCCACGATGCGCAACGCCTCAATCTGCCCGTCCCACTGGCGTGTTGGCGTGCGTTTGCTCAAGCCACCAAGAACAATCGGCGAGGCCCCCTGGCTGATCTTTGAAAGGCCGTCCAGAGGCACCACGGATGACCGTGCCGCGGCACCAGGGGTATCGAGATCCCGCACGGTGAAGGTGACCTGACGGCGGGGTCCGGAAACACGCGCCACCAGATGATGGCGGCGGCCCGTCTCAAGGTAGATGTTTGAGGCCACCACCTGATAGCCGATGTTCGAGTTCTCATCGTGACCCACGATCTGCATGAGCAGGTGGCGCGGCTTGTAGCGCGATTTTTCGCCCGTCACGTCAAGGCTCCAGCCGAAGGATTCCGGCCTGTCCTTGCCGCCGTCCCATCGCGACACAAGCGTGCGCAACTCAGCCCCCGCGTCGATGCTGGCAAGGTTCACGATGGCCTCGACCGTGAAGTCATCGCCTTCCTTCTCGCTCGTCTCCACCAGCACGCGTTCATGGGCGGTGTTCACTTTGAAGCCTGCCGTCGCGGGCTCACTTTCCTGCGCGTCTGCCACCACCCGTGCCGCCGCCTCGATCCGTTTCTGCAAGAAACCCTCTGCCGCAGCCTTCTCCTGATCCGTCGGCGCACGCCCCAAGACCGCCCACCAGGCACCGTCGATGGTTTTCGCGCGGGAGGCAAGCTTGCTGGCGCGTGAGAGCAGCCAGTCGCCGTTGAGCAATTGCAGCGCTTGCGTCGGCGTCGTGGTGCTTTGGCGTTCAGACGTGCTGGCAAAACCACCCGGCATGTCCAGCGCGCGCAGCAGCTCGTTCGGGCTGTTGCGCTTCTTCATCGTGTAGACGGAGCGCCGCGTGCCATTGCCGTCGCTAGCAGGGCCGCCGGATTTCCCGTCAAGCTCGCCACTGACCGCCAGCAACGCATCGCGCACCTGTTCCGCATCAAGACGACGCGGATGAAAGCGCCACAAATAGCGGTTCGATGGATCAATCTGCGCTGTCGCCTCATCAGGCTCACGACGCGCGGTTTGGCGGTACGTGGCGGAAAGCAGGATCTCACGATGCAACGCCTTGAGCCGCCAGCCACCGGACACGAATTTCGTGGTGAGATAGTCGAGCAGCTCAGGATGGGTCGGTGCCTCGCCCAGCTTGCCGAATTCACTCGCCGTCCCCACGATGCCGCGACCGAAGTGATACTGCCACACGCGATTCACGATGACCCTCGTGGAGAGCTGGTTGTCGGGGCGTGTGATCCAGTCCGCCAGCGCTTTGCGGCGTCCGGTGGAGGTCGCAGTGGCCGTGATCTGCGGCGGGCTGGCATCCACAATGGTGAGGAAGCCAGGCGGCACGTCTTGCTCGCCTTTGCGCGTCTTCAGAGGATTTGCGGGCGCCTTGGGTCCCGCGTCCGTGACGACAAACGCGTCCAGCAGCGGCTTCGGCTTCAGGTGGTCATACTGCTTCAAGCTCTCACGCAGTTTCTTGTATTCCTCCTTTTTCTCCGCCGACTTGAGATAGGAGTCCGCGTTGAAGGTACTGCGTGCATACTCAAGTTGGCGGTCGCACAGACCGGCCAGTTGTTTTTCCAGTTCGTTTCTCTCAGCCACGGGCTTGTGCGTCATGGCCTGAAGATCCTCAGGGAAACTGACGCGCCAGCGCTCCACCGCCTCATCCACGCCTGGCTTGGTGAGCTTCTCCAGTTGAGCTCGGATCCCGGCAGTGGCTTCTTCCCACTTGGCCTGTTGCTCATCATAAGCCTGCCTGACCGCCGCAGGCACCAGCTTAAGGTCATCACGCCAGTGCACCGGCGTCAAGAAGGCCCGCAGAGCGTAGTAGTCCTTCTGAAGAATGGGATCAAACTTGTGATTGTGGCAGCGCGCACAGCCCATGCTCAGGCCGAGAAAAAGCTCCCCGGTCGTGTCCGTCATGTCCGTCAGAATGACCTCCCACTGACCGCGTACATCCCGCAGGTTATATTCATACATGGGATGGCGCAGGAACGCTGTGGCGATGAGGACCTGCGGATCATCGGGCGCTATTTCATCGCCCGCAATCTGCTCACGCACAAACTGGTCGTAAGGCTTGTCTTCGTTGAGCGAGTTGATGACGTAGTCACGATAAGGCCAGACGGACGAGCGGTAGAAATCCACGTTGTACCCATCGCTCTCTGCATAGCGCACGAGATCCAGCCAGTGCTGGGCCCAGCGCTCACCATAGCGCGGGCTGGCGAGCAGCGTGTCCACCAGCGTTTCATACGCCCTCGGATCATTGTCCTGCACAAAGGCGTCTGTCTGCTCCTTCGTGGGAGGCAGGCCGTGAAGGTCAAACGTCAAACGGCGCACCAGTTCCCGGCGGTCCGCTTCCGGTGCTGGGGCCAGCTTCATCTCCACATGCTTTTCCGCGATGAAACGGTCAATCTCATTGCGAGCCCAGCTGCTCCCTGCTTCCGGCGGCGTCACCTTTGCCACAGGTTTGAAGAACCAATAGTCCCGCTGCTCCTGCGTGAAGCCGCCTTCGGTGATCACCACCTTCTTCGCGGCATCCTCAGGCCACGGGGCGCCCATCTTGATCCACTTTTCCAGAATCGCGATCTCCGCATCCGGCATCTTCTCCTTGGGCGGCATCTGGAAGTCCGGGTTCGTAAAACGCACCGCTTCCATGAGAGCGGATTTCTCCGGCTTCCCGGATACCAGCGCCGGTCCGGTATCCCCGCCCGTCTTCAGGTACCCGATATGGTCCACCCGCAGACCGCCCTTCTGTTTCTTCTCACTGTGGCAGTCATAGCATCGTGAAACCAAAATGGGCCGCACTTCCTTTTCAAAGAAAGTCATCGTCGCACGCTGCAAGTCGTCCGTCGCCACAGCCGGGGATGCGGCAGAAGCGAGCAACAAGAGGAGAAGATGTAAACCTGGGCGTCTCATGACAAAAAAACTACAAACGGTCAGCCGGCACCAGAAACGGCGCCTGGCCATGCATGGTGTTACCAGGTCAGACTTATGAGGAAGCGCTCGACCCCTTTTTCATCTTCGCCACATGACCCTTACGAGGACCGGAGCCAGCCGTGGGAGGGTGTTCCGTCGTCTCGGTGACGGACCATTCCAGCGAGCCGATGATATGCTGCGCCATGACTTTGGCTGCGGCCTCCGGCTTGCGACCAGCCAGTGTCTCCAGCACCTTCCAGTGCCCCGCCACGGTGAAGCGGCGGAGGTCGTGCGCCGTGTTGATCTGCAGGCGGTGAATGTACGTCAGAGCCATTTCAAACTGCCAGCGGATGTATTGCCAAAGTACCACCAGCCGCTCATTGCCGCTGCGTTTCATGATGTATTCATGCATGGCAATATCCAGCAGGCTGAACTCTGAGTCCGTCGTGGCCGCCTCCTGCTCGGCGATGAATTGCTGCACCCGCAGGGTGTGTTCCGGCCCCCAGTGAGTCGCGGCAAGCCGGGCCCCCATCGACTCCAGGGCGATCCGGGTTTCCACAATCTCCGCCAGATCCTTTTCCTCCAGCGTTCTCACACGAGTTCTCCCCGTCGTCTCGAACTGTACCAGGCCGGCACGTTCCAGTTCGATGATGGCCTCACGCACCGGTGCGCGACTGACGCCAAAACGCTTGGCCAGCACCGGTTCCGCGAGAGCTTCACCAGGATTGATCACGCCGGAGATGATGTCGCTACGCAGCACAGACACGATCTCATTGGCCAGATTGCGGCGGGGATGAGGCAGATTTTTTGTCATGGGGGTCATTAAGTGTCGACACTATAAATACAAAGTGACGCAAAGTGTCGACACTTTTTTGGCGGAAAGGTGAAAAAAGTGGGGAGCACGGCAACCGGACCCACGTCAGGAGGGCCAAAAGGGAGATCATCGACCTAGCCAGCCCTCAACGACGGCGGCGCAGCAGGCAGCAGCCCAGGGCCACGCCGAGGAGGAGAGCCCGGGAGGGTTCGGGAACGACGTCTCCCTGAATCTGAAGACTGTCGAGACGCAGGCTGCCGTTGGTCGTTGAGTACACGCCTACGGTGAACGTGATCGGGGTGCTGACGTTCATCAGATCAGCCGAGTAGGCGCTCAGGTCAAAGGAGTAGAGATTGGAGGAGGATGGCGCGGTGCTATTGTCCACCACCGCGCCCGTAGTATTGTAGGCTTTGGTCGTGGTGCCAAGGATGGTGCTGCCCGTCGCGCTGCTCTGCACAAAATAGGTATAGCTGCCTGACGTGTTGGTTTGATTTGCCCAAGCGTAGAAGCTGATCTCGGTCAAGTTAAGCGCGTAGCCGCTCTCAGGGGTCAACGTGACGGAGAAATAGTCGCTCGCCGTCATCGCGGCGGCGGGCGATGCTGTCGCTGCCGCTGCTGAAGGAAAGACATACGGATTGCTGCCCCCTACACCCATGACGCCGTTGTAGCTGGGCGAAACCGCTGTGCCGACACTGCTAATCGTTCCTGCTCCACCGTTGGTTCTCAAGCCCGAACCCACGCTGAGGCTCGATACGGTCAGATGGGGTACGGCACCAGCAGCGTTCGAGTAGGTGCTTCCAGCATAGGGTCCAGCCCCCTGTGCCGTATTCAGGAAATTTAGCTCCGCCGCATTATTGAAATCCCACAGTCCAAGGGTCACCGCAGACTGAGCCGGTACCACAAGACACGCCAGAGCCAGCAACGTCAGGCAGAAGGAGCCTTTGCCCTTCATTCCACCGGAGAATCGTGATGTGGCCGGTCTGGCCGTTTTCAAGGTCGCAAAAGATAGTTTCATAGAACGCTTTGGAGTGGAAGCACTGCTTGATATTGATCAAGATCATGGCAAAACCACCCCACCCCGTCTCCCTCTCATCATGCACCATTTGGGGACACCTGGTCCCTTGACAAAATCCATTGCTGCAATTTCCCGGCATTTCTCATCACCTCTGACGGCATACCCAAGTGCTCGTGAGACCTGGATAACCGTCCGCAAGGACGAGGTCGGGATCAGACTCTCACAATCCCACGCCGGATGGCTTCCGCAGTGGCCTGCGCGCGGTCATGCACACCGAGTTTCTCGAGGATGTGGCTCACATGGCGTTTCACCGTGTCTTCGGAGATGGCAAACAATGCGGCGATCTGTTTGTTCGCGTGTCCTTTCGCGATCAGTTCCAGGATCTCCCGCTCACGCATGGAGATCCCGACGCACAGGCGCAGATCCGCCAGGCGTTGCGCCAGTTCAGGCGAAAGATAGCTTCCGCCCGCGGCCACCCGCCGCAGCGCCGTCAGCAGCTCGTCGCGAGAGGCAGTCTTCTGTAGATAGCCCGCCGCCCCGGCGTCCAGCGCCATCTGCACTTCGTCATCGTGGGCAAAGGTGGAGTAAACCAGGATGCGGGCCTGTGGATCATGAGCCCGCAGTACGGCTGTGGCCTGCACGCCGGTGATCCCAGGCAGTTGCAGATCCATCAGCACCACACCAGGCCGCCGGAGCTGGTACACCTCCAGCGCGTCTTCTCCACGCTTCGCTTCGCCGACGACCTTGACGTCGCTCTCAACCTCGAGCGCCGCGGCCAGACCGCTCCGCACGACGAAATGATCATCGACAATGAGAACGGTCAGCGGAGTGGTCATGAATGGAGCAGCAAATGTTTGGCGGCGTGCCCATGGGCAGCCGCGGCGGAGGTTTCCAGCGTCAGTTCGATCTCCAGGGTGGTGCCCTGCCCTGATGCGGAACGCCAGAGGGCGATACCGCCGAACTTTGCGCAACGCTCCTCAATCCCAATGCAGCCGAAGTGTCCCGTTTGTCCGCCGTGCAGCGCCTCGGAGTCAAAGCCTTGTCCATCGTCCGCGATAGTCATCCGCAAGCGGCTCCCTTCCACTGCCAGAGCGAGGCGGATGCAGCCCGCGCGGGCGTGTTTCAGCGCATTGGTCACCCCCTCTCGCGCGATCATGCGCAGATGATGAACGGTGCGGGATGGAAGTGGAGGCATGGGGGCGCTGGCTTCCAGTTTCAGAACGGGACCACAGCCCAGAGGGTGCTCGTCCACGATGGCCTGCAACGCCGCCACGAGGTCCGCGTTTTCCTGGGAAGGCACGCGCAACTCGGAGACCAGGCTGCGCGTCTCCACCTGCATCTGCGAGACCAGGCCGCGAGAGGCGCGCAGCAGGTGATCCCCTTTTTCATTGACACCATGTGCCTGCACGGCCTCGAGCCGCAGCAGCAGCCCGGTGAGTCCCTGCTCCAGGGTATCATGAAACTCACGCGCGATCCGCTGCCGCTCATCATGCGCGGCTTCGCGCTCGATCCGCCAGCGCAATGCCGTCGTCTGACGCCGCACCTGACGCCGTAGCACCGTGATCCACAGCCCCGCCAGCCCCATCGCGAACAGCAGCACGCCCACCACCAGGGCCAACCGCCGCACCGTCCACCATGAGGGCGAGTTGAGCACCGCCACGTCATCAGCACGGCGGCAGCGCAGGCTTACCGTACGTGGCACTGACTGGATGCCTGAAGGAGTCATCTTGATAGAGTCCACCTGGCAAATTCCGGTGACACGTACGCGTGTGCCGACTGGCGGCTCATGCTCCAGCAGCGGTGCCGAGACGCGAAAGGTGATGCCGCCCTCCTGCAGCACCAGCACCTGCCCCTCCTCCGCTCTGAAGCTGCCGGTGAGAGTCGCGGTCACAGCGACCAGATCGTTGTCATGCGCACCGTTCAAGAGATCGGTCAGGCTCGACTCAATCGCGGGAGGTTCTGGCCCAGGCCCCTGTCGAATGAGGTGCGTGTTGACCAGGGATGCGCCAAAGCGCTGTATCTTCGGAAAGCCGACGGCTTCGATCCATGCGCCTGCACTCAACGAAATGGGTGGGTGAAGTTGCAGACCGAGCGCCGTCGTCCCATCGCGAATAAAGACCGTGCCGTCTGAAAAGGCAGCGACGACCGTGCCCGCGACGCGTACGCGATGTCCGTTCTGACCCACCACTCTGAAGGCCAGCAGCTTGCTGGCGGAGATGGTCGGCACATCCTGCACGGGAGGAGCAGCCTTCAACACCTTGAGCCAGCTCCAGTCCTGCAACCACAAGATGGGCTGGAGGAGCTGCCGCCGGTGATTGATCGTCCCGGCGGCCAGCCCTTCGATTCGCACCCGGCTGTCCACCAGCAGATGCCTTTCCTTCGGCGGCGCGTAGACATCCACCTCCAGCAGGTCCTGATCCATCGCCAGGTGAAGGATCGTGTGATCCCCGTCTCCACTGGCCGTCACGGACTGCACGATGCCTTCCGCCGCCACCAGTTGGTAGTGATAGCGGCCGGAGAGCAGATCAGCGTAGGACACCAGGGCAGCAGGTGGCGTCGCCCCATGCCCCAGCTTTTCAAAAGTGGCTTTTTGGATGCCCGGCAGATACATGCCCGGCGAGGTGACACCTCGAACCCCCACTTCATCCCCCACCCGCAGCGACATCACGTCTGAGCCGCGAAAGAACGTTCCCGCCGTCTTGTCCTGGACGAGCACCGATCCTCGCGGGTCCACAAAGATCACCGTCCCCTGCAGCGCCACGGGCAGCTCTTTTTCCGCTTCCTCCGGCGACAGTGACCGCACCTCCAGAGCGGTTCTCAAGGGCGTCTCCACGCCGAACGCCATCGCGCACACCAGACTGCTTCCCAGCACGGCCAGCCAGCTCAAGGCTGGCAGGCGGATTGCGATCATGCAGGGGCGCGGAGGCATTCAGGCACTCTACACATCAACCGAACAGCGAGGCAATAGGTTTGCCTTCATCCGTGATGGGGATGGGGCGCGAACCGTCCATCAGCGCCCGATGGGGATTGATGCCCATGGCCGCGTGAATCGTCGCGTGAAAGTCCGGGATCGACACCGGATTCTCCGCGATGTTTTTAGAAAGCTCATCCGTCACGCCATAGGCGCCGCAGTGTTTCAATCCGCCACCCGCCAGCACCATGCTGAAGGTGGTGCCCTGATGTCCACGCCCACCGCGTCCGTCGAACTCTGGAGGGCGGCCAAACTCTGTGGCCATCACGACCAGGGTCTTGTCGAGCAGCTTCTTCTCCTCCAGATCCAGGAGCAAGGCAGAGACGGCAGTGTCCAGATCACGGATGAGCGTGTGCTGATTGATCTGACCTTCGTTGTGCGTGTCCCAGCCGGTGCCGTTGATGAAATTCAGATTTTGCGACACCTCGATGAAGCGCACTCCAGCCTGCACCAGCCGCCGAGCCAGCAGGCAGCGCTGGCCGAACTCGCCTCCGTACTGCTGCCGCAGGGTACCGGGCTCTTCATCGAGCTTGAAGTGCCGCATGAAGCCCGGTCCCGCCAGCCGCAAGGCTTCACGTTGCGCCTCTTCGTATTCCCCGGCCATGGTGCCCTCCGGCGCTTTTTCCAGCAACGGTTTCAGCAAGGCCTGCCGCCGCGCGGTGCGATCCATGTTCACCCATTCAGGGCGTGTGAATCCCGCCGGTCCAGACTCCGTGTCCGTGAGATAGACATAGCCATGGCGCGCCCCGAGAAATCCCGGACCCCGGCTCACACTAGGGAATCCCATGAGCATGTAGGCAGGCACGTCCGGATCGGCCGCGCCGCGTTGCTGGGCCACGATGGAGCCGATGGAAGGATAGATCACCGTGCCGCTGATCATCCGCCCTGTATGAACCAGGTTGGTGGCGAAGGCGTGCTCATCCACCACATGATGATTGACCGTACGCACCACCGTCATCCGCTCCGCCATACGGGCGAGCTGGGGGAGATGCTCGGTGAACTGCACGCCGGGCACGGAGGTGTCGATCGCTGCGTAATCCGAGCCTGCTACTTTTGGCGACGCCTTGGGGTTACCACGACGTTTGGGGTCAAAGGTATCAACTTGCGCCATGCCGCCGCCCAGCCAGATAAAGATGCAGTGTTCCGCTTTGCCCACAGGCATCGGCGCGGCCGCCTTCATCAGGCCCGGCAACAAGGGAGCGGCCGCGAACGCGGCGCTCTGCTGTAGAAAACGGCGACGGCTGAGGTGGCGGGTTGAGGTGGTATTCATGATCGAGGGGGAAGGAGTAAAAGAAAGAGAGTGTGTGTATGTGTGTGTGTCTGCATCAAGGGGCGGTGATCCAGCCCGGCGCATTGATCAATGCCCACACCACATCTTCCAGGCGGCCCCGCCAGTCAGCCTCCAGGCGTGAGGTAGGCGCATCGCCACGGCGGGCCAGCTCGGCGTGCTTCTCGCGCAGCACATTCGCTGCGGCATCCACATGGTTCGACCAACTAACATATTTCTCACGCACGCGAGGTGGCGGGGTTGCTCTGGGAAGTTTTTCCACAGGAACTATGCGTTCCGCATAACCCGCCGTTAGCAGAGAGACATAGAGGGTGCGCTCTTCCGCCGAAGGCTTGCGGGTGAGCAATCGCAGAAAGAGCCGCTCCACCAGCGCATCCACGGGTTGATCTTCCATCGCCAGTTGCGTGAGTGCATGATCATCACTGAGCCGCGTCAGCCAGCCCCCCACGGTGCCGTTCGAGATGATCGCGGGTTGCAAGACATTGGGCGCCGTCTCCCGCTTGCTGACCGGGTCCACGCGAGCTCCCCGCCAGCCAAAGATCTCCAAGACATCTGCCACCGCCTGAATGCGCGGCAGCATGAGGCTCGGGCGGTCACGCTCATTCGAAGTGGAGGCCAGCATCCAGGCACGGCGCGGCTTGCCCAGCGCCAGTGCGAAATCCGCTCGACGGTCGCCATCAACGTCCAGGCTCATCTCCTCAAGCGCAAAGGGCTTGCCCGTGGCGGTGAACAGGGAATCAACAATCTGCTCTGCTGCCAGTCGGCGTGGCGCAGGCGAGACAAAGAGGGGCTCCTGGGCAGCCAGCATGGGATCCACCTGCCGCTGGTAGGCGTGCGAGTTCAGGATGAGACGCTGGATCGCCTTCGCGCTGTAGCCAGAGCGCACAAACTCACGCGCCAACCACTCCAGCAGCTCGGGATGCGAAGGCCTCCCCTTCTCCCAGTCCTCGACCGGTTCCACGATGCCGCGCCCCATGAGCTGCTGCCAGAAGCGGTTCACCACCACCTGGGCAAAGCGGGTGTTCTGCGGCGCGGTGAGCAGTGCCGCCAGCCGGTCGCGCGAATCATCCGGCTTCATCGCCAGCGAGGCCGCCGCGCTCTCGGAACTCATCTGGCCCAGCGGCCACTTGGGCTCCACGGTGCTGCCCGGCTTGAGCGTGACCTTGATGAGCGGTTCACGCCCACTCTGATGAATCCTGTCCAGCGGCACACTGCTCGTCTCCGGCAGTTTGATCGGCTTTCTCCCCATCATCGCCGCCAGCTCGAAAAGATCCTGCTGCTTGGTCAGGTTGGCCGGGGAATCGTGGCACCGGGCACACTTCATCTCCACCCCCAGAAAGGCGCTGCTCACGATCATGGCCTTCTGCGCCATCGGCACATCATTTTGCGAAGCCATGCCGAACCCCGCTGGTCCGCCAAAGAGTCTGCTGCCTTCCATGCGGATCAGCTCCGTCACGAACAGGTCCATCGGCTTGTCATCCAGAAGTGACTCGTAGATCCACCAGCGGAACGGCCCCGTGTTGTTCAGTGTAGGGTTCAGGAGATTAGGATTCTCCGCCAGCACATCCTGCCAGTAGCCCATCCAGCGATCCGCCCAGCGAGGGTCCGCCAGCAGACGATCGATCACCTTCGCACGCCGGTCTGGCGACTCATCCGCGGTGAAGTCGCGAACCTCCTTCTCGCTCGGCACCAGGCCCACCGTATCGAGCGTCACGCGGCGGAGAAACGTCAGATCGTCGGCAAGCGGCGTCATCTTCAGCGTGGAAAAGCGCAAGTCCGGCCAGTGTGCCCCTTCGGCAATCCAGCGCTCCAGGGTTGCCAGCTCCGCACGATTGAGCGGCTCGCCTTTGCCCTCTGGGGGCATGATTTCATCCGGATCCGCTGTCGCACGGATGAACAAGGCACTCTCCGCAGGCTTGCCTGGCACGATGGCCGGGCCGTCGGATTTGCCGCCCTTCAGCGCTGCCGCGAGCGTGTCCAGCCCCAGCTTGCCTTTGGCACTGCCACCCTGATGACAACTGTAGCATTTGGCCTCCAAGATCGGCTGCACATCGCGGTAGTAGTCCACCCCGTCAGCCGGTGTGGCGGAGCGATCCTCCGCGATCCCGGCGATGCGTGCCGCGAGGAACCGATCAATCGTATTGTGCATGGGGAACCCCGGCGGCAGATCCGGCACCGGCACTTCTGGCGTGGCAGCCAGCCACTTAGCCGCGGCATCCCGTCGTGCATTCCAGTAGGGCGCATGCTCGTGGCGTCGCGCTGCGCGTGCCTCGGCATTCACCTTCACGAAGTGGGCGCTCCGTTCCGCCTCGTAGGCCGCCCAGCCCGCGTCGGTGTAGGGTACTTGCCGCGAACCAGGGGACAGCAGAGACCAGGTGGTGTCTCCCTCTGGACAAACGGCCACCACCGTCTCCCCTAACTCCGGCCTGAAGGGATTGCCCGCGGAGCCACCGCCCACCACCGTCTCCAACACCACCATGCGCTCTTCACCATCACCGGTGAAGGTGCCCGTCACCTCGCTGTTTCCCGGCGGCGCGAAGCGGAAATCGGGGCCGAGCTCCAGATAGCTGTCCTGATCTGTCAGAGGGGCATAGCCTGCCCGGTCGCGCTGCGGAAATGGCGTCTTCAACACCTCCTGGCCATCGATGAACAACCGGGCGGCACCCAGCCCGCGGAGCAGCAGCCGGTTTTTACCCTTCGGCAGCCGCACCATCGCTGAAGCACGCAGCATAAAGGTCGCCGCGCGATCCCCGCGCACGCCGGTCGCCACATAGTATTGCGGCAGCTCGGAGAAGCCGAACACCTCCTCGACATATGACTCCGTCGCGACAGGCGATTCCGCGGGCCACATGGGCTTCTGGGGCACGCCTTTCTCGCACAGCTCCACCAGCACTCGTCCGCCCGGCAGCTTGCTGCGATCGATCTCTGGAGCCGGTGCCGGAGCCACCGCGAAGCGCGTTTTCAAGGTGGCCGCAGACAGCGCGGTGCGATGGATGGCCACCTCGTCCAGCCAGCCATCCAGCGTCTCCGCCGTGCCGCGCGTGTATCCGGTGCCAATGACCAGCGTATCGCCATCGCGCACCGGCCCCGCATCGGTCGCACCGCCCAGATCCCAGGCGCCCTTGACCTCCACGCCGTCAATGTATCCCCGCAGGCTGTCCTTTTTGCCAAACGTGTAAGTCACCGCGAGGTGATGCCATCCTGTGTCGGTCTGAAACGTCGCGTTGCTCCACCAGCGGTGCCACTTGGCCGCCTGCCCGTCCGCCGCGGCACTGGTGAAGATAAACCCGATCGCCGCACTCCCCTGCCCACCTCTCAGTCGCAGCCCGTAGTTTTGGTTGTTGTCGCCAAACTCCCTGGTTCCATTGCGCCCTTTGCCCATGAGATGCACGATCTGTCCGTCGCGGATCTTGCGCACCTTCACCCACATCTCGATCGTGATGGAGTTGCCCTTTTGAAATCGCAGCTCCGGCATGTCTGGCACCACCAACGCCGCATCCTGCCCAGCCAGCTCCATCGCCCGGTTGCCTGCCGCAAACGTCGGATACCCCGGCCCCTGCGGGCCCGGCACCTGGCGAGAGCCCTTCCCCTGCCACACCCCCAGTCCATCCCCGCCCTCGAATTTCCACTGGGCCACGGGCGGTTCTGCGTCTGCTGCTTTTGCTTTTGGATCTGCGGAATGGGCGACGATTGTGGAGAGGAGCGCAAACACCGCGCATCCCAGCCAGCCTGGAACAGAGAGGAACAGCAGAACAAATCGAGAGCGCATGGGCATAGAGAGAGGGAGATTTCGTTGCCGATTCTATGCGTGCGAAAGGAGCACCGCACCGCATGCGCCATCACACGATCGTGCGCGAAAAGAGCGCCGCGGTCCGTTCCGGCGAGGTAGCACCCGCCGCCAAGGCAGAAGAACCGTCTCGGTTCTTGCTCCCCGAATCACCCAGCACACCCAAGAGCCGGGACGGCTCCTCTACCCTCCCAACGCACCGCCAGCCGCCAAGGTAGAAGAACCGTCTCGGTTCTTGTTCCCCAAATCACCCAGCGCCCACAAGAGCCGGGACGGCGCTTCTCCCCTCCCAACGCAGCACCTGCCGCCAACGTAGAAGAACCGTCTCGGTTCTTGTTCCCCAAATCACCCAGCACCTCCAAGAGCCGAGACGGCTCTGCTACATTCCCAACGCAGCGCCCGCCGGGAAGCTTAAAGGAGGCGGGGGTTCCCAGCCCCGCGGGTGACCGGAGCGCATCCGGGCAGCCCGGCGATTGCATCCCATAACCGCTGACCGCTGCCAATCACGACTAGTCGAAAAGATGCTTCTGGCCTGAAGGCCCCAAAGAGTCCAGCCCTTGGGGCAAAGGCCAAGAAATGGACGGAGCCCCTGGGTAAATCACCCCCACGAGCGGCTGCTCGAAGGGCCGCGAGAGACATCCTCAGGCCCAACCCTCTCGTCCAGATCCACGACTCGACATCGCTTAACAGGCAGTTGATGCGCAAGGGCAGTTTGCTACTCGGAATCTCTGAGTGCCTTCGGTTTCACTGCATCGATGGCTAATGTGGCGATTGATGGAGGGAGCCCATGCTTCTTAGCCTGCCCAGTAATATAGGCTGGGAACTTCTCCGAAAAATACACCTCTCTCATCCACTTCCTAAACAAGCCCAAAGCGCCTTCTGGGTAAGCCCAGCTTTCCTGGGGATTGGACGCTGCCTGTGGGAAGTAGTCGGGGTAGTTGTGCTCGTATCGAATTCGCTCGCCATGAAGCTTCTCAAGGCAGCGATCCGCCCAGAAGTTCGCCCAAGTTTTTCCAACACTGATGTCGGGCACGGTCTTTTCATTCACCGGCACTCCACTTTGAATCATAGTTACAACCATGTCGGAGATCTCCTTAAAGACACTGAAGCAGCCGTCTGGCACGCTATTGTAAGCTGCAGAAACCCGGTCATGAAATTCCCGCCAAACGTCGGGAATCTTATGGTTGGGATCGTAGCCGACCTGCGTGTAGATGAATACGCGGAGCGATGACCTAGCCAGAAGCCGGTAATTTTTCAACGCATGTTCCTTCACCGAAGGTTGCACTTGGGCACCGGAATCAAACGCGTAGTACTCAAGAAAAGCCATGCAGACCGCGTCAGGGAAAGCATGATGCCTAGATCCGTTGGCATCAACTTCTACAAATAAGGAGCTCGCCTCATAGCCTTGGTCCTGAAGAAGGTTGGCGATCTTGGTGCCGCGCGGCTTAAACTGGGAGGACTCCCAATTGTTTGCCAAATCAAGGACGATGGTATGGTCGATGCCACACATCCTCGCTAACCCACGAGCCGTCAAATAAGCGGACCCGTCCGGCATAACCCCCATGCCAATGCCGTCAATCTCCTTCTCTAGCACTGACCCCAGGTTCATTAGGGCTTGCCCCTGGATCGAAGGGGTGGTGACCTTTTTGCCGCTTTTCTTCATAATGTGCTCATTATCAACGCTTCCATCCGGTGACCTTTTGCCTATGCGGCAAGTGAACCACAATACCTAGCCTCATTGGAAAAATTCTCCACAGGAATTTACCTCGCCAAACACGGGCATCGAAAGTTGCAAAAGAATGGCCGGCGATCAGTCAGCCTAGCAGTATACCCTGCCGCCATTGTGACGAGGATCGTCGCCCATTGGCATTCATTTTCATCCGCTTGTAAAACGCTCGCCAAAAAAACAAGTTGGCAGACGCAATGGTTTGCGCACACTCTATCACAGTCCGACCACTCCCTTATGACGTTCTATTGCTTCTCGTGTCAACATCCAAGCGACACTCCGATCCACTATCCCTGTTCGCAATGTGGCGCAGATCTTTCTCATTTGGACGGAACAGCCTTAAACTCATGGCAACAAGACAAGTGGGATGAGCACACGACACTCGTAAGCGGCAATAACGTTCCTCTGCTACGAAAAGGATGGAACTGCTCATTTGACGTAGTTGGGCATAGCAAAATCCAAAAACTTGTGGAGTTCACCTTAAACTATGGCAATTGGTACACAGTAAATTCACGCGAACATACTAATGACGTCTGCATTACATTCATACCCGAGATTATCGGGTCTGGCGTCTCTCGTTACACAACGGTAGGACCAATGCCTGTATCAGGCTGCTGCATTATCTCACCTCGCAGCCTCGACTATGGTCACCCATTCCCAGTACTCTCTGACTGGGTAATCTCCAAATTTGGGTCAATCCCTTCACATTGCCGACTTTGCGGCAAACCAACAATTGCAGGCATATCTGTCTGTTGGGATTGCTACAGTGCTGCGGGAAACGACTGGACAACATTACTTTAACCCATCGCATCCCCTTGTTCTGGAGGTCAACTCCCGCCAAGTTCTAATCAACAACAAGTCAGCTGTGACTATCACCGGAGGATATTGAGATGATCGAACTATGTCTATTTGACCTCGATGACACGCTTCTACGGACCGGAGACCTTCAGGGCCTTAGAGAAGCATGCGCCAACAACGCCGATCGCAGCAACCTAGATAGAGTCCGATCTCAATTTGGCACCCAAGAACGTGCAGTGTATAGCACGAACGAACTGCTTGCGATACGCCAAAAGTTCCCTCAACTGAAGATGGGAGTCTTTACGCGATCGCCAAGAAGCTACACAAATCTCATACTCGAATTGGCTTACCCCACCTTCGCCTGGGACATTGTTATTGCACATGAGGATGTACAAAACACCAAGCCTCACGGCGATGGCATCATCCAAGCTATGGACCACTTCAACTTGGAATACTTAGACAATGTGGTACTTGTGGGCGATTCCAGCGTTGACATTAAGGCATCGTACAATTGCGGCTGCTATGCCGCATTAGAAAGCAGGGCTTGGCCACCAAAAAGGTCAACGGATAACTGGAACGCCTTGAGCCTTATGCCAGATGCACTGCTAAGTGACTCTGAATCTCTATCACATTTCCTGGAAGAGCCTTTTCCATTTTTCCCAAAACTAGAGTCAATCATGGTTGAGGAGGAAGCTAAATACCCTCGCCATTCGCGATTCGATAAAATCAACCACTTCATACCGAAATCAATCGGAGGAGACACCACTGCCTACCCTATCTTCGCAAGTGGCAGATCATTTGCCAACTACCCGTCACTAGCGGAACGCAAGAAGTGGCATCCACTGACGAAGGCAATTGCTGAACATAAGGATGCAAACAAATTCCCCGACTCTTGGATACAGACCGTGCGTTCATTCATTTCCCTAGAATTTATAGAATTGCACTTTGGGGCCTCAACGCAACTGATAGTAACATCAATCCCACATCGCCCGGGAAGAACTCCAAGGTTGGAGCAATTTCTCGCCCAGTTTGGCCAATCGCTAATCGACAAGCCCATGCGGACTTCTCGAATCTCGGTTGAGCCTGGGATGTTCAGGTACACTGACGGAGTCCGCTCTCATCACACCGAGCATCTGGACAGGCCCACTCGCTTCGCCAACGTGAGGGATCACCTGATCGTGGCCAAGCCTGAACTTGCAGCTCCTGGGAATTCCTTCTTGATAATCGACGATGTCACAACAACAGGGGCGTCCTTAATCTATGCCCGTGAGTATTTGAGGCAGGCTGGTGCCCGCGATGTTAAATGTCTTTCCATGGCGAAGAATATCAGTAATGTCTTAGGAGAATGACAATCTCGGAGCAAACTCGAAAACTACTTGAGCTCTCGATGCTCAAAGGGGTTGGTCCAGCCGCTCTGCGCAAGATAGCCTCCATCGGAGAGTTCTGGACTGAACCCCTACACTACGTCGCCGCGACAATTCCGCAGGTGGCGCGGGCTTTGGCAGATGAAAGTGCTTGGTCAAGCGCCCAATTTGCAGCTGAGAAGCAGATCAGAGAAGCTTGTACCTATGGCGCAAGAATATTGTCGCGATGCGACAATGAATACCCCCAACTTTTGCGAGCAACCCATGACGATCCTTGCGTCATTTATGTGCAGGGAAGATTTTCACCTTCTCCCTGCGATTGTGCGGCAATAATTGGAACTCGTGAGCCCACGGCACATGGCGAATTGATTACCGAACGCATTGCTCACTTCTTCGTCGATCAAGGTTGGAGCGTCGTAAGTGGATTGGCGATTGGCTGCGACGCAGTCGCACACAAAGCAACAATATCCGCAGGCGGACACACAGTTGCGGTTATGGCCCATGGCCTCCACATGATTGCCCCTTCTAGGCACAAAAAGCTCGCCGAAGAAATACTTTCATCCAACGGAGCACTTGTCAGCGAGTATCCCTTTGGGCGAAATGTTCAAAATCAACAATACGTAAAACGGGACAGGACTCAGGCCGGTCTGGCCCGAGGAGTTGTGATGATCCAGTCAGATGTTAAGGGTGGAAGCTTGCACGCGTCCCGAGCCGCCCTCGACTACGGACGTTGGCTCGCTGTGCCATACCCAACCAGCAAGGATCGCGACAAAGGTGAACCCAAGGTTCAAGCCAACCTTTTGATAGCCGATGGCAATGATCAGCAACGGATCGAGCTGCTTCGTTGCTCTTTAGATGATTTATCTTCGGTGCTAATTCTACGAGGAAGAGCGGACTATTTCGGGATGCTTGGAACTGGCAACGCCAAATTTCAGATCAACGACCCAGTTTCCACAGAGATGGCCGACCCGCGCTCAGCCATCCAAGAGTCTACTGAACCCAAGCTCACCGACAAAGATATCCCCGAGTCTCCTATACAGACGACCATTCCAGATAGCAGGATTCTCATAGCTGAAACAAGCTCAGATTCTAGAGAGGAATATTCATTGGTGAATGATCTCGACGTAAGTTGTGAGGACCTTGCGAACTCCATACTTACTGCGGCCGATCGCACCGACGCAGCACTACGCGATAGCACCAGAGGACCTTCAATACTTGAACGGCTTGAATATATTGATGAGGCTGTCAGGCTGCTTTGCAAGCTAAACGCCACTCCCCCTCCCTCACCGAAGCTCCCAGCACGTCAGCACTTTGCGGTTGAAAATCTTATTTCACAAATGCTGAGAACAGCACGCTCACTTAATGCACATGATATCACAGTAGGAGATGCCCCCATGCTCTCCCAGAATTTCGACCAATTGAACAAGACGTTTCGGAACCGCAGTATTCCGCCGGAGATACAGAAAACACTTGGGAAAGTTCGCATAGTGGACATTCTGAAGTCACTTTGTGATTCACGCCATCCGCTCCACAGCCTGGCCTCAAAAGATGCCCAGTCTATTCCGCTTTCAATGTTGACGTTGCTTTTCAATCACTTAGTCCTTGCCGCAATTCAACCCGAAGCGCCGAACCCAGAACACATTCAAGCTATTGGAGGCAGTTAGGGCGCAAAGAATTCTGAATGTGATGCATTTCCCTCGCCGTGGTGCTGTTCAGTGCGACACAAAGTACCCGGCAGAATTGTAAAAAAGGTAGGCCCATATTCCAGCATACTCTCGGGAAATGCCATACCACATTCGGAACACCCCATTCCCCAATTCAAAATAGTGCAGATTCCTCAAACTTCCGTACACTTCTTCAACTTGGAACTGCTGAACCATCCCCACCTTAAACTGGAAGTGAGAAGCATCAACATCAGGGTATGTTTTTCGCAGGAATCCTTTCGTCATTCTTATAAGAACGCGTTCAATTTCATCACACCGAAACGGAATCACCAGTGCGGGCAACGCACCAAACTCCGTCTTAACAAACGAAGGTTGAGATTCAGAGACCACCTCATCGATCAGGGGACCGATTCGTCTGTCTCTTAATGTAGAGCCAACGACCTTCTCAGACCAAATCCTCTCACCATCCCCTGACCGGTTAATCATTGAACTAACAGCCATACGGAAATACTCATCATCTTTCGAGAATGAATTGTTACATTTCCTGCAACACAGAACCGTCACCAGGTTAGAAGGACGCGGCCGCAAGAACAAATTCTTAGGGGGTATGTGGTCACGAGTGAGTTCAAAAACTGAACCACAAAGATAACAACACTCGTTTGAGGAGCTAGTGCTCATTTTGGGAGGTGATCGAATTTTTCGCGAACGCAGAATAGTGATGAAGTTCCAGACATCAATAACTTTTCCTTGATCAATCCTTACTCGGCACCCAGACGGCCAGCTTCTTGGGCAGGCCGAAGGTGGAGCGCAGGGCTTCCTTGGCCATGGTCTTGGGGTTACGCCCACCACCAGTAGATAAAGGGACATGCCCCAATACAGCTTGTCTTGAAGTCCCTTTTTGGCACCTGCCATCTCAGATCCCCAAAAGGCAAAGATCGCCACCCCAATTGCTCAATGAAACTCCCCGTCCCCATCCTCCTCACCTCCCTCCTGCTCTGCCAGTTCGCTCTGGGCTTCTTCGTTCCGCTGAGTCTCGACGAAAAGGTCTCGCAAGCCGATGTCATCGCGAAGGTGACGGTACGCAAGGTGACCCGCATCATGCCGGAGAAGCCCAATGAAGGGGCGGATCAGAAGACGCAGGGCTTGTACAACGGTCCTTTGTGCATTGCGACCGTGGAGCTCGAGGAGGTTTGGAAAAACACTGGCAGGAAGACGGCATTCTCGCCCACCGAGGACAGGACCCTCTCGCTGCCCAAGACGATCATGGTGCCTTGCCAGTACACGTACGATGAAAGCCCTTCCAGCCTGACGGAGGGCAAGAGCTACGTGGTCTTCCTGCAGGCGATGGGGGCCAACCTGTATCACCCGCTGGATCCAGCCTCCACGCATCGAATCAAGGAGGGCAAGGTGTCCGACTTCGGCATGAACTCCGACCCCACCCCTGACTTTGGCGGGCGGGTCATTCCGGTCGCCGACTTCAAAAAGGAAGTTCTGGCCCTTCTGCCAAAGCAGCAATAGGCGGGACAGAGGAAGGGAGGCCATGCCAGCAGCCTGCGAGGAGATGAGCCGGTGCCAACGCACACCTCTCCCCTCCCCGCCCCAACCATCACTCCATCACTCCATCACTCCTTGCTCGGCACCCAGACGGTCAGCTTCTTGGGCAGGCCGAAGGTGGAGCGGAGGGCTTCCTGGGCCATGGTCTTGGGGTTGCGGCGAGCCAGGGAGGTGCGGTAGTTGCGAGTCTTGACGATGAGGCTGCGCGTCTTGGGATCCAGCACGCGGAGGTTTAGTTCCAGGAGGTAGGGAGACATGTCCCAGTG